>JBBRPT010000035.1:0-53528 GCA_038227635.1 Leptolyngbyales cyanobacterium | reverse complement strand
GCATCTTTCAGGGTAGATTTGAGCGTATTGTCTAGCATGATTTTCATCCTTTCAGACCTAGAGATGCAGGGCAGAAACAGTCTGTTTCACGCGTCCTATTCTCTATAGTCGCCGGGAGGTTATTTCTACGCAAGACCCTTACGGTTCGTATACGTCGCTGCGATGAGCGATCGCGATAACAAATACCTGCACCACGTTGTCATCTACCAAATAAATAACCCTGTAATCGCCTATTCGGTAGCGGTAATAGCCTACATAATCTCCCTTGAGTGCTTTGACGTTGGGGTGCAACTTGGGAGTTTGCTCTAGCTGTTGTAAACATCGGGCGATCTTCTTTGCCAATGCTTTGTCAGTATTGACATAAACCTTCTGAGCATCGGGATTGAGAGTAACTTCATACATCGGAGCGGAGAGTTCTCCAGGCTATGTAATCGGTTTTAGGGGTTGCTTGGTTTTGCTTAACTCGCTCCAACAATCCAGGAATTGCCAAAAGCTCTTGAGTTGCAGCTTCGCTTTCAGCATTTGCCAAGTAAGCCGCAAAATCAGCAAGCACCTGTAATCGCTCCTGCGAGAGTTGCTTAAGTGAGTCATTAAGCTGGCGTTGTAACTCTGTCACAGATAGCAAAGCCGCTGACTCTGCATCATCCATTGGAGAATTATCTGTAGTATTCATCATTGCTTGCTTCGCAGTTTCAAGTCTTAGGTTCTATTGTAGGGCAACGAAACGATCGCTCTTTAGTTGGGACAAATTGAGATTTGAACGATCAGAAGCCGTGTCCTGTGATTCCAGCGCTCAAATCTCGATTTCCCGACTCTGCGATAGACGATGACGACGTTGATTTTTGACGTGAAAGTAATCTTGTAAAGTTCTTCCAGGACATCGACAATGCGATCGTGGTAATTTGCTTCATCAGTCTCCGCCTCCAGCTTCCCAAGCAATCTCTTGACTCGGTTGAGGATCAGGCAGCTTGCGAGTAATCACCGCCGCCGCTAAGACTAAAACAGTCGAAACCCACAAACAGCCGACTAAACCATAAAACTGATAGACCAACCCAGATAGCACCGTCCCCGCTAGTCGCCCCCCAGAATTTGCCATGTAGTAAAAGCCAACGTTTAACGCTACTTTGTCGTCGTCGGTGAACGCTAACACTAAATAAGAATGAACGGCAGAGTTAAACGCAAAGACAACGCCAAAGAGAAACAGTCCACCCACGATCGCACCATTAGCAGGAACGTTTAGTTGAAGCGCGATCGCGATCCCTGCTGGAACCACGATAAGCAAGGATGTCCAAAATTGAACTGTCTTTGACTGAGGCGGACGACCCGACCCAAATCGCCGAATGAGCGTCGGAGCCAGGGCTTGAATGATGCCATAGCCAATCACCCAACAGGCGAGAAATCCGCCTACTTGAGCAAATGACCAACCCAGAATACTCCGCAAAAAGACAGGCAACCCGACGACAAACCAAACATCTCTAGAGCCGAACAAAAAGAACCGCGCCGCAGACAGAATGTTGATCTCACGGCTCTTGGAAAAGAGTTGAGTAAACTTAACTTTTGCCTTGATTTTGCCCATTCCCTTTGGCAGAAACAAGCCTGTGAATAATAACAGGAATAATCCTCCTGCCATAATCCACAAGGAAGTGATGAAGCCAAATGACCCCAGTAGGGCGCTACCAACAAAGAAGCCCACTCCTTTAAGCGCATTCTTAGAACCTGTCAGAATGGCGACCCATTTGAACAACGCAGAATGAGCATCTTGCGGCACGACTAATCGAATCGCGCTCTTGGTACTCATTTTGGTCAAATCTTTGGCAATGCCTGAAAATGCCTGAGCCACCATCACATACAGCACAGCCAACCATTGCGCCCAGCTAGGATTGAGGAATGACAACAGCACCAGAGAAAAGATTTGCAGTCCAATCCCGGTGTAGAGGGTGACTTTTAGCCCTAACTGAGACCCGATCCAGCCGCCTAAAAAGTTCGTGACCACCCCAAAGACTTCGTAGAACAGAAACAGGGAGGCGATCTGAATCGGAGTATAGCCGATGTTGTTGAAATAGAGCAATACCAACAGTCGCAAGGCACCATCGGTAATTGTGAAGCCCCAGTAGGTGAGTGTGACCAGGATATAGTGCTTGAAGTTGGCACGAGAAGCGGTAGAAGTTGCCATGAGAAATGAGGGAGGTAGGTTGGCTGAATCTTCAGGGAATGGCGCATTAACTCGACCCTATTTCAGACTGATGGCAACTTTTCGAGCCAGTTCCACCATGCGATTTGAGTAGCCCCATTCGTTGTCATACCAAGCGAGAATTTTTACCTGGGTTTCATCGACAACCATTGTGGAAAGGGCATCAATAATTGAGGAGCGGGGATCATCTTTGTAGTCAACTGAAACCAACGGGCGTTCTTCATAGCCCAAAATGCCGTTCAGTGATCCATCAGCCGCCGTTTTTAGTAGTTGATTGACTTCTTCAACGGTAGTCGACCGCACCACTTCAAATACGCAATCGGTGAGAGACGCGTTTAACAAGGGCACTCGTACTGCTAAACCATTGAGCTTTCCATTTAATTCTGGATAAATGAGTCCGATCGCCGTTGCTGATCCGGTCGTGGTTGGAATCAGCGATAGGCTAGTTGCTCTTGCTCGACGCAAATCTTTGTGAGGCGCATCGACGATCGTTTGAGTATTGGTATTGTCGTGAATCGTAGTAATCACACCATGCTTGATTCCCAACCCTTCATGAATCACTTTGACGACGGGTGCAAGACAGTTTGTGGTGCAAGAAGCAGCCGTTAGAAGATGGTGTTGGTCTGGCTCGTAGAGATCATCGTTAATTCCCATGACGATATTGAGCGCACCTTGTTTAACCGGAGCCGCGACGATGACCTTTTTAACTCCACGTTTGAAATAAGGATCAAGGGTTTCTGGAGTCCGAAACTTTCCAGAACATTCCAGCACGATGTCTACACCATAATCTTCCCAAGATACGTCGCCGGGTTTAGCGTGTTCGCTGAAGGTAACGGCTTTTCCATCAATCAGAATGCGATCGTCGCCTGCTTCTACGTCTGGTGCCCAACGTCCATGCACCGAGTCAAATTTGAGCAAGTGTGCTGCCGTTACTGCTCCGCCTTTAACTTCGTTGATATGGACAAACTCGATGTCTGACCAGCCCCAGGCTGCCCTTAAATCTAAGCGTCCAATTCTGCCAAATCCATTAATGCCAACTCGGACGGTCATAGATTTTACCTAGTAAGCGGTTTTTACATTTCAATTTAATTTAGTATATTGCTTTATTTTTCTTATATCAAGCCGTAAGATCAGGCTTTTTGAGAAATGTCTTATCTAAAAAAATTGATGCTAAGTTTTATTGGTCGTTCACGATCGCTCCACCTATTCATCTGCAATCGTGAACGTCAACCTCTAAAAAACAGCTTGCTTTCGCAGCAATTCCTCGATCGTCACGTCCGGCTGCGGAACTCCCTCAAACACCGTTCCAACTTTGCCCCGGTAAAAGTGAAGTTCACTGAGACGATAGCCTTCATCCGGCAGGGGAATGTAGTTCACTGCTTGTGAAACCCGTTTTGCGTTCCGAACGTAATAGAGAACAAACTCCTGAAGCTCAGGTTTCTGTTGGGCTGCCACCGCATTGACGTAGATGAACAGGGGACGAGCAAACGGGCGATAGGTCGCTTTTTCGACCGCTTGTCGCGACGGTGCAACGGCTCCTTGACCCTTGTCATAATCGACGGCTAACGCTTTTAACTGATTTTGCTTGGCTTCGTAGTAGGAAAATCCAAAATAGCCCAGCGCATTTGGATCGTTGCTCACACCTGCGACGAGTTGGTTGTCATCTTCGCTGGCAGTATAATCGGTGCGACTCTCTTTGGGCTTGCCGTTTGTGACTTCGTTAAAGTAATCAAACGTTCCCGAATCCTTGCCTGCGCCGTATAGCTTTAGAGGGCGATCGGGATACGACGCTCGAATTTGGTTCCAGTTCGTAATTTTGCCTTGCGCGGCAGGTTCCCAAACTTTTTTTAACTCTGCGATCGTGATGTCTTGTGCCCAAGTATTTTGAGGATTTATCGCGATCGTTAACGCATCAAACGCCACGGGGAGTTCAACATAGCGCACACCCTTTCGATTGCAGGCTTCCATCTCCTCTTTCAAAATCGGACGAGAGGCATCGCTGATATCCGTTTCACCCGCACAAAACTTTCTAAAGCCGCCCGTTGTGCCTGAGAATTTAACGTCGATCGGGGTATCACTATTCCCTCTTGATTTTTTATATTCTTTTGCGATCGCGTCACTGATCGGAAAGACCGTACTCGATCCGTCGATTTGAATGCCCCGTGCCGTCGGGACAGCAGGATTGGAAACTTCTGTCGGAGTCGTTGGCGCTTGCGTTTGACCGGAATCGGCTGCTGGGTTTGAAGTGCTACAGCCGATTAATCCAGAAACTGCCACGACACATACATTAAAAAGCCTTCTGCTCAGAATCGAACGATTGACAATCATAGGAATCGCACTTTGCAAGTGTCCTGATGAACACTCCAATCATTTCAAATAAAATTGATTGTTTCAAGTACACTACAACACATATTCGATAACAAAATGTAACCAAGTTGATAGTTTAGCTGTCATCGCGACAAACACGAGCAGGAAGAATCGGGCTAAAGCGACGAAATTCTGCTAGATATTGCTCTAAGACAACAAACTGAGATAAATTTAAGCTGTAGTAAATCCAGCGTCCTTCTTGGCGAGCCTGCACTAGTTGGGCTTCTTTCAAGACTTTGAGATGAAAGGATAATTTAGATTGCGTCACGTCTAAAGCCCCGCAGAGATCGCAGACACAAAGCTCTTGCTCTCGCAATAAATCAAGGACTTGAACGCGCAGCGGCTCTGAAAGCGCATGAAAACCAGAAATAACTAAAGTTGATGGGAGAGAAGCAGCTCTTTGCATTAAATTTTATTGAATTGACATCTTAATAGTAGTAAATCTAGCAGTCTGTTAATCCTAGCCTAGATGAGGGATCAACCGAATTCTAATCAATTCATCCCTCACCCCTGATCCCTTCTACAAGATGCCTTCTTTTTTTGCCATTGACACCATCAAATCAATCACCCGGCACGAGTAGCCCCACTCGTTGTCATACCACGAGATCACTTTAAAGAAATTGGAGTTTAACTCAATGCCTGCCCCCGCATCAAAAATGCTAGAGTGCGTGTCGCCCTGAAAATCAGTCGAGACGACTTCATCTTCGGTGTAGCCCAAAATACCTTTGAGAGAGCCTTCTGAGGCTTCTTTCATCGCTGCACAGATTTCTTTATAGCTCGTCGCTTTCTCGGTTTTAAAGGTCAGATCCACCACAGAGACATCCGGTGTAGGCACCCGGAATGCCATCCCCGTCAGTTTGCCCTTGAGTTCTGGCAAGACTAGCGTCACTGCTTTGGCGGCACCCGTCGAAGACGGAATGATATTTTGAGCGGCACCCCGTCCGCCTCGCCAGTCTTTTTGACTCGGACCGTCAACCGTCGGCTGAGTAGCTGTGGTGGCGTGAACGGTGGTCATTAACCCTTCGGCTAACCCAAAACGATCGTTGAGAACTTTGGCAACGGGCGCTAAACAGTTGGTTGTGCAACTAGCATTTGACACGATCGTATCCTGACTTGGGTCAAACTGGTCATGATTCACCCCGACTAGCAGCGTCCGAACTTTGTCTGGGTCTTTAGTTGGAGCCGAGAGAATTACCCGTTTTGCACCCGCTTTAAGGTGCTTAGATGCCCCCGCAAAGTCAGTAAAAAATCCTGTAGACTCAATCACATAATCTACGCCCAACTTACCCCAGGGCAACTCTTCGGGGTTCCGAATCGCGGTACAGGGAATGAATTTGCCGTTAACGATAATGCCATCAGGCTTAGCGTCGATCGTGCCCTTAAATCTGCCGTGAGTCGAGTCATATTTGAGCAGATAGGCGAGGTTATCGGGTGATACCAAATCATTGATGCCTACAAATTCGATATTGGGGTTGTCAACACCAGCCCGAAATGCGAGGCGACCAATTCGCCCAAATCCATTGATTCCTACTTTAATTGTGGTCATGACAAAAGCTCCTCAAAGCAATAGTGGAGTCATATTTTTCAATTAGATTAGCGTGCTTAATCGCCGATCGCTGTCAGCGTAATCTTTTCGTTCGTATAGCGTCATCGATTTTGTAACGAGTGTAACGGTTCGGAGATCGAGTAATCCGCTACATCTAATAACCTATCTGTTACTGTCTCTCTCGGCTTATGAGTTTTACGATTCAGAATGTTTTAATCCCTAGCGATCGGGCTTATGAAGTGGTCGATGTGCAGATTGTGGATGATCGGATTGTGGCGATCGCTCCTAATTTAGACCCCGTTGGCACCTTGATCGACGGACGCAATCAGCTTCTTCTGCCAGGATTTGTTAACGCTCACACACACTCTTCTGAGATGTGGCAACGCGGTATGATTCCGCCCGTGCCGCTAGAATTGTGGATTGCAGAACTCTATGACTTTACGCCGCTCGACCCAGAGAAAGCCTACCTGAGCGCGATCGGAACTGCTGTCGAAACCGTGCTTTCTGGTGGAACAAGCGTCGTAGACCATTTGGTATTGATCCCCGGCAAAGAATTAGAGACGATCGCGGCGGCGGTTCGTGCCTATCGTCAGGTTGGCATTCGAGCGTTTGTAGCTCCTCTGATTCAAGATGAGGCGCTATCGGCAAGTATTCCAAGTGGAGGAGCTGAACAAGAACACGATGATTATGTGCGATCGACGGCAACAACGCTGGCAATAATGCAAGAAGCAGTGACTCAATTTCACCGCCCCGATGAAGGGGTGAATATTCTCGTCGCGCCAACCGGAATGCAACTCTGTTCAGATGCTTTGTTTGAGGGGTGCATTGAGTTAAGCGATCGCTACAATCTCTGTCGTCACGCTCATCTGCTCGAAACCAAAGCCCAGCAAATTCTCGCTCAAGAAAAATATGGCTGTAGCGCAGTTGAGCATCTTAAACAGATTGGATTTTTGAGCGATCGGACTTCTCTAGCTCACTGTGTCTGGCTCGACGATGCCGACATCGAAATTATGGCAGCGACCAAATCAACTGTGGTTCACAATCCTCTCAGCAATCTGCGGTTAGGCAGTGGCATTGCCCCGGTTCTCAAATATCGTCAGGCGGGCGTGAATGTTTCGTTTGGGTGTGATGGCTCGGCGAGTAATGATTCTCAAGACTTACTAGAAGCCATTAAGATCGGCTCGATTTTGCATAACACCACTGATCCCGATTATCAAAACTGGATCACGCCGCGTCAAGCGATCGAGATGGCATCTCTGGGCGGTGCAACAGGCTTAAATTTAGGTGATCAACTCGGTTCGCTAACAGTAGGCAAAAAAGCTGATTTAGTGATGGTTGACTTAATGAACCTATCTTTGTTACCGCGCACCGACCCGATCGGGCTTCTGGTTTTAGGTCGTCCGGTGAATGCGATTTCTCACGCCTGGGTAAATGGCAACGTGGTCGTCTCGAATAACGAAGTCTGTAACGTTGATGTGAATGAGCTGCGGCAAACGTTATTCGATCAAAGCCAATGGAATCCAAAACGACAAGCTCCATCGGTGTCACAAATGGAAATTCACTATCGATCGGTGATGGGGTTGTCAGAAGAAACGTTGGGATATTCTTGAAATCTTGACTCGCTCAAGTGCTATAAGAGGGTCAGGTTCACGATCGAGTCCCCAATCTCCCACAAGGGATTAAAATTGAGGTCTGAGTTCGCTCAAATTCTTTCGCTTAAAGGCAGTATGGCAGTCAAACCCGTTGATTTAGCAACCCGTTTAGACCACTACTACGAACAGGTTCGTGCCATTATTCTTAGCCGTCAGAATGCAATATCTGGACTGTTGCCTGCCAGCACTGCCGTCAACGCTCACGGCGACTATACCGATGCGTGGGTGCGCGATAACGTTTACAGCATTCTCGCCGTGTGGGGATTGGGACTCGCCTATCGCAAATTGGATGACGATCGGGGACGCACCTATGAGCTAGAACACAGCGTCGTCAAGTTGATGCGCGGCTTGCTGTTCTCAATGATGCGCCAAGCCGAAAAAGTTGAGAACTTCAAAGCTAATCAAGCCCCTCTCGATGCTCTTCATGCCAAATATGATACTGACACCGGAAGCACCGTAGTCGGCGATGACGAATGGGGACATTTGCAGCTTGACGCGACCTCAATTTTTCTGTTGATGTTGGCGCAGATGACCGCATCAGGACTCTCGATCGTCTTCACCACCGATGAAGTCAGTTTTATTCAAAATCTCGTCTACTACATCGGCAGAACCTATCGCACCCCCGATTATGGCATCTGGGAGCGAGGCAACAAAATCAATCACGGCAACCCCGAACTTAATGCCAGTTCGGTCGGGATGGCAAAGGCGGCACTCGAAGCGCTCAACGGACTAAATCTATTCGGTGTGCATGGCAGTCAAGCATCGGTCATTCATGTGTTGCCCGATGAGATTGCTCGATGTCGCACCACTCTCGAATCGTTGTTGCCCAGAGAGTCTAGCTCTAAAGAAGTCGATGCTGCCCTATTGAGCGTGATCAGCTTTCCGGCATTTGCGGTTGAAGATGTGCAACTCGTCGATCGTACCCGCACTAAAATTGTCAATCTTCTCCAAGGTCGCTATGGCTGCAAACGCTTTCTGCGAGACGGGCACCAAACCGTTTTAGAAGACGGTAGCCGACTCCACTATGAGCCGTGGGAACTCAAGCAATTTGAACACATCGAGTGCGAATGGTCGCTGTTCTTCACCTATTTGGCGTTAGATGGATTGTTTCGCGGCGATCGCCCACAGGCACAAAACTATCTCGATAAACTGGCTCAACTGGTTGTCAAACGAGACGGCTTAGACTTGCTGCCAGAGTTGTACTACGTTCCTGAAGACGCGATCGAGCAAGAAAAGGCAAACCCCTCTAGTCAAACTCGCTTGCCGAATGAAAATATTCCGCTCGTATGGGCACAGAGTCTCTATCTTCTCGCGCAAATGATGAACGAGGGACTGTTGGCAGTTGGAGATATTGACCCGATCGGCTGTCACCTTCGTATCGGTCAAAAACGCAAGGCGATCGTACAAATCTCGCTCTTAGCAGAAGACGAAGAGCTACAGTCTAAATTAGCTGCCAACAACATTACGACGCAAACGCTTAAACAAGTCGAGCCAATTCAAGTTCGTCATGCACGAGAATTAGCTGCCGCCTATGCTCAAGTCGGACGCAACGACAAACTCAATTTAACGGGTCGCCCGATGCGCCGAATGCGGAGTTTGACGACTTCGAGAGTGTTTAAAATTTGTGGAGACACGATCGTGTTTCTGCCGTCTTTTTTAGAGCCAAGACGGTTTTACGTCACGCTCGATTATCACTTCCTTGTCTCCACCATTAAAAGTGAACTCGCCTACACCCATCGCCACTGGCAAGATTTGGGCAAGCCCACCATGACGCTGCTGCTCACCCATGAAATGCTGGAACTAGGACGAGAAGCGCTAATTAATCTCGTGCAAGAACTGCAAGAAGGTCGCTGTGGTGACATCCCAGTGCAGCTAGGTCGCCTCAATCAGCTTGCCCTCACTGCCGGAACTGAGCGCATTGACTCACTCCACGACTTTGAGTTTCCGCCCTCGTCTGTGGTTGATACTACGCTGCCAAACTATCATCTGGTTTATCACCCCGAAAAAAACGACCCGTTAAGCACTTCGCAAGAATTTAAGCTAGAGTATGAAACTGATGTTGATGCTCTGATATCGAACTTGCGCGAGTCTCATAATCTCTACGAACAGATCGAGTTGTTGAGTACACTCGTTCGTCTCAAAGGGTTAGATTTTGATACTCGTTTGACAGAATCACAGCCTACGATCGCTCTCACAGATTTAGTCAACGAAGTCTACGCCAAAGCCAGCAAGGGCGACGTGTCAGGCTCTCCTTATTGGGGAATTGTGCGACGAGCAGCAGGCTTGCTCGACAAAGTGGATGTCGGGTTATCGGATGCCGTCACCGATATTTTGGTGCGACAAAAACAGATTTCGGTTGGTCGGGCATACAGTGAAGATTCGCTGATTATGCAGCCGTTGCCCTACATTGAAATTCTTGAAAAGATTCATCATTTTTGTCGAGAAGACATCCGCGATCGAGTTCTCACTCAAGAAATTATCATCTATCTGAGTTTGCTAATTAAAAGCGAACCCGACCTCTTCCAAGGCTTGCTAACTCTGCGAGTCGGCTATCTCATCTTGCTGATCGCTACCGAACTCGCGCAAGAATTAAAGCTCACTCAAGATGAAGCTTATGAACACTTGATGCAACTCAGTCCGTTTGAAATTAAAACGCGGCTGCGACAGATTCTAGCTGGGTATGCCGATCTTAATCAGGCACTGTTTAAACAAGAATCACTGCGAGTAAAATTGCCCGATCGGGGCATCGATTGGGTTGTCTTGTTGGATGAGCAAACCGAAGTCGAACCCGCGGATCAGGATTGGTGGCGTAAACGTCAATTAGATGGCTCATTGAATCGCGTTCCGAAAGATTTTTATCCGAGCGTGTGGCAACTTTTGCATCACTGCGAAGGATTAGTGATTGGTGATAAATTAGAACGCCGCAATCGTCTCGATAGCGAACGGCTGATCATGGAAATGACTGCTGGGGAGAAAAACTTTGCCCTTAAAATTGAACACTTATTAAACAAAATCCAAGCGCCAGAATATCGTCAGGTAAATGTGGAAGCGATGATGGAATTAGCGACGATCGCGCAACGCAACCCCGATTTCAAAATTGAAGAGTCGATCGTGTTAGATGTATTAATTGGTCACGCAGTCCGATTAGCCTGGTTAGATAAATTTCCAGACTTGTTCGATCGCTACGATGAACACAAAGGATCAGCATGGCGATCGTTCTACGAATCGTCGCCTTATGACTGCGCTAGCTACATTGCAAAAGCGATGCGCTTCTTGACGCAGTTGGGGCAAGCCACTCCTGGCTAGGGAATAGTTATGCTGATCACCAAAGCCAATAAAATCACTGAATACTCTAGCGGATTGATTAGGATGGGGAGAGCGATTTGACGATCGTTCAAAGCTAAATGCTAGTTGTCCTATGAGTCTCGATTTGCCGCCTGATTTTTTTCAGACGTATTTACAAACTATTCTTGATCGCGCAACCAAGGATAGCCAGGAGTTTTACACGCCGACTAATGCACAATTGCCGTTGAAGGTGCAATCTTGTCCACCTGTCCAGAATGGTGCGAAGAGTGACGATCGCAAGGATGAACCGAAACAATTTGAGGTATTGGCAGGGCTACGGCAGTCTATGGCACAACATCAAAAGTTGCCGCAAGTGTTGCTGGTAGGCAAGCCCGGATCAGGCAAATCAACAGCGCTCAAGCGGTTGCTGTGGGAAGAGGCACAGGCGGTGCTGATCAATCCAGGTCTGTTAATTCCGGCGTTGGTGCAGTTGCGGGAATTAGATAGGTCAAATTACAAATCGGTGCTGGATTTATTAGAAGCAACATTTCGACGGAATAAACTCCGACTGAAGCAAGACTTGATTGAAGATTTGCTATTTGAAGGGCGGATTTTGGTGTTGCTAGATGGGCTGAACGAAGTGCCAACAGCAATCTGTGAAGTCGAGAGTTTTCGAGCCGACTATGAACAGGTGCCGATGGTATTTACCTCACGGGAATTGGGCACAAGTATTGCGATCGAACACAAGCTAGAAATGGTGTCGCTGACTGAGTCTCAGATGCGGCGGTTTGTTGAGATACGTTTGCCAGGTCAAGCAAAGGCACTGTTGAAAGCGATGGGTAATCGCTTGCGAGATCTTGCAGAAACGCCATTGATGTTGACGATGCTGTGTGAAGTGTATCGCCCTGATCAGCCTGTTCCTCAAAATCGTGGGGAGTTATTTCGGCGTAAGTTTATTCAGGACTACGACACGATTCACAAAGCTGAAGGAACGATCGTGGTTTCTGAGGGGTTTCATGAATTTAAGAATGAGCTTTTGCAGCATTTGGCAGACTGCATGATGCGTCTTGGAGATCAGCCAACCGAGTTTGTGTTGCAAATAGATCGCAGAACAGCAGAAGACTGGCTAGAGAAATGGCTACGGCAACGGGGAGAAACTGACCCTGCCACGAAAGCGAAACGGTGGCTTAAAGACTTGCTCAAATATCATTTGTTGCAAGTGGCATCGGAGCCAAACAAAATCGAATTTCACCATCAACTGTTTCAGGAGTATTACGCAGCGGAACAGTTATTAAGACAATTACCACAACTGAATAATGATTGTCTGAAATGGGACTACCTCAACTATCTGAAATGGACGGAATCGATCGCGCTGATGCTGGAACTAGTGGAGGATGAACCGGAGGCACTGCGAGTCGTGCGATTGGCGTTAGAGGTCGATTGGCAACTGGGGGCAAAACTTGCTGGGAAGGTGAAACTAGAGTGGCAGGAGAAGACGATCACATTTATTCAAGCATTGGAACTTCCGCAGGTGTTCAAGATTTATTTATTGGGGTTGACGAGATCGGAAGCAGTCATTCCACTGTTGGGTGAAATGCTTAAAACGGAAAACTCTGATGTGCGGCGGAGAGTAGTTAGTGCGCTAGGTGAAATCGGTTCAGAGGCTGCGATTCTAGCATTAATTGAACTGCTCAGATGTGATAACTCTAATCTGCGATTGAGAGCGGCAGTGGCGCTGGGCAGAGTTGGTTCAGAAGTTGCGATTCCAGCCTTAATTGAACTGCTTCAACAGAAGAACCCTAATCTGCGATTGAGAGCGGCGGAGACACTGGGCAGAGTTGGTTCAGAAGCTGCGATTCCAGTGTTAATCGAACTTCTAAAATGTGACAACTCTGATGTACGCCTGAGAGCAGCACACATGCTAAGTAAAATTGGTTTAGAAGTTGTACCAGCGTTAGAGGAGCTAGATAAAATTGGTTCAGAACCTATGGTTCCAGCGTTGATTGAACTGCTCAAACGTGAGAACTCTAATGTACGTCTAACTGCGACATATATGCTAGGTAAAATTGGTTCAGAAGCTGCGATTCCAGCATTAATTGAACTGCTAAGACATGAGGATTCTGATGTGCGGCAGAAAGCGGCATCTGTGCTGAGAGAAATCGGTTTAGAAGACACAATGGCTCAATTAAAACAATGCTTAAACGATGATAGCTTCGATGCTAACCAAACGATCGCTGCCCTAACCGCCATTCAAAATCGCTGCAAACGCTACAACGCCTCACCCGCAGCTTCGACAGAGAACCCGATCACCCCTACAAAAGCAACCACAAGCACTCAATCGAAATACTCTATTACAGCAGAAGTCGTTCAAATTATTGAAAAGAACGATGGTGAAGTGATTGCCAAACGGTCAGAATAATCAGTAAAGGAGACATTCCATGACAAAACCCCTCACTATCCAAATCCCCGACGACCTCGAACAACAACTCATCGATCGAGCAGCACAATTCAATACCACGATCGAATCCCTCATTCTCGAATCCCTTCAGCAACTCGTCGATCAACCTGACCCCGATGAGTTGTCTAAAGCCGAGATTCTAGCGGGACTCCACCGAGCAATGGCAGACGCGCAAGCAGGTCGAGTCATTCCGGTAGAGCAGCTTTGGGACGGCATTGATGACTGAATCGCCCCTCATTCAAGTCCTAGTCGCCGCCGAATTTCAAAGTCAAATCCGCGAACTCGTCAAGCGCTATCGTCAAATTCGATCGGATGTCCAAGGCTTAATTGAACAACTAAAAGCCGGAGAATTCCCAGGCGATCGAATTTCTGGTGCAGGTTACACCGTCTTCAAAGTCCGTGTCAAAAATAGTGACATCCGCAAAGGCAAAAGCGGCGGCTATCGGATTATCTATCAAGCCCTGTCTCCTACCATTGTTCTTCTACTACTCATCTATGCGAAGTCCGATCGCTCTAAGGTCACGGTCGAAGAAATCAAATCTGTCGTTGAGAGATTTCCACCTAACCCCGAATAAATTCATTACTCAATAGAAAAACATTATGTCTGAGCCATCAAAATACAACATCACAACTGAGATTAGCCAAATCATTGAAGATAATTCTGGCACCGTTATTGGAAAACAAGTTCAGAGCCAATCCTCTCCTGAAGCTGCCCTAAATGCGATCGTGCAAATCATTCGCACATTAGAGCAAAAATACACGTTCGTAGAAAACGAGCAACAGGCACTCAGAATCATTGATGCAGAATTTACAGAGATCAAAGCCAAGCAACTTCCGCAATGGCAAGACCTCATTAATATCAAACGACTCTACAACGGTGGCAAAAAAGCAGCCCTCAAAGTTGGAGAACACTTTGCAGAACAAAACCCTTGGGGCAAAGGCTTCATCGCCTTTCTCGAAGGAGTCTCTGAAGACGTGAAATAATTTTAATCAGAACCCGAAGCATCACAAATAGACACGAATGGAACCCTTCAATCACCCTCGCCAATTCGTTGAAGTCACAGGCACGATCGACAGCAACGGACAACTCACGCTCGATCATCCTCTGCTCCAACACAAACACAATCGCGTTCGAGTCATTGTGCTATTAGAAGACGATATTGATCCTGACGATACGCCTACCGCAGAAGTTCTAGAAGGTCTGCGCCAAGGGTTACACGAAGCTCTCACAGGGCAAACTCTCCCCCTCTCGCAACTGTGGGACGGGATTGATGCCGACTGATCTACCTGCTATCGAAATTGCACTTACCCGCAGATTTCAGCGAGACCTCCGCACTCTAGCAAAGCGATATCGTCACGTTCGACAAGATATTCAACCTTTAATCGACCAGCTTCAAGCCGGAGAACTTCCCGGCGATCGCATTCCAAGCATCGAATATACAGTCTTCAAAGTCAGGCTCAAAAATAGTGACATTCAGAAAGGCAAGAGCGCTGGATATCGCGCTATTTACTATTTGCAATTGAGCGATCGCATTGTTTTGGTCACGCTTTACTCTAAATTCGATCGTTCTGATGTCACTGTTGAAGATGTACGTGACATTCTGACTGAGTTTGAGTCTCTTGAACCTAGTCACCCTGAATCGACAGCAATCGATAACTGACGCTCGATCGTCTTCTGCTAGAGTACCAACACAATCGTGGGTGAGTCATAGCAACTCGCTCGGCACAGACCCAGAAAGAGTCACTTCAACGTTCACAACCTTCGCTGCACTAACTCCAACCTTGTAGGGAACTCTACGATCGTTCCCCTTCACCATTCATTTGTCCGAATTTGCCAAGTGTCAGGGTGAAGTCAGAATTCAGCCGTAATCATTGTTAGAACGTTGAGGAACCTAAATAGATGTCTATAAAAAAGTTAATTCTGCCTGCTGTAGGTGTGACTGCTCTCGCAGGAGGCGTGGCAGGATACCTTTATTTCAACGGGGCAACCGGAGATAGTGCAACCCCTTTAGGAATCGCCAAAGTCATTCCTAACCAGGCTTATATGGCAGCCTTTGTCTCCACAGACGAAAAAAATTGGGCAAAGCTAAAGCAGTTTGGCACCCTAGAAGCTCACCAGGCAGTCGATAAAAGCCTTCAAGAATTCCAGCAAAAAATGCTGACCGAAACGAGCGTTGATGCTGACAAAGACCTCAAGCCCTGGGTAGGCAATCTGATGCTGGCAGTCATGCCTAGCGCCAATGTTAAAGAGCCAGACGTGGTGATGGCGATCGCCATTAAAGACAAGACGAGTGCCCTGAGCTTTGCCAACAAGTTCAAGAGTGGTGCAAAGGTCACGAACACTGAGACTGACTATAAAGGGGTCAAAATTAATGAACTCGTGGGCGAGAAAAGCAAAAAGCCCATTTACACAGCAGTGCTAAAAGAGTCTTATCTGATGCTGTCGTCTAATAAAACGGCGATCGAACAATCGATCGAGACTCTCAAAGGCAGTCCCTCGTTTGCAACTAAGCTAGAAGCCACTCCGCAAGCCTCTCAAATAGGCGGTGGAGACGCTCCAGTAGTCCGCTTTTATCTGCCCGACTATGCCGGAATGGTGCAAGCCATGAGCAGCAAGTCTAGCACCCCGATGAGCGCATCTACTCTAGAGCAGCTAAAGCGAGTCAAATCTGTGGTCGGCACTGTGAGTATTGATGATGTCGGATTGCGCCTCAAAGGGGCAGTGATGGTTGATCCAAAAACCGCGATCGAATACAAGACTTCCCTAAGCAAAGTGGTTGCCCAGTTTCCAACTGACACATTTGCGCTAGTTTCAGGGGCTAACCTTAACTCCTATTGGAGCCAGATGGCGGCACAAGCCAAAGACAGCCCACAGGCAAAGCAAGTGGTTGACGCGATGCGGGGCGGCAGTCAAATGGTCGGTCTTGACCTCGATAATGATATCTTTAGCTGGATGAATGGCGAGTTTGCGATCGGCATGATGCCGCTCAGTCAAGGCATGATGGCACAGCTTGGATTCGGAGGAGCAATGGTGTTTAACACGAGCGATCGTAAAACCGCCGACGCAACTTTGAGTAAGCTGGACACGATCGCAAAAAGCCAATCTCTGGCGATCGCTGAACGTGATATCAACGGCAAAAAAGTGACTGAATGGAAAACGCCTCAAGGCGCTCTTTTGGGTCACGGTTGGCTAGACGACAACACCGTATTTATTGCATTGGGCGATCAACTGGTGACTACTCTATCGAGTCAATCCAATCCTTCTTTAGAAGCTAGCGATAATTTCAAGGCGGTGACGGCTTCTTTGCCCAAGCAAAACATTGGTTACTTTTACATGGATGTGGAGAAAACCATGAGTTTGATCAACAAAGTAACGCCAGTTTCTCAAAAATCAGCCATGAAACCAGAAACCACAGCGATTCTAAATTCGATTAAAGGGATTGGTGGCACGACGACCCCAACCGATAAAACGACAAATCAATTTGAAGCAGTGCTGGCACTTAAACCTGCTAAGTAGTCCGCATCGTTTTGATGAAGGGTGTATCTTGGTCTGATACACCCCTCACTTTTGAGCAATGACGAAACGGGTGCATCATTAACCAAAGTTATTCCAGAGCCGGATTGAAACTGACACCTGAGTTTTCGTCCTAATGTTTTAACACGATTCGATAGCGTGCCTTGCCACTATGCAACCGTTCTAACGCCTCATTGATCTGGTCAAACGCAAACATTTCGGTGATGGGTTCAATCTTGTGTCGGTCTGCAAAATCGAGCATTTGATTCATCGTTGCAGGGCTACCGAGCGGACTAGCAGAAATCGACTTTTGACCAGGCATCAACGAGAAAACACTGGCATTAATCGGGTTAAGCACCACTCCCACAAAGTGCAGTCGCCCTGTAGGACGCAAACACGCAATGTAAGAGTTCCAGTCAAGATCAGCATTCACCGTCGAGAGAATCAAATCAAACGAGTTTTCAACTGACTTTAGCGCAGCGGCATCGCGAGAGTTCACAAAATGATTAGCACCTAATTCTCTCGCTTCAGCTTCTTTATCAGGGCTAGTCGAAAATGCGGTGACATCACACCCCCAAGCGTGTAGAAATCGCAACGCCATGTGACCCAGTCCACCAATGCCGATGACTCCGACACGATCGGTAGGCTTCACATCAAATTGCACAATCGGATTGAAAACCGTAATGCCTCCACAAAACAATGGTCCCGCAGTCGCTGGATCGATTGCTTCGGGTAATGGTAAAACCCACGCTGAGTGAGCGCGAATCGCATCAGCAAACCCACCATACCGACCGACGATCGTGCCTTCTGCGGTCAAGCAAAGATTGTGATTGCCTGACATGCACCATTCACAGGTCATGCACGATCGAGAGTTCCAGCCTAAGCCGACTCGCTGCCCAACTTTGAGCGTTTTGACCGAGTTGCCAACACTGGCGATCGTGCCGACAACTTCATGCCCAGCAACTAATGGATATTGCGATATGCCCCAATCGTTATTGAGCATACTCAAATCACTGTGGCAGATCCCACAGTATTCGACCTTGATTTCGACTTCTTCGCCTCCCAAAACGCCCGGATCATATTCAAAGGGTTTAAGGTCGGCACCCTTTTTTTCGGCTGCATAAGCGTGAATCATGCTGAAAGCTCCTCTGAAAGGCTATCCAAGTGTTCGGCTTATTCTAAGGTAGAGAATTAAAATAGTCATCCATCTTTGTGACCGCTCAGACTAGATGTGAGACCATTGGTGCATTCTAGAGAATAATTGCGAGAGACTCTTGAAATGACTTCCTTAATCGATGAAAATCTGCCTGTCACTGCCATCATTTCACAAGTCGTAAAACCGGGATATGAAGAGGCGTATGAACAGTGGCAGCAAGACATCTTAGCGGCTGCCCACGGCTTTGAAGGACATGCAGGAGTCAACATTATTCGACCTCATGATCACGCTAATCCTGAATATGTTGTGATTGTCCGGTTCAATCACTATAGAAATCTCAAAACCTGGATTGAATCCGATGTTCGCCGCTACTGGCTTGAACAGGCAAAACCGTTAATTAAAGGATCTGAAAAGGTGCAGGTTTTAGAAGGGCTAGAAGCCTGGTTTACTCTGCCAGGAAAGCCTCCTCAAGCGCCTCCGGCTCGCTATAAGATGGCGATTTTGACCTCGATCTCGGTCTACCTTGCATCGGTCGTTGTGAATTATTTCTTTTCGCGCTTTCTCGTCGAGTTGCCAGGTTGGTTGCAGTCCTTTGTGCTGATTAGCATTTCGGTGGTGTTGCTCACCTATGTCGTGATGCCTCGCGTGACGCGACTCTTTTATCGCTGGCTTTATCCTAAAGCAACTCAGTGACTTGTCCAGATCCTTTAGGATAAAGATGGATTGATACGATCGTGAATTATGGTTTCTCTGTCTCCAAGTCTCAAAGCTAGACTCGCTGCCCCGCTCAAAATCGGTGATCTTGAGGTCAAAAGCCGGGTGTTGCAGTCGCCGCTGTCTGGCGTAACCGATCTGGTGTTTCGTCGTCTGGTGCGTCGCTATGCGCCCGACTCAATGATGTATACCGAGATGGTGAACGCGACAGGGTTACACTACGTTAAAGAATTGCCGATCATCATGGAGGTAGACCCGAACGAGCGTCCGATTAGCATTCAGCTTTTTGACTGTCGCCCCGATTTTTTGGCAGAAGCCGCACAGATGGCGGTCGCAGAAGGAGCCGATACCGTCGATATCAACATGGGCTGTCCGGTGAACAAAATTACCAAAAACGGCGGCGGATCTTCTCTGCTGCGAGATCCCGAAACGGCAGAAGCGATCGTGCGGGCAGTGGTCGATGCGGTCAACGTCCCGGTAACGGTCAAAACCCGCATCGGCTGGACAGATAAAGAAATCAACATCCTCGATTTTGCCAAACGGATGGAAGCGGCGGGAGCGAAAATGATCACGGTTCACGGACGGACTCGCGCTCAAGGCTATAACGGAGCCGCCAAATGGGAATGGATCGGTCGCGTGAAAGAGATTCTCTCAATTCCAGTGATTGCGAACGGCGACATGTTCTCAGTCGAAGCCGCCGTTAAATGCTTAGAGCAAACCGGAGCCGATGGCGTGATGTGTTCTCGCGGAACGCTGGGGTATCCATTTTTAGTGGGCGAAGTCGATCACTTTTTGAAAACTGGAATTGAAAGATTAAAACCCACTCCGATCGAGCGTTTAGAATGCGCCCGTGAACATTTACAAATGCTGTGGGAATACAAAGGCGATCGGGGAGTCAGACAAGCCCGAAAGCACATGACGTGGTATGCAAAAGGGTTTGATGGTGCCGCAGATCTGCGCGGAAAACTCAGCTTAGTTGAGAATGTTGGGCAAGGATTAGCGCTGATTGACCTGGCGATCGAGCGATTAGCCCAATCTGGTTGGCAAGAGATCGAGGAACTAGAATCTCAATTAGTTGAAGTTTAACTCGCCATCTCTTGAGGCTGCTGAGGCAGCGTTATGGTGACAATCGTTCCTTGACCAACTTTGCTCTCAATTTGAATCTGTCCGTGATGATTTTCGATGATGACTTGGGCGATCGCTAACCCCAATCCCGATCCGCCTGTTGATTTAGTTCGGGCGGGATCGACGCGATAGAAGCGATCGAACAATTGCGGCAACGCTTCTTCTGGAATCCCGATTCCAGTATCCATAACTTTGGCTTGAAGAACAGCTCCACTCGTGCGTTTGATTTGCCGTAACTCTACCGTTACTTTCCCATTGAGCGACGTATATTGCAGAGCGTTGCTAATCAGATTCGTGAATAATCGAGAAATCTGATCGCGATCGCACTGAATCGAGAGCGAATTCTCAATCCGTGGCAGTGACTTCAAAAGAGTGGACTGATTAACGACAAGTTCTTCTGATTCGTCGCTGTGATTTAGAGTTAACGAAATTCCTTTCTCTGCGGCGATCGTTTGCTGTTCTTCTACCACTTCAGTCAGCAATTCATCGAGATTGATTAAAACTCGTCTCGGTTGCACCATACTGCTATCTTGTCGGGCGAGAAATAATAGATCATCAACGAGTCTCCCTAATCGACGTGTCAGCCGTTCGACAACCTGTAGGTGATAGCGTTGCATTTGTGGATCTGATTCTGGATCAGAAAGTGCAACTTGCACATTGGTTTGAATAATCGCGATCGGGTTTCGCAACTCGTGAGATGCATCGGCGGTAAACTGCTTTAATCGCTGATAAGACTCTCGGATTGGCTGCATTGCCAAACCGGATAAAAACCAACCGATCGCGGCGACGATCGCCACCATCAACGTAGTCCCAACTGTGAGATCTAAAAATAGCTCACGAGTGGGTTTTGTCACCTCAAACCAAGGATGACTCACCCGCAAATATCCCAACACCTGTCGCCCAATCTGCACCCGCTGCGTCACCTGCCTCAGCAACTGATCTTTCGACTGGTGAACCGTTTCACCCGCGTTATTGAAATTTAGCGGGACGGCGATCGCGTCGGCAAACGTTGACCACACCAATTTACCTTGGGGGTTAAACCACTCTAGATCAATGTGATCATCTTCAACCGGAATCGCATTATCTCGAAAGCTCGACTCGACATTGACGCGCACCTGTCCGCCTTCAAAGTGGGGATTAGTTGGCTCAATCACCAGCGATCGCTGCACGACTTCGACGACGTGATTTAGCGTGTCGTCAATCCGCTCAATTAGCGTACTGCGAACATACAAATAAAATCCGCTCGCAAATACTAAGAGCAATACGGCGGTGACGGTGGTGTACCAGAGCGCAAGACGACGACGAGTAACCTGAAACATACCGCCGTTACCCTTCAGCAAATAACATTGACAAGTCGGCATTCATCAACGCAATGTTGGGATCGCGCTGAATTGCCTGATAATAACGCTGCTGTGAGGGAGCGCCTTCTGCATCGGGTTTAAGCAAGGAGTGCGCCTGCTCGATAAGCTGATTGGCTTGGTTGAGCGTCACAGGCTCTCTTGACGCTAAAACTTCATCGATTTGGACAATAAATTGTGAGATCGGACGCAGCCATCTAAACCACTCGTCTTCTAAAACAAGCTGAAACAATTCGCCCTGTGATTGAATCTGCCCGTGGGTTTGCTCATAAGCTTCACGTTCAGAATCTAGTAGGGCTTTGTGGAGCCGCAGGAGCGACAACCGGATGGCTTTGAGATGGATTAGCGTGACATCCAGTAAGGGAGGAAGTTCAAACATGAGACAAAGGGGTAAACACCTTATCTATCTTGTCATATTGATCTGCGAGTCGTGATAACCGCTTAGGTCAAGGTTTGAATTTCCTCGATCGAGAGTCCCGTCATCTGACTAATGGTGTCCACACCCAGCACATTCAGAAGCTGACGGGCAATGGTGATCGCTTTTTGCTTGGCTCCGATCGCTTCCCCCTCTTCTCGTCCCTCTTCTCGTCCCTCCTGTCGCGCCTTGAGAATTGCGTTGCGGCTGTCGTGGATAAAAATCTCTCGATTCTCCAACGCTTCTAACTCTTTGCGACTTAATTTGCTTTGCTTGGCGACATTAAACGCATGATTAATTGCCGGAATCGACTCTAAGCTAGAGGGCACTGTCTCAAGCTGGTTGGCGCATTTGAGAAAATATAACCACTTGTCAGTAATGGTTTCCAATTGGTCTAAAGGTTGGTTGAACTTGGGTAATTCCACAAATACAAGTTCGATATCTTCGCTGTAATCGGTTAAGTCATCTTGCTCTTTCAGTTTGTATCGAGAAATGACTTTAGGGCTTTCGGGAAACATTTCAAAATCTGTGATCGTGAGTGCAATCACAGGATTTAACAAGGTGTAGTCATCACCAACATTTAGCTGGATCGAAAATGCCTTTGTAGCGTTGTAGAGAACTCGTTTCTCGAATCCTAAAACGTTGAGAACTTGCATCTCAATAATGACCGTTTTATTGCCCACGATCGTCGCCTTGACATCTAAATAAGAGTCTTTGATTCCTTTGATTCGCGGGGCTTGATAAGGGTCGAGAATTTCTAGATCCTCAATAATCGGTCTGGATTGATACAAAATCGCGTTGAGAAAACTCAGCAAGATGTCTGTGCTCTGCTTTGAGCCAAAAATCTTCTTAAACGCAAAGTCTGTTTTGGGATTGATATAAACGCCAGACATCACCATCACCCGCAAAGACTGCTTCTATCGTACCAATCGGACGGGAAACCCATCTCTTTTGACGGCTCTCCTCATAACGCTCGATCGTGTCCTCATCGGTAACTTCTACCTTTTCACTACGGTTTGCCTCAGTGTCTTAACCTGTTGCACCCTTTACATTAGATTCATGCAGACAAGAGTGGTGAGATTCAACCCCCTGCTCAAGTCCCAAGCCCTCATTACTACTCTCTTTTAATAAGGTGAACTCTCATGATGACTCTCGTTAATTGGCAACCCTGGCAAGAAATGGAAGCCATGTGTCGTCAGTTCGATCGTGTTTTTGAAGATCTCGCAACCCCAAAGCGCACCGAACCAACTTGGAAGCCCGTCGCCGAACTTAAGAGCAACGAAACCGAATTTGTTCTGCGAGTCCAGCTTCCTGGAATCGATGCTAAAGACCTCGACGTAAAGGTTGGTCGCAGTGGAGTCGCCCTCTCTGGGGAGCGCAAAGCTGAAACCGCGACTGATGAAAATGGCTTCTTGCGCTCTGAGTTCCGTTATGGAAAGTTTCAGCGGGTGATCTCGCTGCCGTCCCCTGTGCAGAATGATCAGGTTAAAGCCGACTTTAAAGATGGCATTTTGACTCTGACACTTCCTAAAGTGCAAGCCGTCCGCCCATCTGTGGTGACGCTTAACCTAGCCGAAGCAGACGATGCGGCAGTTTCCGTCGAAGACTCGATCGCCCCTGCTACCAATCCCGAAACGGGTGACGTTTGGACTCAAAGCTAAGACGTTTTTGAGGGTTGAGCAGCGTTCTCTAACCCTCAACCGTCCTCCTCAAGGTTCGGTAAATACGCCTTCATGGAATCGCGGAACCTGAACACTATATAAAGAGGGGATCGAATGCCGATGTTGGCATTGAGTGTATTACTCTCTCACGACCTGACTTGGAGGACGAATTTTGCTGGGCGAAGATTAACTCATGCGAAGGGTTTACGAACCTGTTTGAGTCCTAGCTGCCCTCCTTTGCCGATTCTGGCTGACAACGCCAGTCCCCTTTAACCCCTAAAAATCGCCTTTATTGTTGGAGCCAAAGCACTCATATGGCAAAAGTTGTTGGAATTGACTTAGGAACGACAAACTCCTGTGTCGCCGTTATGGAAGGCGGCAAACCTACTGTAATCGCCAACGCTGAAGGAGCGAGAACCACGCCCTCAGTCGTTGCGTTTGTCAAGAATGGCGATCGTCTCGTCGGTCAAATCGCCAAGCGTCAAGCAGTGATGAACTCAGACAACACGTTCTACTCGGTGAAGCGATTCATCGGTCGGCGCTTTGATGAGATTACCCATGAAGCTACCGAAGTTTCTTATAAAGTCCTGAATGTGGGCGGCAACGTCAAACTCGATTGCCCCGCAGCCGGAAAGCAATTTGCGCCCGAAGAAATCTCCGCGCAAGTGCTTCGCAAATTAGTCGAAGATGCCAGCAAGTATCTCGGCGAAACCGTCACTCAAGCCGTGATCACGGTTCCGGCTTACTTTAACGACTCGCAGCGTCAAGCCACCAAAGACGCTGGAAAAATCGCAGGCGTAGAAGTCTTGCGAATCGTCAACGAGCCAACCGCAGCATCTCTAGCCTATGGCTTAGAGAAAAAGAGCAACGAAACCATCATCGTGTTTGACTTAGGCGGCGGCACGTTTGACGTGTCGATTCTGGAAGTTGGCGATGGCGTATTTGAAGTATTGGCAACCTCTGGTGACACTCACTTAGGCGGTGACGACTTTGACAAAAAGATCGTGGACTTCTTAGCAGGTGAGTTTCAGCGATCGGAAGGCATTGACCTCCGCAAAGACAAGCAAGCGTTGCAGCGTCTGACTGAGGCGGCTGAGAAAGCGAAGATTGATTTGTCTAACTTGACTCAGGCTGACATTAACCTGCCCTTTATCACCGCAACTCAAGACGGACCTAAGCACCTTGACACCACTCTGACTCGTCAGAAATTTGAGGAACTCTGCGCCGATCTCATCGATCGTTGTCGAGTCCCCGTTGAGGCAGCTCTTCGCGATTCTAAGCTCGACAAGAGCAAGATTGATGAAGTTGTGCTTGTGGGCGGTTCGACCCGAATTCCTGCGGTGCAAGCGGTTGTTAAGCGCGTATTAGGCAAAGACCCCAACCAGACCGTTAACCCTGATGAAGTGGTGGCAATGGGTGCCGCGATTCAGGCAGGCATTCTGTCTGGTGAAGCAGGTGCCGAAGGGCTATTGCTGCTCGATGTGACTCCGCTATCTCTGGGTGTTGAAACCTTGGGCGGTGTCATGACCAAGATTATTCCTCGCAACACCACCATCCCGACTAAGAAGTTTGAAGTCTTCTCAACGGCGGTGGATGGTCAAAGCAACGTTGAAATTCACGTCTTGCAAGGTGAGCGGGAAATGTCGAATGACAACAAGAGTCTCGGAACTTTCCGACTTGATGGCATTCCTCCGGCTCCTCGTGGCATTCCTCAAATCGAAGTCACCTTTGACATTGACGCAAACGGCATTTTGACCGTAGGCGCAAAAGATAAGGGCACGGGCAAAGAGCAGTCGATTAGTATCACAGGTGCTTCGACGCTGCCTAAAGACGACGTTGAGCGGATGGTGCGCGATGCCGAGCAAAACGCCTCGACCGACAAAGAGCGTCGTGAGCGCATCGACCTGAAAAATCAGGCAGATTCTCTGGCTTATCAGGCTGAGAAGCAGATGAGCGAGTTGGGCGATAAAGTCCCGGCGGCGGATAAGACGAAAGTCGATGGGTTGGTCAAAGATCTGAGAGAGGCGATCGCGGCTGAAGACTTTGACAAGATCAAGACGATGACGACTGATCTGCAACAAGCTCTCTACGGCATTACCACTAATCTCTATCAACAAGCGGGTGGCGATGCGCCTCCTGCTGATGGTGACGGTGGCACGCCTCCAGGATCGGGTGGCACGACTTCGGGCGGTGGCGATGATGTGATCGATGCTGACTTCACCGAGTCGAAATAAGGGAAATCAGTAATGGAATTTCTCATTGCTGAACTCTAGACATCAAGGCTGGTAGTCTCTTCAGTTGGGAGCTACCAGCTTTTTTCTGGCTGTTGTAAGGGTAAGACCTTTGATACCATTTCGATTCTTGAACACGACAGACGATCGGTGATGGCACGATCAACGAGACGTTCCACCGAAACGTCTCAACAGCGTCGGGTGAATTCACCATCTGCCCTGTTCGCCGATTAATTTGGTATGACTTCTTTTTTAGGGGTTGCTGAATCCAGGTATGAATTGCCCTCACCCCCAATTCCTCTCCCGTAAGAGAGCTAGAAATCTTGTTCCCTCTCCTGCAGGAGAGGGCTAGGGTGAGGGCGAACTCATCGATTCATACACGAATTCAGCAACGCCCTTTTTTAGCAATTGAGGAGGAAGTCGGCACTCAAAAAACTAAAAAAGGCGTAGAGACCTCGTGATGAAGCTCTACGCCTTTTTTATACCAAGATTAAGTTCAAGAAGTTAGGGACTTTTGCCCTTACGACTCCTAAGATCTGTTCATAGTCTACTTGTTTCCTGTTTGTTGATCCTTCATCACATCAGCTGTTCCAGCCTTAGGTGCTGCGGGCTTTGCGGCTGAGTTGACTGTAGCCTTAATATCAACACTTTTGACCCCACCGATCTGTTTCGCGAGAGGCTCAATTTTTTGAAGCTGCTTCTCGTCTACCACGGTTCCCATAACCGTAACCACGCCGTCTTTAGAGGAGACTGCTAAAGCACTCGCAGGGAGGTTTGCTTCAAGCTTCGATCGCACTTCGCTTTTAAGATCATTATCTGATTTAACAGACTTGTCGCCCGCCACATTATTGCGTTGTTCAGCAGCTCGAACATCAGAGTTTAGCTGCTTTCTGCGGGTCTCGTTGGTTGCGTCATTTTGATTAGTTTGAGCAGTCGGCTCTGAGACGTTTGGGCTGCTGTTGCCATTAGTCGTGTTGGGTGCCTCGCTGCTGGTTTTAGACGCTCCGCAGGCTGACAGGCTCAGCGCCAAAGCACCACCTAGCAAAAGAACTGTAATTTTTTTCATTATCTTGATACCCTATGATTTTGACTGAAGAATTCAACAATTTGGTAGCGAAATCAAATTTGATTTCGCTACCTTCATCACTAACTAGAGGCGATCGTCAACTGCACGATCGGCATTTACAACTGGATTGCCGTCTGTGTTAACTTCTAGTTCTTCACGGCGTAGCGTTTCTTGAGATATCACCATTTCTTGAGAGACTTCTTTGCGAATCGTCACTTCTTCACGCACAAACGCTTCTTTGTGAATGTCAGGAGTCTCTTCATAGACTTCCATCCGAATCCCCTCAGTGTCTCCAAAAGCAACATCACCCGGAACAACCGTTTCGGTGCTGCCAGCAACTCGCTCAATCACAACACGCTCTTTGTCAATCGGAACAGACACTCGTGCCGTTTCAGTCTCGACATGCTTCCCAATCGCCACTTCTCCTGTTTTTGTGCGATCTTTGTCTACAACTAAGCGCTCTTCATACAACTTGATCGTGTCATCGCTGTCTGTCCGAGCTGTCTCGGTTACACCCATCCGTGCAGGTGCAGGTGTGGACACATTACCTAATACAGGTTCAGGTGCAAGACCCGTTACAGGCTGAGTGGCTACGGCACGGTTCACTTCAGTAGCCGGAATCGGGTTGATGCTCCAATCCCGAATTCCTTGTTGCTTTAGGATGGGTTCGGCGCGAAGAAGGTCGCTTTCTGTGCCATCTACGATGATGAGATAGTCGCCCTGGTGGACGCGATCGTTGTAATGTTTTGCTTCTTTTTCAGGAATTCCCAACCCAACTAGACCACCTAACAAGCCTCCGGTTGCGGCTCCGATCGCGCCCCCTGCTACCGTAGTTGCCAGCGCTGTTGCGGTTGCTCCTGCCAGCATAATAGGTCCGACTCCAGGAATGGCTAAGGTTCCGAGTCCAACTAATAGACCCGTTAAACCGCCTAATGTGCCTCCAGAAACGGCACCGACTCCTGCTCCTTTATCAGCTTTGTTGCCCGTCTTATCTCTTGCGGCTGTCCCTTCATCTCTGACGGTTGCCCCTTCAATTTCATCGATGCGATCGCCATCTTTTGTGACAACCGAAACTCTATCCATGTTAAATCCAGAATTCTTCAATTCGTGGAGTGCTTTCTCAGCAGCAGCGCGAGTAGGAAATACTCCAACTGCTCGACGATCGTATCTACTTTCTGTTCTTTCACGACCTAGTACCATCTTTTTATTCTCCTAATTGCTTTGATTTCGCTGATCGTTCTGTAGAGAAGCTTCTTGTCCACATGCCATCATTGACACTCTTTTTTTTGGAAAATTCATCAGCATTTGGGGTAAGCTGCTTCTCTGTCATAGGAAGGATTAAGAGTCTACAAACTCGCACAGCCAGTAAGCCTTTTAAGCAAGAGCCTACTGGCATAGTTTTTGACTCGTTGCTGTTAGCCATAGACCTCAATCTGCATTAAAAATTCCGATCAAGATCTACCAATAAACTCATGCTTGAATGCTTCAATCTTCTGAAAAAGTTCTTGGCGCTGAGAAGCGGTTACTAAATAGCGATAAATGAACCAACCTGTGTAAATAACACCAATTAGCTCAAACAACGATGAAAGAATTGGAATGCTAGTGGCGATGGCGAGAACTGCACCCAAGATTGAGATCACCAACCAAGTACCTGTGACTGCTAATAAAACCCAACCGATCGTCATCAAAATCGGTTTATAAGGCTGTAAGAACTCAGACGTATAGTCAATCGGAGCACTGAAAAACGCTGATATTCTTGCCTGATCTCTAAGCCAGTCTTCAGAAGGCGGCGTTTCTACAGTCGTGTTTTGAATCACGATCGGGTCACCTGTTGGCATATCGATAACCGTCGTTTTGGTCTTGACTTGGGCAAAGTCTTGCTGATCTTGAGTGTCTGTAGACATGATTGACCTTCTAATTCAATGGGTTGCAAAAAATGATTAGTCGGGCAGACCGCAGTCTGCCTAACAGAATTTAGAACTGAGTTCCGACTGCTAAAAAGCCTGCGATCGCCGATGCTGCCAGTGATGTTAAGGCTGCGCCAAATAACCACCAAGCCGCGTCTGCTGCCATTTTCTGTGCCTCGATCGCTTGCTTTTGAGCCTGCTGCCTGACCTCTTTGATGCGTCTCTGAGTCTCTTGCTGAATGCGTTCAGCCTGATTCAATACGCGGTCTCTCGCTCCTTCAACTTGAGCGACAATGCGATTGGCATCTGCCTCAGAGATATCTTCACGAGAACTCAAAACTGCTATGAGCGTGTCTCGGTCGAAATCACCCAGTCGATGCCGCAATGCCTCAAATCCGGCTTGTGGGTCATCAAACAGCTTGCTAAAGTCTTGCTGAATGCCTTCATAGTTGAGTTCAGGACGCTCTAGCGAGTCGAGATAATCGCGCACTTTGCCAAACACACCCTCGATCGCAGATTGAACGGTTTGCTGCACTTTTTGGATTTGCTCAACCGATGATTTAAAAGTTGATTCAACCTGGTCAGCAATCCGATTGGCTTCTTCTTCGGTCACGTCTTCGCGCTGAGACAGTAGAGCAACCAAGGTCGAGCGATCAACCTGTGACAGGCGATCGCCCAGGTTTTCAAGTCCGCTTTGAGGATGTTGCAGCAGCAGTTGCAGATCGCGCTTGATCCCATCAGGATTCAGTTCTTCCTTGTGGGTGTTTCGCAGATAGTTTTCGAGACTGGTCTCAAAATTGATCGCTTGCTTTTGGGCACGTTTCGCCAAACGACGCGGGGCTTTAATCGTGTCACGAATGGCAGTTTGCACTTGCTCGATCGCTTGGTTGACCTGCTCTTCGGTCAAGTTTCCTTGTTGCGTAAGCAGTTTGACTAACGTGTCTCGATCGACCTGAGACAAGCGCTCTCGTAACGCATAAGTTCCCGCTTTTGGGTCATTGAGCAATGTCTTTAAATCGCGCTGAATGCCTTCAGGATCAAGTTCTTGCAGGTCGGTTTTACGCAGATAATCTGCGATCGCCGTGGTCGTCTGCTCGTATTGTTCTTTGGCTTTGCCCACTACTTTCTGCGGCGCTTGCAGAATGCTGTCGCGAACAGATTCAACCTGATCTAAGACTTGATTGACTTGTTCTTCGCTCAGATCTTGACGCTGACTTAGCAATTGCACTAAGGTGTCTCGATCGAACTGAGACAGTCGCGATCTCAAAGCACTCAAGCCTGCTTGGGGATCGTCAAACAAGGTCTTCAAATCGCGCTCAATGCCCTCAGGATTCAGTTCTTCTTTCTGAGTGTTTCGCAGATATTCTTCAACCTTGCGACGAAGTTCTTGTGCCTCAGACTGCACCCGATCTTGAACGTCTTTTGCCTGTGTGAGCACGCGATCGCGGGTGCTTTCAAGTTGTCCAACAATCTGATTAGCTTCTTCAGGATTCACGTCTTCGCGCTGCCCTAATAGCTTCACCAATGTGTCGCGATCGAACTGACCTAAACGGTTACCTAAAGCATCCAGTCCGGCTTCTGGGTCTTCTAAAAGCAATGTGAACTCGCGCTCAATGCTCTCTGGATTCAGTTCTTCTTTGCCCGTTGACTTCAAATAGTTCTCAACTCGACTGCGAAGATCCTGCGATCGTGCCTCTGATTCATCCGTTTGCACAGAACTAAAGACTTCTGCCCGGATGTCTTCTAGCTGACTCGCGATATCCTGAATTCGTTCGGGTGTGAAATCGTCTCGTCGCGACAGCATCTCAACAAAATAGTTGCGATCGATCGACTCCAAGTCCTTCCGAATTGCACTTGGATCGGCTTGCGGATCGAAGATTACATCTTTAAATTCTTGCTTGATGGTTTCCCGGTTTAAGTGCCACGGTGGAGAGGACAACAAATAGCTTTCAAGATCGGATTGAATCACGCTAAATGGCTTTGTTGACGTTTCAGAAATCTGTTTGCCGACTTTGTCAGCTTGCCCTTGCAGCGCTGTTCTCAACTGTTGCAGTTGCCCCGAAACCTTCTCAACATCTAAATCCGAGAGATTGGTGTTTTTCATCACTTGACTCAACAGCCCGCCCAACCCAAGTTGCAGCGCCCGATTGGTCAAATTGCTCCCCGGAGTCATCTTGCCCGAAACAGTTTTGACAAGCTGATTGAGTTTGTCAGTCATCGCTTCAGATGTGAGGTCTTCAGGCTTGACCGACTTCAACAAACTCGCTAACTGTTCGGTGACATCTTGTGGTTTGCCTGATGACTCGACGACGCTCTTCAAAGCGCTTTCTAGCTGATCAGCGACTCGATCGACATCCTGTTTTGAGAAGTCTGTGCGGCTGCTAACTAGCTTCACCAAGGAGTCGCGATCGATGTTTTTAAGAAAATCGCTGTCTGCAACGTCTTTCAGATTTGAGTCCTTCAACAGCGTCTCAAATTGCCCTTTAATTTCATCAAGATTGAGCTTGGGCAGTTGCAGATTGCTTAGAGAACTTTGTAGGGTCTTTTGAATGCTGTCAGGGTCAAATCCGGAAGTCAATTCCCGACGCACCGCTGCCGTGATTTCTTCTGCGGTTGAAACCACTTGGTTTTTAGCTACATTTGCACCCAATGCGTTGGTTGCTACACCCATCAGACCCTGCATTCCTGACGTAGCAGTGCTGATGAAAGATCCAATCAAAGAGCCGACTGCACCAGAGCCTAGCCACACGAGCACAGAGAAATAGGTTGCCCAAATGACAACGCCAAGAATTGCGCCGAGTGTCGCACTCCCGACCAAGCTAAGTTTCACTGCTAAAAAGCTGGCGATGAACAATGCGATCGATACAGTTATTAATACAAAAAGCCCTAATTTTGTTTCAATTCCGCGAATGGTTTTGCCAAGGCTTTCTGATTCATCAGATGGCAACGCGCTAGGACTTGCAGCAAAGGCAACTGCTAGGTTAGTCAACAGGAATTGAAATGCGAACGCCATCATCAATCCTGCCACTAACGCAACTAGGAATTGAGGACCAGAGAATACAAGATCTTCTTCGAGTGCAATCATTCCTGGCTCTACGGAAACTTGCGCCACCTGCATTGAGTGGCTACCCAGTTCTAATATTGTCTCTAAGATTTGAAACATGAGGTTTCCTCCATTTTTAAAGCTGCCTGATTAACGAGTGTGCTGCAGCAATCTAATTCTGAGCTTTCTCGTCTGTCCAAGAAGATGGTAATTGGCTCCCTAAGTCGATCGAGCCAACATACTTGGGTTGAGTTAGATCTCAAGCAGAGTTACTCTATCTGCTTTAAATTTATGGAGAGTTCCTTCGATCAACACCTACCGTTAGAAATAGGTTTTCAGACCAATTGCTTTATTGCACTCTTTTTCAGCAAAAGGCTTTAGCTAACAGGTTAAGGTTAGATTTTCTATACAAAGCAACTCCAACCTCAGCAGGAGGGAGGGCGCGATAGGAGAGATTAAGCTTAAGTAAAAGTTAAGTAACTGCTTTAGATACCAGAATCGATTAGTCTTTTCTATAAGATTTGGCTCTTATGCTGCGATCTAAACGATCGCACCGTTAGCACTGCAAGTTTGAATTTAAGATTGAGTATGAACCCTTTAAAGCTGCGTCCTGAAGACTGTTCAGCTTTTGGACGGCTCGTTTTACAATATCTCCAAGAGAATCCGCAGACCAACATGAGTCAGCTTGCCAAACAAGTTAGAATCTCGCGAGCTGGGCTGGGTTGGATTTGCCTCAAGCGCAGCGGCATCGAAGAGGAGACTGCTAGAAGAGTCGCTCACGCGATCGGTGCCGACATGACTAAAGTTGCTCGTCTTGTCTATGAAAATAAGCTAGAGAATTTAATGAATGTGGGTGGATTAAATTATCTTGCCAAGCGAGACAACAAGACAATCAAGAAGCCTATTCCAGTAGAAGACGCAATTGCCGGGTTAAACTCTGTTTTTCATGCGTTTCACTATGTAACTAAAAGTGTCCCTGAAATAGAGAAGCCCTCTGATTTTCAGATCTATAAGCAAGCATTTGACATTGTGAAGACGCAGTTTCTAAAAGACAGGAAGCTGTCTAAAAAGTAGAGGTTAGTAGGTTGAATATCACCGCAGGTCAGAGTCGCGCGGCAGACTTTGAATCTGTTTTGCAGCTCTTGCAACTTGTCTATAAGTTCGCCCGACTGCCCGCCCGTCTATATACAGTTGACGAGTCGGATAGTTTTGCAGCACTTCAATCAGCGACACTCGATTATCTTTAGCAGAAAGCACGATCGCCGCTCTAAGTGCCTGTCGATTTGCCTCGCCTACAGGAGTTTGAATCGCTTCTCCCAGTTGATCCAACACACGCTCTCCACTAGAACTGTTGAGAAATCGATCCAGCGTCAGCAAATCGACGTTCACGTCCCGATTGAGAACGCGACGAATAGCATTAGGCTTTTGGCGAAATAGTCGAAAGTAGCCGCTTAGAGACGGCGATGCTTGACCTGTTTGAGCAAATTCTGCCAGTTGGGAAACTGAGATCGACTCGCCAAACAACCCATAGCGAAACACAATAGTCTCAGCCGCCAATGCTTTGGATGCAGCGAGCACGATCGTAGGCGCAATGAGCAAGAGGGTTCCAACACGAGTGACCCATCTTAAACCCCGTTGAGAAAAAGCAGACTTGACTCTCATGCAAAAAAGACCAAAGTCCCATCTTATAACCATTTTTGAGTGTGAAATCCCCAATCGATTATCACGACATCGGTCGGAGACGTTCCACGAAACGTCTTTACGGGATTTGGGCAACACACGAGCGCGTTCATTGATTAGGGTTGCTTGCCTCCAACAATTCTGGCTTACATCTGCTAGCAATCGCATTCAGGATTCTGCTTTCTGTATCAGATAGATTTCGATCGTGTTCTGCAAGTTGTTGGCACTGGGCAAATAACGGTGCGGCAAAATCACTATCTAACTGTTGCAATACTCGGTTCAATGGTTGAGGAGTTCGCAGATTTGTTTCGATGGCATTGAGTGAGTTTGGGTCAAGTTGCAGCGTTTTCAATTCTGGCAGAATGTCTTCCCACGTTTTGTTGGGGTAGCTGGCTAAAACCATGTGGGCAAGAACTTGATCCATCACAGCTTGTTGCGCGATCGCAGTACTCAAATACTGTTCGCTTTCTTGTTGAATGGTCTTTAGAGTTTCCGTAGTCGGCTCAGCACTGTCTGCATTCAGTTTGGCTTCATAAAAACGACTCGCTGCATAGCCAACCGAGTACAGAATGGTTGCGTTTGTGCTAGCCCCAATTAAGGTTCCTGCCAAAGGCACGTTTCGCAAAAAGCCTAAGCCTGCTTTTACAGCGTTGCCGCCACCTAATGACAGCCCAAAAATTGCTAATACTTCCCCTCTCCGGGCTGGGTCATGCAGGTCTAATCCATAAGCCGCAGCAATTTCGTAGACCAGTTCAGTTTGCAGTGCAGTGGTAGCAACGAGGTCGATCGCCAACAGTGTTACTGCCAATCCAGGAATCAAGCTGCTCATAGCCCCAATTTTTCCAGCATCAATGGCTTTTTTGACCATCAATCGATGTGCGATCTGGCTGGGTGACTCTCTCGAATAGTGCTGTTGGAGCGATCGAACAGTAGATTTTGCTTTTTCGACATCAACTTGACCCGCTATGCCCAGCAGCCAATCGAGTCTCAACACACCCGCGACTCGCCGCACAAAGGGGTTATCTAGCCCCGGTATTTTTGAAAGAACCCCGATCGCGTGTCCGGCTCCTATCGTAGTGCTGCTGATTAAACGAACGGCTTGTTCGGTAGCCCCTTTAGCGATCGCTATCGTCGCACTCAATAGTCCTGTCGTGATGTTGAATGCTTGGACGATCGGGTGCGAGGAGTCCGAATTCTGCGGTTGGGGTGACGTGGTGCGGGGTTCATTCATTAGAGAGTTGATTCTTATTTGCGCCACTCATCACCTTATCTGCTGCGCCAATCGCAATCATCGTGCTTTGGACAGGGATTCTAGACTTTAGAGAGGCTGGTGATGAGGACAGCGATCGCACGATCCAGCAGGATTGACCGCGCAGCGAAGCAGCTCCGATCGAGCATTGTATAGACAGGTGGTATCACCAATTACCCATCGTCCGTCTAACAAGCTGACATCCGAGGGGGCATCAAATTTTTGAACGTAAAGCGCAATCTTATGAAGCTGATAGCGCCCTGATCGCAGTAAATAGCGATGCCGACGCTCTAATACCAAGTAGGTCTGCCCCTCAAACTCTAAATAAGCTCCTGGTTGGGGTTGCCAGTCTAAGCAGAGATGCCCCAGGCTAGAAGGAGGTTCGTTAAGAATAAGCTCTGCGGGTAAAGAATCTAACTCCATAAGCAATCAATACTGATGGGCTGTTATAGGATTTACATCCTTAAGCAATGCTCCTAATCCAGTGTGGAAAACTCTGTAGCGTGAGCATCTCTCCTGCGAGAAGGCGCGATCGAAACACTCACACTATCAGAAATTCTTACGATCTGAAGATTGCTACAGGGATACCAACTTTATTGACATCCCTGAGCTAATCCCTTATGAAGCAGCCTGACGCTCTTTGGTGGCTTTGATCACTTCTTCTGCGATGTTGTTGGGGCAAGGCGAATAGTGCGAGAACGACATTGAAAACTGTCCACGTCCAGAGGTCATGGTTCGCAGGTCGCCAATGTAGCCAAACATCTCACTCAAGGGCACATCTGCCTTGATGCGCGCTCCGGTTTGTCCAGTTTCCTGAGACTTCATCATGCCTCGGCGACGGTTGAGATCTCCAATCACATCTCCCATGTAGTCGTCGGGTGTAAACACATCGACGTTCATAATTGGCTCAAGCAATTGAGGACCCGCTTGAGGAACAGACTGCCGATAAGCCGCTTTAGCCGCGATCTCAAACGCCATTGCCGACGAGTCAACTGGGTGGAATCCGCCTTCTAAAAGCGTGAACTTTAAGTCCATACACGGGAAGCCAGCCAACACGCCTTTATCAGTGCAGCTCTCAAAGCCTTTCTCAACAGAGGGCCAATATTCTCTGGGAACTGAGCCACCTGTCACTTTAGACTCAAACTGGAAGCCGCTACCCGGTTCACCTGGCTCGATCACATAGCTAATCTTTGCATATTGACCCGAACCGCCTGACTGTTTCTTGTGGATGTAGCCATCTTCAAGGCGCTTGGTGATCGACTCGCGGTAAGCCACTTGGGGTTCGCCGACTTCCACTTCTACGCCGTGGGTGCGCTTCAAAATGTCCACTTTGATGTCGAGGTGCAACTCACCCATTCCTTTGAGAATGGTTTCGCCGCTCTCCTCGTCGGTCATCATGTGGAAAGAGGGATCTTCTTGCACCATTTTGGTGAGGGCTGCTCCCATCTTCTCTTCGCCACCTTTGGTCTTGGGCTTGACCGAGATCGAAATCACGGGATCAGGGAAGACCATAGGCTCTAGCGTTGCGGGATTTTTGGGATCGCAAATGGTGTGCCCAGTGCGGACGTTTTTCATGCCGACGATCGCAATGATGTCACCCGCTTGAGCCGAGTCAATCTCTTCGCGAGAGTTGGCGTGCATTTCCACCAAACGGCTAATCCGCTCGGTTTTGCCCGTGGCTGTGTTGAGCACGGTGTCACCCTTCGAGATCTTGCCCGAATAGAGGCGCGTGAAGGTGAGCGCACCGAAGCGATCGTCCATGATCTTAAACGCAAGAGCGCGTAGCGGCTTCTCTGGATCGACGATGGCAAACGTGCCCGTTGCGTTTCCTTCTAGATCGACTTCGGGCTGCGGAATCACTTCCATTGGGTTGGGCAGATAGTCAACGACTGCATCCAACACCAACTGCACACCTTTGTTCTTAAACGACGAACCGCAGTAAGTTGGGAAAAACACCAAGTCGCGGGTGCCTTTGCGAATGCAGCGCTTCAGCGACTCAATATCTGGCTCGTTGCCTTCTAGATACTGTTCCATCAAGTCGTCGTCTTGCTCAACCGCTAGCTCAATTAGCTGCTCGCGATAAGATTCTACTGCCTCAACCATGTCATTGGGGACATCTTTGATTTTGTAGTTCAGCGGGTCGCCTGATTCATCCCAGATCCAGGCTTTGCGGGTCAGAAGATCGACTACGCCGCAAAACTGTTCTTCAACTCCGATCGGCAACACCATCACCATCGGTTTTGCGCCTAGCACTTTGTCTACTTGCTTGACGACCCGATAGAAATCTGCGCCCGTACGATCGAGCTTGTTGATATAAACGATCCGAGCCACTTTGGAGTCGTTAGCATAACGCCAGTTTGTTTCTGATTGTGGCTCAACTCCGCCTGAGCCGCAAAACACCCCAATGCCACCATCAAGCACTTTAAGAGAACGGTAAACCTCAATGGTGAAATCAACGTGTCCGGGAGTGTCGATGATATTTAACTGGTGATCGTTCCAAAAACAGGTGGTCGCCGCCGACTGAATCGTGATTCCACGCTCTTGCTCCTGCGCCATGAAGTCTGTCGTCGCCGCGCCTTCGTGCACCTCACCGATTTTGTGAATCTTACCCGTTAGTTTCAGGATTCTCTCTGTAGTAGTGGTTTTGCCAGCATCAACGTGGGCGAAGATGCCAATATTTCGATAACGAGTGAGGTCTTTCATAATTGCTGTTTAGATTGAATGCGACAAACCGTGGGTGACCACCTGCAAGCGTTCTTTGAAGGAAATTGATGTTGATTTCGCAATCAGTACAGGCTGGATATCAATCACTGGAACTATCAAGGATTCCCTTTCCCTAGCTCTGGTCATATTACTTATTGTAAAGCGTAGGAAGGTAAAGCCGACAGGGGTCTGAGAAGATAGCCCCTTCTGAATTAAAGGAGATTCAGTCATACCTTAGGGGACTACCCATTATAGCGTTCTGAGTCTGCACTCTAGTCTAAAAAGTTTCTCCGCCAGCAAATCTGACCACTCGCGATCGAGCAAACTCAACCTGACTCGCATTGATTAGAAGGTCTGGTGCACGAGCGCGAGGCTAGAAGACCTAGGTCTCCTAACCTCATGATGGATTTAAGCTCGTTTGTTCTTCTGAATCAGTATCCTGTAACTCTATAGACTTGAGGTTTTCCCAGTCTGCGCCTGTGTCTCAATTTCATGCACGTCGGTGTATCCCATTGTGCCAGCAATCTCTCTCAAGAGAGAAATCTGCTGATCAAAATCGAGACCTTCGACCTGACCCAGTGATCCTGTAATCGCATCTGATGCGCTGTAGTCTTGGGGCATTCCAACAACTGACTCACCCATTGCTTGCGCCCAGGCATACCAAACCAACAGCTGGTTGTTTTCCTTGAGTGCGCCATAGTTGCGAGAATAGTCGGTATCAGCACCATTCACAACGTCGCGCATCACGTTGAGTTGGTCGCTGTGAGAAAGATTGTAAAACTTGTCTCCTAGTAAAATGGGTGCCAACTCTGGCTCGGCAGCCGCAGGAGCCGCAGGAGTGATTGAACTCCCCATTTTTTCGTAAACGTAATATAAGAACGCTAGTTTGCCGTCAGTATCTAACTTGTCATAGGACTCGATCGCCTTCTGTCCCTTTTCGTCAATATATTGCGATCGCACGGTGCCATGATTTGCAGAATCAATCATAATAATCTTCCTTAAGCAATTGCTGTTGACTTCAGAGATTTACCAGGACTTGTATTGCCCTAGCGACTGCCTCCCGACCGAACTTGATCCCCTCTCTAAAGCAGGAGATCACTCTAATGATGGAGCCAGTTAATCTGTCTTCAGATGGGTTAAAAAAGCTGGGATCACTCTGGTAGTGTTACAGCGAAAGGGATCAAGTTAAAATCAAGCCTTTCTCAAACAAACCAATAATTAGGAGCTTTTTATGTCAGAAACTAATCGTGATTTAAATCCATCTCAGAGCTACGACGCGCAACAAATCTCAGAAGAAATCGCGGAAGGTAGTCTCCCTGCTTATAAAGTCGATGTGTCGTCAGACTACGAAGCCTCAAAAGAATTTAGCGTCAGCGAGATTGATCGCACGGGTGAAGGAGAGAAAGCTGCTGAAAAGGCAACGGCTCACTCATTTGATCTGCACGACCCCGAAGAAACCAAATCTAATGCAGAACCGACTGGCGATCCGAGTGACTTTCTCAACATGGCAAAAGCGATCGGGCATGAGACCGCAGCACACGGCAATGTTGATGATGATTTAATCCACAAAGCGATCGAAAAAGGGCAACCCGGTCATCCCGAATCCTAAAACCGCGAACGCCATAGAGCAAAGATCCCTAGCTTTTTGGTCAAGCTGGGGATTTGACGATCGTTACGCTACTAGAACAACCGCTATTTCTGAGCAGGTGCCACCTTAGGGTGAACTGATGGAACAGGTTGACCAAAGCGGTTTGCGATCGCTAGCCCAACTAGCCCAGACAACATAAATACCAAAAAGCTGATTAACGCCAACGTCAAGTAGACCCCAAGTGGATTGACAACCCATGTCGCCTGAATGGTGTCTTGCGGCACGGTGATTTTCTTCAAACGATTTAAGTTGTGGCGTGTGACTGTCTCACCTATCGTGTCGTCTAGCAGCGATCGTAAGTTGATTGCTGCGGTAAGAGCATCATAAGCAGTTGTGACTTCTTCCTGGCAAAGCGCTAAGGTTCCAAGTTGATGCAGCCCCCAAGCTTCACTGGCAGAATTCTCTAACGCCCAAGCTGCTTGCAGCCCCCAGTTCAACACCCGTTGCCAGGTTCCCCACTGTTTGCCGAGTGCCAGCGCGATTTCTAGCGATCGCACGAGTTGCAGAGCCTCTGTCCATCGAGCCTGACTGATTGCCCACTGAATGGCGTGGATAAGCGTGGCTCGTTCTGCCAATAAAATCAGGGGCGATTCCTGATGGTTCTCTGCCCAAGGCAGCAGATGGGTTAGCACTTTTTCCATCCACGGAGTTGAGTTTGACGCTTTCTGTAAAACGTCAACCAGGCTAGACGACAAGCAATAATGGTGCCCCTCGATTTGAAGCAGATGACGTTGCATCAAAGCTTGCAAACTGGGTATGGGATTCGGTGGACCTGTAATGACTGCAATCTGTTCGGGTAGCAAACCCACTCGCCCCATCGCGACTAAGACTGCCATGATCCAGCGCTGAGGTTTGGGCAGTGAGGCAAGAATGATCCGCGTCAGTGATGATTCGAGATCGTCAACCTGAAGTTGGTTTAACACGGTTTCTAGAGAAATCTTGTCTTCTCGTGCTAGCGCTGCTACTTGCAAAAGTTGTTGGGGATGACCGCTCAAAAGTCTCCAAAGGGATTCGATCGTTCGATTATGAGGCAGGCAAGGCGAGGTCTGTCCAACGTTGTGGGAAGCAAATCGCCCTAGCTCTTGTTCGATTAGAGTCGTGCTGTCTAGCAGCGATAAGCCATCTAGTTTGATTGAGTACTCGTCCTGAAGGCGACGATCGCGAGAAGCAATTAAAAAGGTGCTGTTGGGTAATGTGGCAACGAGCTGTTGAAGCTCGACCGCTGTTAAGCCATCATCGTCTAGCAAGATCAGCACTTGCCGCTCTCGAAGTGCCTGCTGAAGGTCATCTGCTGACAGTTTGATAGGTGGATAACTGAGATAAAATCCGTCAAATAAAGTTTGTAACCGATCGCTGACCGACCCGATCGAACTCAAGTCAAAAATGCCATCCGAGTGCGACAAAGTAACCTTGGGATGGTGGGCTAAGTAGCGCAGCAACACTGATTTACCGATTCCGGCTTGACCATAGATTTCAACGGTCTGTTTGGCTTGCAGGGCTGTAATTGCCGATGCGATTTCGGTTTGCCGACCGACTAGACCAGAGAAGGCGCGGGGAATTTGGACGATCGGAGGAAGTTTTGACTCTATCACCGACTCCTGATCTTCAAAGTCGCCGAGCAAGGCTCCGTGGACTGAGCCTAAAGACAAAGTGGTGCTGCCAACGATTAACTGCCCGATCGTCTCACACTGAAGGGCTGTCTCAAGTTGGTTAGAAAGAGTCGGCTGAGACATAAACCAATGCCTGCACAAAAATCTTAGCCGCAAGACGGCTTCTTTAGAATAGCAACTGGACTTGTGCAGAAACAGTGTCTTGACTAGCGATTGAGAATATTCATTTCTAACAACTCTTCGGAGTCGGGCTGCTCAACGCGATCGTGGAGTTGATCGATCGCCTCTACAAAATCTTGAATGCCGTCAAACTGACAGTAAATCGAGGCATAGCGAATATATGCGACCTCGTTGAGCGATCGCAGGTGGTGCAGAACTAATTCAATAATCTCAGCGCTGGTGACTTCGCGCCCGACTCGCTGTTGAAAGTCGGATTCAATTTCTTCGGCTAACCGTTCAATGCGCGATTCCATAACTGTGGTTTTCTCACAGGCTCGCACCAGTTCTCGCAAGAGTTTTGAGCGATCAAACGATTCTCGCTCTCCGTTGCGTTTTAGCACCACGATCGGCACAAACTCAATGCGTTCATAGGTCGTAAATCGATGAGTGCACCTTAAACACTCACGCCGCCGCCGCACACTTTGACCCGATTCTGCCGAGCGCGACTCAAGCACACGATTATCTGGATGATGACAAGAAGGACATCGCATAGAGGTAGAACATTGAAAGAACAACTCTGTTCAGAGGCGCTCCTCTAACCAGGGATTTCAAATTAAAATCAAGTCACGAGCCAGTCTACTAGTTGTCTCCAGCTCCTAACTTTTTCATGATACCCCTAGCGTGAGAAGTGGCAATATTTTTTTGTTCCCACTATTCCCAGCGTTAGTTCCGCAAACAACTCCGTTGCTAGCTTCTATTTATGCCCTTACCGACTGTGATTTTGCCCGGATATCTTGCAGGTGCGATCGACTATCGAAGTCTTCAGCAACTTTTAACTGAGGCGGGCTATCCGACGGTTGTCGTGCCGCTGCTCAAACGAGATTGGTTGCCAACCTTGGGTGGACGATCGGTGTTACCGATCTTAGAGCGACTCCACCAAACGGTTGAGCAGGTGAGGCAAGACTATGACTCGTCGCAGATCAATTTGGTTGGGCACTCAGCAGGCGGCTGGATCTCTCGGATTTACCTGGGTGACTACCCCTACGATGTACACGGAGTTTTGGCGAACTGTACCTATGCCTGGAAAGCCCATTCTGCTGTATCTAACTTGCTCACATTGGGAACTCCTCACACCAGCTTCGAGCGCTGGACTCGCACCAATCTAGATTTCGTCAATCTCACTTATCCCGGTGCCTTTTATTCAGATGTGAACTACGTCTGCGTCGCAGGCAAGGCGATTTATGGAGAACGTCGTCTGGGTCGTTGGTTGGCTTACAGCAGCTATCAGTTGACGTGCGGCAAAGGGAATGAATGGGGAGACGGAATTTGTCCGATCAAGTCTGCTCATTTAGACGGGGCAGAAAATCTGACGCTCGATCAGGTTAGACACTCACCGCGATCAGGTGGCGTTTGGTATGGCTCTTCAGACGTGGTGCCGCAGTGGATGAATTATTTGGCGTAAGCAATCTCTACGTTTAGAGAGAGTAGACGAAGTATAAAGTTTCGTATCTTGTGAGAATAGGTCAGCTTGATTTAACCGCGTACAAATAACCAGGCAAACCGAGTGTACCGCTCATGAAAGACGTTTCCCTCCCCTTTATCTTCAGACGACTATCGACGATCTTGGCAGTGGCGACGCTGACGTTGACCCTGATTGCCGCCAGTAGCGGCATTCTGTTAGCGTTTTATTATGAGCCAGCGGCTGGCGGCGCTTATCAATCTCTCAAATCTCTCGACACAGATATTCCTTACGGGTGGCTCATTCACACGATGCACAACTTGTCTGGTAACTGGGTAATCGGGGTAGCGCTGATTCAAATTGTGGTGATGTTTTTGGGTGAGCGATTTCGCCCCAGTTGGCTAACTGCCTGGGTCAGCGGCATTTTATTCACCCTGTCAGCGATCGGGCTGGCTTGGACAGCGATGCTTTTAGGCTGGGATCAGCTTGGGTTTTGGCGGCTCAAAATTGAATTGGGCACGATCGAAGCGATTCCCCTGATTGGGACGCAGCTCAAAGACATTCTCACGGGGGGCGGCGCAGTGGGAACCGTGACCATCGAGCACCTCTACGCCATTCACAGTTATATTGTCTCGATCGCCGCCGTCGGATTAGCCGTGATTCATCTCGTCAGTCTGCTAGTTCAAGAGCGAGAGATCCAAATAGAAACGCTATCTGCTGTTGCTCAAGACGAACCTGAAGAGTCTGAGGTTGGGGCATCAGTCTAAACGTAAATCGAGGCTGAAACCGACGTTGAAACTTGATTTGGGTCAGTCAATTGCTTTGAATCAACCAGCAAAACTAATTGGATTTCCTTCTGTAAAATTTCTGCTTTTTGGCATGAGTCATCACCATCTTCAGAGTTGTCTTTAGATGGTTGAAGCTCACCTGAAAATTCCGGCTCAATTCGATCTGTTAAAAGAATGATTCTGTCGGTTTCTGAACTCTGATTTTATCAGGTCAAACCTCAAAATCCTCTCATCTGTCTACTTTATTGCCATTTCTTTAGGGTGCTTCAAAAGTTTCTCCAAATTTGAATTCTTCGTGGTCAGGAAAGGGATAAACGCAGAGCTTTCTTGTCTTTTTAACATTCAACTTCTTGTAGAACATTGGGTGAATTACACATTCATCAGCTACAAGTAGCGGTAAACGATTTGTCGTTGCATATTCAAAATCTGCTTCAATAATGCCCTGTTTTTCATCAATGTGTCTGACTCGACCGATGATACCTAATTCAACTACTAGTTGACGAAAAGCGTAGGGTGAATAGTCCCCTGCTGCCCAAAGTGAAGCAGTTTGCGGTGCTCGTTTATCGAGTTCACTACCTTTGAAAATAAGTGGCATTCCAGATAGTGCCTCGGCAATTCTCGCAGCATTGGGATAAATCGAACTGTAGGAATTAAACACTTCATCAGCTAACCGCTCCTCGCCTTGTTGAATTCCCATGATGATATCTTCAGGCGTAAAATTTGGAAAAGTCTCTCGGTCTTGAGAACACTTTGCGATCGAGTTACAAAGAACAATTAACTGACGAGGACGCAACTGAGTATGACGAAGAATATAAGGGAAAGTTTTCTCAATCACGCCATCTTCATTTTCTAAGAAATCACCAAAAAAAGGCTTCCAACGCTCCCTTAAAACCTCTCGGTGATCCTCCCATTTAATGCCATTAGAAGAGTTGTAATCTAGCACATTGATCACTTTGAGATATCGCCAAAAACGCCAGCTAATTAAGCGCATTAGATCTTTTGGTCGCCAATGTAAATAGACCTCGTTGCGAACAAACTTCAGTGTATTCAATACGATTTCTTCTTTAAGATGGGGAAAAATTTCCGCCATCACAAACAGCTTTAGGTGGATGTTTAACCGAGCATAATCTCTAGAAAATGTTGATGCACATTGAATCAAGGCTCCAGTCACCCGCATCATCGACTCATCTTTGATATCGTAGTTTTCTAGCGTGTCGATTGAGACAATGACTGGATGATCTTTGCTGTACTCTAAAACGGCTGTTTTTGCTAGCTTGATCGTTTCGTTACTCAGCAGTTTCTCTAATTCATCTGCCAAGCTATTATCAGCTTTAAGAAATTTAGAGGCTAATGCTCTGAGAACGTGCCGAATAAACGTAGAAGCTTTGTCAGATTCGTTCCCAAAAAAACACGCTGCTTTGATTCGAGGATCTTTGTCTTGAAATTGGCGAAACAAAATTGACCAAATTACAAATTCCCAAATTTTGGCGAGCCGGGGAATTGCAACTTCACGGGTTTGAGCCGCGCTGGCTGCAAGTTGTGTGATGACTTGCTGAAAGGCGGCTGGCTCATCCACGTCGATCGCGGTAGCGTTGGGAATCGTTTTTTGGAACAAGAAGAAATTGGAAAGAGCAGTTTTTCCAGACCCTCTGCGTCCAATAATCAAGAATACCTTGCGATTGAGAGCTTCTTGATTAAATGGCGTGTGGTAGAAATAATATTTGCTATATTCGTCGGTTCCCAGTAGTTTTAGTTCGGACTCGCAGTCGGGTTCTCCAAACGGTTCTAGATCAATAATCATGCTATTCTCCAGATGAATAAATCGTTCTACATTGACTCCACGATCGAACTGCCGTAATCCAGATTAGTCTTCAGACAATCTATTAAAGTTGTGCTATGACTCGCTGCTTTCACATGCTTAGGGATGAGGTTCTGCAACTATGCAATGTCAGAGCTTAGTCAGTAGTAAATTGGTATCTTCGGCAGAAAATGCGTGTCAGACTCACCACCAATCAAGGAACTATTCAAGCCGCTATGAGTTCTTTAGTATTCGTTTTTGAAATAAATACTAGCATGACCGCAAATTTCACAGGGAAGGCAAAAAAAGGAATCGTTGCTTGTTCGGAACGATCGTCATTCATCTATTCAAGAGTCTGGGCAGGATAATAATGATTGCTCTCCGCCCCGTCGTCTTTCACTGCTATGTGGCAAAGTGCTCTACTTAAGCGTCTACCTCGACTCCTCCAGCCCAATCAACTCGCCATCCTTGAGGCGTGCATCATCGGATTAATCTCAGGGTTAGCCGCCGTCTCTCTCAAACAAGGAACCGGAGCGATCGCAGGGTGGCGGCTCCATCTTGCTCATCAATATCCCGTCTGGCTCGTCTTGCCTCTTATTGGATTAGTCGGAGGATTTCTCTCAGGGTTATTGATTGAGCGAGCCGCCCCCGAAGCGACTGGAAGCGGAATTCCTCAGGTCAAAGCAGCGTTAGGGCACGTCTCGATCGCCCTCAATGCACGGGTAGCGATCGTCAAACTTCTCAGCACACTGCTCTCTCTCGGATCAGGCTTAACGTTGGGGCGGCAAGGCCCGACTGTGCAGATCGGAGCCGCGATCGCCGCTCAACTGAGCGCTTGGGTGCCCACCTCGCCTGATCATCGGCGGCAACTGATCGCCGCCGGAGCCGCCGCCGGACTTGCGGCTGGATTTAATGCCCCGATCGCTGGCGTTCTCTTCGTCGTTGAAGAACTGCTGCAAGATGTGTCAGGGCTGACTTTAGGAACCGCCATTCTTGCTTCGTTTGTTGGCGCGGTGGTGTCTCGGCTGCTGGGCGGCGGCGGACTCAACGTGAATATGACGGGGCTGTATACGAGCTTCTCGATCGCCGAACTTCCTCTGTTTATCGTGTTGGGGATCTTGGCAGGGGTATTGGGCAGTTTATTTAATCGTGGAGTCTTGTTGAGTCTGCAATTTAACCGTCGTGTCTTAAAATTGGGGCTGCCGTGGCAAATTGGGTTGGCAGGATTGATCTCTGGGTTGGCAGTCGCTTTTTTGCCAGCAGTGCTTCGCGATCCGACAAGTCTGCAAGAAGTCTGGCTGACGAGTGAGCTAGGTTGGAAAATCACCGCGATCATCTTCATCACCAAATTTCTGCTAACGATGATTGCGTTTGGCTCAGGTGCCCCTGGAGGTTTGTTTGCCCCATCTCTAATTTTAGGATCTGCCTTGGGCTATCTCGTGAGTGCTGCTGCTCAGCACTTGCAAGGAATGGGCATTCCCCTAGGCGTTGAGTTTGGAGAAGGGCTAATTACCACTTCAGCCCTGACGGGAATGGGAGCCTTTTTTAGCGCTGTGACGAGGGGTCCAATTACGGCGATCGTCATTGTGTTTGAGATGACGACCAATTTTAATCTCGTGTTGCCGTTGATGATTGGCTCTGTCACGGCTTATCTTGTCGCTGAAACGACCTACAGTGGCTCAATCTACAAGCATCTGCTGGCATCGAAGGGCATTCACCTCAATCCAGAAACGGCGATCGACACTCGTCTATCTGGGTTGACTGCCGCCGATATTATGCAGAGCCGCGTTGAAACCGTTCCGAGCCAGATGACCTTAGATGAGGCAATTCAAGCATTTGCTCGATCGCACCATCGCGGCTTTCCGGTCGTTGATGACGGCAAGTTAGTGGGCATTATCACCCAAGCCGATTTGACCAGAATTGGCGATCGCAAGTTAGCGGGTGGTCAGCCTCTCAGTCTGATCATGACTCCCAATCCGGTCACGGTGAGTCCCACTGATCCCCTCACTCAAGTTCTCTATTTGCTGAACCGATTTAAGGTTAGTCGGCTACCCGTGCTCGATCGCCGCAAACTGCTCGGCATTATTACTCGCGCCGATATTATTCGAGCTGAGTCAGACAAACTGAGTGGTAATAAACAAGCTGGGCTGCAGCTAGAGCCGTCTTATGTGGTGTATCAAACTCGTGCCCCTTCGATCGGCACAGGACGGTTACTCGTTCCGATCGCCAATCCTCAAACTGCTGAGTCTCTGCTGCAAATGGCAGCCGCGATCGCCCGTGAGCGCAACTATGAATTGGAATGCTTGCAGGTAATTCTCATCTCTCGGCATCAATCGCCTGCTGAGACGGCAGTTTCAACGACGATTAGCCGTCGGTTGTTAAAACGGGCTACTAGACTTGGCGAAGAGTGGCAGATCCCGGTGCATACTCAGGTGCGCGTGACTCATGACATCGCTCATGCCATTTTAGAAGCCATTAAAGACCGTCATATCGACCTGCTGCTCATGGGTTGGAAGGGCAACACTTCAACGCCGGGGCGAGTATTTGGCAGTGTGGTAGATACGATTATTCGTCAAGCAAGCTGTGAGATTGTGCTGATTAAAAGCCCACAGTTGGAACCTCACGCCGCTTTGCCTACGCTCGATCGCTGGCTGATTCCTACCGCAGGCGGACCCAACTCTCGGCAAGCCATTCAGCTTTTGCCTGCGTTTGCTCGTCTGACTCAAGAGCCAAAAGTTTTTCTGTGTCAGGTTCATCAGGCGGAGCAATTGCCGTCTGACTTAGAAGCCTTAAAAGATGCGATGGTGTTTTTGAGTAATCGTCTTCGGTGTCCTGTGGTTCTGCGATCGGTCTGTGCCAATTCTGTCTCTGAGGCAGTGGTGGATCTGGCGCAAAAAGATCAGTGCGACGTGATTGTGTTAGGTGCGACGCGAGAAGGGTTGTTGCAACAAGTCATTAAAGGCAACATTCCTGAAGAGATTGCGCGGCAGTGTGACTGTACAGTAATTTTGGTGCGGGGCGCGATCGAGTAGACAGTCCTCTATGATACATTTTGCGGCAGAACGATCGCGTTAAGTAGAGTCATTATCCCTTTCTGTTTGCTTTCACACACCGTACATCGAAAGTTTGTATTCGAGACATACCCTATGAGACTGAATGGTTTGACGATGACTGCGATCAATAGCCCAACTTTAAAACATTGGGGCTTGATCACCGCTTTAGGATTGCTTTTGGGATCGTGCAGCCCTAGTGCAAACGTGCCGACAAGTTCATCTCCTCAAAGCTCCTCAGCAGCCGGGGCTGCAAAAGACTTTACGGTTGGCATGGTGCTGGTCGGTCCCAAACAAGATGGCGGCTGGAACCAGGCACAGTTTGAAGGAATTCAAACGGCTCTCAAGACAATTCCAGGAACGAAACTGGAGTATGTGGACAAGGTAAACGTTGCCGATCGTCCCAATGTCAAAGGCTCTCAGGTTGCAGATGACTTGATTAACAAAGGTGCCAAGTTTGTGATCTTCAACTCTGATGACTTTAAAGATGATGCGCTTGCCACGGCGAAAAAACACCCGGATGTGACGGTGATTCATGCCTCGGGTGACTACGCCTGGAAAGAGGGCAAGAACTTCAAAAACCAGCCAAACCTGGGCAACGTCATGGGACGCATGGAGTACGGCAAAATGGTTGCAGGCTGTGCGGCAGCATTGGGCACCGAAACCGGAAAGATTGGCTATCTCGGACCCTTGATTAATGACGAAACGCGTCGCTATTCATCATCTGCCTATCTAGGCGCAAAATATTGTTGGGAAAACTACCGCAAAAAAGCAGCGCAAGATCTCAACTTCAAAGTCACCTGGATAGGATTTTGGTTCAACATTCCTGGCAAGACGCTAGACCCAACTAAAGTGGCAGATGACTACTACAACGGAGGCTATGACGTTGTGATGTCAGGGATTGATACGCCCGAAGTGGCGGTGCAGGGCAAGAAGGCAGCGGAAGCTGGAAAAAAAGTGAAATTTGTTCACTACGACTTAGCCTCTGGCTGCAATTTGGCTCCTGATATTTGTCTGGGAGTGCCCTATTACAACTGGTCGTTTCCTTACGCTAACTCAGTTAAGAAAGCGATCGATGGCAAATATGTCAGTGAGTTTACCTGGCTGCCTCCCGATTGGAAAAACATTAACAGTCCTGAAACATCAATGGTTGGCTTTAATGCAGGAGCCGCGCTAGGCGACAACAAAAAGTTTTTGGATGAGTTTATTAAAGGCTTGGGAGATGGCACCATTAATCCCTTTAAAGGTCCTTTAAATTTCCAGGACGGAACGCCTTTCTTAAAAGCGGGAGAAGCCGCAACCGATCAGCAAATTTGGTATCTGCCACAATTGCTAGCAGGAATGAAAGGATCGAGTAAATAGTGGTTTGATGAACGAGTTTTGAGTTCTCAGTTAACGCAAATATTGCAGAGTGAGATGTCGTATCAAACGGGGAACTCAAATTTTTTGAACCACTCAATCAGTTGACTCAAAATCTCTTTGGTACATGAAAGTTGAACTAAACGATATCTCTAAACAGTTTGGCAGTGTCTATGCGAACGATCGCGTTTCACTCACCGTCGAGGCGGGTACGATCCACGGGCTTTTGGGTGAAAATGGAGCCGGAAAAAGCACGCTGGTGAAAGTGCTGAGTGGCTTTATCAGCCGGGACTCTGGAGTAGTCTTGCTCGATGGAAAATCCGTTGAGATCAAAACACCTGCCGATGCGATCGCCTACAAAATTGGGATGCTGCACCAAGACCCGTTAGATTTTCCGCCGTTGTCGGTGTTAGACAACTTCATGGTGGGCAAAACCGGGACGGGGTTCATTGATCGGCAGCGATCGCTGCGCCAATTACAGCAGTTATCCGCTCACTTTAATTTCAACCTCAACAGCTACGAAACCGTCGCTGATCTGACTGTTGGCGAACGGCAACAGCTAGAGATTTTGCGTCTCTTGTCTCTAGGAGTCAGCACCCTAATTTTAGATGAACCCACGACTGGAATTTCTGCCTCTCAAAAGACCGCGTTATTTGAGGCAATGAAGCAGTTAGCTATTGAGGGCAAATCGATTATTTTTGTCTCCCATAAGCTCGAAGACGTTGAAGAATTGTGCGATCGAGTCACCGTGCTTCGACACGGTAAAGTCATGGGACGGGCTGAGATTCCCTGCCCCGATGCTGTGCTGATTGATTTGATGTTTGGTCGCGAGTTGGCTCCCCCGCTCAAACCTCAAACGTGTCGATCTGAACCTGCTTTGCAGTTAGAAAAGATTCGAGTTGACACCGATCGCTTGACGCTCCGCTTGGGCGATTTAACTGCCTATAAAGGTGAAGTCATCGGACTCGCCGGACTCGAAGGCAGTGGACAGCAACAGCTCTTATTAATGTGTGCTGGGCTGCTACGAACGTCTACAGGTCAGATTCGCGTTAACGGCGTAGAGATGACTCACGACTCCTACTCGACGTATCTCGATCGCGGCATTGGCTATTTGCCCGCTGATCGCTTAAAAGATGGGTTGGTGAGTGGCTTATCGATTCATGATCATGTTGCCCTACGGACTCCAAGTCGGAGTTTGTTTGTCGATTGGAAGGAGACGCTAAAGCAAACGATGCAAGCGATCGCAACCTTCAATATTCGCGGCAAGCCCAACACCTTTGTAGAACGATTGTCAGGCGGCAATCAACAACGGACTCAACTGGCATTACTACCCGTCCCCTTGAATTTATTGCTGATGGAACATCCGACTCGTGGGTTAGACATCGAATCTGTCTTGTGGGTGTGGCAACAGCTGATCGTTCGGTGCCAAACGGGAACAACGATTTTGTTTATGTCATCCGATTTAGACGAAATTATGCGATATAGCGATCGGGTCATTGTCTTTAGTGGAGGTCAGGCATCTCACCCGATCGCCGTCTCTGATCTCACCACCGATCGCTTGGGACAACTGATTGGCGGTCGATTGAGCGACACACTAGAGCCATCCGTGATTTCATGACTAAACGAATTTTCTATTATCAGATTGCGTCGATCGTACTCGCGATCGGATTCATCACAGCAATCATTCTAGTGGTGGGTGCATCTCCATCAGCGGTAATTTCTGCGATGTGGTCGGGTGCATTTGGTACGGCGGGGCAATTTGCACGAGTGATCGCAACGCTTGCACCACTTTTGCTCTGTGCAAGCGGATTGCTATTCACATTCACAGCCGGATTATATAACTTAGGCATTGAAGGTCAGATAGCTTTTGGTGCGATCGTCTCCACGTTGGCGATTCGTCTCACGCAAGATTCGTTACCTCCGGTGTTAGTGATCGTTCTAGCAATTTTAATGGGCGGCGTTGGCGGTATGCTTTGGGGCTTGCTGGCTGGAGTCCTGAATGTTTATGGACGCATTAACGAGATTTTTTCGGGGTTAGGTCTAAACTTTGTCGCTGATGGTTTAGCGCTCTATTTAATCTTCGGTCCCTGGAAACGTGAAGGAGTTGCCTCAATGAGCGGCACTGATCAGTTTTCAGAATCGCTGTGGTTGCCGACATTTGGTGACACAGATGTGAGTCCGATCGCGCTGTTGATTGCGATCGCGGCTGTCATAATGACATTAATCGTTTTACGAGGAACCTATTTCGGTTTGCGATTAAGAGCCGTGGGACAAAATCTTCGCGCTTCTTATGTCTTAGGCATTCCGTCAATCCGTCAATTGCTGAGTGCGTTTGCAATCTGTGGCGGGTTTGCTGGCGTTGCGGGAGCGTTGCAGGTGTTAGCGGTTTTCCATCGTTTGATTCCCAATATTTCTAGTGGTCTAGGTTACCTTGCGCTGTTGGTCGCGATGTTAGTCGGCTTGAATGCCTGGTTTATCTTTCCTGTTGCCTTTTTCTTTAGCGCTCTGAATATCGGCAGTCTACAGCTTCCATTAGATTTGGATCTAGAATCGGCTCTCGCAGGGGTGATTCAAGGAACGCTAGTTTTGTTTGTGCTATTGGGAAGAGGGGTGAGCGAAACGCTCCGCAAACCTTTATCGAACCCGCCTTCATAAAGACAATTGAAGAAACGACAGTCAACTCACCCGATCGGTTTGTGTATGAACATTGCTCAATTAGCTCCCATTTTGGCGACCGCGATCGCGACTTCTACGCCCCTCGTGTTTGCCTGTCTGGGTGAAACCATTGCCGAACGAGCCGGGGTGATTAACCTCTCTGCTGAGGGCACTATCTTGCTCGGCGCGATGACCAGCTTTGCAATCGCCAAAACTCTCGAAGGATCAGGAACAGTGCCCAGTCTCTTAGCAGGATTTGCAGGAGCCGCTGTTGTCGGAGCCGCGATCGCGCTGATTGTCGCGCTAGGAACGCTGACGCTCCAACAGTCACAAGTCGCGATCGGATTTGTCTTGGCGTTATTAGGAGCAAATTTATCATCGTTTTTGGGCAATTCCTTTGTGAGAATTCCCGGTCCGACGGTGCCGAGTTTCAAGATTCCGGGTTTGCAAAGTCTTCCCTTTTTAGGAAATCTTTTGTTTCAAAGTGATTTGCTGGTGTATCTCAGCTACGCCGCGATCGCTCTCGTTTGGGTCTACTTCTATCGCACTCGTGCTGGACTGATGCTGAGAGCGATCGGAGAGCAGCCCAACGCCGCCTTTGCAAGAGGAACCAATGTCGTCAAGATGCGCTACATCTACACACTTATTGGAGGTGCCATGATGGGAATTGCGGGAGCCGCTTTTTCTCTAGACTTCAAAGCGGGTTGGAGTCACATGCACACGGCGGGATATGGCTGGGTTGCCTTAGCGATCGTGATCTTTGGCGGTTGGAATCCGCTGCGAGTCGCATTAAGTTGTTATCTATTTGGTATTTTGCAGTCGTTGGCGAGTGTTGCTCAAAGCACGATTCCTGCGATTCCGTCCCAAGTGTTTAACGTTGCTCCGTTTATGTTGATGATTCTATTATTAGTGTTGACATCTAGCGATTGGGTAGAGCGCTTATTAAAGCTGTTGCCGTCACCGCTCGATCGTGCCGCGTCAGAAATGATTCGCAGTACGCCACCCGCTGCTCTAGGCAAAGTCTTTGAGCAAGATTGATAGGGGTTGCTAAATTTGGGTATGAATCCATGAATTCGCCCTCACCCTAGCCCACAGGAGAGGGAACAAGATTTCTAGCGCTCTTCTCCTGCGGGAGAGGGGTTGGGGGTGAGGGCGAATTTCATCAACATCCTTATTTGCAGCGATCGCATCCTCCACATTTAAAGCCCGTCGCCTCATCTCCAAATCCAAACGCCCGTAGCAAAAAGCTCCAGCGACAGCCCCGCGTCTTAAGATAGTCTCGCATCGGCTGCGTCGAGTTAGACTGGCTTGACGGTTGAGAAAGGTCAGATTGATGAATCCTGTAGTGGAAGGGATCAGACCACGTTAGCTGTCCGAGACTCTGCAATCGCGAAAGCGCGATCGGACTCTCTTTAAATTTCTTAGCAACCTCATTGACGTTTCCCTGTTGGGGAAGTTTTTTCAGAAGTTTCTCTGCTGTTTGCTGCTGCGATTGTCCTTGTGTTTCAAAAAACTTCCAGCGCTGTTGATCTTCTGAATCGAGCCAACCACTCACTAGCGTTAATGCCTTTGCAGGTTTGCCATCTCGTCCCGCTCGTCCGATTTCTTGCACATATTCACTCAGCAAAAATGGCGCATGGAAGTGAACAATCCATCTGACATTCGATTTGTTTACCCCCAT
>JBBRPT010000034.1:0-53746 GCA_038227635.1 Leptolyngbyales cyanobacterium | reverse complement strand
TGGCTGGTTCAATTGGTGTCGTCGCTTGAGTAAGGACTATGAGATTTTGCCAGAAACTGCAGAAGCGTTTATCTACATTGCCAACATTCGACTAATGCTGCGACGACTTGCCTGATACTCTTCTCAGACATCCTCTAAGAGTTGCAACAATTGAGTTATGAAAAAAGTCTCTGTTATCGTCCCTGTTTACAAAGTTGAGCGTTACATTGAGTCTACAGTTCAGTCAGTCTTAAATCAGACTTATCAGAACTTTGAACTCCTAATCGTTGATGACGGCTCTCCCGATCATAGTTCCGAAATTTGCCAGCAATTTTCTGATCCTCGAATAGTATTAATTCGTCAATCTAATCGTGGTTTGGCTGGAGCTAGAAACACAGGAGTTCGTCGTGCTCAAGGAGCCTACGTAGCTTTTTTGGATGGTGACGATATTTGGTTGCCAAATAAATTAGAAAAGCATGTTCACCATCTAGAAAGTTCTCCATATGTAGGACTTAGTTTTAGCCGTTCTGAATTTATTGACGAATCCGGAAATCGTTCGGGCACTTACACAAAGCCTAAACTGACAGAAATCACGCCCCCTGATCTGCTGCGAGACAATCCGATCGGAAATGGTTCGGCAGCGGTGGTGAGGCGAGAAGTGTTAGATGAGATCGCATTTCAGGATAATCTCTTCGGGAGTGAAGAAGTGTCTTACTTTGACGAACACTTCCGACAAGCCGAAGATCTCGACTGCTGGCTGCGCATTGCGATTAAAACCGAGTGGCAACTTGAAGGTATTTCTGATGCTTTGACCCTCTACCGAGTTAACTCAGGAGGGTTATCTGCTAACCTGCTTAACCAGTTTAACTTTTTAGAAAAGGTGCTTGAGAAAACTCGTACCTACGCGCCTGAGCTGATTTCTGAGTGGGAGGGTCCATCTAGGGCTTATTTGCTCAGATATTTAGCTCGGAGTGCATTACGAGCTAAGTCTAGTTCGATGGCAATTGATTTGATGCATCGCTCTTTGATCAGTCACTGGCAAATTGTCCTAGAACAACCTCGAAGGACACTAATGACTTTGGCTGCCGCTTACCTACTTAAGCTCATACCGCGATCTACTTATCAACAGATTGAGAGGCTCCCAACTAGGCAGGCTGAGCTAAGGGGGGCAAACCCTTCAAGGAGATTTCTGACAAACGAAGTTACCAACCTTGAAAAGTCCTCTAAATCCCCCAAAGTTGGGGAACTCTGACTTTCAGAACCCTCATTGAAGTCAGATGGGTAAATTTATTAAAAGAAATCACTTAAAGTGACATCGGTAACCTATTGAAAGATTGATCATGGTTAAAATACTCTATATTATTCAAACCTTCAAAGCTCCAGAACAAATTCAGCGCTTAGTTCAAACCATTAAACGATCTAGTCCAAGTTCTGAAATTATCATTAGTCACGACTATACGATCAGTCAATTAGATGTGGAACCCCTACAAGCTTTGGGCGTTCAAGTCCTGAAGCTCAAAGGTAAAGGCGGACGTGGAGATTTCTCAATGCTTCAAGGTTATCTAGATGCGATCGAGTGGGCTTATAATCATCAAATTCAATTTGATTGGGTTATTAACCTTTCCGGTCAAGACTACCCAACTCAGCCACTTTCCGCTATTGAACAGTTCTTAGAACTGACCAACCATGACGGTTTTCTCAATTACTTTGAGGCTTTTTCAGACCGTGAAGAGAACCCTTGGGGGAGTCAGGAAGGGCGCAATCGATATTTATATCAGTATTGGAGATCGGGTCTTGTGATCTCTAAGCAGACTTTGCCCAGCAGAGTGCTTGGGCGATTGGAACGTGCGATCGAGAAAATTCAGCCTTTTCTAAGGGTCTTTTCGATATATGACTGTTTGATGATGGGCACCAATGCTCGTTTACCGATATTTAATAAAAAATTCTTGTGCTATGGCGGTTCCTATTACCATACTCTTTCTAGCAAGTGTGTTAGATATCTCTACGATTTTTCTCAAAAAAATCCAGGGATAGTTAACTATTATCGAAGAACAGTATGTCCTAATGAGTCGTTTATACAAACTATTTTATTAAACAGTGGGCTGTTTAATTTTTCCAATGACTGTAAGCGTTATCTTGATTTTGCCAGTGAAGATGACAGTAGCCGTCCTCGTACGCTCAGTGTCAAAGATTATCCAGTCTTGATTCAAGATAACATTCATTTCGCGAGAAAGTTTGAACCAGCCCAAGATAGAACGATTTTGGACCTGTTAGACGCAAGAATAATTCAAAGCTAATAACTATAAGATTTAAACTCTCAACCAATCTTCTACATCTTAAAAAATATGAGTATCTTTAGCTCCGCAATTATCACTCCTAGCTATGCTCCAGACTTTGAACGATGCAGGTTGTTGTCCTGGAGTATTCAACAATTTGTAACTCCTTCAGCTACCCATTACATTATCGTCCCAGCTAAAGATCTCTCTCTTTTTAGAGAGCTTAAAAAACTTAATACAGAAATTATTACTGTTGAATCAATATTACCTTGGTGGATTCAACGTCTTCCGATCGTTAAAAACGGTTGGTTAAACTTTAGAACTGGGTTTGTTCGTAATTGGCTGCTGCAACAGGTTGTCAAACTCGCTGTTCCTCAACACGTAGGTGAAGACATCCTGGTCTATGTTGACTCGGATGTAACGTTTATCCGACCACTGCTTTTAGAAAGCTTTGTGGATGAAGATCGAGTTCGGCTTCTGCACGTTCCAAACCACATAACTCCAAAGTTGATAGCAGAATATCCAGCCCATGACAAGTGGCTTACTGGAATAGACCAAATGCTTGGGTTACCTTTAATGCCTCTCCCTCGACCTGGCTATATTGGGCAGGTCGTCACTTGGAGACGAGACAATGCTTTAAAGTTGCATCGGCATCTTGAGAAAGTTTCTGGACGAGGATGGATAGAAGCGGTCTGCAATTCATGGCATCTATCTGAGTACTTGTTGTATGGTACTTTCGTTGACCGAGTTCTTCAACAGGAGTCTGGTCACTTCTATGATACAGAGGGTATTTGTCACGAATATTGGGGAGACCAACCGCTGTCTTATGAGCAGTTGCAAACGTTTTTATCAGAAATGCCAGAAAGAGCAAAAGCAATCATGATATCGGCTAAGGCAAATATGTCTCCAAGACAGTATGAGGCTTTTGTGAAAAATCCTCAGAACCTTGGCTCTAAATCCGGCTGAGTGGCTATCTAGTTAGCGATTCAGTTAGTAAATAAAGCAATGTATATAGAAGAAAAGCGCTCTAGGAGGTCTGTGTACGAGTTTTGAGGTAATAGGTAGTCTAAGCCGTTTGCGATCTATTCGTTACCAATTGAGTATTGCTGTTGAGGAATAAATATTGATGACTAAAAGTAGGTGAAGAAGCTTAGAGATATCACAGCATTACATTTGAGGCTATCAGTTCAAAATCCCTGACTATAATTGTAATAACTATAAGATTCTAACTTTCAGAATCTTATAGTTATTTGTTTAAAGACCTCATCAGGTATTCTCTTTTATCTAGCCTATATCTACACCCCTTGAAAGATGATCCTATTCTCTATAGTGTTATTACAAGACGTTAAGAACGCAAGCATAAGTTAATTTACTTAGTATGCAAAAGCACATTTACCGATAATCACACGTACAAGCCTAGAAGGTAGCTAATCCTATAGATAAAGATTCAGTGAATCCGCGGACATGTGCGTTGACTTCCCCTGTAGACCTCCACTAGATTACTTACTAAGCCTTAAAACCTATGGGCTAATGATGGGTGATGAGATTTTTGAGGGAAAATGAAGGCTCATAGTGAGCGGAGACAGACTTAAAATCTACAACTCTTTAGCTCTGAAGCAGCCAAGAAGCGAACACTCTTACCTGTGAAGAAACATTAGCTACTCTACTGCGTGGTGCGTTGAAGACAGTATATATATTTTTAGGATAAGGGTGATGAGACAGGTCGAGTTGCTTAATATTGATATCCACAATTTCACAATGATCGAACTGCTAGAGAAGATGCGTTTCGGTGGTGTCGTTTTTACTCCAAATGTAGATCACCTGATTAGACTACAGAAAGATAAAGACTTTTACAGTGCCTATCAGATTTCTGACTATCGAGTTTGTGACAGTCAGTTTTTGCTCTATGCCTCTAGTTTTTTAGGCACACCTCTTCAAGAGAAGCTTTCAGGTTCAGATCTCTTCCCAGCTTTTTATAGCTACTACCAACACGATCGCAACATTACAGTCTTTCTTCTAGGAGCAGGTCCTGGCATAGCGAAGAAAGCTCAAAGAAAAATCAACTCGAAAGTAGGGCGAGAGATGGTCATTGCTTCGCACTCTCCTACCTTTGGCTTTGAAAAAGATGAAGAGGAGTGCCAGAGAATTGTGGATTTGATTAACAAGTCAGGAGCGACTGTTTTGGCGATCGGAGTAGGTGCCCCAAAGCAAGAACTTTGGATTGCTAAATACAAAGACCAACTGAAACATGTCAAACTCTTTTTGGCAATTGGTGCCACGATAGACTTTGAGGCAGGTAACGTTCAGCGATCGCCGAAGTGGATGAGCCAAGTGGGATTAGAGTGGCTTTACAGAACCCTTTGCGAACCCAAGCGACTTTGGAAGCGATACATCGTTGATGACTTGCCGTTTTTCTGGCTAGTCGCTAAACAGCGACTCAATCTTTATCGCAATCCCTGGCGGACTGAGAAACCATCTTCACTCAACCAACGCTGCGCTCCTGTGGGTGCAGGTGCTACGCCATCAGAAACTGAGAGGTTTATAAAGCATTCCTCATAACTTCTTTTATAATTGTCCTCGATGAATCCTGAGAAGCTTTGTTCCATGTGAGTCAATGGAAATGCTTCTCAACGAATTGCATAGGAACCAAAACTGTAAAGATTGGTAGATTTCTTCCTGAGATTGCCCACTCTAAATTAAACAAGGTTTGTGTGAATCTATCATTAATTCACTCATGAATCTTTGGATTCTAAGCTCTAGATGTGTTTTTGCAAGGATCAATCAAGGTGGTAACTAAATGTCGATGAGTCAGCTTTTGCTCTTGGGGGTTGACACCACTCTTTGCGTTGGTGCATCTAGCATTCTGTTTCTCAGCCTTATTCTTCTAACGGAGTGTATCGCTGCCCTCTTTCCACCGCCTTCGCTGGTCAGCCAGCATCATTGGCAAGACACAAACGTTGCTGTGTTGGTGCCCGCTCACAACGAAGAGAGAGGCATTCTGGCTACGTTAGTTGGGCTGTCAGCCGCTTTGAAAAAACAGGATCGCCTTGTAGTGATTGCAGATAACTGTAGTGATGCAACGGCTGAAGTTGCCAGGAAAGTGGGCGCGATCGTCATTGAGCGTGACAACCTAACCCATGTTGGCAAAGGATATGCCCTGGACTACGGGTTACGCTTCCTCGAAACTGACCCACCTGATGCTGTAATAATTGTCGATGCCGATTGTCAAGTTGAGCCAGGAGTGATCGCAACTCTAAGCCAACGAGCGATCGCGATGGAACGTCCCATGCAAGCAACTTACTTAATGGATAAGCCTTCTCACCCCACTCCTAAGCACTCTATTTCTGCCTTTGCCTTCAAAGTGAAAAACTTAGTTCGTCCCAGTGGGCTTGTGCGCCTTGGGTTGCCCTGCTTACTAACGGGTACAGGGATGGCTTTTCCGTGGTCGGTCATTCGATTAGCGGATTGGGCAAACGGTCATATTGTTGAGGACATGAAGCTCGGCTTAGATTTGACGATCGCTGGCTATCCGCCTGTTTTTTGCCCAGATGTAACCGTGACTGGCTGTCTACCTCAATATGATCGAACAGCCGAAACTCAAAGAACTCGCTGGGAGCATGGACATCTTCAGTCAATCTTGACTTACGTTCCGGTTCTAGTGAAAGCTTCTTTGCAAAAGAGACGGATTGATTTGTTAGCCCTTGCTGTAGATCTGTGCGTTCCCCCGCTCTCTCTCCTGGTGGTCTTGTGGATAGGCTTTGCATTAAGTTCTTTGGGGGCAGCTTTCTTAGGCGCGTCGTGGGTATCAGTGGGGGTTTTAGCGCTTGCAGGGTTAGTGCTCATGAGTGCAATCCTGGTGGCTTGGGCGAAGTTTGGACGAGTTGACCTGCCCTTGCGCGAACTGCTTACGGTTCCCCTCTACATTCTGTGGAAGGTTCCGCTGTATCTCAAATTTCTGATTCGTCCTCAAAAAGCGTGGGTCAGAACCGAACGAGATGAGGTCAAGCCAAGCTAACGCACTTGATGGGAGTGTCAAGCGTGTTGATAAAACGCTTGTAATCTTGTGAGAACCTAGGGAAAGAATTTGTGTCAGTTCTACAATTGAGGGATTGATTGATATAACGGGCACAGGATGGCGATCGTGAAGCGACAATCACAACCGACAGAGAGACAGAAACAGTTGCCTCAATTTTTGAACCCTGTTTTTCGGGGGTTGTTTGGCAGCCTCGCCATTCCCCTGGCAATCGGAGCTGCGCTCCCAAGTTTAGCGGCAGAGCGATTAAATTTGCGGTTGGGTCCGTTTGAACAGTCTGTTGCGGTTGGAGATTTAGAACACTTTGCCAAGACTGGAGAGGTTCCTTTAACGCTACAGCTCTATGCGCCTGTCTTGACCCCACAGGTTAGAAAATCGCTGACCAGTCGCTTGCAGTTAGACCCTAATTTTGGAGGTCAAATCGTTGATGAACTTTTAAAGTCGCCTTCAGGAAAGCAGCTTTTGACATCATTGCAGCAAGCAGTGCCCGGGTTAACGATCGAGCAACTTCAAGCAAGTTTTTGGTTAGCGGCTCGACAAGCAAATGGGTTAGATGCGATCGGAGTTCTCAAAGCGATCCCACAAGAGACTGTGATGGTGGATGTCACCCAAGCAATCGGACTGGCTTCTCAACTCAACTTCTCCTACTGGAAAAGTCAAGCCATTAGTTCCTTGTTAGAGCGGAGCCTGAAGACCGATAGTTCTGACTTTCGCTCAAGTTTTGACCCGTCTAATCCGGGTTCTGAATCAGTGCAGCGGCAGACGCTTTCACTCTACGATCGCGCCAGAAGTCGAAACTTGCCCGTCGATCTGTATTGGAGTGGGAAAACGCAAGGTTCTCTAGTGGTTCTCGTACCAGGATTTGAGGCAAATCGAGGCTTTTTAGCCTATCTTGCTCACCATTTAGCGTCTCATGGTTTGACTGTGGCAGCGATCGAGCATCCTTCTACAGCTCGGAATGGGTTGCCAATTTCTCTCAATCTTGACCAGCTTGTTCCAGCAAAAGAGTTCATCGACCGTCCCAAAGACATCCAATTTATTTTGGATGAATTAACGCGACTCAATCAAGAGTCAGGCGTGCTGCAAGGCAAACTCAACACCCAACAGGTAACGGTGATCGGGCATTCTTTAGGGGGCTACGAGGCATTAGCGTTAGCGGGTGCAGAGCTGAATCTGGATGAGTTGCGGCAGTTTTGTCGTGGCGGCAATTTGCTACAGCGAGTTCCGGCAGACTGGCTGCAATGCGCGGCAGCTGGGTTATCAGAGCATCGCCTTAGCTTGCGAGATACCCGAGTTGTGCAGGCGATCGCGCTCAACCCTGCAATTGGACAGATCTTTGGTAAGTCTGGGTTGTCTCAAGTCGCGACCCCTACTCTGATTTTGAGCGGAACCGAGGATATGCTGGCTCCAGCCTTTAGCCAACAGCTTCAGCCCTTCACTCAGTTACCTAACCCAAAATATTTGTTGACTGCGATCGGCAGCACTCACCTCAGCGTCAGTGATCCTGCGAGTTTTGGAGGCGCGATCTCTCAAGGAACGCTCGTTAAAGAGCGCCGAGGTCAGGATGTTGCACCACTACGCCGATTGCTTCAGGGAGTCAGCCTTGCCTTTATTGAGCAAACCACCTCAGATGCAAAGACTTATTCACCTTTCTTGACTTCTGCTTACGCCCAATCGCTGTCTACTCCAAGCTTGCCTCTGCGGTTAAATAATCAGCTTCCAGCTAATTTGACTCATCTGTTTACATTCGCAGCGCTCATTTAAAAAATCAAAGATGAGCAAGCTGGCTGCTCATCTTTAGTTAAATAGTAACTGGGCTGCGTTACTTAGCTGCTACACCTGCGGGAAACTTGAGGTTTGCAGGAGCTTGTTGACCATCAGGCTGAATGGCTTTACCTTCGATGAATGAGCGAAGCATCCACGCCATTTCCTCGTGTCCTTCCATTAACCCTGTCAAGAAGTCTGCAGTTCCTTCATCGTGAAACTTTTCAGAGCATTGGTCAATGTGATCACGCAAGTCGCGAATGATTTGCTCATGATCGTCAACCAGATTTGAGACCATGTGATCAGACGGAGGCACGTCTCCTGTGTGTTCTTTGATGGTGGAGTACTTCAAAAATCCTTCTGCCGTCCCAACCGGGAAACCCCCCAACATCCGAATCCGTTCAGCGATCGCATCTACATTTGTGCTCAGGGCTTGATATTGCTCGTCCCACATTAGGTGGAGAGAACGAAATTCTGGTCCCGTGACATCCCAGTGATATTTTTTGGTTTTAATAATCAATAGGTAGGTATTGGACAGATCCCCGTTCAAGAGTTCGGTAACACCTTGGCGTTGTTCTTCTGTTAAGCCAATGTTCAGTTTACGCATCTCATTTACTCTCAGTCGCTAGTTTGCTGTATTCCATTGCAACAAATCAACACACGGATAGCATCACTCGCAAGGATGAAGAGTAGCCAAAGCCTAATTGCTCTAGTGAAGTTTATGTTTTCTAACTAAAAACACAGCAACAGGACAAATCACCGACTTAGCAAGTATTTGAGCTGAATTTGAGTTGTGGTATTTTGACCTGCAACCGAGACTGCCGCATCATCAAACTTAGGCGGACTGGCAACGATCATTGGGTTTCTCGAAAATCCAAACCCTTCGGTGGGCAATCCCAAAAAATTCCGATTTGCCTGTCGATCGTTGTTTTCGTCATGTAGGACAGCGATCGCATAATTTCCGGATGACAGCGATTTGAAGGTGACTTTCATCGGAGCACTCGTGATTTTGACACACTTATTTTGCACCGCGTTATCTCCATTAGTTGGGAAGCCCTGACCGTTTGAAAAAATACTGAAGCACAGTTGTCCATTGCGATTTCGTAGCCCACCGACTTCAGCCGTTAGAGTACTCGCTGAAACAGCGCTGGCAGTTGACGTAAGTGCTATTCCTCCCAAAGCAATGATCAGATTCCACGAGAAAAAGCGCTTTGACATAGACATTGCTTAAAAGTTCACAATGGGAAGAGCAATGAAATTATATAACGACTGAAACGCTGTAGAAGAAATCTTCTTAACAAAAAATTTAGATTTCTGCAATGCAGTGATGAACACAATTAAGTTCCGACTGCTTTGATCTACGTGGTATCTAGCGACGAGCTTAGGCAACTGGGCTAACTTTAACGCGATGGAGTAAGCGATCGTGCTGCTGATAGCCTACGTAGCGCACTTTAACCAACTCTCCTGGTTCGGCAGCGCCGCTCATCAATTGATGAAACTGGGGATCATAAGGAATTTCGCTACCCACGGAGCTGATCGCCGTGATGCCCCACTGCTGGATCAATTGCTCGATCGGGTGCACAAGTGGCAATAGTTTGACAGCCATCAATTGAGGATTTTGTTGAGCAGCATAAGCGGCGGCTGACCACTGCAAAAGCCACGGTTCTAAGGTTTGAAGACTCGTTTGTTGGAATTCTTGCCAAAGATTGTCTCGCTGCTGAGTCAGTTGAGATTGGAGCCTTTGATATTCGTACTGAAGAAACGCAGAGGGTTGGGGGGCTTCTTCTTGAGTTTCTGAGAAAGTTTTGAGCAGATCCACGATCGTCACCTGCAAGGCTTGACCCAGCTTTTGCAGAGTTTCTAGACGCATCTGTTCTATCTGCCCTTGACGCAGCCGCCTAATCTGTCTTTCAGAAATGCCCGCTTTTTGGCTAAGTTCTTTAAACGTAGACACACCCCTCGATCGCATCAAAATCTGCAATTGAGGAGTGTGATCTGAAGGGCGATTCATAGAGTTTTGAGTGAGAAACCGATCTAACTCATACCTCAAAATCTGTCACTATTCGAGTAGGCTTCGCAGCATCCAGGCTGTCTTTTCGTGAATTTGCATCCGTTGGGTCAGCAAATCTGCACTAGGTTCGTCATTCGCACCGTCTACAACTGGGAAGATTGAGCGTGCTGTCCGCACGACCGATTCTTGCCCTTGCACGAGCAGCCGAATCATTTCTTCAGCTTTAGGAACGCCAGGAGTCTCTTCGATCGAGCTAAGTTTGGCATACTCACTGTAGGTACCAGGAGCCGGAAAGCCTAACGATCGGATGCGTTCTGCGATCAGATCGACGGCTAGTGCTAACTCGGTGTATTGCGCCTCAAACATCAGGTGAAGCGTGTTGAACATCGGTCCAGTCACGTTCCAGTGAAAGTTATGAGTTTTGAGATAAAGCGAATACGTGTCAGCTAGCAAGCGCGATAGACCTTCAGCAATCTCTTGGCGCTTTTGGGAATCAATACCGAGATCAATGGGCATACCGGACGTTTGAGTTGGCATAGAGTTTTCTCAGTTAATAAAATGTGTGATGAAAAGCAAGTCAGAAACGTGATTAATTGTCCCTGAAAAGAGGAGCATCATGAGAAAATTCTTTCGTGAAGTGAATCTCCTCACCGTTGCTTTACGCCAAATGGTTTTGCAGAATCGATCGCGGGGCACGACGAACTCTACACAAGATCGTCTCGTGTCCTAAACGGCTACACGCCTCGTAGCGATGACAGCCAGAAAACCCATAATAGTGTCCCTCTACTTCTAGAACATCAATGGGTTCTTGCAAGCCAACTTCTGCGATCGAGGTCATCAGTGCTGCCACTTTTTCCTGATCGTTCTGTCTAAAGAGTGGACGACGAATTTGGTTGATTGGGATTTCCTGAACTCTAACCATTGGGTTCTTCTCAGGTGATGACTCTTAAATCATACTCGTTATGACTATGAGTTGCAACTATTCGATTCATCTTTCTCTTCTGCATCTACCGACTACAATCGAACACATACGTCTACGTCTTTAGATAGAGAACGACTTACTAGGTCTAAACAAGCGAGGAACTACCGTGGTTAAGACTTTCATCACCTTTAATCGGCTGTCGCTCGCGCTCACTGTGCTTTGTCTAACCGGGTTTGCGGCTCGATCGGTCAACGCTGCCACTCAAAATGATGTCGAGCTACAGATTGGCGTAGTGCAACGATTTGGAGACAAAGCAAAGGATGTGATGACGTTAAAAGCCTCACCGGGCGATCGCTTGACATTACGTTTCACGACTAACGGCAAACTGCAAACCCTGACCACACCAAACCTAAAGCTAGAGACGGTAATGCAGCCTTTAAGAGAAACACAGGCTGATGAACGAGTGGTCTTTAGCACCCATCGTAGTTTTGAAACCGCAGAAGCGCAGGCTGAACAGTGGCACGCTCAGGGGATCGAGGTTGAACTGGCTCAGCCCGATCGTTGGCAGGTTTGGGCAAAGCGCAGCACTTACAACACACCGCTATTGCGACGGCTATTGGTGCAAAGCTTGCAGGCAAAGGGCATTCAAACCGCCCGAATCGAGACCAAAATTCTCAAACAAGTGCCACGCCCGTCTTTTGAGTTAAATGGCTATCGCTACACGCGAGACCAGTTAGAGATCACGGCTGGAAATGGACAGATTCAAGTCGATCGAGAAAAAGACGATCAGCCTAATCACATCTATGCAGGAAGTCTGCGACTTCAGCCTAACGCTTACGGTAACTCGACCCTCGTAAACGTCGTTCCGTTAGAAGTGTATCTGCGAGGGGTAGTTCCTCACGAGATCGGTGGCTGGGCACCTCAACCTGTATTAGAAGCTCAAGCAATTCTTGCCCGAACTTATGTATTGAGAAATCTACGTCGATTTGCAGTCGATGATTATCAACTGTGTGCCACAACTCAATGCCAGGTTTATTGGGGAATCGACGGAGCCGTTGCTGCAACAGACCAAGCGATCGCAGCAACACGCGGTCAAGTTCTCACCTATCAAAATGAGTTGGTCGATGCGCTCTACTCTTCAACGACGGGAGGCGTAACGGCTGCCTTTGGTGATGTATGGCGCGGATGGGATCGTCCGTATCTGAGAGCCGTCATTGATTCAGTCAATCCAGTGTGGGATCTGAAGAACCGCAGCTTATCCAACGAGCAAAACTTGCGGACTTTCATTGGTCAAAAGAAAGGCTTCAACGAAGACGGCACCGACATGTTTCGCTGGCGTTATGAAGATACGCTGGCTCAGTTGAGTAAAGATTTTCAATCCTATTTAAAGAGCATTCAGCATCCGCTTGCAAACTTTAGGACGATTCAGAAATTACAGGTGACGCAGCGATCGCTAGGGGGACGAGTTTTAAAGCTTGCGGTCACGACTGATCAGGGCACGATCGAGCTAGAAAAAGATGATGTGTTAAATGCATTTGAGGCTCCTGCTAGCCTGCTATTTTACGTTGACGCGCTGGTGGACAAAAATAAAACCCTCAAAGGCTATGCGTTCGTTGGTGGCGGTTTAGGGCATGGTGTTGGGCTGAGTCAGGTTGGTTCCTACAACTTAGGCAAACTCGGTTGGACCAGCGATCGAATTCTAGGCTTTTATTTTCCGGGCGCACAGCTACAGCCCATCAGCAACTCGATTACTCTCTGGCGCGATCGCTCCTCTCTGCAAGGACAAACAACCCCTAATTTCAGAAACAACTAGGCAAACGTCCTGTCGTGTTTTCATTCACGATCGCTACGGCACTACGTTTTTTTAGACCTACCTCGCTCGATAGGATTCATCCGACGTTCTAAAAAGCTGAATCCTTGTGATGAGATCAGAGTTAATGCTAAATAAACGAATGCGACCGTTGCATAAAGTTCAAAAGGTCGATAGTTTTCAGCCGCGATTAGCTGTCCTTGTCGAAATAACTCCTCAAAGCCAATCACAGCTACCAAACTCGTATCTTTTAGCAACGTGATGAACTCGTTGCCGAGCGGTGGCAACATCCGTCGAAAGGCTTGAGGGAGAATCACATATCGCAGCGTTTGCACAGAATCTAATCCCAAAGATTGCGCGGCTTCAGACTGCCCCGTCTCGATCGACTGAATTCCCCCCCGAACAATTTCTGCAATATAAGCAGCACTATTGCAACTCAGGGCAACGATCGCTGCTGCAAACCGATTGAATGTAAAACTCAGTCCCACAGCCTGAAACAGAGGTGGAAGACCGAAGTAAATCATAAAAATTTGCACGAGCAGAGGCGTTCCTCGAAAGAAGTCGATGTAGGCTCTCGCCGCCCACCGCAGAGGTTTGATGGCAGACAGCCGAGCAATTCCAATCAACGAGCCTGCAATTAATCCTAAAAATACCGAAACAACCGCGAGTTGGAGCGTGATCAGAGCACCCTTCAGCAGGGTGGGAAGAGCGTTGACAATCACACTAAGCGATCCCAAAGCTGGTGTTTTTTGAGTGCCTTGAGCATTGGTGAATGCAGAGTCTGGCAATTGAGGTGGCTGAGCAGCAAACCACTTTTGATAAATTTGGGCATACGTCCCGTTTTGCAAAATGGTGTTAAGTCCCTGATTGACTCTCGGCAAGTTTGCAGAATTGAGCGGTAGCGGAATCCCATAAAACTCTTCAGTCAAGAGATTTCCAACGACTTCGATGCCTTTAAGACTGCCTGTTTTAATGGCATACAACGTCACAGGCGAATCTTCAATCACCGCATCGACGTTACCATTTCTCAATTCTTGAAGTGCTAGAACAGCGGCATCAAACGTGCGAATTTTAGCACCAGGAATCCCTTGAGCTGTCTTCGCTCCCGTTGTGCCGATGTGAACCGCGATCGACTTCCCTTGCAAATCATCTAATGTTTTGATTCCTTGAGTTTCTTGTCTGACCGCGATCGCGAGTCCGGCTCTAAAATAAGGTCGCGAAAAAGAAACCGCCTTTGATCGAGCTTCTGTAATCGTCATCGCGGCAACGGCTGCATCGACAGTGCCCGCTTGCAGCGAAGGAATAATTCCATCAAAGGTGATGTTTCGGAACTCAACCCCAAACCCTGCGGCTCGACCCACCGCCCGAATCACATCCACATCAAATCCCTGGATCTCGCCATCAGGTGCCCTAAACTCAAATGGCGGAAACACGGGTTCGACTGCAACGGTCAGAACAGTTTTCTCTTGAGCCTTGCCAATTCTTCCAATCAGTAACACGCACAGCAAACTAAGCAATAGCGATCGAAGAAGTCTAGTTCGTCGAAACTGGATCATGATAAACATCCCTACTAATAGAGAGACTGAAGCGGAGCTGTTTCTCTAAAATGAGATGTTTCGGAGCGATCGCAACTCTGTCTAGAGTCCAATATCCTTCTCAAACGTGAAAGCTGACACGAATTCTTCTGTGATTCGATTTGAGTAGGTAGAGAAAAGCTACAGTTCTCTAGCAGAGCGCGTGTTTGGATGGGGACGAGTGCCTGTGGAAGTGCGTCTGGTGGAAAAGCGCACGGGAATCGTGTGTATCGGTGCCCAATCGGCGGCAAGTAGAGCGAAACGATGGGACGAAAAGCACCCCGAAGCCGCTGTCGCTTTGCAGCAGAGTCAGTATTTGAATAAACCTCCTGCGCGAATTCTGAAGCGCCCTGTGGAGAGGAGTTATGGGCAGATGACAGTGGTTATCAAGGCATCGCAACTTTGCATTCAGAGAACTTATTTCTGTGATGAAGTTGTGCCATCAGCGACTGTCGGCAGCAGACCGATACCACAATCACCAACTTGCACAAGTGCGGATTATGGTGGAGCATATTCACGACAAGTTAAAGACCGCAAGCTAAAGGTCTTTCGGATTCTGTCTGAGCGCTACCACGACTGTGGCAAGCGATTTAGACTGCGCGGCAACTTAATCGCAGGACTGGACTCTAAATTGGGTTCATCGCCGATTGACAAACCAGCGTACGAATAGTTTTTCCATCTCAATCCACACAAACATCAACGCACTGAAACCAAAGCAAACTCCAAGTTCGTTCAAGGTGAGATAGTGAGTTCCAAAGAAGCTCCGCAAGGGGGCGACGTAGATTAACAGCAGTTGCAGAATTGTGGTGATGACGACGGAACCCCAAACGTAGGGATTGGTGCGCGGGTCTAGCTCGATCGTTAATTTGGAATTTGACCGAATGGCGATCGCATGTCCCATTTGAGCAATGCACAGAGTTGTAAACACCATCGTTTTCCAGCGATCAGCATCTAACCCATTGCCAAAATGTTGAGTGGTGTATTGGTAAGACCCCACCATGAGAGTGATGGACAACACTGCCAAGACGATGCCGATGCGGAGCATGTAAGCCCCCAACCCGCGAGAAAAAATGTTCTCATCCGGGCGATTGGGAGGACGATTCATCACATTCGGTTCGGCAGGTTCTACGGCTAAGGCGAGGGCGGGCAATCCATCGGTGACGAGGTTCATCCACAGAATTTGGAGGGGAGACAAAGGCACGCCCCCGATCGGGAGTAGCAACGGCGAGGCGGCGATCGTCAACACTTCGCCAATGTTAGAGCCGAGAATGTATTTGATAAAGCGACGAATGTTGGTGTAGACGACGCGACCTTCTTCAGTAGCCGCGACGATCGTGGCAAAGTTATCGTCTAACAAGACCATATCACTGGCTTCTTTGCTGACATCGGTTCCAGTGATGCCCATTGCAATCCCAATATCGGCTTGTTTTAAAGCGGGAGCGTCATTCACTCCGTCACCTGTCATCGCAACAATTTTGCCTTTACGCTGAAGCGCTTGCACAATTCGCAGTTTGTGTTCGGGGGCAACCCGGGCGTAAATGCTAACGCGATCGACATGCCGTTCTAGTTCTGGCAAGTCCATTTTTTCGAGGTCGCGTCCGATTAGCACTTCATCACCAGGTTTAGAAATCCCTAAGTTTTCGGCGATCGCTTGGGCAGTGAGCTGGTGATCTCCCGTAATCATTACAGGGCGGATTCCGGCTGTGCGGCAACGAGCCACCGCATCTCGAACTTCTAGCCGAGGCGCATCCAGCATATCGACTAAGCCAAGCCAGATTAAGTCATTCTCTGCCGAGTCCGAGCCTTCAGGCGGAACGGTATCCAGAGGTCTATAAGCAAATCCTAAAACTCGCAGCCCTCTAGCAGCGAGTTGGTTATTGCGTTCTAGAACTTGGCTGCGTTGCTCGTCGGTTAGACCTTGAACCCGATCGCCATACTGAATTTTCTGACATCGTTCTAACACCAACTCTGGCGACCCTTTCGTAAACATCAAGTAGGGCGTTGCTAAAAAGCCTGCTTCTGACTGCAGCAGGTTAGCGGCATCTTGAACAATCACGCTCATGCGTTTCCGCTCTGAGGTGAATGGAATCTCAGACACACGAGGCAGTTTGCTGTTCCACTGATCTTGCTCTAACCCAGCTTTGGCGGCAACGACGAGTAGTGCTCCTTCGGTGGGGTCGCCCAAAATTGTCCATTGTCCGTTTTCTTGTTGCAACAGTGAATCGTTGCAGAGGGTGCAAGCCAGTAGGAGCGATCGCACTTCTGGGTCTTCGATCGGGTTGGCAACTTGCCCTTGAATTAGAAATTTGCCTTCAGGCACGTAGCCTTCCCCGGTCACACTGGGCGAAAAGCTGGCGGTGTGAAACGATTGCACCACCATTTTGTTTTGCGTCAATGTTCCGGTTTTATCAGAACAAATAGTAGTGACAGACCCTAGGGTTTCGACCGCCGGGAGCTTGCGAATCAGAGCATTGCGACGCACCATTCGCTGAGTACCGATCGCTAAGGTCACCGTAATTACCGCAGGCAACCCTTCTGGCACAACGGCGACCGCCATACTTAACGACACTTGCAGCAACTCTCGAATGGGCGCAAAGCTTCTGGCAGCAATCAACCCTCCAATCACGACGACACCCACGAGAATCAGCGCTCCCGTCACGAGGGCTTGGCTCAATTGATCCATTCGCTGCTGTAAAGGAGTCGGCTCTGTCTCCACGGCTTGCAGCAGGGTGGCGATTTTGCCGAGTTCGGTTCGCATCCCGGTGCCTGTCACCACGACAGTGCCGCGTCCCTGAACGACTTCGGTTCCTTGATAAACCAGATTTAGGCGATCGCCGAGCGAAGTCTCCTCTGGAAGATGCAAGTCGGCTTGTTTATTGACGGCATGAGCTTCTCCGGTCAGAGCAGATTCTCGAATTTGCAGGTTTGAGGCTTCGATCAGTCGCCCGTCGGCTGCCAATTGGACTCCCGCTTCTACCATCATCACATCGCCTGGAACCAGGTGTTCTGAGTCGATTTCGCGCGTTTTGCCATCGCGAAGAATGCGAACTCTAGGAGAGGACAGTTGTTTAAGTGCGGCTAACGCTTTCTCAGCGCGACTTTCTTGAAAGTAGCCCAATGCACCATTGAGAATGACGATCGCCAAAATCGCGATCGTGTCTTTAAAAGGAATATCTCCCGGTTTGCCGACTCCTTGCACTAAATCTAGCAAGTCTAAAACGCCAGACACCAACGCTACGCCGATTAGCAGCAGCAGCATCACGTTTTTAAACTGGTCGATCAAGATCTCCCAAGAGCTACGCCCGCTCACTTCTTCTAATTCGTTTGCCCCAAATTCTTGTAACCGTTCGTCAGCTTGTTGTTGAGTTAACCCTGTTGTGCGGTCACTATCTAAAAGGTCAAGCGATCGTGCAGAATCGATCGTGTGCCATGCCGAGTTGAGAGAAGTCAGATTAGGAGCCATACAATTAAAAAATAAGAGAATGAATGCCTACAGCACCTAATCATAGTGCTTAAAAATTAGGTTTAGCACTATTAAGTAGTATAAATTTCTTGACTTAGAGTCTAGGTTAAGGATTTAGATGCTCCGAAAGAAAAGACCCTCTTTTTTAAGAACAGAGGCAAAAAGTTCGTATACCGATTTAATGTGAGATGGTTGATAACCCGTTTATTCCGCAAACGTTTGTTGGCAGACAGGCTGAATTGCAGCAGGTCAGCACGATTTTGGCGGCTGATGAAGACCTGCTTTTGGCAGGAGTGCCAGGAATCGGACGACGAACTCTCATTCGGTGGGCAGCGAAGCACTCTGGCGCACGAGTGGTTGAAATTGACTGTTTGAGAGCGACTAGCTGCGATCGCTTTCTTCAACTCCTAGCAGAAGGATTACTATCCGCATTTGGTTCTGATGAATACTCTCTAATTCATCGCTGGAGCCAAGATCAGCCTGTGGTTTTGCAGTCGTCTTCAAATGGACGGGCAACGTTAGTTTGGCATCTATCTGCTGGGAAAGAGTGGTCGTTATTTCAAGCGTTGCTGACATTGCCGCAGAAAATGGCAGAGCGGTTAGAGTGCCGAGTGGTGCTCGTGTTTCAAAATTTTCCGCACATGAGATCGTGGGATCGCACGGGTAAATGGGAACATCATCTGCGCCGTGAGGTTCAGCAGCAGAGTCGAGTCAGCTATGCGCTAATTGCCACGGTTGCTGAGCGACAGACTCAGCCTAACAATCTAACTGACCTAAAGGTTGTTTCTTTGGCACCGCTCACCGATCAGGAGTTGCAGCCCTGGGCGACGGAAGCAATGGCAGCAAAAGGATTGCAGTTTGAGCCTGAGAGCCAAGCGTTATTTCTCAGCTATGTACAGGGTCACTTTGGAGATACGATCGCCCTTGCCCGTCGTATCTGGCAGTCTGAACGGGTGAGTGACAATCTCGCTCATCCTATAGTGATCCAGCCTCATCACGTTCATCGAAGCGCCCTCGCCCTTGTTGAAGATTTGTCGGTGACGTTTGAATCGCTGATTTTGCTGTTGCCCCACAGCCAGGTGCGGGTGTTGGAAAGCCTTGCGCTTGATCCGACTGATAGTCCCCACGCGCGGGAGTATATTCAAAAACATCACCTGTCGAGGGGCGGCGGATTGCAAGGAGCGTTGGCTAGCTTAGAGCAAAAAGGGTTAGTGTATGGGGCAGAGCACAGCTATCGAATTGCACTGCCGCTCTTGGGGTTTTGGCTTAAATATCGATTGGGCTAACTGGCTTGCTCTCGGCGACGGCTTTGAGTCTCGGCATAACGTTCTGGGGGCGTTGCTCAGTTGAGCTATGAACCCCAGATTTTCCCCTCACCTTGAGGCGTGTTATCCATTGAGCCAAATCACGGCAGCAGCGAGATAAATTGCACCCAGAAAGTTTCTGGCTCGCTTATCGTCGCGGGTGGCAATGGCTCAATATTGCTTGAGTTTGGCAAAGAAGTTCTCGACTAGGTGGTGAGCTTTATATAGTTCCTCGTCATACTGCCGCAGATGCTTGCGGTTGCGTCGAGGCGGAATCACTGCGGTCTTCCCCTGTGCCTGAAGCGGCTCAATCACGCGTTCATCAGCATCATATCCTTTGTCCGCAAGCACTCTATGGGCAGCGAGGTCAGGCAGGAGTTTGTCGGCTTATCTGATCGCCATCTCAAACTTCATAGGTCTGTGATCGGATTATGATTAGAATATGTAACACTTTATTAAAACAAATTGATAAAAAGACAGATTTATGCGGTCTAGGAAACTATTCTAAAAATATAGGAAAAAGTCGATCGACCAATAGACAAGTAGTGGAATCCACTGAGTAAAAGGAAGACTCAGATTGAGGGCGGCGATTTATCTAATCAACTTACTGATAAGCTCGGATGCAATTTCGGAAATTCTAAGTAATAGTCGGATACCGCGTTAAACTTTGATGTTAGAAACGCTGTCTTTAATGAAGGTAACTGGCGATCGAGGTCTTATAGCCCTGGGAGTCAACGCTTTTTATTAAGCTCGAAATTTTACGCAGACTGCTGTAAATCTCGAGCCAGTTGCAGGATCTATGGCTGTTGCATCATCAGGCTCACTCAGGCTTGAGTCGCTGTTCCTTACCTAAGTAATCATCTTACACTGCCCTTTCCCAACCTTCCTATGACTCCATTAGTCGCCCCAGAGATGTCTCTCTATGAATTAGCGGCTAACTCTGAGCAAACTCCCTTTGCTCTCCAAGTTAGTCCAGCTACCTTCAAGTCGATGATGGGTAACCTGCTCGATCTATTGATTGAGCAGCAGATTTCTGCCGTGGTCTGGGCAAAGGTGCCGCGTGGTGAAGTCTGGCAAACCGAACTCGATCGCTACTGTAAGCTTGATAACCTGCCGCAGGCGGTTTACTTCCTAAAAAACCAGCGCGAAGAAGCCTCTGAGGAACTCAGCCTACAGATAGCTGAGCAGAGTGAGCATGATCTCACAGAGCATCCTCTGATCCACCCGATCATGCTGGCTCCTGAAGGTCAGCTTAGACGCGAATATTTTTTGCTCATTTGGTCAAAGCAATTTTGCTGTCTGATAATGGCGCATCGTGCTAAATCGTCTCAACCCTTGATCGAGACTTCTCACGGGCACGAAGAGTCTCCCGATCGAAAGCAGTCATTAAATGTTCTATTCTCATTGGATCAAGAGATGATTCAGCGGGTTCTGGCTCGGTTGAGCTTAGAACTACCCCCTGCTTCAGAGGGCGACCCTGACAAGGCGGCACCTTGGGAGACCTTGATTAATCAGATTCAGCCCTCTGCTTTGAATGCAGAACTGATTGGGAAGATTTTCACTAAGCAAATTCAGCGCCAAGATGATCTCTGGCAGCGAGCAACCACGCACCGTAAACAGGCAGAGCTTGCCTCATTGCTGCAACTGCAAAATGAGGAACTGTTAACGGCAATTCGGTTAAAAGATGAGTTTCTTAACAACGTTGGACAGGAGCTGAGAACGCCTTTGACTAACATGAAAACGGCGATGACACTACTGAATTCGCCAAATCTCAAGCCACCTCAAAAGCAGCGATATATGGATTTGTTGGTGAAGGAGTGCGATCGCCAAAGCTCTTTGATCACCAGTCTGCTCGACTTGGTGAGCCTTGACCAAATGGCAGAACAAACCACAATTCAGTCTCTCAAACTTAGCGATGTGGTGCCGGGAGTCGTCAGCACTTATCAGCCGTTGGCAGAAGAAAAGGGTGTGAGACTGGCTTACACCGTGCCAGAAGACTTGCCGCCAATCGCGTGTTTGAGTATGTGGCTCAAGCAAATCGTCATCAACCTGCTGCACAACGGAGTCAAATTTACTCCGCGAGGTGGGCAGGTTTGGGTGCGAGCAAAACAGCAGGGTGACTATGTGCAGCTTGAGTTTCGCGATACCGGGATTGGTATTGCAGCGAGTGAGATTCCTAAAATCTTCGATCGCTTCTATCGGGTGCGCCAAGCGATCGAAGAAGACACAGGGGGATCTGGTTTGGGGTTGACGATCGTTCAGCAACTCTTGCTTCACTGTGGCGGCTCAATCTCAGTCAAAAGTCGAATCAGTGAGGGTTCTACCTTTAATGTGTTGTTTCCGATCTACCGAGTACAGGTTGAGAAGGAAGAAATTTGAGCTTCGCAAGGAGTCTGTCGGCTGAGAACAGTGAGAGTATTGAAGAGCAGATTCGATCACTCAAAACTCATTATCTTTATGGCTGTGTCGATCACCTTAAGTGCCGATCAGATTAATACATTAGACCTCTCTCCTGCGATCGCGGTCATTGACCCACTGCTGTCTGATAGTTTTGCCCATGAGCAGCAGCTTCAATTTACGCTCAAGTATCCGCTCGAAGCCAATGACCCTAGAGAGTTGTCAGAGGTTCCAGAAGTGCGCTTGTGGTTTATTCGGTTGGATGCACTCTATCCTTGGCTGCCGTTCTTGCTCGATTGGAAAGCCGGGGAATTAGGACGCTACACAGCAATGCTAGTGCCCCATCAATTTCATCCTAAAGAAGGGATTCAGTACAATCCAGAGGCACTAGAAATTTTTGTGATGCAAAAAACATTTGTGCTGCTGAATTGGCTAAAGCAACAGGGCGTTGAGAGTAAGTCACGCCTGAAATCACTGACCCAAATGCTGGGCTATGAGTTAGACGATGCGTTTTTTGATGTATTGGTCGGAAGTTAATGACGAACTCCAGTTTTCACACTCTATCTAGAAGGGTTGCTATGTCTTCTAAGCTTGTGACGATCGCTCTCACAACTACCTTTTTGATCTCTAGCTCGATCGCGCTCAGGGCTAATGCTCGGACTTGTCAAAACACCTGTCCTGCTCCAGTTCTTCAGTTCATCCCAGGGCAGCGCATTAAAGTGCAAGTGTTAAACGGAACCGAGAACCGAGTTGACATTGAGAAAGTGGCGGGCACTAAGCCTCTCTCGATCGCGCCAGGGCAGCAGATAGAATTTGAGCGAGACAGCAGCACTACTCCCAATCTCTCTGTGGTGTTTTGGGACATCACGTCATTGGCAGTCAAATCGTCTCTTTCTAAGCCCAACCCCAACACCTTGCGAATCGAACTCAAATCAGAGCACAATTATCCACCGGGTGATCGCTCAGTCTATATTCACAACGATGGTCGAGTCGAAGTTTTCTAACGGGTCAAGACAAATTTCTGCTGATCGCTCGGTTATGTCTGTAAGATAATCTGAGTCTTTTTGGATCGATCGCCTGTGTTAGAGCTACCTGTTTCTCGATCGAGTTCGTCTCCCCGTGCTGCGATTCCTGACCAACGTTGGAACATTTTTACGAGTCAGACAGAACGGGCAGAGCAACTGGCTCAGACCACCGGATTGTCTCCCCTATTGACGCAAGTGTTGCTTAATCGCGGCATCGAGACTCCAGAGCAGATCAAGGTTTATTTAGATCCCGACTCTCAAGATCTGCCCTCGCCGTTAGAAGACTTTCCTGATCTGCCGATTAGCTTAGAGCTGTTGATTAACGCTATTAATCAACGGCAGCGTATCGCCATTTGTGGAGACTACGACGCAGACGGCATGACCAGTACAGCGTTGCTGCTGCGAGCGTTGCGGTTTTTAGGGGCACGAGTCGATTATGCGATCCCCAGCCGGATGAATGAGGGTTATGGCATCAATGAGCGAATTGTCGAAGACTTTCATGAAGAAGGCGTTTCGCTGATTCTCACCGTCGATAACGGAATTATGGCGCACAAGCCGATCGCCAGAGCACGCGAACTTGGCTTAGCTGTGATCATCACCGATCACCACGATTTACCTCCAATCTTGCCCGATGCAAATGCGATTCTCAACCCTAAACTAATCGCCGAAACGTCTCCCTATCGCAGCATGGCAGGAGTCGGGGTGGCGTATGTGTTAGCTCTGTCATTAGCGCAAAGTTTTGACCAGACAAGAGAGCTGCGAGACATCCTGCTCGAACTCTTTACCCTCGGCACGATCGCTGACCTTGCTCCATTATTGGGTGTCAATCGTCGCTGGGTAAAACGCGGCTTACAGCTATTGCCGAAGTCCAAACTAGCTGGAGTTCAGGCATTAATCCAGGTCGCAGGATTAAGCGGTGAGAAGAATCTTAAGCCAGAGGCGATCGGCTTTCGCTTAGGTCCTCGAATCAATGCGGTGGGTCGGTTAGCTGATCCCCAAATTGTGATCGAACTATTGATCACCGACGATGACGGCGTTGCTTTAGAACAGGCAATGAAGTGCGAACAGATCAATAAACAGCGTCAGCAACTCTGCGAACAAATTGAGCGAGAAGCGATCAAGGCATATGAACAAGGATCGCTGGATGCTAAGGACGATCGAGTGCTGCTGCTGGTGCAACCTGGCTGGCATCACGGCGTGATTGGCATTGTCGCATCTCGATTAGTCGAGCGCTACGGCGTTCCGGTATTTATCGGCACTTACGAAGACGAGGCCCAACAGCACATTCGCGGTTCAGCTCGAAGTATTCCAGAGTTTCACGTCTTTGAGGCGCTGGAATTTTGTAAAGATCTAATGATTAAAGCGGGTGGGCACAAAGCCGCTGGAGGATTTTCGTTTGAGGCGAGTCAATTGGATTCGATTCGATCGCGCCTTCGCACGTTTGCTCATCAATCTCTTAAAGTCGAACATCTCAAACCACTCGTCACCGTCGATGCTCAAGCAAATCTCAGCCAAATTGATTTAGGGTTCTATACTCAAATCGATGCCCTTCACCCCTGCGGCATGGAGAATCCAGACCCCGTATTTTGGACTCCTAATGTTCGCATTAGTGACCAAAAAATGATTGGCAAAGGACACCTCAAATTAATGGTGTGTCAAGAAAATTTGGCGGCAGACGAGTTGACTACTAGCCCCAAGCTGCAAGCGATCGCGTGGCGTTGGGGTGAATATTATCCCTTCCCAAAATACTTAGATATCGCCTACCGAATCAGAAGTAATGAATGGAACGGCGAGGTTTCGGTTCAGCTAGAAATCATTGGAGTGAGATTGCCGTCTCAATCTGCGACGTCTAGCGTTGAGTTTTCCTACAGTCAGCGCAGTTACACTTGCACGATCGTGGGGCAAGACAACACGCAAGAACTCAGAATTCGCAATTTCAAGGGTGAAATTTTAGCGATTCAAAAAGGTCAGAAGATTGGAACCTTGGGCAAGACTCCCAAAGCCTCGAAGCAGGTAGACGTGTCTCAGCCACAGTTCTATCACTTGATCAAAGCTGCGCTTCAGGCATTAGAAGGGGTCTGAAAGATTCTTTCCCGATGTGTGGGTTAAGTCCGTAGACATGAAACAGCCCGATCGTACGACCGGGCTGTGGAGCTACTCTCTCTTAAACCTGATGAAACTTTGTTTGACTAGCTGTGAGAAACAATTGCCCTCGCTAAATCGCCGTCTGGGAACCTTTTGGCTGTGAATCTACTGGCAAACCGTTAGAGGTTGCCATTGCGAAACGCCAGCAAGAAAATCACAACCGGACCCGCAATCACAACCGCTGCTAGCATCGCTAGCTGAGCGATAACCTCAAAATTAATATTGCTTAGAAACTCCATGTCCTCTCCCAAACAAGCCTGATAACGTCTAAACCGAAGCTGCAATAGTTAGTATCTTATCGGTACGATCGCACCTTTCTTAAAGAACTTTACAAAACTCTAAAAAACTTAAATCGTAGTTCCACCGAACCGTAATGGTTTGTTAGAGTGAGTTACTCGTTCCTCTAAATAGTTTCCCACATTCTCAATCAACTTCAGCGTAAATCTGAGGCAGATCTTCCTCCAACTCTCTGAAACCTATGGCAACTTGGCTTTGTGTAAAACAGTGCGGTGCTTGCTGTCACCTTGACCCCAGCGATCGCCCCAATTTAGAAACCTATCTTTCTGCCGAAGAACTCAATCTCTATCTCAGCATGGTCGGTGAAGACGGTTGGTGTGTCAACTTCGACCCTGACAGTCGCGAATGCCAGATTTATGAAAAACGTCCCCGCTTTTGCCGCGTGGAGACTAAGACGTTTGAAGAAATGTTTGGAGTCGAACCCGAAGAACTCAACGACTTTGCGATCGACTGTTGTCGTGAGCAGATTGAAGGCGTGTATGGCGATCGTAGTCTAGAAATGTTGCGCTTTGATCAAGCAGTGGGTATTTAAGAAGGGTTGCCAATTAGGGCAAAGTCCAAGATAATGAAAGAAATGTGAAAAGCAGTACCTATTCATGCCATCACCTGAACTTTCTGTACCCGGTCTGCCCTCCTGCCAGCTAATTGAACCCTCTGAAACCATAGCGCTTGAGCTAGAGACTTCGTTAAGCTCTGCCCCACCTCGAAGCTGGGAGTTTTGGAAGGTGTTTGGCTCCACATTTGTCACGATCTTCTTGGCAGAATTGGGAGACAAAACTCAGGTCGCTACTTTGCTGATGAGTGCTCAATCTCAAAATCCTTGGGTTGTGTTTGCAGGAGCGACATCGGCTTTAGTTGCAACGAGTCTAGTTGGCGTGTTAGTGGGTCGCTGGCTCTGCACTCGCCTCTCACCCAAAACCCTTGAAACCGCGACTGGGATGCTCTTATTTGTGATCTCGGTTTTGCTGATTTGGGATGTTGTCAGAATGTAGTTAGGAGCTAGCGGTGATGGATTGGCATCTTTTAGGATTGAGTTTCATCACTGTTTTTTTGGCAGAGTTAGGAGACAAAAGCCAGCTTGCCGCGATCGCCCTCAGTGGTGCAAACGCTAAGTTTCCGAGAGCGGTTTTTTTGGGCACGATCGCCGCTTTAATTTTGGCAAGCTTTTTGGGTGTGATTATCGGTGAAGGCACGGCTCAAGTGCTGCCTGCTCGATTGGCAAAAGCGATCGCTGCCGCAGGGTTTGCAATCATGGCAGTGCGATTGCTCTGGTTCAAGCAAAATTCAGAATCGGCAGAATAAGAAAGAAGTTATAAGAATGGGATGAAACATAACCCACAAAAGAAGCGGGATCAACCATAGGCGAGGGCGAGTGTTGGCTACGGCGCTAGCTTAAGAACGAGGGAAAGTTCTGAGACTTCCGAGGATTGTGTGTGTATTCACCAACTAACATAAATCTATTCTCTCCTCTATGCAGGGTACTAAAGTTCTTTCCACTTCTTTAGTCTGGTGTATTCCTAGTTCAGGAGTTACTCACCTGTCAGTTTTTTGGTTAGAGAAAAATTCCTTTTCAGCGCCACGTGTTTCTCCAGGTCGAGATGTATTGTTTGTTCTGGCTATAGGCATAGTTATTGGTTTTTTCAAATCCCTTATTGTCAGCGGCTTCGGTTTTTCAGTGGAGCCATACCTACGGTAGCGAGTGATTGTTGTAAGCACAATTGTTTTAACTCTTTTGGAGGGATGGTTTGCTCATGAATCCTGGACATGGACTTTTCCTTTCGGTTAATGAGTCATTGTTGTGTTATTTTCCCATTTAGTTCTTATTAGTTAAATGAGAAAAATAAAAAGCCTCCGGTTTTCCGAAGGCTGAATGGAGTTCACCGCATTCAATTTGTTTAGTTTGGTTTTGAAGAGAGATCGAGTTGCCAGTTTAGAAGAATGCCACCGATCGTCACCTTCATCGCTTCTAATACCCAGTAGCTACCGTGAAGTTGATTCATCTCAGCCGGAACGTTGACGACTGGTTCAAACCAGTTGAGATGTACACCTAAAGAACTCATCTGAGGCGATACAAAATAAGTGCAGACGAGAGTCGCTGACAGCATCAGCAGCGAGAGCCGCACACTCTGAGTCATGCGATCGCTTGAGTTAGAAACCTGTTGAATGAGCAACCCAGTCACCACGATCGCGGCACACACTAATTCAATCCGATTAAAAATCCAAAAAATCCCGTAGCCTGCGGGGACAAAATCAGGCTGAATCAACATCCCGGATGCCGCCAAACTGGGCATGATGACCAAGTCTAAAAGCAGACTAGCGCTCAACCAAAATGCTAGGACGATCGTCAAAGTCTTGCGCCAAGCAGTCGATTTGACCGCATCCATTGAGAAAGCAACTTTAGAACTGGCAACCATAACAAGCCTCTACTTCATCTTCTACCAATAGATTAACAACTTTACTCTGGTTGCCTTCTTACATGAACAAGAAACTTAAAATTTCAGTTGCTATTTATAATAAGCAAAACTACCTACAAACGATAAAGAACCTGACGGAAAAGTGTCAGGTTCTTTAAGGGAATATTAGAAGTCAAACGCAAATAGTTTGGGTGGACTTTAGCTGCAATTCCTTGAGTATGAAAATAGATCCATTCCTCCTTTGCCAATCACAGTACAACCTAGATAAACCGTCAACCAAATGTACGTCCTGGGAATTGCAGAGGCTTTGGGAAGGAGACACAGCCCAAAAGCAGAAGGTTTAAGAGATTGAAGAGAATGATCTCTTTGTGTCTGCATCAAGATTAACACTGCTTTCAAAGAGTAGGAGCTAACTTTAACAGATAAAGAATAAATTTAGCAGAAGTTAACGTTCGCTTAAATAACGACACAGAGCAAGCCAAAAATAGATGAATTAAACTGAAACTATTGAGCGATCGCTGCATTGTTTTCACGGTTAAACAGAAGTTAATTAATGATGATGATTCGCCGTTTTGCGCTGGCTTCAGGAGCCGCCTTTTTTGCCGTAGTAGGAGCCATCACTACGCCATTTCACCCCAGTCAAGCCGTCCAACTCTCAGATGGAACGGTCTTTTTTACTGCGCCTCCTCAATTGGCGGGAGCCTCAACCACAAATAATTCTGTCAATGCCTGGTCGGTGACTTACTACTTCACTTTGAACCATTTAGAAAACGCAGGAGAACCCTTGCAGCGAGTCACGATCGTGCAAGATGAAGGCACCGACACCGTAAGATTTTCGCCCCAAGAGATTAAGGCATCTGAAGGAACCCGCAACCGACTCGGCGCAAAACTGTCTCTCGGAGAAGTCACAACCGATCGCAAAACACGCACAGTAACAGTAAACTTCAATCCCCCTGTCCCACCTGGGAAAACTGTGACGATCGCGCTGTCACCCGATCGCAATCCCCTTTATGGAGGCATTTATTTATTTGGAGTCACCGCGTTTCCGCCCGGTGAGAAAACTTACGGGCAATTTTTAGGATACGGGCGGCTCACCTTCTATGAGAGTGGAAACGGCTTCTTTAGATTTAGATAGTTAAAATGTGGTGCCGTTCCACCCCCACATCGAGCCTTTCGCATCCGCAAACTCAATATAAGTTCGGTTAGCGGGGATGTTTAACGCCTGCTGAATTTGCTGGCAAAAATCTTGGCTCATAGTTTTCGTCTGCGCGGAACTCATTGAGCCAACGCTTTTAATCTCGACATAACACGTCGGATCAGCCGTGCCGCCAAACGTCATCATGGCTCCCGACTCATAGACAGTCATCACATATGCTTCTGGTTTGTCTGTGTGTTTAGCGAGACTAGCAGACAGTTGCCTGAGCAATGCCTCGATCGTGGTGTCAGCGATCGAGACAGAGGTTTGGACTTTAATTAAAGGCATAAAAACTCAGTCCTATTTTTAGCCGCCATACTGCCAGCCAGTGCTTTCTAATAACAAAGGATTGCCTTCACGATGCACCCCTGCCGCAATTACTTCACCGACAAAAACCGTGTGGTCGCCTTTGTCTACCATGCCGACCACCTGACACTCGACATAGCCTAGTGAGTCAGAAATAATCGGACAGCCCGTTTCGCCTAGATAAAACTCGACTTCTTCAAACTTATTGCCAACCCGACGTTGAGGCTTAAAGAATGTCTGTGCCATATCTTTTTGCCCCTCTTCTAAAAGGCTGAGGGCAAACACGCTGCTCGCAACAATCATCGCATGGGATTTTGAGCCTTGCTTGACACAGTTCACCACGAGGGGAGGCGTAAAAGAACCCTGCATCACCCAACTCGCCGTAAAGCCATTCACCTCGTCTCCATCCTTGACTCCACAGACATATAGTCCATGAGGAATCTTCCGCAACATCGTCTTTTTAGCCTGTTCATCGAGCATGGGAGCCTATGCCTCGTTCGTTTCTCTAAAGCCTACTTATTTTAGAAGGATGGCATCAAAAAATCATCCTTCTTAATCGCAAAGCCGATGCTTCTGAATTTAGAGGCATCGGCTTTGCAGATAGAGATCGACAGAATTTGAAAGAACTGAGCCAGTCTTAGCTTTTTGCTAAGAAAGCTTGAATTTGTTTAAGGGCAGCGGGGGCAATTCGAGAAACTGCCCAACCTCCGGCAGCGAGAATTGGGAGCAAGACGATTAATATGCGAAAGTCAAAGTCCATACCAGTGTTCTCTCTTCAAAAACTTTTTAGAATTCTTACTCTCATTTTTGCTTATTTGGGCACGTTTTCAAAGCAGTTTTCTCAGCTTGGCGATCGCCGCACGTCAAAGCCGGGATCAGTGCCCTTTCCGGCGTGGACGAGTGCTAACTTTTCGTAATGTTGGGCGTGTTCGATCAGATGAGCAACCTCTGCGTCTGACAAATCACGTAACGGTTTCGCCGGAACTCCAACCACGAGCGATCGAGGCGGAACGTCTTTCGTCACCACCGAGCCTGCCCCAATGATGCTGCCTGCGCCTACCCGCACTCCATCGAGCACGATCGCGCCAATTCCAACCAGGCTGCCTCGCTCAATGTGGGCGCTGTGAATCACTGCCCGATGCCCGATCGTCACGTAATCTTCAAGAATGGTGAGTTTACCGGAATCTCCGTGTAAAATTGCCCCATCCTGAATATTCGTGCTGGCTCCGATTAGAATTCGTTCTACGTCTGCCCGAACGACCGCTCCATACCAAATGCTGGCTCCCAGTGCTACTTCTACCCAACCCATGATGGTTGCATTGGGGGCAATAAACGCCGCTTGAGAGAGGTCGGGCAGTGACCAATACGAAGAGATTGATCGAAAAGATTCATCACGGTGAGTCACAGTTATATCGAATTGCTCTAGAGGGCAGGAAACTTCCCTAGTTATAATAGTTTCACAATGACGCACCTTTACATGAACGCTAGCACTTCATGACCAGCCCAGGCTTTCAATACCCAATTTTTGGTCCAGAGATTCAGTGCCCTCACTGCCGTCAGACAATTCAAGCATTGACTTTAACAGATACTTATTTGTGCCAGCGTCATGGTGCCTTTGAATCTGACCCCAAAACAGAGGAGCTAGTTCACTTGCAGTCTGGGCGACATTGGCGACTCTGGAAAGACGAATGGTATCGTCAACACACCCATCCTGACGGAATTCGATTTGAGATTCACGAGGCGCTCGATCGACTCTACACTCAAGGCTATCGAGCCACAAAGGTCATCATTGCCCAGCGGTATCAAGATCTGATCAGCACGTATTTAGAGCGCAGCACTCCTTGGCGCAGTCAGAATGACTCTCCTAAGCCTCGGCTCTATGGGTTGACGGTGGAATTCAGTCCCGACCCCAAAGATGAGCCGTGTTGGGACGTGATCAACTTCGATCTCGAAAAAGAACCTGGAGCGCCCGTCCGATATCCTTATTTTCGGTTGTTTGAGTAGCCAGCCAGAAATCAAATTCTGCCAAACATCTCAAGTCTGAAACCTGCTATGCACCACGCTTCGATTCGGACGGCTGATATTTTTCGAGCGATCGCCTTTTATGAGCAGCTTGGTTTCACGGTCGAGGAGCGATTTACGACGGGCTACACGCTGGCGTGCTGGATGACCGGGTTGGGGGGACGGATTGAGCTTATACAGATTCCTGAGCCGCACCCGGCTGCTGATGCGTTTGGCGACGAGCATTATGTGGGCTATTATCACCTATCGTTTGATTTGACCCAGACAACGACTGATTTGCCTCAGTGGTTAGACGAGTTGAAACACCGTTCTGATGTGCCCTTAAAAATTCTTTTAGAGCCAACTCAGCAGATGATTGGCGATCGCGTCTACGAAGTCACGTTTATCGCCGACGCTGATGGCTTGCCCCTCGAATTCATTCGCGAACTGGGAAAAGACTAGCGGGATATGCAAGCCGAACCCTTTTTAGACAATTGGACGTATCTAAGAGTCGAACTTAACTGGCTCGAACGGTTGCTCTTAACCGCAGTAGCGCGGCAGCGCAAAGAGACAAAGGAGATCGATCGGGTCGCCAAGACTGCTGCAGATCGAGCCACTAGCCACTGGTGGAAAGGGATGGTGAGCTTAGAGGGCACAACGTCTTACGATTCGCCTGTCGATCAACGCAAATCTACCAGTTCTGATCCTAAAAGCAGCTATTCTCAACAAATTGAGGCAAGAATTCGATCGAGTCAGCAACAAGGCATCGAACTCGCGTTGCCTGCACTGTGCGATCGCTTTAGCCTCAGCCCCTTTGAAAAAAACTTGATTCTCATGGGGCTTGCCCCCGAAGTGCATCGCCGCTACGCCCAACTCTATGGATATTTGCAGGGCAAGGAATCAGAGCGCTCTGACCTGCCCAACGTTGATTTAGCCCTGCGGCTGTTTTGTCGCACCGATCCTGAGTGGAGAGCGGCTCGATCGAGCCTCACTGCCTCCAGTCCTTTAATTCAGAATCAACTGATCGAGTTGCTCTCACCCGATACGCCATTGCTAAATCGAGCGATTAAACTCTCTGATCATCTGGTCGATCGCTTGCTTTGCGATTCAGTTCGCCCTTCTGAAACGTCAGAAAAGATGTTACTCAGCCAGCTACGTTCCACTCCGATTGATGATCGCTCTAATTCTGCGTCTTTCTCTACGCTGGTGCTTCCTAAGGGTCTGATGGCTGACCTTAAACATATTTGTCATCAGATGCAATTCCGCTCACATGTGGATCAAGATTGGGGCTTTGAGAAGTCTAAAGCGGCTCAGTTTCCTGGGATTGTGACCCTGCTGGTCGGCGCGGCTGGAACGGGCAAAACAACCTCCGCTCACGCGATCGCTCATGCTCTCAACACTGGCTTAGTGCAGATCGATCTGGCGACCTTAAATCTTTCAGAGCAAGCTGATTTGATGGAGACGATCGCCCAACAAGCCCCAACTGTTTTACTCATCAAGTCGGCTGAAATTTGGTTGAGCAGAAACTCTCCCGTCACTTATCTCGCTCAATTTTTGGCAGAACGGCGATCGAGTCATATCCTAACTCTGTTGAGTGTGCGACGACTTCCTCAAATGGGGCAGACGGTGCGATCGCAGATTCAGCAAACGCTGCAATTTCCAACGCCTGACCGAGAAGCTCGATCGCGACTATGGCAGCAAGCCTTTCCGTCTCAAGTTCTTTTAGGTGACATCGATTGGCTTGAGTTATCCAGATTTTCTCTAACAGGGGGAGAAATTGGAGCGATCGCCCGTTCTGCCGCCTTTTATGCCGCCGCAGAATCGTCTGCAACCTTGGAGATGAAACACATCCAGCAAGCTTTGAAGACGCGATGACTTCGCTACGGCAGTCGTCCCACGCGCCCCAACAGCGGTAGATCGATCGCTTTGCGTCGCCACAGTTGCACCATCATCCACAAATTCACCAAAAAATAGCCCGAAGTCAGGAGGCTACTGGTTAACAGCAGAGGAATTTGCAGCGATTCAGAAGTCGTTGCGCCTGCTCCTAGCAAGAAATATCCGACAAGCCAGCCCAACGCTAGCTTAATGACTAAACGGCTCAACGATCGTTCTTTTCGGGTGCCCTTGTGCCGATATAGCGTCCACAATGCCGGGAAAAAACCAAACACGGGCAACAGATATAGAAATAGCTTGAGGTGTTGGATGTCCTGATTTTCGGAAGAATCAAGGTCGTTCATGAAAGAATCGGGATTAAGGAAGATGGGCTAGATGCAACGAGCAAGAGATAATAGACGGGACTCTCGAAAATTTCGAGTAGTCACTGTTATTTTTGGCTGAGACATGCACAAAAGCAACAAACTGCTCAACTGGTGGAATTTAATCACTCCGATCGCTCGGATCGTCACGATCGCTCTAGTGGCACCGCTGCTCGTGCTCAATGCTTGGGCGATCGCATCGATCTTCGATTATTTTCACTCTCTGCTGGTGATTTTAGTCGCTGCATCGCTGCTGACCTTTTTGCTGAACTATCCCGTCAGCTTTATGCAATCTCACGGCGCAACTCATGGAAGAGCCGCGATCGTGGTCTTTCTATTTACGCTCTCGATCTTCTTGGGCTTGGGCGTAACTCTCGTGCCACTCGCGATCGAGCAGGCACAGCAGCTAGTCCTACGCTTACCCGAATGGTTTGACTCAGGACAGCGCCAGTTGTTTTTACTGAATGATCAGATCGCGAGTGCTGGGCTTCCGATCAATTTAGATATCTTGGCGGAACAGATCACCGATCGTCTCAAGAGTTCGCTGCAAGGCATCACAGGAGAAGTTCTTAACTTAGCGGTCTTCACTGTGACGAGCCTGCTCGATTTTCTGCTGACGCTGGTGCTGACCTTTTATTTATTGCAGCATAGCGATCGACTCTGGCAAAGCTTAATTGAGTGGTTGCCCGACTCGATCCGCCAACCCTTTTCTAAAACGTTGCGTCTCAGCTTTCAGAACTTTTTCTTTGGACAACTGATCTCAGCCACCCTGATGGGTTCAACGCTGACGATTATTTTTCTCGTGATGCGCGTGCCGTTTGGGTTGCTGTTTGGGTTAACGATCGGGACGATGGCGCTTGTCCCGTTTGGTGGCTCGGTGGGGATTGCGCTAGTCACCCTTCTCGTCGCGCTGCGAGACATTGGGGTCGGGGTTGAGGTGTTGATTGCGTCGCTGATTGTGCAGCAAATTGTTGAGAATCTGATTGCTCCTAGAGTCATTGGCAGTGTGACGGGGTTGAATCCGGTGTGGGTGTTTTTGGCGATTTTGACGGGTGCGCGGGTCGGGGGCTTGTTGGGCGTTGTGGTTGCGGTGCCGACTGCGGTGGTGATTAAGAGTGCATTGGTGGCACTGCGATCGCCCACGCATATCATCATCCCTTCAGCCGATCATCCGGTTCCGCCCCACTCAAACGCGATGTCAGAAAAGCCAGAGCAAAAGGCGAAAGAGGTTGCAGTGAGCCAACCTGTCGAGAGTTAAAGTCCGATTTCTAGCTGTTGAGTCGGGTCGTGGGGAGATTTTGACTGTCCATCATTTTTTTCCCCGCGTCCGCCTTTGCGAAGTCCGACCGCAATTTTGCTATGTTTCTCAATCTGGCTCATCACCTGTCGCGCTCGTTGAATCACCGAAGATGGTAAGCCTGCCAGTCGTCCTGCCTCGATGCCGTAGGAGCGATCGGCTCCTCCGGGTTGCACTTTATGCAGAAAAATAATTTGGTCGGGCATCTCTTTCACGGTCACCTGATAGTTGGCAACATTGGGCAAAATCGAGGCTAACTCATTGAGTTCGTGGTAGTGAGTGGCAAAGATAGTCCGGGCACAGACTTCGGTTGCGAGATGCTCTGCCACTGCCCAAGCGATCGATAACCCATCGAATGTCGCCGTCCCTCGTCCAATTTCGTCGAGCAGGATCAGCGATCGAGCCGTAGCGTGATTGAGAATGTTGGCGGTTTCGTTCATCTCAACCATGAAGGTGGATTGTCCGGTTGCCAAATCGTCAACAGCACCGACGCGGGTGAAGATGCGATCGCAAATACTTAATGTTGCCGCTTGTACGGGGACAAAACTCCCCATTTGCGCCATGAGTTGAATCAGCCCAATCTGACGCAGATAGCAGCTTTTGCCACTGGCGTTTGGACCCGTCAACACAATCAAATCAGGAGTCTGATCAGAGGGGTTCTGTCCCAATTCTGCTGAGTTGGGAACAAAAAACCCCGCTGGCAACGATTGTTCGACAACGGGATGGCGACCCTCTGAAATGTTGAGTTGACGACCTTCGACTAGATTTGGGCGACTATAGCCTTGATAGACTGCGACTTCGGCTAACCCTGCTAGGGCATCGACAGCGGCGACAGCGCGAGCAACGGTGCGAATCAGCTCGGCTTGTTCACCGACTTCCGATCGCAGCCCTGCAAAAATTTCGTATTCCAAGTGTCCCAGTTCTTTACGGGCATTGAGAATGCGATTTTCTCGCTCTTTAAGTTCTGTCGTGATGTAGCGTTCTTCGTTGACGAGGGTTTGCTTGCGATCGTACTCACCAGGCACCTGATCTGCTTTCGATCGAGAAATGCTGATGTAATAGCCAAAAGTCTTGCTGTATCCAACTTTCAGCGTCGAAATCCCGGTACGCTCTCGTTCGATGACTTCGAGTTTGGCGAGCCAGGCTTCATCATCGGCGGCTTGCTGGCGCATTTCATCGAGTTGGGGCACAACTCCTGTGCGGATTAACCCTCCCTCTTTGAGCGCAAGGGGCGGACGTTCAACGAGACGGGCTTGCAGGTGTCTACCGAGCTGCTCTAAGACAGGTGGCACAGTTTGAATGGCTTTGAGATAGGGCGATCGACTCGACTCAACCAGTCGCCCCAGCTCTGGCAGTTTGCCGAGCGACTCCGCTAAACCAACCAAATCACGAGGACTAGCGGTGCCCGATCCGGCTCGACCTGCTAATCGTTCTAAGTCATAGATCTGGCGCAGCAATCGCTGCAGATCTTCGCGCAGCGTCCCGTTTTCGACGAGTTCTTGCAGGGTGGTTTGTCTAGCTTCAATCTCGCCAATATTCAGCAGCGGTTGCAGCAGCCAGCGGCGTAATGCCCGACTGCCCATTGGGGTAACGGTACGATCGAGCGCCCACAATAGAGAATTATGAAACGTTCCGTCGCGAACGGTTTGAGTGATTTCTAGGTTGCGACGAGTCTGGTTATCAAGGGTTAAATACTCCGTGAGCGCGTAGGTGCAAATCGGCTGAAGCGGAATCTGCGTTTCTTTTTGGGTGTCGTCGAGATATTCGAGCAACCCTCCAGCCGCACGGATGGCTAATGGCAGGTGTTCACAGCCCATGCCTTCAAGCGATCGGACTCGAAATCGCTGCAATAATCGCTGTCGGGCCTCAACTTGAGTAAACGGAGTCTGCGATCGTAAGGTGTAGCAAAACTGAGTCGGCAAGCAATCGGGTAGGTGTTCTGACTTTTCGCCAGGTCGCAGCAATCCTCGTAAGTCAGGAGCATTGGTCGGCAAGAGCACCTCCGCAGGCTGAAGGCGCATTAATTCTTGCGTCAATTGCTCTAGCGAAGACGACTGCGTGGTGAGAAATTCTCCAGTCGAAATATCGGCGTAGGATAAGCCCCAATGATTTCCGGCAATTACAACCGCTGCTAAATAATTATTGCGACGAGCGTTGAGCATCCCCTCGTCGAGCAGAGTGCCGGGAGTGACCACGCGGGTAATTTCTCGCCGAACTAAGGTTCCTTGCGCGTCGGCAGCGTCTTCGACCTGATCACAAACAGCGATCGCATAGCCTTTTTCAACTAATAGCGCACAGTAGCGATCGAGCGCGTGATGCGGAATGCCTGATAGGGGAACTCGTCCCACTTCTTTGCCGCCATCTTTTGAGGTCAGAACGATTTCTAACTCACGCGAAACCACCAGCGCATCTTGAAAAAACGTCTCAAAGAAATCGCCAACTCGATAGAGCAGCAGCGCATGGGGATATTGGTCTTTGATATCGGCATAGTGGCGCATCATCGGGGTGAGGTGTTCCCGATTGACAGCGCGGTGGTCAGCATAGCGAACGGCGTGTTTGACGAGCCGATCGGGCAGTCCATTGTTTGAAGCGGGTTCAGCGGGAGAAACGGTCATGAACAATCAATTCAGTACAAGCTTACTAAACTCTAACAAGCCTAATCTAACTTGAGTCTATAGCGGTTGTGGGCGTTTTGAGTGTTGTGATAACTCAAGGATCACACCTTTATTCCCTGAGAGGATGGAAAAATCATAGGTGCAAGGCAATTGATGCCGCTAAGATAGAGTCGTAAAATCGAGCAAACTTGCAGCACAAATGATCACATAGCAGATCTCCTTGATTCCAGACTGATATGAAATGCTAGGGAACGCGGATTTATTAAGGTGCAACGTCTCACCCTCACCCTAGCCCTACCCCAGAATGGGGGATTTAGGGGGCGAACATCTCTGCGGTGACGGGATCAAAAGACTTATGTGTACACGGTAGCCCGACGGAGAGGGAACAAGGCTCTAACTCCCTTCTTCTTGGGGAAAAGGGTTTGGCGAGGGCTTCGCCCCACTTCGTGAGGAGGGCAAAAGACGCTCACAAGTCTTACAGGTTATTTAGTCCACGATCCTATGCAGGTTCTACTGAGGTTTCTTTGATTCGCTCAATCGCCCCGTCAACTCAGGATTCTTCTTATGATTAGCGTCATTACACCCGTCTACAACGGTGAACAGTTTGTTGCAGCCTGCATTCAAGGGGTGATCGATCAACAGTGTCCTGATGTCGAACACATCATTATCGATGGCGGCTCAAACGACCAAACGGTAGAGATCATTCAACGCTATGCTGCAAAACATCCTCACATTCGCTGGATCTCTGAGAAGGATCAGGGGCAGTCTGATGCCCTGAACAAAGGCATTGCGATGGCGAGGGGAGAGATTTTGAGCATTTTGAACGTGGATGATGACTATGAGGCGAATGTCTTAAATCACATTACAGAAATCTTTAAAGCTTTGCCAGAGCCAAGCTTTTTGGTGGGCAACTGCAATGTCTGGGATGGTAGTGGCAATCTACTGTTTGTGAATCAGCCCAGAAACCTGAAGCTGAGCGATCTTTTATTAGGCTGGGATGTGAATCCCATTCCCGCAAATCCGGCTGCCTACTTTTATCACACTAGCCTACACAACCAGGTCGGACTCTATCGAGTTGATGAACACTGCTTAATGGATTTGCAGTTCATTCTAGAAGCAGTTCAGGTCGCTAACGTCACGTACATTGATGAAACCTGGGGAAATTTCAGACTGCACCAAAACACAAAAACCTTCCAGAGTTTACAAACCAGAGAAGTCACCCATCGAGTCAGACAGATGCTTCGACATTATCGCCAAAAACTTCCTTTGCATAAGCGCCTGTGGGTTGCGGCGCGATTTGAATCCGGCATCACCCAGCAGCAACTGAGTTACATTTTTGAAAATCCCCGCGATTTGCCGCAATTGCTCAAAAGCAAGTTAGAACGAGCGTTTTCATAACTCTCAAAACTTTAGTGTGCTGACGTGACAGGGATTTCAGTACAGTAGTCAGCATGGTAAATAGTCAAGATCTCAAACCCCGATCGCTCAAAATCAAGTCCGACAAAGCCTTTCAACTCGCGATCGCTCTCATCAGTGGCATCCTCATGGGCTTAACGCCTGCGCCATTCAATGTTTGGGGGCTGGCTTGGATTGCGATCGCCCCTCTCTGGGTTTTAGTCACGACGACCGAGGTCAATTTTGGCGATCTCAGCCGTTCAAAATTCAAGATTCTTTTAGCACTGGCTTGGGGGCTTGGCTATCATGGGTTCGCGCTGGCTTGGATTATGGGGCTGCATCCATTAATGTGGCTAGGTGTACCGTGGCTGGCAAGTGTGACGATCGTCCTGGTTGTCTGGCTGTTCATTACATTTTGGGGAGCCGCGTTAGTAGGCATTTGGGCGTGGGTCATCAGCTGGATGGCTCACTCGGGAGTCTCGCCGTGGCTGCGTGTGTTAGCCGGAACTGCCGTCTGGTGCGGGTTAGAAACGATTTGGGCAAAAGGTTCGCTGAATTGGACTTCAGTCTCTTATACGCAAAGCCCTTATAACTTGCCAATTTTGCATTTGGGTCAAATTTCTGGCGCGATGACTGTGACAGCCGCGATCATCTCCGTCAATGGGCTACTTGCCGAAGCCTGGGTTGCATCCAAACAGCAGCGAGAAAAAAAGAATGCTTACCTACTACCGATCAGCCTCTTCCTAGTCTTGCATCTGATCGGATTCGGACTGTATATCCGTCCGCTTAACGAAATTCCTGATTCAGCGTTAAGAGTAGGCATCATTCAGGGCAATGTCCCGACTCGCATCAAGCTATTCTCAGACGGATTGCGACGCGCGATCGAGGGCTACAGCACAGGTTATCGAACTCTCGTCGATCAAGGCGCACAAGTTGTCTTAACCCCCGAAGGCGCGCTCCCGTTTTTGTGGCAGGGCTTAAGTCGTAGTCAAAACCCGGTTTATCAAGCGATTTTAGAGAAAGGCGTTCCCGTGTGGCTCGGCACGTTTGTCCCGCAGGGAAATCGCTACACCCAAAGTTTGCTGACGATCGCCCCCAATGGCGAAGCGGTGAGTCAATACAACAAAGTCAAACTTGTGCCTCTGGGAGAATTTACGCCCTTTGAAGACGTGTTGGGCGGGTTGATCAATCGACTGTCGCCCATTCGTGCCAACATGCTGCCCGGACGCACAAACCAGCAATTTGATACGCCCTTCGGTCAGGCAGCCGTCGGAATTTGCTATGATTCTGCGTTTGCAGAGCTGTTTCGCGCTCAGGTGACAAATGGCGCACAGTTTATTTTGACTGCCTCGAATCTTGACCCCTACAGCACGACGCTGAAAGTGCAGCATCAAGCACAAGATTTGATGCGTGCCATTGAAACCGATCGCTGGTCAATTCGCGCCACCAACACTGGATATTCTGGCATCATTAATCCTCACGGACGAATTCAGTGGCGATCGCAGCCCGACGTTTACGAAACTCACGCTGGCACCATTTATCGACGACAAACTAGAACGCTCTATGTGCGATGGGGCGACTGGCTCACGCCTACCCTTATTGGATTGGCAGCGATCGCGCTCCTGATCAGAAAAAAACCTCCTCTGAATGAACGCTCGGGTTAAGACTGGTCAAATCGTCAATGTTGCGGCGCATCGTGCTGCAAATTGCATCTAACGGCAAATCATTTTGACCGTGTCCAAACGGGTTTTCAATTTCGATGCCAATCTCTTCAATCCCAAACAAGGTAAAGCTAATTAAAACCACAACTGGAGCCGTCCACCAGCCCAACTGACCCACCATTTGAAACGGTAAAGATAGACAATAGAGCAACAGTAATTGCTTGAGATGAATTGCGTATGCCAGAGGCATTGGTGTCTTTACAATGCGCTCACAACTGCCGAGTGCATCGACCAACTTATTTAACAATATGTGCATCGCCGTTAGCTGGTAAATATTGAGTCGATCGCGCTGATATTGCAGTTGCAAATAGTCTCCAATCCAGAAAGCAACTTTTAGCGGTGGATTATGTATACTTTGCAGCTTGATGTATTTGTCAGACGATAAAAAATCTTTGATTTCTGAATTGATTGGCTCGTCTCTAAGATGAAGCTTGGTCGCAATTGCAAACGCAACTAACAGATAAATAGCGTCTATTTTTTCTTGGCGATCGTTCGATTCTTTCTCATCCACCACAATCAAAATCTGCCGCGCCAAATTGCGAACCGTATTCACCATCGCTCCCCAAACCTTCCGCCCTTCCCAAAAGCGATCGTAAGCTGTGTTTGTCCGAAATACTAATAGTAAGCCCAAGACAATATTAGGAATCAAACTTGCTAAAAATGGCAAAGAAACCGGATATTTAGCGTCAAACAGCCCTTTAACAATCAGTCCAAAAAGGCCGCAAAACAGCGATCGAGGAAGCACGGCTAGAAGGACTGAACCTCTCATCTGAAAGGCAAGTTGTAACCAGCGATGATTTTCCACACTCATTATTCCCTACAGCGACCTCTACCGACGAACTTTTCCAGTGAATCCTGCCGCTTTAAATTGCTCTAATTTTAAGGGAGTCGGCTGATTTGCCGCGACTGTGATTCTCAGCTCAAAATCACTGATGCCGGGGGGCACTTCGTCGATCGAGCCAAGTCGTGTCCGATTTCGCATCACCGAGTCGTTGTTTGCATCGTAGATTCGTCCAAAAATATCGGCGTTCACAACCATTTTGTTGGTCGCATTTTCAGCTTTGCCCGTGACCAAAAAGCAGTTAGCTGCGCGAGTCGTGCCACTCATCACCGAGCCATCACCAATCTCAGCGGGGCACTCGTGATAAGACAAATCAAATAACTTGATCTGAGTCAACGCCATTGCATCCGGAGGATACAGACCCGATAAACCCCACATCACTGCGGAGAGGACGACAACAATCAATGCTCGAACCTGCATACACATCACCATTAGCGATCAACAAACCGTTCTTCCGGTTATTATGAACCGCTTTCGTATCGGGTGCACTCTCTCGAAGACAAAAAAGGGTGAGCGTCTGCCCACCCTCTCGGAGTTGTTGTCTCTAAAGCACCCTGTAGGCTCAAAGCGAACGCGAGTTGCTGCGGCTTAATTCTACAGTTGCTTAATGCTTCACAGATAGCTGACTCGTTTCCTGATTAATTCCGATCGTTGTCATCGATAAAGTCGGGCTGATTGCTGCCAGGAACACGCCAATCTTCGTTTTCGCCGCCGATGATCAGTTGCTCAACCGTCAGAAAGTCTCTCCCTAGTTCGCGGATGGTATTAATCAGAATATCAAGGGCGATCGCGTCACTAGTACCCAAGTCAAACCAGCAGCGTCCCCAGTTTGACTCAAATTCAAACTCTCCCATGTTGTGCATCAGCGCGACCATACTGTTGTCAGCGAGGGCTTCGTCGTAGTCCATATAGCTAATCTCTAAGCCCACGTCTTGCACCTGAAGATTTTCAGCGTTAAAGGCACCCAGCTTACCGAGATAGAACCAGGAGCTAAAGGCTTCCTCGATATACTGCTTCTCCATCTCAGAAGGATTGTTGCTGAACTCTACCCAAATCCAGACGTTGAAGGGGTCAAATTCGCGAAATTGTACTTGCATAGTTAGGGGCAATAAGCGATCGAGGCGCAAGTCAAACTAGACTCGTTACCGTCTTCTCTAGCCTATCGCCCTTTGTTCTGGATTCGGCGGAGAGTTCGGTCTAGCTCGTTTTGAATTTGCGTGCTAGTGCCGCTAGGAAGCTGATCTTTCTGGGAGAGCGCTTTCTGAAACAAGGGAATGCTGTCGCGGTTGTTGCCCTGCCGCACTAAAATCTGAGCTTTTAAGTAAGACAATTCAGGATTTTTGGGAGCCGCCGCGATCGCCTGATCCACAGCTTTTATTGCTTTGTCAGGTTGGTTGAGGTCGCGGTAGCCCAACGCTAACCCGCGATCGGCGAGATAGCGAGGAGCCGCGTAATTTTCGAGCCGATCGATCGCTTGAGTTGGGCTTGACAACGGCAGACTGACATTCACTGCCAATAGCAAATCAATATATCCTTTAAGAAGATTTAATTCTGGGTCTTTAGGGTCGATCTTTTCGGCTTCATCTAGATACTTAAACGCCTGCTGAAGTTTGCCCAACGCTTGCGGAGTGCCGCGAACAATGCCTTGGGTGCCCACAACATAGACCCCTTCTAAAAAGTTGCCCACTGCAATGTAAAGGTTTCCGCGCAGGGGGTCAGTCTTGACTAGCGGTTCGGCGCTTTGGCGGGTCTGAGCCGCATAGTTTTTAAAGTTCTCCAACGCCGCTTGCTTCTTCGAGGGATCAGATTCGCCTTGTGAATTGCTGTACGCCAGGAATGCCTTAAGCGCAAAGGCTAATGGCTCATTGGCTTCTGCTTGACTGAGAGAAGACTCGGCAGATTTATAATTGCCTTGCTCAAAGACCGATCGAAAGGCTGCCTCGGTTTTGTCTCCGATCGGGTGCGGGTTGCTGGTGCGAAAGGGATCTTTTGCCAACGAAGGAGTTGCCCATAAACCAATGGCGATCGTAGCGGTGCCCAACGTTTGCCAGAGACGCTGTGAGTGCCAGACGGAAGTAGGGTGAAGAGCAGAAAACCGAGCAGCCATAAAATATCCTTCAAATCACGCTTAAGAATATGCTGTTTCAATCATGAGCGATCGTTACGCCAATCGTTACGTCAGTCGAAACCTCAAGATGTCTGACGCAGTTCTTGATCCCAAGTTCCACGAGAGAATGATTTGGGACGATCGGGCAGATCTTCTCGATTAGTCAATTTTCAGGTCAGACCGATTGGATCTGGGTAGACTGGTCATAGTCCCACTCTCTGTTAACGTTGGGAAGCTGATTCTGCTTACAAAAGTTCACGCAATGTGCGACTTTCCTAAAACACTGGCAAAGACTGCCCTCACCCTAGCCCTCTCCCGGGGGAGAGGGAACAGTCCGAAAGCCCTTCTCCTTGGGGAGGAGGGTTGGGATGAGGGCAAATTAGCTGCACATTACGTAAAGTTCTGAAAAATTTGTCCAGTTCACCTCGTTTAATAACCTCCTGAATGCTCCATCTTCGAGATTTGTCTTACCATCCCACTGCCAGTCCTAGCCCGATCTTGAACGCAATCAACTTAGATATTGCCCCTCAAAAACTAGGGCTGATTGTAGGAGCCAGTGGTTCTGGGAAAAGTACTCTGTTAGAAATCCTAGCGGGACTGGCAGAGCCAACTAGCGGCACGATTTTCTGGAGAGAACAGGAACTGACCTTCCTTCACTTACAGCAGTTGAGCGGGTTGGTCTTTCAGTTTCCAGAGCGACACTTTTGTGGTGGCACGATTTTAGAAGAGCTGCGGCTCGGACATCCCGAAATTAAATCAGAGCGGATTCACGAAGCCTTGACAGAAGTGGGACTCGATCGCTTATCGCTGCAAACGTCGCCCCACTCTCTGAGCGGTGGGCAACAGCGTCGCCTCGCGCTAGCAGTGCAGTTGATTCGTCAACCCAGCATTTTGCTGCTCGATGAGCCGACCGCAGGGTTAGACTGGTCTATGCGCAGACAGTTGGTGAGCCTATTAGCCAAGTTAAAAGCGCACTGGAACTTGCTGGTTGTGTCGCACGATGCGAGCGATATGGTGGCGATCGCCGACCAATGTTGGACTCTCAACCACGGAGAACTCACCGCAGTAGCCCCCGAAACGCTAAAAGCATCTGGGGAACCGCAGCTCATTTCTTAAGGGACGACGGATGAAGGATGAAGAAGACCGACCCATGTTGCCAGACTTGGCTGATGTGTGGCAAGAGACGATGGACTGGCAGCCTGACGCAGGTCAACACGCCCAGCTTCAAACCTTTTATGAGTTGATTTTAGAGAGCAACCGTCAACTCAACCTAACCCGGATTACAGAACCCGCCGAGTTTTGGGAAAAGCACCTATGGGATTCTCTCCGGGGACTCTCACAGTTACTCTTGTCTTCTCCGTCTTCTTTTCAGGCGATCGATATTGGCACAGGTGCCGGAATTCCGGGGGTGCCTGTTGCGATCGTGCGACCTGATTGGACAGTAACGCTGCTTGACTCAACTCGCAAAAAAATGAGCTTTGTTCAAGGCGCAGTAGACACTTTAAAGCTAGAGAACGTTAAAACAGCGGTCGATCGGGTCGAACAAATTGGGCATGATCTCCATCATCGCGAACAGTACGATCTGGGGCTGATTCGAGCTGTTGCGACTGCATCAGTGTGCGCTGAATACACGCTGCCACTGCTCAAAGTTGGCGGACTTGCCATTCTCTATCGAGGACAGTGGACAGACGAAGAAGCCCAAGGATTAGCGATCGCGGTCGAACAGTTGGGAGGCACGATCGAGGCAACGGATGCCTTTGTGACCCCCCTCACTCACAGCACCCGTCATTGCATTCATCTCCGCAAAATTGCTCCGACCCCGACGATGTTTCCCCGTATGATCGGAATCCCAACTCAAGATCCGCTCTAAGCTCACTCACAGCAAGAATTTTGAGCACACGCTAGCGAATCGCCCGTCTCCACCTGAATGGTCGTATGTTCAATGTCAAAGCGATCGTGCAACTCTTTACCAACTCTGGCGAGAAAAGCATCGTCTGGGCATCCATTGGGCATGACTAAATGGGCAGTTAGCGCCGTCTCAGTCGTGCTCATCGCCCAAATGTGTAAATCGTGAATGGTCGTTACTCCAGGAGTTTCGGCAAGATAGGTGCGAATGGTAAGTGGCTCAATTCCTTGAGGCACGGCATCTAGCGCCAAATTGGTAGAGTCGCGCAGCAAGTTCCAAGTGCTGACTAAAATAACCGTGATGATGAGAAGACTAATCACTGGGTCAAACCACAGCCAACCCGTTGTGAGGATGGCAATTCCAGCTAGCACCACGCCCAGCGACACCACCGCATCTGATGCCATGTGCAGAAAGGCTCCTCTCAAGTTTAAGTCATGCTTTCGACCCGACATAAAAAGCAGGGCTGTCAGTCCGTTAATGACGATGCCAACTAGAGCCACCCCAATCACTATTTCTCCACTCACCGGGACAGGATCTCTAAATCGCTGAAGGGCTTCGATCGCGATACCTCCGATCGCCACCAGCAAAATCATGGCATTGAAAAGCGCCACCAAAATTGAAGACCGCCGTAGCCCATAGGTATAGCGCTGGGTTGGGCGCATCCGAACTAGCCAACTTGCGCCCCATGCCAGCACAAGCCCCAGCACATCACCCAAGTTATGACCTGCATCAGCAAGCAGCGCCAGAGAGTGGGACAACACCCCAAACGTTACTTCGGCGACCACAAACCCAGCGTTTAGCGCAATGCCAATGATAAATGCACGGTTATAGCTGGGCTTCCCGTGGTCATGATGGTTATGAGCGTGATGATGAGCCATCGATTCAGAAGAGCTAATAGTGTGCTTATTATATATGAACGTCGGCTCAGATGTTTTGCCTATCCTTCCCCTTTTGGCAGAGCGGCTCGTTCGCGTTGCTGAAACTCTCGCCACGATTTTTGTAACTCATCAGGGGCAGGATGATGGGTGTCATAAACTGCGATCACGTTAGTGAGCTCTCGTCTGGCTGGTAAGAGAATTTTGCTTCCTTGTGCCAGTGCCAATGAGGTGCCGCCATCTAAATTCATTGCCTCGTGGCATCCGAGAGACTTCATGATAGCGGCTTCTTTTTGCAAAGAGACCTTGCTGCGAAACGTGACAAGCAGCAGCCGATTCCCAGGTTCGGGGAACCCGATCGCTGCTCTGACGGCTGTACCCATGACATTTGGGTCAGTAAACCCTTCCTGTTTGGGATTGAGCCAAACCTCGCCTCGTTTGAGCAGTCTGGGTCCTGCGGTGAGCGAGAACCAGTGTTGCTCCCAGCGAGGCTTGCCATCAACTCGTGCGGTTGTCATTTCGGGACGGTTGCCTGTTCGCAGCCCTAACGTGGTGCCATAGTTTTCCCACGGGCTATATTTTAGAAATTTACCACTTGACACCAGATTTCCCATAACGCGCTTTTGAGCATCCATGCTGAAGAAGGTGCCGCTGGCGGTGATCGTGGCTTGAGCTCGACGAACGATCGCTAAAAACGCTTCATCACCTCTTGTAAAATGGGCACTGTTTGCTTGAGTGGCACTGTTTGCTAACTCGACGCTGACATAGGTTTTAGGGTCGGTGAGATCGATCGTAGTGAGATAAAGAGGAGTTCCTGCAATAGTGTGTTGGCTCATCTCAACGGATCGGGTCGGAATCGAAAAATCAACGGGTTCGCGTTTGGGCTGGTCGGGGTTGACAGCAGCGGGAAGCAGAGATGGGTGAGAAAGGGTTGGAGATTTGATAGGATGCAGCACAGTAGCTATGAAAAAGACAGATCCTGCAACGGTAGCAAGGCTGCCAAATAGCGACATGCAAAACTGAAAAGCTCTACGTCTACGATCGGACTTAACTCGGCTCTGCATCGAAGCTTTCTGAAACGCTCTGTCGATCATGCCCCGCTTCTTTAATCGTTCAATATCCATTCAAAAGATGTAATAGTTATTAACAGATTGAGAATAAATACACGGCAAATTGGCTCATTGTTTTATTCAATCGTCTGCTTTTTCAAGGATTGATCAAGCCCTTCCGGAACGTTGATCCACTGTCATGAAAAATTAACAACAGTAGCTATTTTATTAAGAGTTGATTAATAGAAATAGCAGCATGATTCTAATCTCAGAAAGGGTCTGAGACAAATCTGAAATTTTGAGCGCTCGGGCGTAGAGCGGGCAAAAGCTGCACATAGAATTCTCGCTTATGGTATCTTCTACTCTCCTAGAGATGTTCTGTCTGTAGAGACGCTAGACTTGCAACGACTAATAATTTAATCATGGGGTCTTCAGTGGGGTCTTCAACGCTGCCAACTATCAAGTTTTTGCAACAGCCCACCGCTTTAGATTGGGTTGAGCAAGCACTTGCAAATCTAGACACGATTTTGCTCGATCATTCTCATTGCGAACGTAAAGCGGCAGGAGTGGCGTTAAATCTGATGTTTCGCTACCCCTCCCACACAAAACTGGTGAGAACCCTAACCGCGATCGCTCAAGAAGAATTACAGCACTTTGAGCAAGTCAACCAAATTTTAGAGAGGCGCAATATTCCTTTAGCTCCCCTTGCGGCTCCGCCTTATGGAGCAGGTTTGGCAAAACACATTCGTCGCGACGAACCTGATCGCCTCCTCGATTCTCTGCTCGTGTCAGGGTTGATCGAAGCTCGCAGCCACGAGCGCTTGGGTTTACTAGGAACTCACTGCCCAGAGCCTGACCTTGCCCGTTTTTATCGAAGCTTAATGGCATCTGAGGCTCGTCACTATGGGGCTTATTGGTCGTTGGCTGATACTTATTTTGAGCGATCGACCTTGACTCAACGGCTCGAACTGCTAGCCCACGCTGAAAGCAATTTATTAGCGACGCTGCATCCACACCCTAGGATTCATAGCTAAGCACTGCGTCCCATTATCGCAAAAATGGAGGTCGTCGCAGATCGGCGGGTTTTGTGTTCACCACTTCGCCGATAAAGCGTTTGAGTGCTTTTTCTCGATTTTTCATAAAAATTGCCCAAAAACCAGGATGAAACTCTTCCATCGTTTTTGCCAATGCCCAAACATCAACTGCCAAAATGTTGTACAGCGTCTCGTCTTCTTTTTTAAGAGAGTCAATCTGATCGGTCACCGACTCTTTTGGAGGAACGCGATGACCTTCGTTGTTTGACACGATCGATGCTCCAGATAAAAATGGATTAATTCCTATATTAGTCAAATTTAATACATCCACCAATACAAGCACGGGCAGATCTTTGAAAAGGATCGGACACTCTAGGGAGAGGTTCCTTGACCATAGATCTTCTTAGAAGGTACGGAACCAGTAATAATTAAGAGCAAGACACTATGTGAGCAGATGAACCCTATGTTACGTCGAATTTCTTTAGCAGTTGTCGGCTTGGTCGTCGGTGGAATTTTGACAATTGTTGGGTTTGCTGCCTACTTTTTAGATTATTCGACCCTCAACCTGGTTGGCTTTTTCTACGGCATCCCTCTTTTATTAGGAGGGTTAGCACTTAAAGCATCTGAGCTAGAACCTGTGCCGTTGATGGAGCCAACTTCACCAGCAGTGTTAGAACTGCGGCAAGAGCAAGCCACTCCTACCCAGACGCAAATTCTCAAAGATGTGACGCGCTTTCGCTATGGGCAAGAAGCCCATTTAGATGACTCTTTAGCTCATTTGGGGTTAAGCCCAACCGATGACGAGCGCCCTATTTTGAGAGGAGTGCGAGAAACCGAAATAGAGGGGGCGTATACCCTGATCTTGAATTTTGAGTCGCTGCTCGTCTCCTTTGAGACGTGGAAGACAAAGCAGGAAAAAATGACGACTTTCTTTGGTCCCAAAGTGAAGGTTGAGTTAGCTAACCCAGAACCCGATCGAGTCGAGGTTGCGATCGTGGCTACTCCTGAGACAGCAGCCTGAGAAGCTTGACTGTTGCGTGGGTTAAAAACTAGATTTAACAGTCATTTCTCCAGTCGCACGGCATACCATTGAAGATATTTTCCCGACCCAACCTCTAGCTCACAGACGGTATCGAGTAAATACTTTGCCTGTTCTTCAAGCGTTGGCAGAGATTGCAGGTCTCTAGGCAAATTATCTTGATGTTGTGACAAGACCGATCGAAGTTTTTCTAACATCTCAGCGGCGGTCAAAAACTGCTCAGGCAGAGCAGTTTCTAGCACCACAAAATGGTCTTCTTGATACATTAGAGAATCTGGCATAGAGGCTCCTGGTAATCACCAACTAGTGGCTCATCTACGGCTGAAGAGGGTGTAAGAGACAGTCGAGATCTCTAGTGAGCAAGAGATTCTCGTATAAAAGCAGTATTATCTAGAAAGACATCAACATCGTCACGGGTTATAGACGCTATGCTTCGCTCCGCCCGCTTGATTTTTAATCCCGCTGCTGGTCAGAGTGATCCTAACCTTGATCTAGAGCAAATTCGATCGCTACTCCCTGATATTAATCTAGAAATCGTTCAAACCACGCCAGAAGTGGGAGCAGATGAACTGGCACGGCAGGCGGTTGAGCAGGGAGTCGATGCTGTGATTGCCTCAGGGGGAGATGGCACTCTATCAGCCGCAGCCAACGCCCTGATCGGCACTGGAATTCCCTTAGGTGTGATTGCTAGAGGCACTGCTAATGCTTTCGCTAACGCCTTGGGCATTCCAACTACGATTGAGGCTGCCTGTGAAACGATTTTGAACGGGTACACTAAGACTGTAGATGCTGCTTCTTGCAATCATCAACCGATGGTGCTGTTAGCAGGAATTGGCTTTGAAGCAGAAGCAGTTGAGTTAGCAGACCGAGAAGCAAAGAATCGGTTTGGAATGATGGCTTATGTTCTGGCAGGCTTTCAAGCACTGCGGAATATGAAGCGCTTTGAGGCAGAAATTGAGACAGCAGACAGAATCATTTCTGTTGAAGCGTGTGCTTTAACGGTGGCAAACGCAGCTCCTCCCACATCTGTTTTAGCTCAAGGTCCGGCTGGGTTAGTGATCGATGATGGGCTATTAGACTTGACGATCGTTGCACCCGCCACCAAAGCCGGAGCGCTTGCGGCAACCTATCATCTATTCCAGTCTGCCTTGTCGGGCAACCCCACTGATCGCGACGATATTGGCTATCTGCGAGCAAAGCAGTTTAAAATCACTACTGTGCCTCCTCAAAAAGTTGTGGTGGATGGGGAAATGATTGGCACCACTCCGATCGAGATTGAGTGTATCCCAGCGGGGCTGACGATTTTTGTGCCAATCGTAGAAGAAGAGGCACCGAGTGAAAAGCTTGAAGGGCTTCCTCATTTAGTCATTGAGACAAAAGGTTAACAGAGACTTGGCGGATAGTGATCAGTGGGCGCTGCAATATAACTCATAAGTCATCACAGAAATTCTGGCAGGTTGGACGGTGGCTACTGAGTTGAGTTAGACAAATTGGCTTCCAAGTCACTCTCCACCTCGATCGTCTCCGACTGTGTGGAAAAATGGGATAGAAGCTTGGAGTTCGTGGTTAGTTGTCAATGAGATCACCATTGAATGCTTTCAGTAAATGTTGATTGGGCTTTTCTGACGGCAAACGCGATCGTAGCGCTTTGCAACATCACCGTTTTTTGGGCGCTCATTAGTCGTCGCTCAAGACAACAGCAGTCTTCGTTGGAAACTGTCTTTCTGACCCATTCACCGAGCGATCGCCCTCAGTATGAACACGCCGAAGCGCTGCGTCGTCAATCAGTCGCGGTTGAGGCAGCAATGGATGGAATTGGTATTCTTGATAGTCGCGGGACATTTCTCTACGTCAACGATGCCTTGGCGCGACTGTTTGGCTATGGCAGCAGTCAAGAATTAACAGGTAAGATCTGGCATGAGCTATACTATGCGGACGAAATCTCTCGATTAGAACGCGATGTTATCCCCGTGCTAAAACAAAATGGGCAATGGCGGGGTGAAGTGATCGCCAAACGTCATGATGGCAGTACGTTTTTTGAGGAAGTGTCTCTAACGTTGACCGAAGACGGATTTATCTGCGTTTGTCGAGATATCACTGAGGCAAAAAAAGCTGAGATTCGGCTCAAGCTGCTTGAGCGTGCGATTAGCGCCAGCAGCAACGGCATCATCATCACCGATGCGCGGCTATCTGACAATCCCATGATCTATGTCAACCCAGGCTTTGAGCGGATGACAGGCTACACTGCGGACGAAGTGTTAGGCAAAAACGGACGCTTTCTAGAAGGACCCGAAGCCAATCAGCCTGCCCTCGAACACCTTCGCAGTGCTATTAAGGCGGAATTATACTGCGTAGTCAACCTGCGAAACTATCGCAAAGATGGCAGACTGTTCTGGAATGAGCTTTCCATCTCACCCGTGCGAGACTCCGAGGGGCGCTTGACTCATTACATCGGGGTGCAGACCGACACGACTGAGCGCAAACGGACTGAAGATGCGCTGCAACGACAATTTCAGCGAACGCTCTTGCTTAAGCAAATTACTCAAGAAATTCGTCAAAGCTTAGACAGCCAGCAAATCGTGCAAACTACAGCCACTCAGGTTGGACGGGCATTTCGCGTTAATCGCTGTCTCATTCACGCTTATGTGACTACCCCTGAAGACGCGCTTCTATCTGGGTTTGAGCTGTCTCAACTCGGAGCCTTTTTCCCTCAGATTCCGTGTGTCGCTGAGTATTTAGAACCGGGCTGTGAATCGGTGTCAGATGCCGAAATACCGCTCAGCGGAAATCCCTATACTGAAGCGCTATTGGCACACGATCGAGCGATTGCATCTCCCGATGTCAATACTGATCCACTACTTACCCCGGTTGCCACCCTCTGCCAACAGCTTCGTCTTAAGTCAATGCTGACCGTTCGCACCTCCTATCAGGGCGAACCCAATGGTGTAATTGGCTTGCATCAGTGTGATGAGCTTCGCCAGTGGAGCGAAGACGAAATTGAACTGCTAGAAGCGGTGGCAGATCAAGTGGGCATTGCCCTTGCTCAAGCTCGGCTGCTTAAGCAAGAAACGCTGCAACGAGAGAAGTTGACCGAGCAGAACTTTGCCCTCGAAAAAGCCAAGCGACTTGCAGAATCGGCAAACCGCGCTAAGAGCGAGTTTTTGGCAACAATGAGCCACGAGATTCGCACCCCTATGAATGCGGTGATCGGTTTAACGGGCTTGTTGCTGGACATGAAGCTAACTCACCATCAGCGTGACTTTATTGAGACGATTCGCACCAGTGGCGACACCTTGCTGACGATCATTAATGAGATTTTAGACTTCTCAAAAATTGAGTCGGGCAAACTAGAGCTAGAACAGCAACCCTTTAATCTTCAAGCTTGCATTGGGGAATCGATCGATCTTTTAGCTGCCAAAGCTGCCGAGAAAACCCTGAAGTTGTCTTATCAGGTGTCTCCCCAAGTTCCATCGGTGATTTTAGGAGACGTAACTCGGTTGCGTCAAGTGTTAGTCAATCTCCTCAGCAACGCCATCAAGTTTACCGACGTGGGGCAGATTGTCATTCAAGTCAATGCTCGTCGGCTGCCCGACAAAGGAGCCGATTCTAAAGTTCATCCTTCAAAGCTCAAATCCCAAACTCCTACCTATGAATTGCAATTTGCTGTAGAAGACACTGGAATTGGCATTCCCCCCGACCGTATGGAGCGACTGTTTAAATCCTTCAGTCAGGGCGATTCGTCAACAAGCCGACAGTATGGAGGCACGGGGCTGGGGCTGGCAATCAGTAAACGCTTGAGCGAATTAATGGGTGGACGAATGTGGGTTGAGAGCCACGGTCAAATTGGCGGAGATTGTCCTTCTTATTACCGTAAGCTCAGTGGGTTATGTGCAGCGAGTGCAGCCACTCTTCAAGGCTCAACATTTTGCTTCACGATCGTGACTAGTCCCGGTATTGAAGACGTTAAGACGATCATGGGTGATTTGTCTCATGATCGCTCATTGTCTAATCGAGCCTTTGCTATTGCTCAGATCTCTCCCACGTGCTCAGAGTCGCCAGGTTCAACCCCACGCCAACCCGTTAGCACTGACCCTCATCTTCTACGGATTCTCTTAGCAGAAGATAATGTAGTCAACCAAAAAGTGGCGATGCACCTCCTTCAGCGATTGGGATATCGAGCCGATATTGCTGGAAATGGGTTGGAAGTGCTGGAGGCACTGCGTCGTCAACCCTATGACGTGGTGCTGATGGATGTACAAATGCCAGAGATGGACGGATTAACCGCTACAGAGCACATCTGCCAAGAATGGCATGTGGGTAGCCGTCCTCAAGTGATTGCAATGACCGCAAATGCAATGGAGGGCGATCGTCAAGTCTGTCTCAACGCCGGAATGAGCGATTATCTCAGCAAGCCGATTCGGATCGAGGCACTGAGGTGTGCTCTTAGCCAGTGCCAACCGCTAACCAATCAAGAACCTGTTTTGCCTCATCCGCCCACAAAGGGCACCAGTTGTGTAAGCACAGCTCAGGTTGCTGCTTCTATTTCTATCTGAAGCGCCGGAGAACTGCGACTATAACGGTACTCCGTTTAGTCGTATGGGGGATAGGCGGACGGTTGGAGGTACGGAAACCGTCAATTTCTGAGCAACGAAGCTGGTACAATTCAACTAGGCGCGAAGTTTGGGTGGCGACCCAT
>JBBRPT010000033.1:0-55614 GCA_038227635.1 Leptolyngbyales cyanobacterium | reverse complement strand
ATCCCATCACTGGTGGGCTTGTGATTGTTGGTCAAAGGCTTGCATAGTTACAACGTCAGTGGCATGACACCCCAGTTATAGCGGACTAGCGCAAGATTCTAGTGTAGGTGCAAAGTTTGTAGCTGCTCAACCGAAACGTTAGCTGGCTTTAGATGGTTATATCCGTCGCCATTAGCTAGCTTGATGTTTCGATCACAGTAGTGTTTAAAAGCCATTTAGAAGGCTGTGATAGACTCAGCATCAAGTGATTAGTCTATGCAAATAATACCTGTACAAACGAAAACTCAAGTCCTGTCTCTCCTCCAGGAACATCAACAAGATCTCCACCGTTTTGGGGTGAGTCGTTGCGGTATCTTTGGTTCGTTTGTACGAGATAGTGCAATTCACGATCGCAGCGATGTCGATATTTTGGTTGTTTTTGAGCCAGATCAGAAAACCTTTGACAATTTTATACACCTATCTTTTTTTCTAGAAGATCTATTTGGTAGGGCAGTCGATCTCGTTACTATTGAGTCATTAAGCCCTTACATTGGCTTACATATTTTGAATGAGGTCGAGTATGTCTCTGTCGGGTCGTGAGTATTTACAGCATATTCTTGACGAAACGACATACATCAGGATGAGTTCCATAGGGTTAGACAAAGCAGCATTTGTGCAAGATGAGACACTGAAACGGGCTTATGTTCGGAGTATTGAAGTTATAGGGGAAGCAGTTAAACAGCTACCGGATGAGTTGCGGCAAAAATACAGTGCGATCGAGTGGCGTGCTATGGCTGGGATGCGCGATCGACTAATCCACAACTACTTCGGCGTTGACTACGACATTGTTTGGGATGTTGTAGTGCGTAAAATTCCTGCGTTGGATGCTGACGTTAAACTAATTCTCAAGCAAGAATATCCGTAGTTCACTTATTTGCTGATAAGCTTGGCTTACGTTCCGATCATGCATTTTTATCACTGTCCCATCTGGTTGGCGGGTTGTTTGCCTGCGATCGCATTTCTCTACACGTTGATGACACTTGACTCAGCCCGTCGTCACTGGCAAGGCAAAGGCGGCGCTTGGAAGGGTAGAGTCTACGAAGAAATCAAATCCGAAATCAAAAACTAGGCAGAAGGCTTCCGCCTGACCATCCTAAATAGCATCTTAGGATCGTGGATTAAATAACCTGTCAATCTTGTAATCAAATTTCTTGATTCGTCATGGCTGAGATCTTCGCCCCCTAAATCCCCCACAAGTGAGGGACTTTGAAAGTCTGGAAGTCCCCCAGAATGGGGGGTTGGGGGACGAATTCATACCATTGTTCAGCAACGCCAAGTTTTTCTTAGCTAAGTGCGGGGTGCGGTTCTGACTGATTCGCTTTTTTACGATCGGGTCGTTTCCGCTCACTCTTGCGAATGCCGCCTGCAATCTTGTATTCGGGGCTATCTTTCCCGAATTCGATCGCAACCCCCAGCAACATTTTCTCGGTGAGTTCTTGCAGTTCTTTTTCGGTTTCTTGCATCACAACCCGATCGGCATCTAGCATGGCTACGGTTGCATTGTAGGCATCCACTCGCTGACGGGTTTTCTCGACTAACGCTGAATAGGCTTGAATGGATAGTCCTTTGCCCATGTCTAAGCTGGAACTGATGGATTTGATGGCAGATAGGCGTGTTTTTGCCTTCTCAAGATGGGATGAAGTTCGTTTTCCGAGTCCAGGCATGAGTAGAGACCCTCTCTTAGATCTTTGATTGAACCATTTCAGAGTTCCCCGATCGAGCAATTGACTCTCGTTCTAATCTGTGAAACTCATGGAGTCTCAATCGGTAATTAAGTATCGGGGTGCTGAAACTAAGGAAGCGCGTTCGTCAACTCGATCACACAAAGCTGAAACTAAGGAAGTGCGTTCGTCAACTCAATAACACGAAGCTGAAACTAAGGAAGCGCGATCGTCAACTTAGTTAAGCCATAGCGCAACAAAGGAAGCGCGTTCGCCAACTTGATTCTGGCTTGAGACAACTCAGTTTAGCTAATGCAAAACTCGATCGAGATCAGGAATTGTTTGATGGGTTCGTCGATGGAGGAATTTTGGGCGGTCGATTCAGCAAGCCCAGAAACGAGAAATCTGAAAGCGACTCAGCATAATTGCCCAAATGAGGGAATTATCCGGTTTAGATTCAGTATAAATCCTTAAGAAAGGGGATTTATGCCGATGACAAGCGGGATGATTTTATTCAGAGCTATACTACCCCGTTTGAGGCATCTAAACGGCAGAAATAATAGTTAGCCTGCTTTACCCTTTGGTTGGAGCAGTTCCCTAAGATCATCTGTGGAATGCTCAGTATGTATCACGCTGAAGCTTGGAAAAATTGTTGAAAGCATGGATGATTACAAAACAGCTACTTCGGTAAGTTATGGAAGACTTATTCTCTTATCGCCTCAGCCTTTTACAGAAAGAGATGGAGATGCTCCAAAATGGTATAAGAGGCTATGATTCTATTGTTTTCACAATCAAGGGGTGGGCAATTACAGTATTCTCTGCAATCATCCTCTTTGCTGTTGATAAGCAGAAACCGTTCCTCTACTTATTTTGTATTGCCAGTGTTTTATCGTTTTGGTTGATTGATGCTTTTTACAAGAGTACTCAAAATATTTTGATAAGCCGATACGGAAAAATTGAGGCATTTTTGCAAGGGAATGATTTTGAGAAGGCAATGACTGACCGAAATTTTGGAAGCTTTCTCATACCGCATTTTCAAGAAGGGTTTAATATGAGAAAAAGTCAACGATTGCGTTGGCTTCTTCAGGCAGCGTTACAATTTCATACGTATTCGCTCTATGCCTTTTTGCTAGTTTTAGCTATTGGTATGGCTACTCTGACACGTTGAATCGCAAGCTAACACTTCACGGCAGCGGACGAACGGAAGCCGCTAGTGCTGAGTTTGAGGTCATCTACCGCCGCTGCGTTTTGCCGTCAGCTTACTCATGCCTCGATCGGGTGCTGCTCTAAAGCTATCTGTGAGGCAGTTAAAGTCAGAATGCAGTCTGTAACTGTAGAAGAGGTTCAAACTGTCTTGCGTGAACTTGCTTCCTATTATTCAACACGATATTTAGTGAAACCGCTACGGCGTTTGCTTCAAAGATAAATGTTTCATCCCAATCCCTTAATTAGGCTAGTTTTGGGCTAATTTCAAACGCTGATTCAGCCCGGTAGAAGCACACATCGAACGCCAAAAAGAAATTCATCTGTCCCAAAATCAACGGAGCATTCTTGTCCTGTGTCCAGGCAAAAGCCAATTCTACTGGGAAAAATCGCTCAACATTTGCCCTTAACACTAATGCCCGTGCCTCAAACCTAGCCAAATTTCCTCCTAGTGGAACAGAAAGCCTTTGGCGTTCCCAAACTGCTCCTAGCCTTAAACCCATTTCGTAAGGCAACACATTAACGCTAGAACCTGTATCTAGCAAGCCAGAGACGTTTATAGATTGGTCTCGGTAAGTTAAGATTAGCGGTAGATAGGGTAGTGTACTCAACGTACCAAGATCTGGATCTATCTCTGTGAAAGCAAATCTAACTTTATCAACCATGTGGAGCTACTTTTTCCTCTGCCAATGCTTTTGCTAAAACAGCAGCCGCTTCAAAAGAGTCATGTAACCCTTGACTGGCTGTTTTGCCTTCGGTGTCTAATGGGACTAAACCCGATTCCTTTAATAACTCAGCGATCAGAAAGTGTAATAGCAAGAGTTTGTCAGAATAAGATAGTTCTTTGAGGTATGGTACAAATTCGGTGAGAGGCATAAGTTGGTTGGTTAATTTGGGTTGCATCTATTTTAGAGTCTTGAGTTTGCATCTGCACGTTCGCTCAAGTAGGGCGGGCTAACAACTCGGTTAGAGCGGACTGACGAGAGATCTTGGTGTATGAATGCAAAGTTTACTGGCAGCCGCTCAACCGAATCGTTAGCCTACTCATGCCGCGATCGGACTTCTGCTTTAAAGCTATCTGTGAGGCTGTAATAGACTCAGCACCACGTTTGTACGCGATAGTGCGATCATTCATCGCCGTAGGCTGGGTTTCCTTTCGTCAACCCAGCACTCTTTCTCCCACAGCACTGTCCAAAAACTCGATCTTAGTTGGAACTGTGACCGTCGGTGCAATCTCCTAGATTAAAATGAGAAGGCAACGATTGAAACAAGGGCAAGCCTATGACAGTTCGACAACCCCGCTATAGCAAAGAAGAGTTTGCTCGACGGGGCGATGAGATCTATGAAACTCAAGTGCGATCGCAAGTCGAGGAAGGTAATCATGGGAGAATTGTCGCGATCGATATTGAAACCGGAGCCTTTGAGGTTGGTAAAAACAGCATAATTGCATCCGATCTTTTGCTGGCTCATCATCCCGATGCTCAAATTTGGTTTGTCCGCATTGGTCATCTTGCCGTTCATCGAATCGGATACTTTGAGGCGGGCTGATCACAATGATCTCAGGATACGTGAACGCGAATCGAGAAGCAATCATTCAGGTTGCGATCGTCGGTGACAGTAAACAGTTGAAGAGTGTCAGAGCAATCATTGATACAGGATTTACAGGAGATCTAACCTTACCTAGAGATGTTATTGATCAACTGGGATTCACATTGAGAGGATTTCAAAGAGTGATTTTAGGAGACGGCAGTCTTCAATATTTCGAGATGTTTGTCGGTGTTGTGATTTGGGATGGAAAGATGAGGGAGGTTGAAATCAACGCAGCAGAAACAGATTCACTGGTTGGAATGGGGTTGCTGGAAGACTACAAGTTAGAAATGGAAGGAAGATCAAACGGTGAAGTCAGAATAACATCTCTACCTGCATCCCTCTCAAACACGGTCTAACAATCCCATTGGAGCAGACAGTTGAGAGTCTTTTCGTTTGTTGTTCAAGGCAATCTGCTGCCGCTCAATCGGGACGTTGCTTACTCATGCCTCGATCGAATTGCTGCGTTAAAGCTATCTGTGAGGCTGTGACAGACTCAGCATCAGGTGATTAGTCTATGCAAATACTGCCTGTACAAACGAAAGCTCAAGTCCTGTCTCTTCTCCAGGAATATCAACAGGATCTCCACCATTTTGGGGTGAGTCGTTGCGGTGTTTTCGATTCGTTGGTGCGGGATGGTGAAATGCACGATCACAGCGATGTTGATATTTTGGCTGTTTTTGAGCTAGACCAGAAAACCTTCGACAATTTTATACACCTATCTTTTTTCTAGAAGATCTATTTGGCAGGGCAGTCGATCTCGTTACTATTGATATGGCTGGAATGCGCGATCGACTAACCCACAACTACTTCGGGGTTGACTAAGACATTGTTTAGGATGTTGTAGTGCGTAAAATTCCTGCGTTAGATGCTGACTCTAGAGAGTTTCGGTTAAACAACATCCCTTAGCTGCAATTCTGCCCCGCCCCAAGAAAGTCAGGGCTAACAGAACCGCAGCGAAAAGGCTAGTGCAAGAGGTCAGTTAAGGCTTTGCTAAAGCGATATATTTATATTTATTCAGTAGAAAACTTAAAAAACCGAGTATTTGTTGACATATAATTTATCTCCCAAAACAGAGCAAGGTAAGCTAGATTACGCACTGTACCTGCTTTGAGGGGGAATAGAGTCATGAAAACACTAGAGGAAATCAAGCAGTGGCTTGGGCAACACAAGTCGTTGTTGCAAGAACGTTACAAAGTTCAAGAATTAGGGGTTTTTGGCTCCTATGTCAGGCAGGAGCAGACGGAAGACAGCGATGTGGATGTGCTGGTAGAGTTTTCGGAGACACCGAGCCTATTGAAGTTTGTCAATTTAGAAAACTATCTCAGCGATAATTTAGGTGTCAAAGTCGATTTAGTACACAAGTCTGGACTAAAGCCACGCATTGGGGAGCGGATTTTGGCAGAGGTCGTTTACCTGTGACCAAACGGCAAGTTGAGGATTACTTACAGGATATTTTGGATGCTGTAGCTGCGATCGAGCAGTTTACAACAGGCGTTGAGTTTGAAGTGTTCTCGCAGAATTTAGAGAAAGTGTTTGCGGTTTCAAGAGCGATCGAGATTATGGGTGAAGCAGTAAAGCGAATCCCCGGTTTTGTGAGAAGCCAATATCCTGATGTTCCCTGGCGAGATATTGCTGGAATGCGAGATAAACTGATTCATGATTATTTCAATACAGACATAGAAATTATCTGAAAAGCAGTTCAAGAAGATGTTCCTCAGTTGAAAATATTAATTTCTAAAGTTTTAGAAGATGTGACTAAGAACAATAGTTCAGACAATTTTTGAGGCAGAAGCTGAGACCCGTATTCTACCGTTAGTATTTGACCTTATAGAGGAAGTCGAAACCCGCATTCTACCGTTGGTGATTTAAAACCGTCCAGACTATTGGACGAAACGACCTATATCATAATGAGTTCCATAGGGTTAGACAAAGCAGCATTTGTGCAAGATAAGACACTGAAACGGGCTTATGTTCGGAGGATTGAAGTTATAGGGGAAGCAGTTAAACAGCTACCGGATGAGTTACGGCAAAAATACAGTGCGATCGAGTGGCGTGCTATGGCGGGGATGCGCGATCGACTAATCCACAACTACTTCGGCGTTGATTACGACATTGTTTGGGATGTTGTAAGTAGACAGACTTAATTAAACATAAAATGCGGGAGATGCCCTCACCCCAGCCCTCTCCCGCAGGAGAGGGAGCCAGAATCTAGTTCCTCTTCTCCTTGGGGAGAAGGGGTTAGGGGATGAGGGTCTTCAGTTCAACTACGCCTACCTACTTATTGCGGTTGGCAGAGCGTGTGAGGGGAGTCCTGTTGCGTCAAGGTAGAGAGAAACTATCCGATCGCCGCTACAACGCCTCCGTTCTGCCTGATTATTCTCCATCCTTTGCAAAATAGGACTCCCTAGCCCGTCTCAACTCGATCGTGGCTCGTCTTAGAGAATCTCTAGCTTATAACCTGACTTTCTCTCGTCACAGCGTTTGGACCTAAATGAGACTCTGCTGGCTCACAAGGCACCCCACGCGCCGAAAATCTGGGCTTTGGCATTGCTTGGGGTTTACCCATGCCGTAAGTGATAGCGTAAGCCTGAGATAATAGCCACAGCCACAGAGCTGGAAAGCGCGGCTCTAACCAAGGCTGCACTCGATGCAAAACGCCGGGAAGCCATCCTGCAAAAATCCAGCTTAGCAGGGCATTAAACCCGAAGTTAAAGTAACTGCCGAGCCAGCGAGTTAAGTCTTTCGCGCCTGCCATTTCCCAGATCCACAGCAGCAGTGCTGGGTTTTTCCAAGCGGCAATGACTGCCATCTGGTTAAACCGCAGCCAAGTCACGCGATCTTTGATAAATGCCTCCGCAATGTCAGGCGGTTGGGTCGCTAACACATCAAAAAATGTGTTGAGCATCGCGTTGACCTGTTGAGGCGGCAGAGATTTTCCGGTAGGCACCATCATGCCCTTTGAAAATAGCCAGGTGACTGCAACGTTGCTTTGATAGGCACGAATCAGATCGAGGTGTTTCGCCTTTAATAAGTCGTGCTTGAGAGCCGTGTCAAGCAGATGAGTCATGCGAGTAAGATTTCTCACAAGCGACCCGAATCCTGTAAACACGAGTGGTGACTGTAGAGAAGCCGCATCTCCGATCGCCATTAATCGATCAAATGCCACATGCCGATCGCGGTCGTTGACGCTGAAGTGCCCCGGAATGTAGCCAAAGGTCGGCTTGCTCCACACCAGTTTGTCCACGTCACAGCGACGATATTCGGGAACGATCGTAAAGAAATCCTCATACATCTCCAGCAGCGAACCGGGATTTTCGGGATGCACTTGATGATAGTGAAAGAGATAAAAGGTCAAGTCGTTGCCTTCTCCCGGAAATAGCTCCCAAATCAGTTGTCGTCCCCGTGAGATATCGCCGTGGCTGTTGAGAACATCCCCAAACTGAGAATCCCAAACTCCCGGCTCAAATCCGCCGCTAATCACGGCTCCAACCGTCGGACAAACACTATCAAAGGCGCGACCTCCGTTGAGTTGCCACGCGATCGGAGAAGCCGTCCCCATCGCATCAATTAATAAACGCCCGGTCACCTGTTTTTCACTTTCAGACGGCAAGTGTTTGGTTTGAATCGTGACGCGATCTGACTGAATGTCTGCTCTGAGAAACTCAGTTTCTTCCCAAATTTCGCCGCCACACTCGCGCAGTTTTTCACCGCAGAGTTTCAGCAGCTTATCAGAGTCGATCGCCACATTCAGAACCGTTGGTGTGTGCAGCACTTGCGCCTTGGCTCGAGGCGGATTGTTGGCATCAAAAAACTTGTGAAAGCCATCGACATATTCTCTGGCAATGACTCGATCGAACTCCGCTAGGGTAAACAACCCCAAATCAATCAAACTCTGAAACTCGCTGCGGGAGATATTCCATTCGCGGTTCATCCGTCCAAAGGGCAACCGCTCGATCAGCAGCACCCGATAGCCCAACCGAGCCATCACCGCAGCGTGAATGATGCCGAGTGCGCCACCCACGTAGATCAAGTCATAGGCGGGTGAAGAGTGGCAAGTGCTCTCCTGCTCTCTAAAAACGACTTGCCTTGGCTGCTGCGGATTCTTTACACCTTCTCTCCAACGCTGCTCCCACCAATAAACGCGAGTCAGGTCATATTCCCCGCTGGGCATTTTTTGAAAATATTTGACCGTTTGCGGATAGGCATCGGCTAATGCCTCAAAAATAGTCTGCTTTGAAAGATCAATTTGAGGCGGTGATGGATACTTTTCTGGAAAGTGTGTTCTAATCGCTTGGGTCAGATGCCGCACAAATGATTTTTCGTGAGGCAGCGATCGCTCCCCCCATCGAAACACTTTCAAATACGTGGTGCGCTGAAGCGTCCAAATAAAGATCGAAAGGTCTTCACTCGTTTCATTGGGTTTAACCGTAGGTGGGTTCCTGTTACTCTCAGGCTCTATCGAATTTAGCGACGTTAACCGCAGCCGAAACCCTGCTGCTGTCAGCACTTTCTCGCCGATCTCAGGCTGATACTCTTGCTGAAGCCAATGCATTACCTGAACTAAATGTGGGGTAGGAACCTCTAAATAAAGAATCTCTTTCATTTGGGGGGTCTAAACTCCGATAAATTTACCGAGGGAGAGGGGCTTGACAGGGAATCAGAATGCGATAGACTCCTGAATACCAAACTTTCTAAAGAAACTTTACAACTCTCTCATAATCGACTGTGATTACAACGCTGTGTAACCCCACTATGAACTATCCTATTCCAGCAAATCCCCAAGAAATCGCTGCACTGCGACAAAAACCCGTTAATGAGGAACTAATTGTCCTCGTGATCGCTGGAGTCGTGCAAATTGCGCGAGAAAAAGGGCAATCTCTAGAGGAGTTATTGTCAGAGGTTTTGGCAGATGACAGTTTGCTAGAGCAGGGGCAACGACGCTGGTTGAGTGAAATTGTCGCGCAGGCATGGAAGCGGTTGCCCTAACGATGATATAAAGTCTCTCCATAGAAGCGGCAGACACAGGATGGAACTGACGGACAAAAATCAAGTTTTAGGCATCGATCTGGGTGGAACGGCAATCAAACTAGGGCGATTTGGGCGAGATGGTGTGTGCTTACAGTCTTTAACGGTGCCAACCCCTCAACCCGCAACGCCAGAAGCTGTGCTAGCTACGATAGTGAGGGCGATCGAGCAGATCGATCCTGATCACAAGAGCTGCGCGATCGGAGTCGGAACGCCTGGACCTGCGGATGCCGACGGGCGAATTGCGCGAGTCGCTATTAACCTAGCAGGTTGGCAGAGCGTCCCGCTGGCTGACTGGCTAGAAGCAAAAACTGGACGGATGACGGTTTTAGCAAACGATGCGAATTGTGCAGGGTTGGGCGAGGCTTGGCTAGGAGCGGGACAACCCTTCCGCGACTTGATTCTGTTGACGTTGGGCACTGGGGTCGGCGGTGCAATTATCTTAAACGGCACTTTGTTTGTTGGGCGAGACGGGTCGGCTGGAGAGCTGGGCTTAATTGCTCTCAATCCGGCTGATGACGCGCCTTTGTGTAATAGTGGCAATCGCGGCTCTTTAGAACAATATGCTGCCATTCCGGCGATTCGTCGGCGCACTGGGCTAGAGCCTGACCAACTCGGCACTCTTGCTCAAGCAGACGAGCCCGACGCATTAGAGTTTTGGCGGCTCTATGGACGAGACTTAGGCATTGGGCTAAGTAGTCTAATTTATGTGTTGACTCCTGAAGCGATCGTGATTGGTGGCGGCATCAGCGCCAGTGCAAAGTTCTTCTTTCCAGCAATCTTGGCAGAAATCAATCAGCGTGTGCTGCCTAGCTCTCGGCAGGGCTTGCAGCTTTTGCCAGCGACTTTAGGCAACCAAGCAGGCATGGTTGGAGCGGCAAAATTAGCGTTAGAAAAGGTAGAAAAAAGTTGAAAGGAGTCAACTGTCAAAGGTGTATCCGGTGGTTTGCTCGACGTAGTTCAAAATGGTCTTATAGGTGTCTGGGTCTTTTTGCTGGTTAACCACGATCGTCACGCTTTCATCGGGCACTCCAAACGCAACTCGACCACTTGAGGTTTGAGAAAAGGCAACAATGCGGTCTAGGTCAATGATATAGATGGTGCGATCGAAGGTCAGCTTGATCCAGAAAGCCACACAGTTTCCCCATACTCTAGTCTTTCAGCATTCCAGATCCGTCGCGATTTCTCAAGCGCAATGTTTGAAACTGTTGAAATGGCTTTACCAGCAGTCCCATCAAAAAGCCCCTGAGAGGAGATACCTTAGCAGGGGCAGAATGAAAGAAGCAAGGTTCAGTAGATCGACAAGTTTTTCAGATCCTTCACCAGTCAAGCATTACATCAGAGGAAGAAGATTTTCTATGATCCTTGTGTAAGCGCCCTTTTGAGGAATGAAGAACAACAGAAGGCGTGGCGGAATGCATTCGTACTCCCCGTGATTGCCGTCGTTAGTGTCAGAGGCAGCGGCTGAAACCCTTATTCCTTCGTTGTCAAACTGAACTTATCGATCTACTGAGGTTCCTTTAAAGGACTGCCTCTAGGCGCGTGCTGAAGCGGGTTGAGCTAACGCTTCTTTTAGCACCGTCACCTTATCGGTTTGCTCCCAGGGAAGCTCAAGGTCAGTGCGTCCAAAGTGACCATAAGCCGCCACATCTTGATAGAAGCGACCGCCCCGCTCAGCCGGCAACCCTCTCAGGTTAAACGCCTGAATAATCCCTGCCGGACGCAGCTCAAAGTGTTGTTTAACCAACTCTAGAAGCTGATCGTCATCGACCTTGCCTGTGCCAAAGGTTTCGATCATGATGCTCACGGGACGAGCCACTCCGATCGCATAGCTTAACTGCACTTCGCACTTGTCAGCTAACCCTGCGGCGACGATATTTTTCGCGACATAGCGACAGGCATAAGCCGCGCTGCGATCGACCTTCGTGGGGTCTTTACCAGAAAATGCGCCGCCTCCGTGGCGTGAATAACCGCCGTAGGTATCTACGATGATTTTGCGCCCGGTTAAGCCAGAGTCACCTTGAGGTCCGCCAATGACAAATTTGCCTGTGGGGTTGACTAAAAAGCGCGTGTTTGCATCGGGCTTAAGCTCAACATCATCGAACGTTGGCTCAACAACCAGTGCCCACAGGTCTTCTTTGATTTTCGCTAAAATTGCCGCATCGTCGGTGATGTCTCCGATCGTCGCCGTGTGCTGCGTCGAGATCAGAATGGTGTCGATGCCAACAGGACGATCGTTCTCATAGAGAACGGTGACTTGAGTTTTGCCATCAGGACGCAGATAAGGCAGTTGACCCGTCTTGCGGACGGCTGCTAGTTTGCGCGAGATGCGGTGAGCCAAACTGATCGGCAACGGCATCAGTTCGGGGGTTTCATTGCAGGCAAAGCCAAACATGATGCCTTGATCGCCTGCGCCGATCGCATCAAGTGCTTCTTGACTGGATTCTTCGCGAGATTCGTGAGCCGTGTTGACCCCTTGAGCAATATCAGGTGATTGCTCATCAACGGCAATCAGCACCGCGCAACTGTTGGCTGAGAAGCCATTTTCAGCACCCGTGTAGCCGATTTCTGCGATCTTTTGGCGGGCTAAATCGATGAAGTTAACGTGTGCTTTGGAGGTAATCTCACCTGTAATGAGAACCAACCCAGTGTTGACCACGACTTCAGCAGCCACCCGGCTTTTGGGATCTTGGGCTAATAGGGCATCGAGAATTGTGTCAGAAATCTGATCACAAATCTTATCGGGATGCCCTTCTGTAACCGATTCTGATGTAAAAAAATATCGTCGTGACAAGGAATTCTCCTCTTGACTAGATAAGGGGTAAAGACAGTCTAAATTGCTGGAGGAATTATATCACTCAGCTTTAGTTAGACAGTGAGCGATCGTGCATCCTCAAATTGGTGGCTAAAAAGTCAGCAATTCAAGGTGAGCCTGATAGAGATCTTGAGATCTGTGGTGGCATCCTAGCAACTACACCGAGAAAAGTGTTCTCTTTAAGCCTTGAGCTTCATCGAGTCTTTGAACTGCTCAAATTATTCTCATGAGACCTTAAAGACTGTTGACGAGAATTTTATTTCACGATCGCAAAAGTCTTATTACAAAAGTGGGAAAAAGTGTCCAACGGGTCCCTGACCTTTGCCGATGTTGAGGGAATAATGAAGGGCACTCGTCACATAATTTTTTGCTAATCGGGTCGCCTCGATCGTGGGGTTCCCCAAAGCGAGATTGGCTGCGATTGCCGCCGATAAAGTGCATCCTGTCCCATGAGTGTTTTTCGTATTTACCTGCTCACTGATCAAGGTCTCTAATTGACTCCCGTCGAACCAAACATCTACGCCGCGGAGATCGCCTGTCATGCCGCCGCCTTTGACTAAGACTGCCTTGGCTCCGAGTTGATAAATGCGCTGTGCCGCTTCTTGCATGGCTGCTAGAGTATTAATCTCTAGCCCACTGAGAATCTGAGCTTCATAGCGATTAGGCGTTAACAGAATGGCGTGGGGAATTAAGCGCTCTTGCAACGTTACGATCGCCGCATCGTCAATTAATTGCACGCCTGTGCGAGAAACCATGACCGGATCGACCACTAAATTTTGAATCTTGAGGATTTCAACCTGGTCTGAGACGGCTGAGATGATTTCCTGATTGAGCAGCATTCCTGTCTTTGCGGCTTGCACGCCAATGTCTTGCACAACGGCTTGCATCTGAGCTACCACCGCTTCGGCAGCCAATGCATCGACACGAGTTACGCCTAGCGTGTTCTGCGCGGTAACACAGGTCAGGGCACTGGTTCCATGAACTCGATGAAAAGCAAAGGTGCGTAAATCTGCTTGAATCCCAGCTCCGCCACCGCTATCTGAGCCAGCGATCGTTAATGCGACGGGGACAAAAGCAATTTTAGAAGTCATAGCACCGCAGATCAGGAGGTTAGTCACTATCCTAATCGGTGCTGCCAAGACTGGGCAAAGCGATCGAGTCTAAAGAGACAATGCCTGTCTTTAAAACTCACGCTGAGACTGATTTTGCTCGACGAGTTCTTGTTTTATACACCTCTTCGCCCGCGTAATAGAGGGAAATGTGACGTACTCCTAACATTTGACGAGTTGAGTTGAGAAGATGATCAGCATTGTCAATGATGCGATCGACAAGCCAAGGTTCGGGGCAGTGCACTCTCAGCGTGTTGTGGTCTAGCTTGAGTAGACAAAGACCCAACGTTTTCGAGAAGAGTTGGCGCAGACGTTGAATCCGATATTTTTCTAACAGACGGAGATCTTGATTAGTTAGCTGTTGGGACATATAGAGCAACCCAAGAAGTAATGTTCAGATTGAACCCGATCTGCGATCGAGTCCATACTGTAGAATTCGGGATATCCTACTGACCTACCTGCTGCCAATATCGTAGTTTTACGTACGCTTGATTGTGAGGGTTCAACAGAGTTTTGTTGACCTACCTAAAGGAGGATCTACAAGCTTGACCTAACTTTCTCTCAGCTTGGTGAAACTCCTGACTTATGAGAGATGCATCAGGGCATGGCTCTTTGATATTCATAGATACTTAGATAGATTTCTAGTGACCCTTCTTCTAGCAAAGTCGAGGTCAGTATGTGTAGCAGATTCTCGACCTGGTTGAGTCTGTGATTGTCTAGAAATCGACAGGCGTTTAGGCGCTCTATTGTATTGATTGGTTAAGAGATTGGTTAAGAATGAGTGATTCTAAAGAGCGAAGAGTGCAGCGTTTGGCGTGGCTAGAAGGAATTCGTATTTTTGCAGCCGTAATGCTGTTGCTTTATCACTCTCAGCTATTATTCACTCACTATATCTATACGCCTCAACCAACAGGATTGTGGAGCAATGGGCAACAGATCTTAAACGCTGCTCACCGTCTTGGATCAGGGATTTTCGACCAAGTTGCCAGCGTTCCTATCTGGTTTGGCTTTCAATTTGTAGACGTTTTTGTGCTAATTAGCGGCTTTAGCCTAGTATTATCACTGAAGGGAAAACCCTTAGAAATTCGCAGCTTTCTCAAGCGACGATCGCTGCGAATTCTATTACCGTTTTGGACAGTAGCCTGGTTATCGTACCCCGTGCTGTGGGTGATCGCTAAAATTACAAACAGCTATGCACCAGACGCTTGGCATACGTTTGGGGGGCTGACCTTTCCGCTGTTGTTTGATTATGGTGGAGGTGTGTTGCTCCCCACGAGCGGACCTTGGTGGTTTGTCCCACTGATTCTCAGTTTTGCATTAATCTTTCCGCTGCTGTGGCATTTTCTTCAACGTTGGGGATCGCGTAATCTTCTAATTATCAGTCTTATAGTAACGGTAATCTATAGGGCTTTCGCAGTCTATGTTTTTGGCGGACACCCGACTTATGTTGTTCTCAACACATCTAATGATTGGCAACCTTTTATTTCATTTATTGCAAAGCTGAGTACTTTTGTGTTGGGAATGGTCACTGCACAATCTTACTTGCAAGGCAAGGGTGCAATTTATTGGAAATCTTCTAAGGCATTACTGGTTGGAATCTTAGTTTATGGACTTGGATTCATCTGTCAGTTTTATCGGCTGGGTTGGGTTTTTGCCGATCTCTTGATCGCGATCGGACTAACGCTCTGTTGCATGGTGCTTTTTCGTGCCATTGCTGAAACGTTTCGGCTCCAATCAGCCATGATTTGGCTAGGAGTGCACAGCTATAGCTATTTTCTGATTCATAACTTCGTGGTTGATCGGGTTCTCAATCTAGCGGTTCATGATCAACGTGTGTTGTATTATCAAGCCCTCCCCGTTATGGTGATCGGGACTTTATTTCTGGCAATCTTGACAGATTCGGTAACTCCTTGGCTTGGGCGAGGAGTGATCAGACTAGGGCGATCACTCGATTCGGTTCTGGTTCGCACATCCCAACAGCCGACCTGTGCGTTTAGAATCGGAGAGCGAGTTCACTACCGCGGCGATGATGGCTGGGAGATTATCAAAGTCGAGCAGGTGATTCACGATCAGGCTTTTTACCTCTGCCGAATTTATGACGGTCACAAAGCACTTTGGGTGAACGAGAATGATCTGGAGCCAGATCTCGATCGCTTTAAACAAGCCAAAATTCATTAATCATGAATCCCTATTCTCAATTTCTGTTACCTCGATTGTTAGATTGGACGATGTCAGATCAGACGTTCTCGCAGTATCGTAGAGAGCTTTTGTCTCAAGTCACAGGAGACACGTTAGAGATCGGATTTGGGACGGGATTAAATTTGTCCTACTATCCGCCTGAGCTGCGAAAACTAACTGCCATTGATGCAAATCCTGGCATGAGCGCGATCGCTGAGAGACGCATCCGATCATCGAGAATTTCCGTCGATCATCGGGTCTTAAACGGTGAAAGTTTGCCGATCTCCGATCACCAGTTTGATAGCGTCGTCAGCACCTGGACTCTGTGCAGCATCGCCAAAGTAGAGCAAGCCCTGCAAGAAGTTCATCGAGTGCTTAAGCCTGGAGGACGGTTCTTTTTTGTTGAACATGGGCTGAGTCGCAGTGCCAAAACTCAAGTGTGGCAGCATCGCTTAACGCCTCTCCAGAAAATGATTGCAGATGGGTGTCACCTCGATCGAGATATTCGGCAATTGGTTGAGAGGCAGTTTGGGCAGGTCGCGATCGATGAATTTCAACCAGAAAATCTGCCCGCAGTCCTAAGTTATTTCTACAAAGGGGTTGCCATCAAATAAACCGTTTTCTCTTCTTTTATAGAGTTGTCAATGCTTGAGCGAAATAGTTGTGATGCCGTTAATTTCTTGCGTTGAGTTGGGTTAAATAGAGGAATGGTTGAATTCTTAACGTAATCTAGAGAGTGATCACCTTTTTCAGTCTATCGAATTGCATAACTTGCCCTGGCGAGTTGAACGATCTGGGTCTTAACTGCCTCAAAATGCTGCAAATTGAAGACACAAAGCGAATTTTATTTACTTGTGAATTAACCTACTTGAGTGATAGTTACTTCGCAAAAAGTCTTCTGAAATCCGAAGAAATTGCGAGTAACCTTCTTAAAGCTAGCTGTTTCTACCTTAAATCTTGACATCGGCGAATAGGTAGAAAGAGCGCTCTATGTAGTCAAGAAGTTTTGATCACATTAACTCTCAGAAAATAGCCGTACGGCACCGCCGTCTGAATCATCGGGGCAGGTGCTGCTTTTTTCGATAACTGCTGAGCTTTGAACGTGAATTTTGAATGTGATAGAAAGCACGATAGAGAACGGGAAGATTTGATATTACTTAGAAGTCTTGGTCTTCGTTCGATTTTTCAATACTAGAGTAACGCGATGTGCGACTTTCCTAAAACACCCGCAAAGACTGCCCTCACCCAACCCCTCTCCCGCAGGAGAAGGAACAAGATTTCTAGCGTCCCTCTCCTGCGGGAGAGGGGTTGGGGGTGAGGGTAAATTAGTTGCACATCGCGCTAGAGTACTAAATTAGTCAATTATATAGATTATGACTTATGTAGATTATGACTAAAATATTGATCAGCTACTTAACTCGCTCGGTCAGGTTTGTACCCATTAAGTTAAGGGACTACAGGTTTTTTCACTCAACGGCTCAGTCGCCCTACTCTCCACCGTTGGAGTTTTGATTGAGGTTTTTACTAGGTTGTTCAGCCGCTTATCGAAGTTGAGATTGCTAAATTGATTTTTCAATTTGTGTATAAAATAAACCATGGCACTCTCCGAGCGTGATTGATTTTCATAACAGTTTCAGTCGCTCTTCTAACGTTTTTTCACATCGGCATTGCGTCAGGATGTCCTACCGACTTACCCAGTTCCCTATCAAAGCTCAAATGGCGACCATTCTCGTAATCGAAGATGAGCAAGTGATTCTTGATAATTTGTTGGAGATCCTCAATTTAGAAGGATTCCAATCAATCGGGGCAGAGCACGGCATCGTCGGGGTACAAAAAGCCCAAGCTTACCTGCCCGACTTAATTTTATGCGATGTCTCTATGCCAGAGTTAGATGGCTATGGTGTGCTAGAAGCGTTGCGGCATGACCCCAAAACTGCTGCTATTCCGATTATTTTTTTAAGCGCTAAATGTGAGCGCACCCAGATTCGTCAGGGAATGAACCTGGGAGCCGATGACTATCTCACCAAACCTTGCACGATCGCAGATTTATTAGAGGCGATTTCTTCTCGACTTAAAAAATATGCCACCTTAGCTCAAATCTTCACCAGAAAAAGCACGACTCTTCTAGATGGGCTACCCAATCTGGCTTACCTAGATCCCTTGACCAATCTTCCCAACCGCACCCTATTTTATCAACAGCTTCAGCAACACTTAGCGAGACAGACATTCTTTAGAGTTGGGCAAGCAAATCGAGATAACGCTGCCGTTGCAGTCTTTTGCCTCAATATCAATCGCTTTAGAACGGTCAACACGTCGTTTGGCTACCACCTAGGAGATCGATTGCTGCAGCTGATGGGGCAGCGTCTTGAGCAGGCAATAGGGGATGGTGGAACCCTCGCCCGATTAGGTGCCGATGAGTTTGGTATCATCATCACCGCTCAGTCGCAAGAGCAGGACATTGCCGATATTGCTCAAGCCATTCTCGTTGAAGTGACAGCTCCTTATGTCTGCTTTGATCACAAGATTCAAGTTCAAGTCAGCATCGGGGTGGCGTTGTGCTCTCAGCCCAACAGCAGTCCAGAGCAGCTTTTGGTGCAGGCAGAGACGGCAAGACGCTGGTGTCAAAAGCAGGGGCAGAGCGGCTATATGTTCTATAGTCTGACGATGGATGCTTTAGAAGTTGAGCGACGATTGATTGAAGCCGATCTTAGCAACGCCATCGCTCGTCAGGTTGCGTCTGGATCAAAGCAGACGGAGTTTCAGCTTTATTATCAGCCCCAAGTCAATTTAGCGACGGGACAAATTTTTGGCGTAGAGGCGCTTTTGCGCTGGAGGCATCCGCGACGAGGGATGATTCCACCTAAGATCTTTATTCCGATCGCTGAAGAAATGGGGCTGATTGCGTCACTTGGAGAATGGGTGCTACAAACCGCTTGTGCCCAGGTTCAAAGCTGGCAGTCGCTAAATTTGCTGCCGCTCAAAGTCTCTGTCAATCTCTCAATGCGGCAGTTTCACCAAGAGAAGCTGGCACAGCGAGTGAGTCAAATTCTCGACGAAACGGGTTTAAACCCAAAGCTGTTAGTTTTAGAGCTAACTGAATCGGTTTTGATGGAGGATGTAGGGGAGACCGTTTCGATTTTGCGTGAGTTAAAGCAACTCGGTGTCGAGATTTCTCTTGATGATTTTGGCACAGGTTATTCGTCGCTCAATTATCTAGCATCTCTACCGATCGATGCCCTTAAAATAGATCAAACCTTTGTTCGTCAAGGAGCGATTAATGAAGGAGCCGCCGCAATTTCGACCGCAATTATCACGATGGCGCAAAGCTTAAATCTCAGTGTGGTAGCAGAGGGCGTAGAAACTCAAAAGCAACTCACCTTTTTGCAAAAAATCGGCTGTCAGGCAATGCAAGGTTTTCTCTATAGCCCACCGATTCCAGCCGATGAAATGCAGCCTCTGTTAACTTCTGATCGTCGTCTTCTTGCCAGTGCTTAACAGTCAACCTTCCAGACTTGTGAAGGCATTTAGACGGTACTATCAACGCAGGTTCATGATTCTTGAAGTCGCAATTCTCACGATTAAAACAGGATTAAGCGACGATTTTGAGAAGGCGTTTAGTCAAGCCTCTTCCATCATTGCTTCAATGCCGGGATATCTGTCTCACGAGCTGCAAACGTGTGTCGAAGTAGACGATCGCTACCTTCTACTTGTTCGGTGGGAGACGCTAGAAGCGCACGCGATCGGGTTTCGTCAATCTCCCGAATATCAAACCTGGAAACAGCTACTCCATCACTTTTACGATCCATTTCCGGTTGTGGAACATTACACCGAGATCCTTCGGTAGCCCACAGTCGTTGGTCAATAAGCTCAAAAACCCTAAAACATTTACTTGGTAAAGCTTTCAGAGATTTTCACGTAAAAACTCGAACCCCATTCTTGATAAGCTTTTCAGCAATTTCGACCACTATTTCCTAAAGAGGCTTATGAAGAATCCGTAAATTGTATGCTGGCAATGGTGAGAAGAGAATTCCATAAGGATTAATGGTAGTAATCCTTACCGAGTGTATAAGTATGGGCGATCAGCGATCTGTTCCGAGATCTGAACTCTTCATGGGCACAAGCTTTCATTTCAATGGAAATGCTCGGTTCGTCTCACAAAATATTCGAGATTTGGGAGGGAAGTTTCAAATCAAGATGATGGAACAGGCGAATGGGCACATTCCCTGTCGGGAAGGGTTTGCATTTGAATACCTAGACGCAATGGAGCAGCAACTTCACTTAGGCGGCAAGGTTCAGGTTGATGTCTTAGGAGTAAATGGAAAAAACTCCCCAGACATTCAGATTCGTCATCGACCCTCTGGCAACGTAATTGGAGAGCAGCAGCACAAGCGGAGCGCGGGACTAGCAGACAAAGCTGCAAAGAGCGGTAGCTACGGTCAACAGGACGTGAGAACTCCAAAACAGCAAGCTCAAAGTCCCAAAAATCCAAAAGTTCAGGAGTCCAACGTTTCTGCCGAGCAGGTGACGGAGGGAGCAAAACGTCCTCTTAAAGCGATTCGAGAATATCGAATTAAAAGCGCGATTGCAGAAATTGGTCATGCCGCCGCAACAGGTGCGATCGTGGGGGGCGTAGTGGCAGTTTTATTGTCAGGGTTGACACACCTCTTAGCAGTAGAGCGAGGAGAGATGGAACTGGATCAAGCCATTGCTGCGACCCTCCTAAATGCTGTAGAAGGAGCCTTCACAGGGGGTATTAGCAGTGGTGGATTTGCTGCTATTCCTGCCTTTTTCCCAGCATTAATTCCAGTTTTGCAAATCGTCTCTGCCCCCTTGATCATTTTGGGTGCCTATCAACTGGTAACGCAAATCGGACAGATTCTCGATTACCACTCGTTTGCTCAACGCAATGCTACTCTTCAGGCAATTCATCGCCAAGAATCCAAGTTTTTTGAAGCTCGTACCCAACGAGTAGCGAACTACCTCTTGAGCTAATCAACAAACACAACCTTCCTGCTCTTCTATGCACATCGAACAAGCCCGTCAACTCATTCGCGATACAGAAGTTTTGCTATACCAAGGGTCTCACTTAGATTTGTTTTTCAGACATATCTCGAATGAAATTCGAGTGGCAGATGTAGATGGACCCTTTCATGAAGCCTGTGTAAAGCTTGATGCTCTAGGTGCCCTTGATCCAGGGTTAAATCAGTTTCTTAGCGAATTCATTCGAGAGCAAATCAAACGGTTTTATGAGCGTCTTTACACAACTCGCAAGGGGCACCTGCTGCACGGGCACGTTTACCGCTACTCTGACGTTTTGGCGTTTGTGAAGGAAAGTCAAGTTTTAATCGATCTGCTTAAAGCTAAGATAGAGCGTATTCACGAAGCTGCTTGTGAGATGACCGATGAGTTGAATGATTATCTTCATAACCAAGACAAGAGTTCTCGTATCACGGGAGTTTGGATTGCAAGCGGATTTACGTTTCCTTTACAGGTTTCTTCTTAAAATACGATCTCTATTTGAGCAGTTCATCTATGAAGCAGGTAAGCCATCCTGAGAATCTCCAAAGCAGTTAGTGAGCCGCTGATATTGCTACTATTTGAGTAGTTCAGTGATCGAAAAACGATGCGGTTGGATGCTGGGTGTGAAATCTTGTTTGAAGCGACTGCTCCAACGCCTCTCATTTTGATGCTCAGACCTCGAAGCGGGTTGGGTCAGTGGGTTTTCCGCGAAGAATATTTGCTAGAGCCAAGCGTTCCGATGATGGAATATACCGACAGCTATGGCAACTTGTGTCAACGGCTGCTGACTCCTCAAGGCTCATTTAAAGTACACGCGATCACCAGTGCAGAAACCGCCGACCAAATCGACGTTGCGCCGGGTGCCCCATTTGTCCCGGTGCAAAACATTCCCGATGAAGTGCTTCAGTTTTTGTTGCCGAGTCGCTATTGTCCGTCTGATCGCTTAGGTGATTTAGCGACCGAAATCGTGGGCGATCGCGCCCCTGGCTACGACCAAGTAGAAGCCATTCGAGACTGGATTCATACTCAAATTAAGTATCAGTATGGCACCAGCGATGCCTCGACTTCAGCCTTTGAGACGGCTCACGATCGAGTCGGAGTCTGTCGAGATTTTGCCCATTTGGGAATTGCCCTCTGTCGGAGTCTCAACATTGCCGCGCGGATGGTCGCAGGCTATCTCTATCAGCTTGACCCGATGGATCTTCATGCCTGGTTTGAGGCATTTGTCGGCGACGGGCAAAGTGAAATTCCGCAAGGACGTTGGTTTACGTTTGATGCCACTCAATCGCAGCCGAGAGGAAATCGAGTCGCGATCGCCTATGGTCGAGATGCTGCCGATGTTGCTCTAGCTACCCAGTTTGGACCGCTGCAACTGACTGAAATGCGAGTCTGGGTTGAGCCGTCAGCATATCCCTAATCCTGAGAGTCTGTCCTGTTCTCATAACACACTCAACAAAACTATCCACAAACTTTTGTTTAAACTCGCTAGAATGGGATGCTGACGAAAGTTTAGACGGTTTTTCTTCAGCTAAGCTTTTTCCCCTCATCCCTCATCCTTGCTTATGTCCTTGCCTATTGTTGCTATTATTGGTCGTCCCAACGTGGGCAAGTCAACCCTCGTCAACCGTTTTGCGAAGGTGCAAGATGCGATCGTGTTTGATGAACCTGGCGTAACCCGCGATCGGACTTATAAAAACGCCTTCTGGGGCGATCGAGACTTTTTAGTTGTCGATACAGGTGGACTGGTGTTTGACGACGACACCGAGTTTTTGCCTCTGATTCGTGAACAAGCCCTAGCAGCCTTGGCAGAGTCGAGCGCAGCGATCTTTATTGTGGATGGCAAACAGGGCTTAACCACCGCCGACGAAGAAATCGCCCGATGGCTACGTCAGCAGCCCGTTCCCGTTTTGCTGGCAGTCAACAAATGTGAGTCTCTAGAGAGTGGGCTGACTCAAGCCGCCGAGTTTTGGAGTCTGGGCATCGGCGAACCCTGTCCCGTCTCTGGCATTCACGGCAACGGCACAGGCGAATTGATGGAAAAGCTTCTGACCCATCTGCCTGAAAATAACGAAATCGAAGAACCTCAAGAAACCCGCGTCGCGATCGTCGGTCGCCCTAATGTGGGCAAATCCAGCTTGCTCAATGCCTTTGTGGGAGAAAAGCGGTCGATTGTCAGCCCGATTTCTGGCACAACGCGAGACGCGATCGATATGGTCGTTGAGCGTGGAGACACCACCTATCGTTTAATTGACACTGCCGGAATTCGCAAGAAAAAGAACGTTGAATATGGACCTGAATTCTTTGGCATCAACCGAGCCTTTAAAGCGATCGACCGCTCCGACGTGGTGCTGTTTGTCTTAGATGCTGTCGATGGAGTCACTGAGCAAGACCAAAAACTCGCCGGACGCATTGCGGATGAAGGTCGTGGATGCATCATCGTGGTGAATAAATGGGACGCGATCGAGAAAGACTCGACCACCATTTATGAATACGAGAAGCTGATTAACAGCCGCCTGCACTTTCTAGAATGGGCAGAAACCATTTTTATCAGTGCCGAAACGGGTCAGCGAGTTGAGAAGATTTTTGAACTAGTTGATATCGCTGCCGAACAGCACAAGCGCCGAGTTAGCACCTCCGTGATCAACGAAGTGCTAGAAGATGCAGCCAGATGGCACTCACCGCCCACGACGCGCCAAGGTCGTCAAGGCAGAATCTACTACGGCACGCAAGTCAGCACCCGTCCGCCCACGATCGCGCTATTTGTCAACGATCCGACCTTGTTTGGCGAAGCCTATCGGCGTTATGTTGAGCGGCAGTTCCGTCAATCTCTAGGATTCAAAGGCACCCCAATTCGTCTCTTATGGCGCGGCAAGAAAGTACGCGAGATGGAACGTGGCAGTGTGAACCGAGCGATTAAGGTGAGAACAAAGGTTTAAGGGTTTGGTAAGTTTAGCCAGTGGCTTTTAATCTGAACTCTGATACGAAAGTCCCACTTCAGAATCCAAACTCGAATGGATTTACTTCGATCGCTCCCCCTCGGTCTGTATTTAGAACATCCCGTCACTTGGCTGCACCGACTTGATCCCCGTGTCAAGTTGGCGTGGCTCATGAGTTTTTTGGCAACTCCGCTGCTAGCAAGCCCTGGGTGGCGCATCTTTTTGGTAGTCTTTTTGGTGCTGCTCACCCTGTCAGCCATGATTCCCCTGCGGGTGTGGAAGCAGCAGATCGGGTGGCTGGCACTGCTGGCAATCTATGTCTTTTCATTGGTGTCGATCGCGCCCGATGGCTTAAATGCTAATCACCAATCTCGATTGCCTGAAAACGAACTGACATTTGTTCGGCAAGCGAGTACGCCGTCTGCCTCTGTGCCTCCTGCCTGGTATAACCCGTTTAACCTGGGCAAAAAAAACACTCCTCAAGACACGGCTGAGGCGCTTAAACGTCCCGATTTGCCTCAACCCACTGCTTATCACTACGTCTTGCTAAGGCGAGGTCCGTTGATGGTGACACGGCGATCGCTGGAACTCGCTATCCGGGTCAGCACCCTTTTATTCACCCTCATTTACAGCACTAATCTCTATCTCCTCACCACTGCCCCCGAAGAGATTACTGCCGGAATCGAAGATTTAATGACTCCTCTACGGCGATTTGGAGTGCCTGTGACTGAAATCTCGTTGACGTTGACACTTTCCCTGCGCTTTATTCCCCTCGTGCTAGAAGAATTTCAGAATCTAGTTCGATCGATTAAAACACGCGCCATTAACTGGAAAAAACTTGGATTTCGGCGCGGCGCACAAGTCTGGATGTTAGTTGCAGAGCGATTGCTAGAAAACCTGCTGCTGCGAGCAGAACAGATATCTAGTGCGATGAAAGTGCGGGGGTTTACCAGCCCCGATCGTCACCGCGTTGAGTGGCATCAGTTGCGCTTTAAGCGGGTTGATTGGCTCGCGATCGCTGCCTTGGCAGTGCTTTGGACGGCAAGATTTATCTAAATGGTGCGTTGAGATTATCCACCCGATCACCCTCTTCCCCTAAAATCAAGGATGAAGAATCATTGATGACCTGCAATATTAGCTTTATCATCCTTCATTCTTGATTCCTTTCTTATGTGTCGCTTGGAGAACCGTAGTGGATTTAAATCGCATTCCCGCCCAGCCTAAACCTGGTTTGCTCAACGTTCTGGTCGAGATTCCCGCAGGCAGCAAAAACAAATATGAGTTTGACAAAGATTTGAACGCCTTTGCTCTCGATCGCGTCCTTTACGCCTCGGTGCAATATCCCTATGATTATGGCTTCATTCCCAACACGCTGGCAGATGATGGCGATCCTTTAGACGGCATGGTGATTATGGATCAGCCGACCTTTCCGGGCTGTGTGATTGCGGCTCGCCCGATCGGGATGTTAGAAATGATCGACGGTGGCGATCGTGACGAAAAAATTCTATGCGTGCCTGACAAAGATCCTCGCTACGTGAATGTCAAATCCCTGAATGATCTTGCCTCTCACCGTCTAGATGAGATCGCTGAATTCTTCAGAACCTATAAGAATCTGGAGAAAAAAGTAACCGAAATTCTTGGTTGGAAAGATGTTGATCAAGTTCTGCCTTTAGTAGAGCAGTGCATTAAAGCCTATCGCTAATTGCTCCTACCTTGACTGATAAAAAGGCTCAGGAAATTCTTGAGCCTTTGCCCTATGAGAAAGTTTGAATTCTATCTGAATTGGTAACAACGTAATTGGAATGGGTAGCATAGAGAATAACCAACCCAGGTTGAGAAATCGTTTCGGTGAATAGTTAGAGTCTGACTTCGACCATCGCAAATTTGATTAAAATGCTCCATCCAGACTGCTCCAAATCCAGCTTAAACGCTCTTGAAACACGTGCAAATCTAGAAATGATTAATCCTTCAGAATTTGTGATTCAGTTTTGGGGCGTTCGGGGCAGCATTCCCGCTCCAGGAAGCGAAACCGTTCGCTATGGAGGCAACACCTCTTGCATAGAGATGCGAGTCGGCGGCAAGCGTCTAATCTTTGACGGAGGCACAGGTCTGCGAGTTCTAGGCAAACAATTGCTAAAGCAGCCGTCCGTCGAGGCACATATGTTTTTCAGCCATTCCCACTGGGATCACATTCAAGGCTTTCCATTTTTTGTGCCTGCGTTTGCGCCAGGTAACTGTTTTCACATTTACGGAGGCGTGTCACCCAATGGCGCGACCATGAAGCAACGTCTCAGTGATCAGATGCATCACCCTAATTTTCCGGTGCCGATGCAGGTGATGAAGTCGAACATGAAGTTCTACGACTTGATGCCGGGTGATGTTATTCAGTTAGACGACATCACGATCGAGACAGGTTCGTTAAACCACCCAAATTCAGCACTGGGCTATCGGGTGACGTGGCAAGGTCGCACTGCCGTCTATGCTACCGATACTGAGCATTATCCTGACCACATTGACGAAAATCTTGTCCATCTTTCGCGGGATGCAGACGTTTTGGTCTACGACGCTTGCTACACCGACGAAGAATATTACGATCCCAAAACGCCCAAGATTGGTTGGGGTCATTCCACTTGGCAAGAAGCGCTGAAAGTCGCTCAAGTAGCGGGTGTCAAGAGAGCCGTGATGTTTCACCACGACCCGAACCACGATGACGATTTTCTCGATCAAGTCGAGTCTGACGTGCAGAAGATCTTCCCCAACAGCTTACTGGCGAAAGAAGGCATGATCTTACCCGTCGGTGAAAAGGTTTAAGATTTGACGGTTGCCAACGATTCAGTGACTTGGCAAATCTGAGTGAGTTTTTGAGCCGCGATCCCTTGTGTCAGAACAGATTCTGCTTTAGCAAGTCCTGTGATGAGATCGGGACAAACGCCACAGCGCCACAAATAGAAACCACCATTCCAGACTGCAGCTTGCGTGAGATCAGATGGTCTGCCTTCTAGGACGGCTTGTACCGCCAGACACCATTCTTGTGTTGGGGTTAAAGGGCTGTCTTTAGCAGCAAATCCATAATCACGAGGAACAAGATTTTGTCGCTCAAACTCGGATTTGTGAATGCCGATGATAGCAGTGCGATCGCGGGGTAAATCACAGCTTCCTTCTAAGCCTTTGACCGTCGTGAAGTTTGTTGTTCCGCGTCGAGCAAACGCGTCGCGAAACATATTCTCAGTAGGCGGATGCACAAAGCCACAGACGACGTGCGCCTCTCCTGCATAGGGAGACCACATTAGCTCTAAGGTAGCAAAGGGGGGACGCTTGCCAATCTGGTCGCGATAGGTCACCAGCCCTGATGCGAGCGGAAAGTGATTGGTTAAGTAGACAAATCCCAGCCCAGTTGTTTCTAAAACGTGCTGGACTTGACCGAGCGAAAGCCGTTCCCAATGAATGCCTAATGCTTGCCAAAGTTCGATCAGCGGCACCCCTTCTTTGGTTGGCATTCGATCGCCACCGTGCAGAATCACAGACACGCCTGCACTCGTTAGGATCAGAGCCGTTAAGGGGCTAATTGGAGCCGTGCGCGATCGACCATCGTAGGGCAAACACATCACCGTAACGGGGTAGGCAGACTCGATCGGGCTAAGAGTCGGTCCTAATTCTCGGTAAGCATCTAGCATTCCTGCCAGTTCTTCGCCCGTTGGGCGCTTGATGCGATGGGCAATCATAAACGCCCCAATCTGAGCTGGAGTTGCCTCTTGAAGCAGCATCATCCGAGTTGCTGCTTTTGCCTGATCGCGGCTCAGATCTTCCCCCGTATGAGGTCCACTGCCCACTTTTCGCAGTAGCTCTCTAAACGCATTGCTCATAATAATTTCTGCCCAGGGATCTCAAGAATTTTATTGCAGACATTTAGTGTTTCACAATTTGAGAGGAGACTTGCTTTTTAGTTAGAGATGGCACTGCTAAGGGGCTATCTGCTAGAGAACTCGGCTGCCGCATTTGCTCATGCACCAGCGATCGAAAGCGCTGAATGGGAGGAATTTGAAGTCGATCGTGGGTAGTTACCAGCACTACCTGACGAACCAAAGTCGGGTCAGATGTTGCTCTAGATGCTAGCGTTGGGTCGAGATGAACATCATGAATCGCGCCTTGAGGTAACAGGGCAATCAGTTCTCCTTGGCGAATAATGCCTCGAAATGCGTCTAGAGTGTTGAGTTCTAGAACAGCATTGAGGGCGACCCCCTGACGCTGAAATTGTTCTTGAACAAGTCGCTGCATCCCATAGCCATCTTTAAAGACGACTTGTGGATAGCGTACTAACTCTGTCCAGGGCACTGCGTCATAGTGCGTGAGCGGATGCTCGGCTGCCATCAGGACTTTGATCGGCTCATCATATAAGACATCGACCACCATTTCAGGATTGTTGGTGAGAAAGCGATTATTCATCACGATCGCCAAATCGACTAGACCATCTTTCAGCACTTTGAGGGCGCGATCGCTGCCCAGAGAAGTTACTCGTAGCTGAACTTCTGGGTGCTCTCGGCAAAAGCGTTGCAGCACAGGCGGCAAGTGAAATGCACAGACTGAATGGATCGCCGCAATACAAAGTTCGGGTTGCTTCCCGTCTAATAAGTCGGTAAGTTCTTGAGTGGCAATGCCCCATTCGTTCCAGATTTTGCGGGCGTGGGGTAAGAAGCGATCGCCCGCGACGGTCAATTTTGCTTGAGCCGTGCGGTGCAGCAGAGGTAGCCCAACTTCTGCTTCGAGTCCTTGAATTTGACGACTGATAGTAGATTGCGTCACATTACATTTTCGGGCGGCTTGCTGAAAGCTCCCGGTTTCTGCAACTGCGAGAAATGCCTGCAACTGCTCTAGACGCATGAATTTGTAGTGAGAATAACATTTCCTAAAGACCTTAACGAATTTGAGCAGAAACTTTAGTAAGAGTTGATACAGGTTGAAGGTAAAGAATCGGTGGGTTTTGGACTCAAACCTGATCACTCGTTCCTTAGCTCCTAAAACTTATGACCATTCATCTGCGATCCCGTCGAGTCGTTTAGGTCTAACCGGATGTAAAAGGGAGTGGTTTGAGTTTAAGCGGAGTGGCTCAACATCATTTCTCCGTCAGAACTGCCACTCTTGAAGGGCGATCGCGATGCCACGTTTCAAGTCTGAACTGGAATTCTCACTGTGAACCCGTTGCTCTAAGCGTTGATGGGCAACTTCAGGAGCGAGAGTTTTGAGGGCAGAAATCACATGCAATCTGACGCTGACGTGCGGATCGGCAAGGAGATTAATCAATGGATCGAGAGCTACCAGATCTCCGAGTTGTCCGAGGGCGAGGGCGATCGCTCGTCGGGCTGAAGCCGATTTAAAGGTGCCTTCTTGGTGCAGTAAATCGAGCAAAATTTGGGTTGCCTGACGTTTTCGATCGGGGTGGTCTACTCGTCCCAACACAACTAAGATTTCTTGACGAGCGGACTCTGCTAAAGGAATTTTAATCAGCGATCGCTGCAAACAGTGCAGCGCGTCTGAAGTGCCAATCCAGCCTAAGGCTCTAACCAGCTCAAGCGCTAACGCTTCTGGTGTGGTGAGAGATTGCAGCGTTTGAAAAAGGATTTGGGTTGCCGCAGGAGTGCCTAATCGACCGAGGGCGATCGCGGTTTGTCTGCACACTTCTAGATTCAAATCGAGCAAGAGCGGCTGCAAATGCGAGACGAGATCCAGTTCTGTGCTTTCGGCGGTGCAAAAGCCGAGTCCGATTACGGCGGCTTGTCTGACAGTTGTGCTCGGATCTCTGAGCGCCTGGATCAGAGTTTGTGTAATGTCTGGCGCGTGGAAACTGCTGAGAGCTTCGATCGCCATTGCCCGCACCTGAGAATCCGAATCGTTCGCCACTGTGATCAACAGGGGCACCGTTTCAGGGCGACGAATTTGAGCCAGGGTCTGAATGGCTAATCGACGAGTGTTGTCTTGATCAACCAACTGAGTGAGAATCTCGATCGCGCCACCGCCCATCGCAGCGAGAGTGGTGACTGCCATTCCATTCAGGTCTTCATTGGTGGATGTTTTAAGCAGATCGACTAATGCTGTAACGACTGCAGGATGGTTAAAGCTACTGAGAATCCGAATTGCGAACCACTGCGCTTCTGAGTCAGCGTCTTCATCTTGGAGCAAAGCGAGGAGGGGCGCGATCGCAACAACACCAAAACTTGGGATGAGTTTAGCGATATCCCATCGGTCTTGAAAGTCTCCATACTCCAGGCTTTGCAACGCTAGGTTTAACAGGAGATCGGATAGATCTTCGTCGGGAGAACACGATGAGGAATCATCGTTTAGCAAGTGCTGTAAAGACTGATTGAGCGATGCCCAGTCTGCCTGCTGTGCGGCAGTTTGAGCTTGCTGCAAACGTTCAAAATGAGTTGATTGCACGGTTCCTCGGCGGGTGATGAATGAACCGCTTACCCACGAAGATTGTGGAATATGCTTGAGCTTACTCTCGCATATTCTGAATTAACCCCGATGCGATCGAGCACTCTAAGATTAGGATGCTCGATCGCATCAATCCTCAATCTCTGCCCCTACATACTTCCTTTCTGCATCACTTCTTGCAGGTGATGACGAATCTCTTGAGACGTTTTCATATCTTCGTCTTTTAATTTGCGAAACAGATCTGTACAGGGCTGAGAACTCATAAAAACTCCTGATACGTGGGAGACTCAGCGTCTTTAGACCTGAGAGGAAAACGAACGGGCGGTTTTAACCGCCTACATCCGTCAGTGTTTTGATGTGCTGCGACCGCCTTGGAACTACTGGATTTGGTGTGCTGTTGTAGTGCACTTTCAACAGGACAATTACCGTCTCAAATCGTTCGCCCTGTAAGCATCGCGGCGGTTTTTGCTACCGAGATAGCCCCCTTTCGGGGTGATGGTCGCTTCGCCAATGTTTTAAGAGCTTGTTAGACCTGCAACACTGTCTCAGTGACCTTAAGACTGTTTAATTGCAGATGACAGAACAGGGAACTAGCGTCGCATTCCAGGGTGTCGTGACTCTAAAAACGTAGTCAGTGAAGACTTAGGCTGGTCAGAATAGCTTGCATTATTCACGCTCGTAGAGTCGTGAAGTCCTGCAAGCTCAGTCCTTTAGGGCTAGGTTCCTGACATTCAAGATTGCTGAGAGCGCGAACTCTTTGATTTGTTGCAGCAGTCATAGCCAAATCTCCAATCAAAACGGCTATGGCTTAACGATGGATCAGAGACCTCGATCGTTCATCTATCAAAAGTGGAAGCCATGAATCCGCTAATCTCTCGACCTGCTATGCCTTCTTGACCAAAACTGAATTCCCTTCAATTTTTGCTAGATACGTCCCTAATGCCTTGCGCGCAGGACCCTGAATCACTGCTCCATCTGCTGTAAAGGCAGCGCTGTGACAGGGACACGCAAAAGACTTACGCTCACTCTTCCACGCCACCAAACACCCTTGATGCGTGCACGTCGGATTTACTGCCAGCACCGCAGTCGGCTTAGTTGGATTGCGAATAATCAACACTGGACCGATCGGAGATTGCTCGCTCAAAATCTGTCCGTTTTTATCGAGATCGGCAACTGAGCCGATCGACTGAAAGCCACCCTCTTTAGCAAGGGCAGTCGCGTCTGAATTGAATGACGCAGCAGAATCAGAACTCTTGGTACAGGCACTTAAGCCTGAGACGATAGCGGTTATGGCAACGGGCAAGCGGCTGACTGCCCACCCCAAGCTAAACCAAGATAGAAACGATCGACGGTTCATGTGTTCTCCTAGCAAATCAACACAATTGAGGTTTCATCCTAACAGCAGATGCAGAAGTGAGGAAAACTCCCCCGTGAATGCTGAAATCGCATCACACTCATGCATAAACTTCATATTTAGCAATATTCAGTAACTAACTATACTAATCCTCCTACTGATCTCGCCTACCTTGACTTCATTAGGAGATCGTGAAGCCTTGAATGGACTAAGAGTTGAAACCTCAGAGATAGAGCATCAAAGGATTCAGTCCTGAATGGATTCCCAAGAAATTGGTTTCTCGATCGCCCGTGTTTGGTGCGGACACCCTTTAGCAACAGGCTCATCATGACAGACACCATTTCATCAGCCGTAAGTCTCAACAAGTTTGAAAAGTTGAAAGCAGAGAAAGATGGGCTTGCGGTGAGATCTGAACTAGAGCATTTTGCTCAAATTGGTTGGGAAGCGATGGACGAGATTGATCGTGACTATCGTCTTAAATGGATGGGGGTTTTCTTCCGTCCGGTGACTCCGGGCAAGTTTATGCTGCGGCTACGATTGCCAAATGGCATTATTACCAGTGGTCAACTGCGGCTGTTGGCAGAGATTGTGCAGCGCTACGGTGCAGACGGCTATGCCGATGTGACAACTCGCCAAAATTTGCAACTGCGCGGCATTCGCATAGAGGATGTGCCTGATATCTTCAACCGACTTGAAAAAGCAGGGATGACCAGCGTTCAGTCGGGAATGGATAACGTTCGCAACATCACAGGGTCTCCGGTTGCTGGAATTGATGGCGATGAATTGATTGACACGCGTGAGTTGGCACTGCAAGTGCAAGACATGATTACCAATCATGGTCGGGGCAATCCTGCATTCACCAATCTGCCTCGCAAATTTAATATCGCGATCGCGGGCTGTCGAGATAACTCCGTTCACGCTGAAATCAATGACATCGCTTTTGTTCCTGCTTATCAAGACGGTGTGCTGGGCTTCAACGTCCTAGTCGGTGGCTTCTTTTCTGCGAAGCGATGCGAAGCCGCAGTGCCGATGGATGTGTGGGTGTCACCTGACCAAGTCATCGCGATGTGTGAGTCGATTCTCACGGTTTATCGCAATCATGGGCTGCGCGCCAACCGTCAAAAATCTCGCCTGATGTGGCTGATCGATGAATGGGGCATCGAGAAATTTCGCTCTGAAGTCGAGCAGCACATCGGCTACTCTTTGCATTCAGCAGCTCTCAAAGATGAAATCCTCTGGGACAAGCGCGATCACATCGGAGTCTATGCTCAAAAACAACCCGGTTTGAACTATGTTGGGCTGCACGTTCCGGTCGGTCGTCTGTTTGCTCAAGATATGTTTGACTTGGCGCGACTTGCGGAAGTCTATGGCAGTGGAGAGATTCGCCTCACGGTTGAGCAAAACGTGATTGTGCCCAATGTGCCCGATTCTCGGCTCTCGGCATTGCTCGAAGAAGCGATCGTCGAGCGATTTTCCCACAACCCCAACAATCTTTCTCGTGCGCTCGTATCGTGTACTGGCTCGCAGTTCTGCAACTTTGCCCTGATTGAAACCAAAAACCGAGCCGTTGCGTTGATTAAAGAGCTTGAAGCCGAGCTAGCGTGCGATCGCCCGGTTCGCATTCACTGGACGGGGTGCCCCAACTCGTGCGGTCAGCCTCAAGTTGCTGATATTGGCTTGATGGGCACAAAAGTCCGCAAAGACGGGCGCACGGTGGAAGGAGTAGACCTCTATATGGGCGGCACGGTGGGCAAAGATGCTCATCTGGGCACCTGTGTTCAAAAAAGCATTCCCTGCGAGGATCTGAAGCCCATTCTGCGAGCCATTTTGGTAGAGCAATTTGGTGCCCACCTCACCACAGAAACCACCGTTGGTCAGCCTTCTCAGATTGCGGTGACCGTTGAAGACGAGTCACCCACCAGCCTTCAGGTTCTCCAGTCGTCTCAGGGGTCTGCCCCCACGATCGCGGCTCCTGCCACCGTTCAGTTTGCAAAATCTGGTAAATCAGTCACCTCGACCGAGGGTGGCTCGATTCTAGAGATGGCAGAACAGGCAGGGATCGAACTCGACAGTAGTTGTCGATCGGGAACCTGTGGCACCTGCAAGCAAACGCTGTTAGCAGGTGAAGTTCGCTATGACAGCGAACCCGATGCACTGGATGATGACGATCGTGCTGCCAGAACTATTCTGACGTGCATCGCTCATCCGGTGGGTCACGTGTCGATCAATGCTTGATCGGCGATCAAGTCCATTTACCCGGGCTGTTGGACGTAGGGCAGTTAAACGCTAATTTTGCCCATTTACACTCTTCCTCCTCACACGCTGCAAGCTCCCCTTGCGGCAAATCAAACCCCAGCGAAATCATTGGAATAGGATTAATGAGCAATCTTTCAAGACGGAAATTCATCATCACTGCAGGCGCAACCGCTGCCGGAACGCTGCTCGTTCATGGGTGCAGCAGCCCTAAATCTGCGACAGGTGGAGGCACCTCTCCTAGCGCGGTTCCGGCTGTAAGTTCTGGCACGGCAGATACTCCAGAAGTGACGACTGCCAAGCTCGGATTTATCGCCCTGACCGACTGTGCGCCGTTGGTGATTGCCAAAGAAAAAGGCTATTTCGAGAAGTATGGGATGAAAGATGTCTCAGTCACCAAGCAGACCTCTTGGGCAGTGACTCGCGACAACCTTGAACTCGGCTCTGACAAAGGGGGCATTGATGGCGCACACATTCTCACCCCGATGCCTTACCTGATGTCGGCAGGCAAGATCACCAAGGGCAACACGCCGCTGCCGATGTATATTTTGGCGCGTCTCAACACTGACGGGCAGGGCATCTCCCTGTCTAACGACTATGCAGATCTGAAAGTCGGGGCAGATAGCTCGGTGCTGAAAGCCAAAATTGACGCAGCAAAAGCGGCTGGCAAAAAATTCAAAGCGGCGGTGACGTTCCCCGGTGGCACTCACGATTTGTGGATGCGCTATTGGTTAGCAGCAGGTGGCATCGATCCCGACAACGACGTGGATATTGTGGTGATTCCGCCGCCCCAGATGGTTGCCAACATGGAAACCAAAACGATGGATGCCTTCTGTGTGGGTGAACCGTGGAACGGTCGTCTAGTCAACAAAAAGCTCGGTTACACGGCTGTCACCACAGGCGAACTGTGGAAGGGGCACCCCGAAAAAGCCTTCTCAATGCGGGCAGATTGGGTCGATAAAAATCCCAAAGCGGCAAAGGCACTGCTGATGGCGGTTCAAGAAGCTCAAGTTTGGTGCGACAAAGACGAGAACAAGCAAGAGATGTGCGAGATTCTCTCTTCTGATAAGTATGTCAAAGCTCCGGCAAAAGACATCGTCGATCGCGCCAAAGGCAACTTTGATTTTGGCGATGGTCGCACCCTGCAAAACAGCGATTTGCTGATGAAATTCTGGCGGGATGGGGCTTCCTATCCGTTTAAGAATCACGACGCTTGGTTCATTACCGAAAACATTCGCTGGGGCAAGTTTGCGGCAGATACCAACATTAAAGAGATGGTCGATAAAGTGAACCGTGAAGACTTGTGGAAAGCTGCTGCGAAAGCGATCGGGCAAGAAGCCGCGATTCCTAAAGACTCATCACGTGGGGTCGAAACGTTCTTTAATGGCACCAAATTTGATGCGGCTGATACCGCAGGATATCTGAGTAGCCTCAAGATTAAGAAAGCGTAGTCAAGGCGTTGGGGGCATGGCAAGGTCATGCCCCGAATCCAGAAGTTTTTGTTCTCGCATTCTCTGAACCCTCTGCAATTCCTTATGACTATTAATTCTTCCCTGCGTCCAGCATCGTCCTCTGCATTTGTTGAAACGATTCAAAAACACGCCAAGCTTTTGATTCCGCCGATCGTCTGTACGTTGGTAGTTTTAACGATTTGGCAGTTGTTGTGTCTTGCGCCCGATACTAAAATGCCGGGTCCGATCCGGGTTTTACAGCAAACGTTTGAGCTGATTATCAACCCGTTTTATGACGAAGGGGGCACCTCTAAAGGGTTGGGTTTGCAGATTTGGATCAGTTTGCAGCGAGTCATGATCGGCTACTCGCTGGCGGCGATCGTGGGCATTTCGCTTGGTGTGTTAATCGGCATGAGTCAGTTTATGCGGCGCGGTCTTGACCCGATGATTCAAGTGTTGCGGACAGTTCCACCGCTAGCGTGGTTGCCACTGTCTCTTGGCATTTTTCAAGACAGTACCCCCGCTGCGCTGTTTGTGATTTTCATTACGGCAATCTGGCCGATCGTCATCAACACGGCATTGGGTGTCCAGCAAATTCCCCAAGACTATAACAACGTTGCCAAAGTGCTGCGCCTGTCGGGGAGAGAGTATTTCTTCAATATTTTGGTGCCGTCCACCGTCCCCTATGTGTTTGGTGGATTGCGGATTGGCATCGGGTTGGCATGGTTGGCGATCGTTGCCGCAGAGATGCTGAAAGCAGAAGGCGGGATCGGCTTTTTTATCTGGGATGCCTACAACGCAGGCAACGAAAACAGCATGAGCCAAATCATTATCGCGGTGCTGTATGTCGGGTTAGTGGGCTTGGCGTTAGATCGACTGGTTAGCTACCTCGGTTCACTCATCGTTTCAGAAAATTAGTGACCCCGATCGTCGGTGATTGACCATTCTTCATCCTTCATCCCTTCTCTGCCATGTCTTTCTTCTTAGAAATCGACCACGTTGATAAAGTGTTTCCGCTCACGGGTGGCGGCAGCTATGTTGCGCTTAAAAATATTGAACTTCAGATTCGTCAAGGCGAATTTGTGACGCTGATTGGTCACTCTGGTTGCGGCAAGTCTACGCTCCTCAGCATCGTAGCGGGACTAGAAAAACCTAGTGTGGGCGGCGTAGTGCTAGAAGGGCGACAGGTGACCAGTCCGGGACCCGATCGCATGATGGTGTTTCAAAACTATTCGCTGCTGCCGTGGCTGACGGTGCAGGACAATATTGCGCTGGCGGTCGATAAAGTCTTGAAGCATTTGCCCAAAGGCGAGCGCAAAGGCATCGTCGAGCAAAATATCGATCTGGTGGGGCTAAGACCTGCGGCACACCGCAAACCCAAAGAGCTATCGGGCGGCATGAAACAGCGAGTCGCGATCGCCCGTGCCCTTGCCATCCGTCCTAAAATGCTGCTGCTTGATGAGCCGTTTGGCGCGTTGGATGCCCTGACTCGCGGCAATCTGCAAGAGCAACTGATGCGAATCTGCGAAGAAAGTCAGGTGACGTGTCTGATGGTGACCCACGATGTCGATGAGGCGCTGCTGCTGTCCGATCGAGTCGTCATGCTGACCAATGGACCCGATGCCCACATCGGTCAGATTCTCGATATTCCCATTCCTCGCCCTCGCAAGCGGATGGAAGTCGTCACTCACCCCAGCTACTATGCGCTGCGAAATGAGATCATTTACTTCCTCAATCAGCAGAAGCGAGAGAAAAAGCGCAAAGTTAAAGAAACCGTCAAAGTGGCGATCGCTCGCAACGGCTTAGAAAAAGTCAATCTCGATATCGGGTTTATTCCCCTAACGGACTGTGCGCCGCTGATTATCGCTAAAGAGAAAGGCTTCTTTAAAAAGCACGGATTAGAAGACGTAACGCTGCACCGCGAACCAAGCTGGAAAGCGATCGCCCAAGGCATCACCGACGGACGATTAGACGCAGCGCAAATGGTTGCGGGAATGCCGCTAGGATTGACTCTCGGCATGAATGGCAAAGCTCCGTTGCCCGTTTTGACGGCGATGGTGCTGTCTCGCAATGGCGATGCAATTACTATCAGCAAAAAACTCTACGATCGGGGTGTGCGATCGCTGGAGGATTTCAAGACTTTCATCGCGCAAACGCCCGGAGAAACCCACACGTTAGGCGTGGTGCATCCCGCATCGATGCAAAATTTGCTGTTGCGCTATTGGCTGGCATCGGCAGGAATTGACCCCGATCGAGACATCAATCTGGTCGTGGTGCCTCCACCTCAAATGGTCGCAGGGTTAGAAGCGGGAAATCTAGACGGCTTCTGCGTGGGTGAACCGTGGAATTCTCGCGCAGTTCAAGAAGGGTTGGGTGTAGTGCTGACCACCACTCATGACCTGTGGACAGGGCACCCTGAAAAGGTTTTAGGCGTTCGTGAAGATTGGGCAACTCAACATTCGCAAACGCACCTCGCGCTGATGAAAGCCTTGCTCGAAGCGTGTGAATATTGCGACGATCGTCGCCACCGTGAAGACATGCTCACTCTGTTGGCAAAACCCGAATACGTCGGGGCTGACGTGAAATACATTCGTCCTGGATTCCTCGCGCCCTACGACTATGGCGGCGATCGCAAACCCGAATCTCTGCTGCGGTTTAACCAATTCCACATCGACCAAACCAACTGTCCTCAACGGGTCGGTGCCCTGTGGATTTTAACCCAACTCGCTCGTTGGGAGATCATTCCCGCCTTTCCTAAAAACTGGATTGAGATTCTCGATCGAGTTCGTCAAGTCGAACTCTATGGCGAAGCGGCGAGACAAGTCGGCTACCCCGGCACCGAGCCAAATCGCAATTCGTTCACCCTGTTTGACGGGGTGGTGTTTAATCCCAATGACCCGATCGCGTATCTCAAATCTCTGGAGATCAGTCACGACATTCGCATCGAAGAAGTCTTGCTTGATGTGCCCAGCGATCGGATTAAAAGCGCTGCCTAACCTGTTCTTATTCCCCTTTTCCTACCTATGCAGACCTTAACCAACGAAGACTTTACGTCTCAAACACTTCAGCCTGATCCGTTTCTCGTGGTGGATAATCTATCGAAGATTTATCCGACTAAAAGCGGAGATTACACGGTTTTAGACCAGGTGAATCTCACCGTCAACGAGGGGGAATTTGTCTGCGTCATCGGTCACTCTGGATGTGGTAAAAGCACTCTGCTCGATATGGTGTCGGGCTTTCGTCAACCCTCTAGCGGCGAAGTTCGCCTTCAGGGAAAGCAGATCACGCAACCAGGACCCGATCGCATGGTCGTGTTTCAAAACTATTCGCTGCTGCCCTGGAAGACTGCCTTTGAAAATATCTATCTGGCAGTCCACTCTGTCTATCCTGACAAACCCAAAAAAGATAAAGAAGACATCGTTCACAAACACTTGGCGATGGTCGGGTTAGAAGAAGCGGCAAATAAAAAACCGGGGCAACTGTCGGGCGGCATGAAACAGCGAGTCTCGATCGCACGGGCGTTAGCCATCTATCCGCAAGTGCTGATTCTCGATGAGCCGTTTGGCGCGCTGGATGCCATCACAAAAGAAGAATTGCAGGAAGAACTCTTGCAGATTTGGACAGAGCATCGCGTTACCGTGCTGATGATCACTCACGACATCGACGAAGCCCTCTTTCTTGCCGATCGCCTCGTCATGATGACCAACGGACCTGCCGCGAAGATTGGCGAGATTTTAGACATTCCCTTCCCGCGTCCGCGCATTCGCACGCAAATCATGGAAGATCCCCACTACTACACTCTGCGGAACCAGGCGCTCGATTTCTTGTTTAGTCGCTTTGCCACCCACGATTAAGTTTGTGATTAAGTTTGCTTAAGACTACGACCCAGAGACCAAGCAGTGTTAAGTCACACAGAAACGACGATCGCCTACGAGCAAGATTAGTGCCCACTTAAAACAGATCGACAGATGGGCATTCGAGCGCTGTCACTAAGGGACTTTTGGTATGACCCAACTTTCGTCCGCTCCGCCTTCTGATTGCCCAAACCGCTTTCTTTGCTATTACATCAATGCAACCAGTCAGCTTCAGATGGCTCTAATCAACAACCTCCCAGATGGTCGGTTTGAGCGCATGATTTTTCCGGGACAGCGCCTGCTCTTTGAAGCCTCATCGGATGCCCAACTTGACATTTATATCCACAGTGCAACGGCTATGAGCCTTTGTGCTCAAATTCCCTGTCTGCAACTGCGGGTCTATGAAAGGGTGGCTGCCCCCGCCGATCGTACCCCTGTGACAGAACGCTCATGATTGATTCGACTAAGACGCTGTGCCCCTATTGTGGCGTTGGCTGCGGGTTAGAAGCGCTTCCCCCCGCGCAACCCGGCAAGGCAACTACACGCGACAAACAAGGAACTCCCATCTGGCAGGTGCGCGGCGATCGTGACCATCCCTCTAGTCAGGGCATGGTCTGCGTTAAGGGAGCCACGATCGCTGAGTCGCTGCATAAAGATCGCTTGCAGTTTCCGATGATGCGAGAGTCGTTAGATGAACCGTTTCGGCGGGTGAGTTGGGATGAAGCCCTCGATCTCATCGCCGATCGTATTCAAACCGTCCGTCTGGCGCAAGGGGCAGATGCCATCTGCATGTATGGGTCAGGTCAACTGCAAACCGAAGACTACTACATCGCTCAAAAATTGCTCAAAGGTTGTCTTGGCACCAATAACTTCGATGCCAACTCTCGGTTGTGTATGTCGTCTGCGGTGTCGGGCTATATTCAAAGCTTTGGAGCTGACGGTCCGCCCTGTTGCTATGACGACCTTGACGAAACCGACTGCGCCTTCGTTGCTGGCAGCAACCTCGCAGAATGTCACCCGATTCTCTTCAACCGCCTGCGAAAGCATCACAAACAAGACCGCAACGTCAAACTGGTGGTAGTTGACCCACGCTGCACCCCTACCGCTGAAGTCGCTGATTTGCATTTGGCCATCAAGCCCGGAACCGATATCGATCTCTTCAACGGTATTGGTCATCTGCTGCTGAAGTGGGGCAAAATTGATGCCGACTTTGTCGATCGACACACGTCTCATTTTTCAGACTATGCCGTGGTGCTTCAGCACTATTCACCCGATGTGGTCGCACACCGCTGTGGCATTTCACAGCAAGATCTAGAGACAGCAGCAAAGTATTGGGGTGACTCAAAGCGAGTCTTGTCAATGTGGTCGATGGGACTCAATCAATCGAGCGAAGGAACAGCGAAAGTCAGAACGCTGATTAACTTGCATCTGATGACTGCCCAAATCGGTAAGCCAGGGGCAGGTCCCTTTTCACTAACGGGTCAGCCCAATGCGATGGGAGGACGTGAAGCTGGAGGGCTGTCTCATCTACTGCCCGGATATCGCCTAGTTCATAATCCGACCCATCGGGCTGAGGTTGAGCAATTTTGGCGACTCGAACCCGGCGCAATGTCAGCGACTCCAGGGTTGACGTGTTGGGAGATGATGCTGGGCTTAGAGCAGGAGGAAGTCGGGGTTTTGTGGGTGGTTGCTACTAACCCAGCAGTGAGTATGCCTGATATCGAACGCACTAAAGCAGCGTTGAAGCGATCGCCGTTCACCATTTATCAAGATGCCTATTATCCAACCGAAACGGCAGCCTATGCCCATGTGCTGCTTCCGGCGGCTCAGTGGAGCGAAAAAACCGGAGTCATGGTCAACTCCGAACGGCGTGTCACGCTCTGTCCTAAGTTCCGCAGCCCTCCAGGGCAAGCGAGAGCCGATTGGGCGATTTTTGCCGAAGTGGGTCGCCGTCTCGGCTTCACCAAGCAATTTGCGTTCAACACCTCTGCCGAAGTTTATAGCGAATTTGCTCAACTCACCCACGATCGCCCCTGTGATCAGTCGGGTATCAGTCACGCTCGTCTCCGGGCAGAAGGGGCGCTGCAATGGCCGCTTTCTGGAGCGGCAGAGGGCGCAAAGATCAAGACGAGGGATGAGCCAAGCAGCCCACGGGTGAAAGGCGCACGGATTGAAGTCGAGAAGCTTCAAGAGAAAAAGCCCATTCCTCAGCCTTTATCCCTCGTCTCTTATCCTGCTAAACGGTTATATACTGATCTTCGCTTTCATACGCCAGACGGACGGGCACGATTTGCGGCTTACCATTCTCGCGGGTTAGCGGAGCCGCCTGATGAGGGCTATCCCTATATTTTGACGACGGGACGGCTCTATGGACATTGGCACACGTTGACGCGCACTGGGCGGATTGAAAAGATTATGAAGATGCACCCCAACCCATTTATTGAGATTCACCCTCGCGATGCAGCGGCGATCGGAGTCAAAAACGACGAATGGGTAGAAGTGCGATCGCGGCGCGGGTTTGTCAGGCTTCCGGTGTTGGTGACGAAAGCGATCGCGCCAGGTACGTTGTTTGTGCCGATGCACTGGGGCGCACTTTGGGCAAACCACGCAGAAGCGAATGCGTTGACCCATCCCGCTTGCTGCCCTGACTCAAAACAGCCCGAATTGAAGGCGTGTGCGGTGCAGGTGGTGCCGATCGATTCAAACGTCGCGGCTCAAAAAAGCGAATTGCTCACAGACGATGCTCTAATACCGTTGCTATCAATTCGGATTTAGTCGTCAAATTGTGCCGCTTGAAGGGTTAATTTGAAGGTATTCTAAGGCTTGCTGAGTCATTCACTAACCTTAAAAATGGTTAACTACCAATTTAATCTCGTCGGCTTGTGCGGCATTGCATTGGTAATTTTGGCACTCGCCCTGCCGATTATGGGGCTTCTCTATCGACCTTTTCAAACCGAAAAGCTGATTCAAGATGTCGTGTTGGCAATTCTCTACCTGATTTCTGGCGTGATTTTGATCTTTTATGGATGGCGCTCTAATCCGATCATGCAGTTTGGGCTGTTGCCCCTAGTTTGGTCGATCGTTTACTTTTGTGTCAAAGACCATCGCAGCTAGAAGTTCGAGAATCAGTCAAACTGTTGAGATGCAGAGATCGTGTTCCGCCAAGATGAAACCATTATGCCTTTTGGAATTGCCAACAAGTGCGCTAGCTATAGAGGTTTGTCGATCTCTAACCTCTATGATTGAGATGTCACAAATCTTACCGATCGGTTGATGCCTGTCCCCTTTGGCTAGTATTCTCACAGCATTCATCGCAATGAAATTTTATGCGTCTACTGAGAAAAGTTGTGAAAGGGTCGATGCAGAATGGGTCGAGGAAGTAAGAACGAAATTTGATGCAGCGATTGAAGCCTCAACTCATACGTCTCCGATTGACGGTGAGATGTTCGTCAACCAGATCTTGGAGCGGTTCCAACAAGCAAATTAGGTTAAAGTGCAGGGGAAAATTGCGCTCATATCAAGGCTGCTTTAATCCCTAACCTACACCAGACCTAAGACCAGTTATCCCATATCCACCTGATGCAGATCACTCTCAACCTTGACGAAGCCCTTATCAGTGAAGCCTTGCAACTCACCCATCTCATCACCCAAGATGAACTAATCACCTTAGCGCTGCAAGAACTTGTACGATCGCGCCGCAAGAAAAACCTGCTCGACCTCGCTGGACAAATTCAGTTTGCTCCAGATTTTGATCATAAAGCTCTGCGCGAGACTCGTCGTGCTGCTGATTGATACATCTGTTTGGATTAGCGTGTTCCGAGATCGGAGCGGTCAAGTTCGTCAGCAACTTGAAACCCTGATCGCCGATCGAGAAGTTTTGCTCACCCGATTTACTCAGCTTGAACTGCTTCAAGGTAGCCTGAACGAGCAAGAATGGACTCTCTTCTCTACTTACCTTGAAACACAAGATTATATTGAACTTATGCCGCGCTCTTGGCAAGCGGCTGCGCGCATCTACTACGACTTGCGCCGTCAAGGATTTACCGTTCGTAGCCCAATTGATTGCTGTATTGCTCAAACTGCACTGGAAAACAATCTACTTGTGATCCACAGCGATCGCGATTTTGAAACGATTGCCGAAGTGCGACCACTTTAACACCTACGCTTTCAACCCTGAATGGCGAACCTGTAAAAGTGAGATGTCACAAATCCTACCGATCGGTTGATGCCTGTCCCCTTTGGCTAGTATTCTCACAGCATTCATCGCAATGAAATTTTATGCGTCTACTGAGAAAAATCTTTAAAGGGGCGATCGGATCGACCGAAGATCAAAAATTTTTGCATGGGTTAGAAGGCATTGAGAGCGTAGTCTCAAAAGTGCTGTCGGTCATGATGGTGTTGGTAACGGTCTTTGCCGTCTTTGATCTCAGCGTTTTTTTGGTGCAAGAGTTGTGGAGTGAACTGATTTCACCTAATCACACGCGATTTAGTGAAACCCTGTTTAAGATATTTGGGCTTTTCTTAAATATTTTGATTGCGCTAGAGATTTTAGAAAACATCACAGCCTATCTTAAAAAGCACGTCATTCAAGTTGAGTTAGTGATCGTTACGTCATTAATTGCAGTGGCTCGAAAGATTATTATCTTAGATTTAAGCAAAACGTCTGGCATCGAAGTTATTGGGTTAGGTGTTGCGATTTTCTCGCTGTCGGTGAGTTATTGGATTATCCGTCGCGTTAATCTTAAACAAGATCAGTCATAGAATTTCACCATGTCAGAGTTTTTTCAATTTGAATCAGATTTTGTAGAGTCTTTGCGCTGCGTTCCGATGCAAGTTCGGCTTAAGCTCGATACGTGCGGCGTGAAGCTAAAACTCCCGCAGTGGAATAAATTTAATCAGGACGATCGACAGCTTCTAGTAGACACTCCCTGCGAAACGGAATCTGAAGCGGCTGACTATCGAGAGCATCTGCACCACTTGGTTTTGCAGCGCACCGGAGACACCGCGACTGATTTAGCGATCAAGCCTCACCCCGATTGGGAAGATGTAGCTATCATCCCCGATAGCGTGCAAGAAAAAGCTCAAGACGTGGGCGTTACGCTATCACAAGCGCAGTGGGTAGCGCTGACTCCATTACGACGATTTGCGTTGATCAAACTGAGTCGTTCTGGGCATGAAAACGCTAACTTTTTGCCTGCATTAAAAGAATTTCATTTAGCTTGAGTCTCTGGAGGAGCTTCTCGCTTGCCGACAAAATTCGCTTCAGCTCCAGGCTCCAGGCGAATTTTGCCTTGAATCGCGCCTTCTGTGACCATGCTATGAATCAGCACTTGAGGAATTTGAGGAGTTTTTAGGCACTCATCTACATGAGAAGGAACGCCTGACAATGTGAATTGATCGCGATCGAGCAATCCCGTAAGCGACGACTTTTTCTTAGAAGCCGTTAGAGTTTTGCTCGTTTCGCCTGCGTTTAACAATGAGCCACTGAGATAGACTCCCGACTGCTGAATTGTGAGAATCAGGTTATCTGTTTTTAAGCATCCAGGTAAGCTTTGAGCCGCAATGCGATATCGACCCTCTAGCTTATTGGGTGCCTTGAGATTTGCCTCACCATAGGCAGTGGTGAAACTAAAGAGCGCCACCACAAGCCCGATCGAGCCTGCATAAAATGCGAGAGATTTGAGATTAAATTTCATGATTCGCGTCCACTTCTCGATTCAATTCCAGGACTTTCTAACACTGAGTTTAAGTGTGAAGCGACCTGATTATATCGGCGCGTAATCAGCAGTGACGAACGGCACCGTACGGCTAACTCATCGGCATAACGCCCGAGAGTTTGACGATCGAGTCCCCATTCTCGGCTGGCACCCGCGATCGTTAAGTCTGCTCTACTGGATGCGTCCACCACCGCCAAAATCGGACTTTCTGCCTCTACGATCGGCATTGAAATTCGGTCAACGACCTGCTGTGGCAATCGTTCTATTAGATTATGAAACTCATAGCTCAACTCGCTAGGTGGCTGATTGCCCGAAGCCATTCGCAAAATGGTGAGTTGACTGTTTTCGCGATTGATCAGCATTCTTAATGCCAGTTCTAACCCCAAATCGGTGTGAACATTAGACAAGTAGGGAAGCAAAAGATTGTCGAGTTTTGTGGTTTGACGATCGACATACACTGCGACATCCACTGGGGACGTGCTGAGAATCTGTCCGACTCGCCCTCCTAAGCGGTTGCTGCTAAACGCCGGACGGTGCCAGCCAACCAGCACCAAATCCACCTGATCGCGGATGGCAATTCGGGCGGTTGCTCTCGCCACATCGTTAGAGACTTGAATAATCGGACGAACTAAACTCTGGTGCTCAGGCGGTTCGATGCTTTGCACTAGCTCATCAAGTTTCTTCTGCCGTTGAGCAATTAGGCGATCGGCTTCTACGGGCGTGCTTTCATATCCATAATCTTCGTTTAACTGAATCAAGCTGAGCGGCGATACGATCGCGGGTTTATGCTGGGGTTGCAGCGAGACATTGCCGACTGCGATCGTCATCGCTAGCTGAATCAAGCCCCTCTGACTGCTCGGATTAGCGATCGGTACCAAAATTCGATACGACGGTTCGCGATCATCAACCTCAGGTTCGACGCTATTTTGACGAATTTGCTGTTTTGGATAAGTCAACTCCAGCAAAGGTGAAGTCATAAACGTAGTGACTAATGCCATGATCACCAGCATTGTGAATAGCAAGGGTGAAATCACTCCCAAACTCAATCCAATATTGAGCACAATCAACTCCGTCAGTCCGCGAGTGTTCATTAGCCACGCTAATGCTGCTGACTCTCGTTTGTCGATACCAGATACCCTTGCGGCAATGTAAGTTCCGGTATATTTACCGACGATCGCGACCGCTACCACAATCAAACACAACGTCCACAAAACTGGGCTGTTGAGTAAGCCGATCTGAGTTCTCAAACCACTGTAGGCAAAGAAGATTGGCAGTAAAAACGTCAGTACAAAATCTTCTGTTTTTTGGGCTAATTCTCGCGTTAGTTCCTCGTGTTTAGGCATCACCGCCCCAAACAAAAACGCCCCAAAAATTAGGTGAATTCCAATCAATTCAGTAGCCAACGCCGAGATCACGACTCCCATATAAATCAGCGCAACAACCGTTTGATTGAGCTTGCCAGCACGATCGTAGTAAGACGGTAGATAGCCCAGAAGCTTGCGTCCCAGAGTTGCCATCAAGCCGATATAAATGATTGACTGAACGATCGTTGGCAATGCCCCTGCCATCGAATTTGTGCGCGTGACGGCAATCGCTAATGCTAACAGACACCAAGCCGTCACATCATCGACTGCCGCACAGGTTAAAGCCAGCGTCCCTAAGCGACTATTTTGTAAGTTGTTTTCGGTAATAATTCGTGCCAGCACCGGAAATGCTGTAATCGACATGGCTGCCCCTAAAAACAGCGCAAACGCCGTAAACGACACGCCATCATTTGACACTTGCGGATAGAGCAGCAACGCTAATAGTGTCCCTAATGAGAACGGCACAAGAATGCTGATATGAGACACCAACACCGCTATGTCTAAGCCCTTTTTAAGATATTTGGGGTCTAACTCTAACCCGATTAAAAACATAAAAAAGATCAGTCCGATTTGAGACAGCACCCCCAAATAGGGAATCGTCTCTGGCGTAAATAGCGCTGCCGCCGCATCAGGAGCGATCGCGCCAAAGAACGACGGTCCGAGCATAATGCCTGCAACAATTTCGCCAATCACCAACGGCTGTTTAATGCGCCGAAACGCCAACCCCATCAGTCGAGAGAGACCGATGACAATCAAAACTTGAATCAGAACTTGAACCACGGGATCGAAGTGCATGATAGTAGACCTGAGATTTCAATTCGACAAGTTGCGTCCTCGCCACGTCCAGCCCCAGCCTGTTTCGGTTTTAATGATTGAGGCGATCGCGATCGCGCTCACCAATACGCCACCGATGCCGCTCAACCACCAATAGTCAGGCGAAATGTTAGAGAACTTTTGGACTAGACGACGCAGATTATAGTGCAGGACAATCGCAGCCAGTGCAAGCGCAATCGGGCTGAGATCCCACCAGTGAATCGGGAAAAAGATCAGTTGAGCGATCGCGATCATCAACCCCAACCAGGGCACGGTGAAGATTAAAAATGTTACAAAGGCACCATAGAGGGTCTGCCGCAGATTTCGATGTGAGCCGATATACCAGTTTTTTGTCCAGCCTTCCCAGAGCGCAGCGAACGATCGATACATTCTCACGTCTGCCATCTCGTGCCCCAAGCCATACCAGAGGGTTAGCCCGTTCTGCTTAATGAGTCGCCCTAGCTCCACGTCTTCGACCACTTCATCGGCAACCGATCGATGTCCCCCAATCTGCTCGTAAGCACTGCGCCGAAACAGCATAAATGGACCCACTGCAAACACTGCCTCACTCTTTGAATCGCAAACGTCTGCAAAGCTATACGCTGCTGCAAATAAACTGGCGATTACTGGTTGCGCTAACCACTCACCCCAGCAACCGCATACGATCGTCATCCAAAAGGTCAATAAGTCTGCTTGCTCTCGTTCGGCAACAGCAACGGCTGTCTCGATCGCGCCTCGCTTAAGCTGCACGTCTGCATCGATGAACAGCAAAAAGTCTCCCTTCGTCAGAGCAGTCACTTGAGCGCACGCCCAGTTTTTGCCGACCCACGTTTCATCGGTTGGGCGTGGGTTTCCTGCCAATACGTTCAATCGAGGATCTGACATGGCTTGCACGATCGCCAGCGTGTCATCTGTAGATTGATCATCGACGACCCACACCTCTAACCGTTCAAAATCAGAACTGGTGAGCACCGAATTTACGCAACTCTGAATGTTTTCAGCTTCGTTATAGGCAGGGATGATCACCGAAACGAAAGGCAAATCAGGAGACGCTCGATCAGCACAAACCGGAGCAATCACCATCGCCTCTGCCAAATGTCGGCGCAGATTATCGACAAAAATTCGCAAAGCAATCAGCGAACTGATGAGTGCAAAGAGTAGCAAAAAAACCACGGCTTACCCCAAAATTTCTCTGATGTTGCACAAACCAAGCGCCTAAGTATAGCGCGGGTTTTGTACGAATCGACTCCCCTCTCACGGGCTCTTTTTTGGGGATCGATGTTTATGGGCGAGAGGAATTGGAATCATTGCGTATAATCTGAACAGGTAAAGCTCGTAAGCCTTTAGTTGATTCCTGCAAATCGCGCCGCTCCAGTAGTTTAGTAGAACGATTTAATGATGCCCCGGATACTCGTCATCGACGATGACCCCGCTATCTCAGAATTAGTGGCTGTCAATCTTGAAATGGCTGGCTATGATGTCACGCAAGCGGGTGATGGCATTCGTGGTCAAGCGTTAGCACTGCAAATTCAGCCCGACCTGATCATGCTCGATCTGATGCTGCCCCAAGTGGATGGATTCACCATTTGTCAGCGACTTCGTCGCGACGATCGCACGTCCGATATTCCTGTTTTGATGTTGACCGCGTTGGGGCAGACGCAAAACAAAGTTGAGGGGTTTAATGCAGGCGCAGACGACTATCTCACTAAGCCCTTTGAAGTTGAAGAACTGCTAGCGCGAGTTAGGGCACTGCTGCGTCGCACCGATCGCATTCCCCAAGCTGCTAAGCACAGCGAGATTCTCAGCTATGGTCCTCTCGTTCTGGTGCCAGAACGGTTTGAGGCAATTTGGTTTAGCAAAACGGTCAAACTGACTCACTTAGAATTTGAACTGCTGCACTGTTTGCTTCAGCGTCATGGTCAAACTGTCTCTCCGAGTGAGATTCTCAAAGAGGTGTGGGGCTATGATCCCGATGATGATATTGAGACAATTCGAGTTCACGTTCGGCATTTGAGAACCAAGTTAGAGCCTGAGCCGCGCCATCCTCGCTTTATCAAAACTGTCTATGGGGCGGGTTATTGCTTAGAGTTGCCCAGCACGGGCGATGTTGAAGTAGATGTAGAGTCTTCTGTAGCCGGTTAAAAATAGTGGAGAAAAGGGCATAGTGAGTGTCGATCGCTCCTTGCAAGGGTGCTGAATGCCAAGTCTTTATACTGAAATCGAGATTAACTCGACGAGATCCAATGTCTGGCACATCTTGTTCCAGAAAGATCGCTGGAAGTATTGGAATACTTTTTTATATGATTGCGATCCTCATCAGCCGTTTGCTCAAGGTCGAGAGACCGTGCTGTCTCTGCTCCGGGTTCCGGGTGAAGAAGCCATTGAGTTTCAGCCTTTAATCGCGATCGTTCAGCCAGAGTTTTGTCTGCAATGGGTTTCGACGATTCCAGGCTTTCGCAACGAGCACGTTTTTGAGCTACAGGACATTGGCAGCAATCGCACCCAATACATCCATCGAGAAAATTTCTCAGGCGCTTTGAGCAAGATGTTTTTGCCCTTCATCCGGCGTGACGAGCAGCAGGGCATTCAGCGCATGGCATGGGAATTGAAGCAATATGCCGAGCGATCGAACCAATAAACTGTTCGCCGATCGCATCGCAAAACCCCGTAGAGACGTTTCGGTGAAACGTCTCTACGCCATCGGGTAAACCCACCCTCCATCGCATTCATCCACCCATTTAACATCACACCCATTCAATTTTTAACCACGATCGCAGACGGCTCTTGACGAACCTGAATACGGAGGATTATTTGTCATTGCGATATCGGCGAGACGTTTCACCGAAACGTCTCTACAGCGACGGGTGAATGATTGGGTATTGCAGCTCAGGATCGGAATTTTACAAAAAAGGATGGACACGATCGCCCATCCCTATGAAAAACTAATCTACCTGAATTAGAAGTTCATTTCAGCCGCTTGAACTCTCTCAACCTGCTTCTTCTTCAGCACCAGGATGATTTGAGTGAAGGTAGCGATCGCAAAGAATGCCAACAGCCCTTTAATGCGATTAGGGCTTTGCAGCACGATTTCTTTGTCAACCTGACCAAATCCACCCACATTAGGGTTGCTGGTCAACGCATCACCCGATTTCACATCTTGACCTTCTGCCACTAGCAGCTCAGGACCCGGAGGAATCGTTTCATCAATGGTCTTGCCATCAGCCTCTTTAATCGTGACGGTGAAGCCGCCCTCTTCAGTCTTGCTGATTGCGGCAATCTGACCCGTTGCAGACGCGTTATAAACGGTGTTGTTGCTCTTGTCACCTGTAGGATAAATCTGACCTCGACCTCGGTTGCCGCCAACGTGGACAGAATATTTGCCGAAGTGAATCGATTTATCGCTCTTGGGGTCAGGAGACAAAATCGGGAAGGTGATTTCCTGATATTGCTCACCTGGAATCGGACCGACGACTAGAATATTGGGTTGGTCGTCGCTGTAGGGTTGAACATAGAGTTCGCCGACCTTTTCTTTCATCTCGTCAGAAAGGCGATCTTCAGGAGCCAGCTTAAACCCTTCGGGCAACATCAGCACTGCGCCAACGTTTAACGGACCCTTGCTGCCATCTCCCTGAATTTGCTGAACGCTCGTATCGTAGGGAATTTTTACCACCGCTTCAAACACGGTGTCAGGTAACACAGATTGAGGCACTTCGACTTCGGTGGGTTTAGCCCCTAAGTGACAGTTGGCGCAGACAATTCGCCCCGTTGCCTCACGAGGATTTTTGTAAGCTTCTTGAGCATAGTAAGGATAAGCAGACGCGGCTTGAGGCAGAGCAAGGCTCCCTGCCAGCAAGACGGTGATGGCGACGATCGCGACCGCTATCTTTTGGGTCACAGTTTGGGCGCTACGCAGCCACATCGACGATAAAAAGCTTGTTCTCATCTCTAGCAGTAAAAGGGATAACAAAGGAAGAAGGGGTCAGGATATTAAAACCTGAATTACGCCCACCAGGGCTTTTCGTCGGTGCGAAAGTCGGTCTCAGTCCAGGGGGTAAGGGCGACTTTGTTGTCTTCGACGTTGGCGTGTGCCAGGGCGAGAGACAGAGGAGCCGGACCGCGCACAACCTTTCCGGTGCTGTCGTATTGAGAACCGTGACAGGGGCACATAAATTTGTTCTCGTTGGCGTTCCATGGAACAACACAGCCCAAGTGAGTGCAAACCGCGTTAATGCCGTAGTTTGCGATCGTTTTATCCTCCTGCACGACCAGATATGTGGGGTCGCCTTTTAAGCCTTGCACAAGGGAGTGATCACCTGCTGGGTGGCTTGTTAGATAGTCGGTGAGAACGATGTCGTTCCCCAAGGCATCTTTAGCGGTGACACCTCCAGAGCTACTGCCGCTCGATGGAGGAATAAAATATTTGATGACTGGATAGAGGGCACCAGCAGCGACCAGTGCCTCAGAGCCAAACATCAGAACGTTCATAAATTGACGACGACCCATGCTGGGAACGTCATCGGCAGGTCCAGTTAGTTGAGCCATGTCTACACTCTAGAGATATCGGGGATGATTGCGACAAATCACACAGATTGACGGTCAGAACTTATCTGACAGTTCTGGGTTTAGATCTAGTTACTTACACAAGCGACATCGCTATTTCACAAGAGCTTTCTAGAATCAAAAAATGCTAGAAAACCTTCTGAAGCAGTCATCTGTAGCCTTTTGTGGGTGTATTATACAAACTTTAACATTAGCAATCATAGCGAACCGTTAAAGCCGTAAATTTATACGAAATGTTACAAAATCTTGAGCGATCGCGAGCATGACCGGACACGACCTACGACAGCTTCTGATCGATAAGTGGGGTCACTCTTACGATATCCAAGTCCGGCGGACTCAGGGCAAGATTTTTGTGCAGGTGATGTGGAAGTATTTAGAACAAGCGTCGTTTCCCTTATCTGAGGCAGACTATGTCGCGCATCTCGATCAGGTTGCTGGCTATATCGACGCGTGGGGCGCAGTTTCTCAAGTGCAAACCTATATCGAGAAAACTCGTGAGCGTCCACGTTTGGGTAAGGCGGTGAATGTTCCGATCGATCTGGGCGAACGCGCTTCGGAGTGGCTTTTAGAAGATTTTTAGCGTCATCGTGTTTTGCGTTCGGTGAGTTCGTTTAAGCCTTCCCCAAACAGCGACAGTCCGGTGACCATTAACGTCATTGCCAATCCTGGAAAGAAGGCGGTCCACCAGATTCCACCCGTTGAGAGGGCATCAAGTGCCTGACGCAAATCGTGTCCCCATTCTGCAACTTCATCGGGCAAACCGAGTCCTAAAAATCCCAAACCTCCGAGGGTGAGAATTGCGTCTGCGGCGTTGAGCGTAAACAGGACAGGCACACTTTGAATCACATTCAAAAACAAATAGCGCGATAAAACTCGCCAGGTCGAAGCGCCCATCGCCTGTGCAGCTTCGATAAACAGTTCGGTTTTGACGCTCACGGTTTGGTTTCGCACGACTCGATAATATTGCGGAACATAGGCAATGCTGAGAGCGATCGCCGCATTAAATACGCCTCGCCCTACTACAAATGCCAGTGTCACGGATAGCAACAATCCAGGCAACGTGTAGATCGTATCCATAAAGAAGAGCAGGACACGATCGAGCTTGCCGCCCAAATATCCGCTCACCATCCCCAACGGCACACCGATAATTAAGCTCAACGCGGTCGCTAAAATCACCACCTGAATCGCTGCCTGAGTGCCATAGAGCGTTCGTGAAAACACGTCATAGCCTAAGCCAGTCGTCCCAAACCAGTGAGCCGCTGATGGAGGTTGATGAGGCAAATTGTCGAGAAACTCGATCGGGCTTTGCAGCCAGCCTAGCCCTTGAAATGCTGGAGCCAGTAGCGCGATTCCGATAAACACCAACGTCAAAAACGCCCCAGCCGACATCATTTGCAATGACAGACTAGGGCGCTCTGAAGAATTTAACGATCGCAGGCGAGGAAGATTGAGAGACATGAGGGAGGAATGAGTAAGAAGCCTCAATAGTAGAAGACTTCACCCAAAACTCAAAACTCCTGTCTCCTTCTTAGAGGTTGCTCTCGATCAATTCTCGATATTGACTCTTTTGCTTTACGCCTTTGACCTCGGCAACAATGCCTTTGTGCTTAAAAAATTGAATCGTCGGAGTGCCCGTTACGCCTGCTGATTCGGCAATATCGGGGTCTTTGTCGATGTCAATTTCGACAAAGTGAATGCGACCGTCAAACTCATCGACGACTTTATTGAAAATCGGCTTGAGCGTGTGGCAAGGACCGCAGTCAGGTGAGACATATTTGACGACGATTAAGCGATCGCTCTCGTGATAAAGCTTTCTCAACGCCAGTCCGCCCTGGTGACGAGTGGCGGCGACATCAAACTCAGCGCTGGGCTTGATTTCCTCGATGTGTGTGTGGATTTCTTCGGCGGTTTGTTGAGCGTGAGTTTTAGCAAACTCTTGCACCAGACCGTTGAAGGATAGCCAACGTTCTGCCAGCATCGCTGCCATACATCCGGTTCCAGCCGCGCTGATCGCCTGCCGAAATTCGTGGTCTTGCACGTCTCCGGCCGCAAATACGCCTTCGACGCTGGTTTCGACTGATCCGGGCTTAGGGACGATGTAGCCAACGTCATCGAGGTCTAGCTGACCTTTAAAGAGGGAGGTGTTGGGAGTGTGCCCGATCGCATAAAACAGCCCTTTGGCATCAATGATGCGTTCTTCCCCGGTTTTAGTATTTTTGACCTTCACCCCAGTCATATGCTCGTCGTTGCCTACGACATCAACGGGTTCTGTGTTCCAGTGAACGGTAATTCTGGGATTGGACAGAACGCGATCTTGCATGGCTTTGCTGGCGCGCATTTTGTCCGTTCTGACGATCATGTGAATGTGGTCGCCATATTTGGTCAAATAAATCGATTCTTCTGCGGCAGTGTCGCCGCCACCAATCACAACCAGCGTTGCGCCTCTAAAGAGAGGAGTTGCCCCGTCGCAAATAGCGCAGGCTGAGATGCCTCGGCTCCAAAACTGACGTTCTTTAGGAAGCCCTAGCCGTTTGGCGGTGGCACCTGTGGCAATCACGATGCTGTGGGCGAGAACTTCTCGATCGTCAGACTTAATCACAAACGGACGCTGACTCAAATCGACCGAGGTGACATCTTCCATGTGTAGCTCTGCCCCCCAGCGCACCGCTTGCGCTTTCATTCGATCCATCAGTTGAGGACCTGTGATGCCTTCAGGGAAGCCGGGAAAGTTTTCAACTTCGGTGGTGGTCATCAACTGTCCACCAGGCAACCCTCCCGCCTGAAAGCCCTCAAACATCAGAGGCTTAAGGTTTGCACGACCTGCATAGATCGCCGCCGTATATCCAGCCGGACCAGAACCAATAATGACCACATTCTCTACGGTTGGGGTTGCCATAGGGTTAATACAAACTCATAACGACTACGCTTAGTATACTGCAAAATGGTGGGTTCTCGTCAAGTCAGTTATGGGATGTAATGGTTTTTGCTCTGTCTGGGAAAAAGCAACCACTTCGATATTTGGCGTTAATGAATTCGCCCTCACCCTAGCCCTCTCCCGCAGGAGAGGGAACAAGATTTCTAGTGCCCCTCTCCTGCGGGCTACCGTGTCCACACAAGTTGCTTGATCGGTCATGGCTGAGATCCTTCGCCCCCTAAATCCCCCATTTTGGGGGACTTTGAGAAAAGATAGCCACTGGGGAGAGGGGGGCACACTTGGAGAAGTCGTCTTCAGTTAGCTTGATGAATTCTCAGCGCATTCGCGGAACCACTCCGAGCCTCATTGCGGCGGCTCGACAGCTTCGACAAAACTTGACACCGGCTGAGAAGATGTTGTGGGAGGCTCTCAAAAACCGCCAACTGAATGGCTGGAAGTTTCGCTCTCAGCATCCGATCGAGTCTTTTATTGTCGATTTCTATTGTCCTCAGCATCGATTTGTTATTGAACTCGATGGCGCAGTTCATGATCAGCAAGGGGAGTATGATGCTGCCCGAACTGAAAAACTGAATCATCTGGGATATCGGGTGATCCGCTTTCAGAACCGAGATGTGATATTAGATTTAAGTCGTGTTCTCCAGCAAATCGTCCTCGTTATCGAACCCTAGCATCCTCTTCTCAAAGTCCCCCAGAATGGGGGATTTAGGGGGCACAAGCCGACTGAAACGAAGTGACAAAGACTTGTGTGTACACAGTAGCCCATCGGGAGAGGGGTTGGAGGTGAGGGCAATTCTAATGCCCGACATTCATAGATTTGGTTGGCTCTGCTTCTCGGTGCAGCATACGGCGAATCTTTTCAGTGGTTTCACGACTAAAGAATAATTCCTGGCATTGTGAACAGACCTGAGCGGGAATGCCTTCTACTAGGATGGGCTTGCTATTGATCGAAAAGACTTCATCAACAACTTCTAGATGCGCTTGGTTTGAGTCACAAACAGGACAGTGAAACATGATTAGCTTCCTTTAGTAAGGTTTGATCAATGACTACTCTCGTGACTCTCAGGCAGTTTTGAGAAATCAGGAAGATTTTTAGAGACGAGTGATATGAAAGCCGAAAGAACTGGGCAAGTTAGGTTCAGCGTTAGAAGCTCATCCACCGCACCCTTTACGGAGACACTCTTTCCATGAAATCTGAACTCAAAGCAAAGTTTCTGCAACACCTCGTCGGCAAAAAGAAAGATCAAGGTTTCACCCTGATTGAGCTATTGGTCGTCATCATCATCATCGGCATTCTGTCTGCGATCGCGTT
>JBBRPT010000032.1:0-57181 GCA_038227635.1 Leptolyngbyales cyanobacterium | reverse complement strand
GATTTGGCTGCGGGTGAGGCAGCGCCAGTTGCGCTCTCGGCTCCTGCCATCCACGGTTAATCTCGGTTGACCTAGATTGAGATTGAGATTTAACTTCTCTAAATCTTCAAAAGCCCTCCACACTCCTGGGGGGCTTTTGATGTGTCTAGCATTTTAGATGTCAACTGGAAAAAGTTCCCTAGCTTTGAACTATCGATCAGTGGTTATATATTGATGGAACATTTTTTTACGATAGAAGTCTCTGCTAGGAGAAGAGAATCTCTAATCTGGTTATGTAACATCGTGGGTTAAGGTTAGCTCAAGACCCTTCAACCTACTATGTGAGTTTAAGATGAACGTTCTACTCTTGTATCCTCTCTTTCCTAAAAGCTTTTGGTCGTTTGAAAAGACGCTGGCATTGCTCGATCGTAAAGCCATGCTTCCACCTTTGGGACTAGTCACGGTTGCTGCAATGTTGCCGCAAGAGTGGGAGTTTAAGTTAGTCGATCGGAACGTCCGCCAAGTTGCAGAGGCAGAGTGGGCGTGGGCAGATCTGGTGATTTTGTCTGCGATGATTGTGCAGAAAGAAGACTTGCTTGAGCAGATTCAGGAGGCAAAGCGTCGTAACAAGCAGGTTGCCGTTGGGGGACCTTATCCAACCGCATTGCCGGATGAGGCGAAACTGGCAGGTGCTGATTATTTGATTTTGGACGAGGGAGAAATTACGCTGCCTTTATTTATAAATGCGATCGTAGGCGGCGATCGCTCTGGTGTCTTTCGGTCAGAGGGAGTTAAACCCGATGTTACACAAACGCCCGTGCCCCGATTTGATTTGCTAGAGTTTGATGCTTACGCTGAGATGTCAGTTCAGTTCTCGCGTGGTTGTCCTTTCCAGTGTGAATTTTGCGACATCATTGTGCTCTATGGGCGTAAGCCTCGAACCAAAAATCCTGGGCAATTGCTGGCAGAACTCGATCGCCTCCATGAGCTTGGCTGGCGACGCAGCATTTTTATGGTGGATGATAACTTCATTGGCAACAAGCGCAATGTCAAACTGTTTCTAAAAGAGCTTCAACCGTGGATGGTGGAACATCACTATCCTTTTTCCTTTGCTACGGAAGCATCGGTTGATTTGGCACAAGATCAAGAATTGATGGATGCGATGGTAGCTTGCAATTTTGGTGCAGTCTTTTTAGGTATCGAAACCCCCGATGAAGAGAGCCTTGCTCTAACCCAAAAATACCAGAACACAAGAGATTCGCTGAGCGAGGCAGTACACGCCATCACCCGTACAGGACTGCGAGTGATGGCAGGATTTATCATCGGATTTGATGGCGAAAAGCCGGGGGCTGGCGCTCGCATCGTCAAGTTCGTAGAAGAAACGTCGATTCCGACTGCGCTGTTTAGTATGCTGCAAGCGCTTCCTGACACTGCCCTTTGGCATCGACTTGAGAAGGAAGGACGTTTACGGAGCAAGTCTGCCAACATCAACCAGACCACTTTGATGAACTTTGTCCCAACACGACCGTTAGAAGGCATTGCCCAAGAGTATGTCGAGGCTTTTTGGGAACTGTATGACCCGGAGCGGTTTCTCGATCGTGCTTACCGTCACTATCGCCTTTTGGGAGAAGCAACCTACCCCAACAAAGGCAAAGCGACTCGAAAGAACGTTAATTGGGTGATGATCCGAGCATTGTTGACGATTTGCTGGCGGCAGGGTGTTAAGCGTAAGACTCGCTGGCAATTTTGGCGTAATTTGGGGAATATGTATCGCCATAACCCTGGTGGAGTGAGCAGTTATTTAGCAGTTTGTGCCCAAATCGAGCATTTCTTGGAGTATCGATCGATTGTCCGAGATGAAATAGGAGCACAAGTCGATGAGTTTTTGAAAGGAGAAGCTGAGGTGAAACAGCAAGTCATCGCAAACGTTGGTTAGATTATTGAGTGAATGGCTCGATCTTCAGAAACATCAGATTAAGTAACCCTTGATATACATCTCGACTTTTTCTGCGCTTCAGAGAGCATGTTTAGCGCAGGAAGTTGCTTGGGAGTTGCTGAATCGATCTATGAAGCACAGATTTCACCCTCACCCTAGCCCTCTCCCGAAAGGAGAGGCAGGGTGGTTTCATACAAGAAAAGAATTGTTTGGACTCCTGATTCTTTCGTTGACGCTCTCTTAAAACTGTGGTCGTATGAACCAAGCAATCAGGTTTTGAATGTTCCTTCTAGTGTATGAAACTACCCTGCTCTCCCAAAAGTTCTGGCTCCCTTCTCCCTGGGGAGAAAGGTTGGCGAGGTCTTCGCCCTACTTCGTGAGGAGGGCATTTTATATCTGCATTCAGCAACGCCGTTGCTTGACAGTAGAAGTTAATCTTTTCCTGAAATTTTACATTTGTTTAAAGCTTGAAGTGATTTCTGTAAATCATTAGTCAATTGTCGTGCAGCAAGCTTAGAAGATCCTGAACTATAATCGGCAACTTTAAGGGGAGCACCAATGCAAATCTTGACGGCTGAACGCCAGGGCACTGAAGCGCAACTATAAGAAATATTAATAGGGACGATCTGAATTTCTAGATTCGCTTGACTTGCTTCTGATTGCAGCGCAAGACGAGCGAGACCGGGCTGTAGCCGATTGAGTTGGCACGATCGATTCACCCGCAAATCCCCTCCTTCTGGAAAGATCACCAACACCTCTCGGTTTTGCAGAAGTTCAACACTGTGACGAAGACTCGCGATCGCAGGGTGCTCAGTATCGATCGAGAACCCTCCTAATCGTTTGATAAACCAGCCCTGAAGTCCTGTCACTTCATCTGCGCTGACCATAAACCGCAGTACCCGTCCTGTGACATCCTGACCTGCAGCATAAGGAACCATAAAGGCATCCCACCTGGAGCGATGAGTCGGAGCTAAAATCACTGGACCCGATGGTGGTAGGTGCTCTCGACCTGATACTTCAATGCGTCGAAAGTAGAATGGGAGTAAGCCATAGCGCCCAAGTGGATAAACCAGAAAAGCCAACCAGGGAGAGAGCTGAGAATTCACAGACTTCGCCTTTGCGCTCATTAGGGAAGATAAAGCATTTCGCTCAAGATTCTTATTTTGCTTGGTCGCCGGACAAGATTCATCACTCTGATTGTTTGATTGATGAATAAGGTTACCTAGGGTGGAACGGGAGATAGCACTGTCACCCTCAGAAGAGTTGGTCGGAGTCATGGGATTGCTCGAGATCATAGTCGCAGTAAGAAACAAATAGAGGCTTCATAAAGCGAGTGAATGCGTCCTTCAGTTTTAACGTAATAGGTTTTGTAATTCTTAGGTTTTTTGAAAGGACACTTCCGGGTGTGGCTACTCCATTAATCTGCTTTTGGCGATCGCGTTATTCCTTATAATCTGTCATCAATAGCATGTTACCAAAAGCGAAACATGCTCTAATTTTTTTCTCACTCGGGCATAATGCTAGTCATCGTCAGTCGCGGCTCCTATGGCTCTTCAAGATGCCCGAATTTATCAAATCCTCTGCTTATTTTTATTTCTGCTCTTAGGAATTGGAACACGAGACTGGACGCTGCAACCAGGAATGATTTTAGCCACGATCGGCACCTGTCTATTGACTCAAACACTATTGTCATGGGCGATTTGCCAGAAATCACCCGATGCAGAATTTATGCAACTGATAGCTAGCTCGATTCCTAGTGCGTTGATCACGTCTTTGGGGTTGAGTTTGCTATTGCGAGCAGACCACTACAGCACGATCGTGCTAGCAAGTGTAGCAGCGATTCTGAGTAAATTTTTGCTGCGGGTGCATGACAAGCACATTTTCAATCCCGCTAATTTTGGCATTATCACGGTGCTATTGCTTACCCCTGATGCTTGGGTGTCGCCAGGTCAATGGGGTGAAGAAAGCTGGTATGCACTGCTGTTTGTGAGTGGTGGTGGTCTGGTGCTCAAACGAGTTGGACGTTGGGATACCAGCGTTGCATTTTTAGCAACTTACGCAGGGTTAGAAGCCATCCGCAATGTTTGGCTAGGTTGGACTTGGGATGTTTGGGGGCATCGATTGATGAGTGGCTCACTGCTGTTGTTTGCTCTGTTTATGATTACCGATCCGCGCACCATTCCCAATGCGCGAATTAGTCGATTAATCTGGGCAATCTCGATCGCACTTCTGACGTTTATCCTTCGCAATTACTTTTTTGTTTCAACGGCGGTTCTCTGGGCACTAATCGCTTTAGCCCCGCTCAGCATTTTACTTGATTGGATCTGGACAGCCCCGCGGTTTTCCTGGAGTCCACACCCCGATGTCAATCCTGAATTAAGTCCCTAGAACGATTTTGAACGTCAGCATTTGTCTTTTAACCTCTCAACGCTAAAAGATTCAGGAACCTTTCAGAATTTATGCAGGCAATTTGTTTTTACCCGAGGAATCTGATATGAAATTATCTCGTGTTTTATTTGCATTCTTAATCGTGTGCTTGAGCTGTTTTATTTTTGTGCCAAAAGCATGGGCATTTTGTGGATTTTACGTGGCTAAAGCAGATGCAAAGCTCTATAACCAAGCGTCTCAAGTTGTGCTCGCTCGTGATGATAAACGCACTGTTCTCACAATGGCAAATGACTATCAGGGCGAGGTGAAAGACTTCGCGATCGTGGTTCCCGTTCCTACTGTTTTAAAGAAGGAGCAAGTGCAGATTGCTGACTCAAAAATCATAGATCGCTTAGATGCGTTTAGTGCACCGCGATTAGTTGAGTATTTTGACCCGAACCCCTGCGAGCCGCAGTATTCAGAAGATCGCCTTCAAGCGCTTCCGGCTCCTCAGGCATCTGCGGCGCGTGAAAGTCGGCGTGAAAACCTGGGAGTCACGATCGAAGCCAAATTTACGGTCGGGGAATACGACATTCTCATTCTTGGGGCTAAAGAATCGAGTGGATTGGAAACCTGGCTAGTTGAAAATGGCTACAAAATTCCTCAAGGGGCACGGCAGTTGCTGAAGCCCTACATTCGTCAAAAAATGAAGTTTTTTGTGGCAAAAGTTAATCTAAAAGAGTTTGACAAAGCGGGGGTTCAAAACCTGCGCCCGTTGCAGATTGCTTTCGAGTCACCGCGATTTATGTTGCCGATTCGACTAGGCATGGTCAACGCTCAAAGCGCACAGGATTTAATTGTCTATATTTTGTCCCCCAAAGGGCAGGCAGAAGTGACCAATTATCGCACCGTTAAAATGCCCTCAGATGCTGAGGTGCCGCTATTTGTGAAAGATCAATTTAGCGATTTTTATAAATCTACGTTTACGACGGCTTACGATCGTGAAGGCAAAAATACCGCTTTTCTAGAATACGCCTGGGATATGAGCAATTGTGATCCCTGTTCTTCTGAACCGCTGAACCGTCAAGAATTAAAGCAATCAGGCGTGTTCTGGCTCGATAACCCTAGCGATAGTTCAACCTTTGTCCCTCCTGGTGTTCCACGTTCTAGTTTTAATTCATCTAGCGTGTTTATCACACGACTGCATGTGCGTTACACTCGCGATAAGTTTCCTGAAGATTTGATGTTTCAAGAAACCTCGAATCGTGATTCATTTCAGGGGCGATTTGTGTTGCGTCATGCGTTTACAGGCGAGATGAAATGTTCAGCAGGCGATCACTATCAGCGATCGCTGCACCAACGATCTGAGCAACAAGCTCAAACTCTCGCACGGCTTACGGGCTGGAAGATTCAAGACATTCGTAAAAAGATTCCCCAGATTCAAGGTCAAGTGCTTCCCTGGTGGCAACAGCTTTGGTCGTTATACCCATTCTAAAAGTTGTTTCAATTGAGGTTTTGATGGTGCAGCCTCGGCTTTTTGTTGCAACGCTTTGAGAGATTGGGAATTCTAAGTTCAGTATTCTTAATATCTTCTCAAAAATAGATTCATGCAGCACCCGCAAGATGGACAGGCAATTCTGACTCAAGAAGTGCTTTTGCATCGCATCACGACTCGAATTCGGCAATCGCTTGAGCTACAGGAAATTTTAAGCGTAACGGTGGCAGAAGTCCGATCGTACTTAGGCACCCATCGCGTCAAGATTTACCAGTTTAGCCCCGACGCTCATGGAGTCGTCATCGCAGAATCTATCCAAGACGATCGCCTCCCATCTTTGCTGGGGCTAAACTTTCCCGCCGATGATATTCCTCCTTCTGCGCGAGAGCTATATGTACGAGCACGACAGCGATCAGTGGTTGATCTCACCTCGCACGAGATTGGCATCAGCTCGCTCAACTGCCCAGAAACCGGGAATCTGAGCGAGTCGCCAGATATTCGCTATCGTCCCGTCGATCCGTGTCATGTCGAATATCTGACGGCAATGGGCGTAAAGTCTTCAGTCGTGGTGCCGATCGTGCCAGAGATCCGCGAAACGGGCAGACATCAGCCCCCGTCTCTCGGCTCATCGGCTCAGTTATGGGGGTTGTTGGTGTCTCATCACGCCGATCCTCGCGTCATCACCGAAGAAGAACTGCAATTCATTCAGGCAGTGGTCGATCAGGTGTCAGTGGCGATCGCCCAATCGATCCTTCTTAAGCAGGTGCGTGAACAGGCGCAGCAACAGGCGCTCATTAACCAAGTCACTGCCCTACTTTACACCAGTCCTACGGTTCAACTTCAAGCTGCGCTACAAGAGGCGGTGTCTGCGTTTCAATGTGCGAACGGTCGGCTCTATTTACTGCCTGACAGCGACCAGATTAGCGAACTCTACACCTGTGGAGAGCAACCGAGACACCTCGAAGGGAATCGCGCGATCGAAGAAAACCGCCTCTGGCATCAGTATTTGTTCTCAGTGATCAATCACCAGCCTGACGGCACCAAACCCTGGTCGGTTGAATGGATGCGATCGATCTACAATCTGAAAGAACAGCCGCAAGATTTCACCTCAGACTTTAATGGGTGGGTCATTAATGACCTTTATAAAGAACCTCTGCTGCGGACACTTGCTCCTTATTTTCAAGACACCCAAATTCGCGGCTTGATGATTATTCCCCTGCACTATGGGTCAGAGGTGCTGGGCTGTTTGACCCTTTGCCGCAACGAAGTGACTACCGAAATTCTTTGGGCAGGCAGTCACGATCCCGATACCCGCCAACTGATGGCGCGTCAGTCATTTGAGACCTGGCAACAGCTTAAAACAGGGCAAGCTCAACCTTGGACAGAGGGCGATACGAAGCTAGGGCAAGCGCTAGGAGATAAATTCTCAAATGCAGTCAAGCAATATCGGCTAAATCAACAAGTGCAAGCGCTCAATAGCAATTTAGAGCAGCAGGTGCAAACCCGCACTCAAGAACTCCAGCAGTCAAACACGAAGCTGCACAAATCAACCGCAGAGTTGCAGCAGGCATTTGATCGCCAGCAGACCCTATCAAAAATCATCACTAGGATTCGAGAATCACTGGAGCTGGATGTGATTTTTAGAGCCATCGCAACCGAAGTTCGGCAGGTGCTTGATGCCGATCGAGTGGTCGTTTATCGCTTCTATTCAGAAACCGACTGTCAAGGAGGCGAGACCGTTGCCGAAGATGTGCTGCCTGAGTTTTCAACCACTCTGAATGTCGAAATTGCCGATCGTTGCAATTCAGAAGGGTTCCTTCGCAACTATCGTCAGGGAATGATTCATGTGGTTCCTGATGTCTATAAATCTGGATGCGATGAGTGTTATCTGCAAATGCTGGAGCAGTTTCAGGTCAAAGCCAATCTTGTTTTGCCCTTATTTAGGCAAGACCATCTCTGGGGCTTGTTGTGCATTCACCAATGTCGAGAAAGCCGACAATGGCAACCCTCCGAAATAGAATTCATCGTTCAAATTAGCCAACAGTTAGGCATTGCATTGCAGCATGGGATGTTGCTCAACCAATATCGGGATCAAGCCCAAAAGTTGTCAACCGCCCTCGACTATCTCAAGCACACCCAAAGCCTTCTCATTCAGAGCGAGAAGATGTCTAGTTTAGGACAGCTTGTGGCAGGCATTGCTCACGAGATTAATAATCCTGTGAGTTTCATCTACGGCAATCTTACCTACATGGGTGAATACATGAATAATGTGTTGGAGTTATTGCAGCTCTATCAGGAACACTGCCCTGAGCCGCCCGAAGCGATTCGTCAACAAGCTGAAACGACTGATTTAGACTTTATCGTGAAGGATTTGCCGAGGCTATTTTCCTCTTTGGAGGTTGGTGCTGAGCGGATTCGCGAGATTGTCCTTTCATTGCGGAATTTTTCTCGATTAGATCAAGCAGAAGTCAAGTTTGTCAACATCCATGAAGGCATTGACAGCACTTTGATGATCTTGCAGCACCGCACAAAAGCGAGTTCAGGGGGTGGCGAAATTGAGGTTTTGAAACACTATGGTGAGTTGCCATTGGTCGAGTGCTTTGCAGGTCAACTAAACCAGGTGTTGATGAATCTCATCGCTAACGCGATCGATGCCATTCAAGAGCAGCACGATCGTCAAATTGCATCGGATTTAGCGCCCACTCCCGGAGTGATTACGATCGCAACTCACCAGACTAACGATGATTGGATACAAATTTCTGTCAAAGACACGGGGGGTGGCATATTAGATGACGTGAAGCCAAAACTTTTTGATCCCTTCTTCACCACAAAACCCATCGGAAGTGGGACAGGGTTAGGGTTATCGATTAGCTACCAAATCATTGAAAAACACAGTGGTAAGTTGTGGTGTCAATCTCAACTAGGGGAAGGCTCGGAATTTGTGATTGAGATTCCGGTCTGTCAGGGTGCATCCAACCAACCCATGATCAGAGCGTCAACCGTTTGACCACGACCCAGTGTTCACGATCGCGCGAACCTGTAGAGACGTTTCGGTGAAACGTCTCTACGCCATCGGGTAAACAGCAGCCGTTCAATACAAACACCAATCCAATTTTTTGGAAAAATTCGATCGGTCATCATTGTCATCGTGTGGAGACGCTTCACCGGAGCGTCTCTACGGCATCGGGTAAACCTGTCGTCTGAACCTCACGGCGTTTAGTCGTTGTCCCACTTTTCGTGTGCCATTAGATCACCAATACGATCGCGCAACAAAAAGTCGGATTTCTCTAGTTCGCATTCTATACAAACCCATTCACGCGGGGAAATGTGCTTGCACAAGCTGTAGATTGGCTGTTGACGGTTGACCACTCCTTTGTCTACGAGTTGACGAACCTCATCTTGAATCATGGTTAGAGAGTATTGAGCTAGCTGAACCATTTTGTCTCTCTCCTGTAAATAATGAAGTGAACAGTGTCAAAACTTAAACGCTGATAAAAGCTATTTTTCCTATGTTCGCTACAACCGCGCTTTGTAGTGTCGTATACGGAATAGACTCTATTTTCATGGCAAACACTCTTGAATTATATTAAGAAGTGTCACGAATGTCATCAAAATCTGACTTTGGGGGGAAGACCGTACCTTTTTACTGTAGAACACTGGTTTGCAAATCAGACTCATTCAAACAACTGTCTTTGCTTTGCTAGATCGATCGCGAGTTGAATGGCTGCCTTAAAACTGGTCGCATCAGCAATTCCTTTCCCAGCGATGTCAAACGCCGTGCCGTGGTCAGGCGACGTGCGAATAAACGGTAACCCGATCGAGGTGTTGACCGCTCGATCAAATGCCATCAGCTTGACGGGAATCAATCCCTGATCGTGGTAAAGCGCTAGATAGGCATCATGAGTCATCACGGGTAGATTTACTCCATACCAGGCTTGTCCGGGTCTTACCCAGAGCGTGTCAGGCGGAATCAGCCCGTCGAGTTGCGCTTGAGGAAAGCGATCGCGCATCTGCTCTAACCAGTCAAACAGCCAGTCGTGTTCTTCTCGTCCGAGTTGCCCCTGCTCTCCACTATGAGGATTTAGCCCTGCGATCGCGATTTGGGGCTGCTCAATTCCAAATTCTTGCTGCAATGTCTCAATCAGGAGTCCAAGCTTGAGGGTCATTAAATCTGGAGTCAGCGTCTCTGCTACGTCTCGCAAAGGAATATGCGTTGTTGCCAACAGAGTTCGCAACATCCAACCTGTGTGAGGAGATCGGGCTACAAACAACATTCCAAATCGCTCGACTCCAGCTTTATCTGCTAGTAGCTCAGTTTGTCCTGGATAGAGATGTCCAGCTGCTTTCCAAGCAGATTTAGCGATCGGAGCCGTCACAATTGCCTCAAATTTTCCAGCCAGCGTGTGAGCGATTGCGGCTTCTAGATACTGAAAACTTGCTTCCCCACTGGCTGCGTTGCCAACTCCTAAAGTAATCTGCCGCTCCAAGGTCAAATCGAGTGGGATGTCCATAACACTGAGCTGACTGGGATTTGCTAACTCGCAGTTCGGAGACAACCGACGATAAATCTGCTGAAGTTGAGACTGGCTTCCGACGATCGTCACCTCTGCGCCCTCAGTGATCGTCGCATCAAATAACGCCTTCAAAATCACTTCTGCCCCGATTCCTGCTGGGTCACCCACTGGAATCGCCAAACGAACCTGATTCATAGACTCAAAAACTCTTTTACAGAAAACCCGCTACTGAACTGGTTTACAATGCTTTGTACGGGTTTAGATACTCACTCAGTAAACGCACCTGCTTGCAAAGCTGGGGTCAGATCGATCGACCCATAAAATTCATGTTAGGAGGATTCGATCAATGTCTGGAGAGATGTTCAACGCTGCCATTCTAGCGTTTACCCTGATTCCTGTAGGGTTAGCCTTGGGGTTCTTGCTGCTTAAAATTCAGGGCGGCGAAGAGTAGACAACAAATCTAAGGAAAAGGGGAAAAGTCAAGAAATTTTGCTTTGACCCTTTATCCTTCAGAGGATGTCTGAGAAGTCTACTGAACTCCGGTTCACCTACGGTGGAATCAGCATTTCAGATGTTGTGCCCCGACGAAAGGATACGGGTTTCAGCTCTCTCACTTACCTTTTAAGACATCCTCTCAGTCTTCTGATTCGTCCAGGTGTTCAGCGACTTCTCGATAAAGGTTGAACACATGGTTATCTTTGAGTGAGTAAAAGACGTTGCGCCCCTGTTTGCGGTAACCAACCAGACGCATGGCTCTCAGCGATCGCAATTGATGAGACACGGCTGATTCGCTCATTTTGACGATGGCAGCGAGATCACACACACACAGTTCTTGAGTTGCTAAAGCCGAGAGAATCCTCAGCCGATTGGCATCTCCCAGCAGCGCAAAAAACTCCGCCATTCGTTGAGATTTTTCAACACTAATTAGGTCTTGATGGCTCTGACGCACCTGACTCAGATCAACAGGATGCTGAATCGTACAGTTCAGTTCGTCCAACGCTTGACGGCGATCGCCCTCGGTCGTGGATGCAAAGACAGAGTTTGGTTGACTCATAAAAATTTGTAAGGCTGAACTTTTCAATCAGTCAGCACAGAAAGCTGCTTTCAGGGTAGCTTAACAGACCTTAAACCATTCCATAGTCTGAAGATGAAGAGGACTTTGACTGAGTTTCTTTAGAGAAGTATCGTCCCTTACTTCCAATCGGTTACGATTGTAACGACTCTTCGGAGAATCTCATCTGGTTGGGGAAGTTTCTCCATTCGGTCAAAATTTCTGATAGAATCTGACAAAAAGTTAACAATTCGTCACGAATTCCTCATGAGCTTATTAATTGTGGGTGCCACTGGCACTTTAGGAAGACAGGTGACTCGTCGCGCCCTAGATGAGGGGTACGAGGTGCGGTGTTTGGTGCGGAGTCTCAAAAAAGCTGCCTTTTTGAAGGAGTGGGGCGCAGAATTAGTAACGGGTGATATCTGTAAGCCTGAAACCCTTCCTGCAGTGTTGGAAGGTGTAACGGCGATTATTGATGTGGCAACTGCTCGCGCCACCGATTCTTTAAGCATTAGGCAAGTAGACTGGGACGGAAAAAATAATCTTATTCAAGCGGCAAAAACGGCTGGAATCGATCGCTATATTTTCTTCTCTATTTTGGATGCCGAAAAGTTTCCCAAAGTCCCGTTGATGGAGATTAAAGCCTGCACCGAAAAGCTTTTAATAGAGTCAGGGTTAAATTACACGATTCTGCGTCCCTGTGGTTTTTTGCAAGGCTTAATCGGTCAATATGCAATTCCAATTCTAGAGTCGCAAGCGGTTTGGGTGATGGGTGACACCTCGCCGATCGCCTACATGGATACTCAAGACATCGCCAAGTTTGCAGTGCAAGCGCTCAAGGTGCCTGAAACCGAGAGGCAGTCATTTCCGGTCGTTGGGTCGAGAGCTTGGGGCGCTTATGAAATTATTCGCCTATGTGAACGGATGTCTGCCAAGCAAGCAAGAGTGTCTCGGATGCCGATTGGACTATTGCGCGCCTTCGCTAGTTTTGTCCGCTTCTTTCAGTGGACTTGGAACATCGCCGATAGACTCACCTTTACTGAAGTAGTGGCTACAGGCAAGCCTTTAGACGCTCCGATGGAGGATGTCTACAAAACGTTTGGGCTAGACCCGAAAGACATGACGACGCTAGAAGCTTATATGCAAGACTACTTCGGTCGAATTCTCAAGAAATTGAAAGAGGTCGAAGTCGCTCAAGCCCAGATCAAGAAGAAGAAAAAGCCAACTGCTAAAGATGGCAAGATCTACCCAAGGTTCTAAGAGGTTTAGATGAGGTTTGAAAGCAATTTCAGCCTCATTGCCCTACAGAATGTTATATTCCCACTATTTGGTTTCCTGCTGTGATACGGACTTCTACGCGTGCCTAAAGCTGGCATCATCTACAACGACGATAAACCGATCGCGTGTCAAACGGCTGAGGAGCTAAAAGACATTTTGACTGCGCGCGGCTGGGAAGTGGCTCTTGCTACCGGAGCGGGAGGAATTTTGGGCTACTCCAGACCGGGCAGTCCGGTTTGTCATACTCCCATTGATCGGCTATCTCCTCCGGGATTTGATAAGACGATGAGCTTTGCTGTGGTCTTGGGGGGCGATGGCACTGTTCTGTCTGCATTTCGGCAAGTGGCTCCCTGCAATGTGCCACTTTTAGCCGTCAACACAGGACACATGGGGTTTCTCACCGAGACCTTATTGGAGCAATTGCCCGACGCGATCGAGGCAGTTTTAGCGGGTGACTACGAAGTCGAAGAGCGCACTATGCTCCAGGTGCAGGTCTTCCGAGAAAAGACCGTCTTGTGGGAAGCGCTCTGCCTGAATGAGATAGTGCTGCATCGAGAACCCCTCACAAGCATGTGCCATTTTGAAGTTGAGGTTGGCAAACACACGCGTGCAGACATTGCAGCAGACGGCATTATTTTATCGACTCCAACAGGCTCGACCGCCTATTCTCTCTCAGCGGGTGGACCCGTGATCACGCCCGGAGTCCCGGTGATGATTTTGGTGCCGATTTGCCCTCATTCCCTTGCGTCTCGTGCCCTGGTATTTGCCAACAGTGAGCCTGTCACGATTTTTCCGGCGAACCCAAACCAGTTGGTGTTGACCGCTGATGGCAATGCAGGATGCTATGTGTCGCAGGATGACTGTGTACGCGTGCAGCGATCGCCCTATCTGGCTCGTTTCGTGCGCCTCCGTCCTCCAGAGTTTTTTCACCTCCTACGCGAAAAACTGGGATGGGGCTTGCCTCACGTCGCAAAACCGACTTAACCCCTCATTGTTGCCAGACGTGTTACAACAGTGCTGAGATTAAAACCCTTCATTCCTCAGGTTTTATGAGTATTGCGACCCTTGACCACAGCCCTTGCGTTCTGATTGTCGAAACCGACGAGACCCTGGCTCACAGTGTGAGTTTAGACTTGCAAGAGTCTGGATATGACACGATCGTGGCTCACGATGCAGCCAGTGGTTTACGGCAAGCAGTCGAGCGGCATCCGGCTCTGATCGTGGTCGATCGGATGATGCCTGGAGAATCAGGACTGTCATTTTGCAACCATCTGCGCGGCGCGGGGCTGCGAACGCCTGTTCTGCTATTAATGGCACGCGATGCAGTAGATGATCGAGTCGCTTGCTTAGAAGCGGGAGCCGACGACTACTTTCTCAAACCTTATCGCAGTGATGATTTTCTAAAGCTAGTCAAACTTTATCTAAAAGTCGATGCTCCGGGCGCTGAGCAGTTGAGATTTGGAGATCTGGTGTTAGATTTTTCGACGCGACAAGCGCTGCGAAACGGACGCGCGATCGACCTGACAATGAAGGAATTTGAATTGCTCAAATGCTTAATGGAGCATCCGCGAGAAGTGCTGACGCGGGAGCAAATTTTAGAAAACGTTTGGGGCTATGATTTTATAGGCGAATCAAATGTGATTGAAGTCTACATTCGCTATCTGCGCTTGAAGATTGAAGATGAAGGCGAGAAGCGCTTGATTCAGACTGTGCGGGGAGTTGGATATGTGCTGCGTGAAGCGTGAAGGATCAACGAACGTGTTAGTTATCGCTAAATTTCTAAGTTACCGCAGCCGATGGATGGGGCTAGGATTAGGGCTATTGCTGATGGGCTGTTCTCCTGCGCCTAGTTCTCAAGCTGCGTCTCAGTCATCACCTATAATTCAAGCCAGCACCGATTTGGGACAGAGTTTGCCAATCACCGCTCAAGCTACGATCTCTCAGCGGGTCATTCAGTTAGAGGTTGCCAAAACTCCACAAGAGCAGGAGGTTGGCTTGATGGGTCGCACGAGTCTAGGTGACGATCGAGGAATGTTGTTTGTCTTCAGCCCTGCGAGACCAACGCAGTTTTGGATGAAAAACACGCTGATCAAACTGGATATGGTGTTTCTCAACAAAGGGGTCGTTCAGTCGATCGCCATGAATGTGCCGCCTTGTACATCTGACCCATGCCCAACCTATGGTTCGACTCGTGATGTGATCGATCAGGTCATTGAGCTACGCGGTGGGCGATCGACAACGTTAGGTTTAAAGGTGGGCGATCGAGTTCCCGTCCAGTTTCTTAAGACAAATAGAGCGACTCAAAATTAATTGCTAAAAAAGAGTTAATTTCCCCAACTTTGCCTCGCGTTGAGTTGGTTATATTCAACAAGATAATTTAAAGTCAAGAAGTTTTCCACAGCTTGTCCGACCTGAGAAGAGTCCGAGCAGCCACTCTGTGGAAAACTTTCTACAATCTGTGGAAAAGTCTCGTATCAGGTCAAACGCACTGGAACAATCAAATCAATCTGTAGTCGATCGCTGTCTTGCTTTTTCGACCAAAACTTGAATTCCTAGCCCAAATAATCCCATCGCTGCTAACCCAAAGACTCCCGTGCCTAGAGCGCTCAAACCGACAACTAATGTTCTCACGGCGACAGCGATGTTAGCGGTGGTGACATTGTGATATTGCAAGGGTTTGCTCGCAAAGGAGAGGGTGATCGAGCTAGTCATGCCATACAGCACACATGCAATGACACCTGCGACGAGTGACCCTAAAATGCACTGCAAAGGGCTAGGCATGGCAGGCTGAGTGGTGGGTTTAGAAGATTCTGTCATGATGGATAAAGAGAATGTTGAAGGTTGTCTAATCAAAATCACTGAGTCGCTAGCCGAACGCCAGACGAACAAAATTTCGTCACCCAAAGATCTAAATTTGGATCAGCAATCGCCGCTCTCATTTGGTCTTTAACCTGTTCGGCTTGGGCATAAGACTCAACCAACCCAAACACCGTCGAACCAGAACCAGACATCATTGCACCAAGAACGCCTAAACCTTGAAAGCGATCGCGGAGCTGCTGCACTTGGGGATGGGCAGGCAGCACGACGCTTTCTAGATCGTTGTGAAGCAATTGACCGATTTGCGTCAAATTTTGTTGAGCGATCGCTGCCATCATTCCTTTAGATCGCTGCTTTCGAGCTTCTATATCACTGGCACTTTTGGGATAAGTTTCACCAAACTGCTGCCGATAAGTTTTGTATGCCCACGGAGTTGAAATCGGTAAATCGCGATATTTCGCTAACACAACATATAAATTGTGGAGGTCGGGTAGACCATCAAGTTGTTCTCCGCGTCCAGTTGCCAGACACGTTCCGCCTGAGATGCAAAACGGAATGTCAGAGCCTAAAGTTGCGCCCAATTCTTGAAGCTCTGAGTGAGTGAGTCCGAGATTCCACATTAAGTCTAGACCAACCAGCACCGCCGCCGCATTGCTAGAACCTCCTGCTAGCCCTGCGCCCATCGGAATGCGCTTTTGAATCTTGATTTCGACTCCGCCAAACTTTGCAAAGTAGTCAGGAAACTCTCTGATCATCAAGTTGGCAGCTTTGTACGCCAAATTTGTTTGGTCTTGCGGCACATCGGGATTATCACACCATACGTGGATTGCATCTGTTCCGATCGAGCGCACCGTCACTATATCGGCTAACTCAATGCTTTGCAGCACCATCACCAATTCGTGAAAACCATCGGAGCGATCGCCCACAATTTGTAGATATAAGTTAATCTTCGCAGGGGCAATCAGAGAATAGGAACGCATAAAAATTAGAGTTCTGGAATCAGGTCAGGAGTGATATTGCCCACGTCTACAGTGTTGCTGAGGTCAACCCAGTTAGCGACGCTGAGATCTTCAGCACGAGCTTGAGGATTGACCTTTAATTGTTCCAGAATCTGAGCCAGTCGATCGCCTTCGATCAAACTCTTCAAATTGTTTCGCAGCATTTTACGCTTGCTAGAGAACCCGAGCCGAATCAAGGTTTGCAGTTGACGCGGGTTATGTGCCGGATTTTCAATGACACGAGGACGCAAGCGAATCACCGCAGAGTCTACTTTAGGAGGAGGCTGAAAGGCTTTAGCAGGAACGTCACAAATAAACTGACAGTCGGCTAAATATTGAACACGCACCGATAAGGCTCCAAAATGGGTCGATTTTGGATTTGCACACAGCCGCAGCGCCACCTCTTTTTGAACTAGCAGCACGATCGAGTCAAAGGGTTTGGGATTCGGATGCCCGATCGTGCCTAGCAACTTCTCTAAAATCGGTCCGGTGATGTTGTAAGGAATATTTGCAACAACTTTATTCGGATTCTGAAAGGCAGGAGCAGGGGCTAAAAGTTCGTCAAGGTTGATCGAGAGGAAATCTCCTTGCAGCAGCAAAAAATTCTCGATTTGACCGAGTTTTTTGGCTAAAAGTGCACATAAATCTCGATCGATTTCAACAGCCACAACGGCTGCAGCTTGACTGAATAATTGCCGCGTCAAAACTCCAGTACCCGGACCAATTTCTAGGACTCGATCATGCTTTGATAACTCTGCCGAACTGACGATCTTTCCCAATGCTTTCTCGCTGCGGAGCCAGTGTTGACCGAATTGTTTGCGGGTTTTAGTCACAATTTTATTCAGGTAACCCCACTAACTGACCCGAACCGGGAATGACAGTGCCGATCTCCGTTGCGTTAATAGAATGGGCAGCAAAAAAGTCGAGGGTTTGAGGGACTCGGTCGGGCGACACAATCACCACAAATCCAATTCCCATGTTGAAAGTATTCAACATGTCGATCGGGCTAACATTTCCTTCGGCTGCTAACCACTGAAAGATCGGCAAAACGTCCCAGCTATTAGAATTAATTTCAACAGTTTGATCTTTTTGCAGACAGCGCGGCAAATTTTCTGGTAATCCACCTCCGGTAATGTGTGCCATACCGTGAATGGGAATCTCGGCTTTAAGGGCAGCCAAAATCGGCTTGACGTAGATTTGAGTTGGCGTAAGCAGGACTTCACCCAGACTTTTCCCAGCTAGAAGGTTAGGCTGATCGCTCCAGTCAAATCCTCGATCGCTGATAATTTTGCGAACCAAACTAAAGCCATTGCTATGCACTCCAGAGCTAGGAAGCCCGATCGCAACATCGCCAACCTGCACCTGAGAGCCATCTAAAACTAGACTTTTCTCAACAATGCCAACGCAGAAACCCGCTAAATCATATTCGTCTGTTTGATAAAATCCCGGCATCTCAGCCGTTTCACCACCTAGCAGCGCACAGCCTGCCGACTCACAGCCTGCCACAATGCCTGATATAACCTGTGCAAGTTGTTCGGGTTGCAGATATCCGGTTGCCAGATAATCTAGGAAGAACAGCGGCTCTGCTCCGCAGGTCAGCACATCATTGACACACATCGCAACAAGATCAATCCCAACGGTGTCATGGAGATCGAGCGTGTGAGCAAGTTTTAGCTTTGTGCCGACACCATCAGTGCCCGACACTAACACAGGTTCTCGGTAGCCTGAGGGAAGTTGAAACAATCCACTAAAGCCCCCAATGCCGCCCATCACCTCAGGACGGTAAGTTCGCTTAACCAGACTGCTGATGCGATCAACAAATGCCCGACCTGCCTCAACATCAACTCCCGCCTCTCGATAATCCATGAATTAACTGCCTCTGTAGTCCATCGCAGATGCTGAGTGTTGCCCTTTTGACCAACGCATAATCACTGATTTTTTGGGTTGTGCAAACACAAGACTTCAGCATAACTCACAAACTCCATGAAGCTAGTATGAAGTTTTCATAAAGTTCCCAATCAGAACAAGTCTTAAAATTTTTTCGTAAGCATTACACTGCAAGGCTTTGAGGTCACTTACTTGATGTGAAGACACCGTAAAGTTTTTTTGCATACCGATAGCACCCTGATCCCCTGGGCAAAAACTTCATGGTAGTCTGTTGCAGTTCTGTAACCAGGAGTGAAAACGGAGCGAGTACGGGTTTATTAACAGCATCGTTGCAATATTGCAAGCCGCTTGTCGAACTCAAGCTCGATTAGTCAAGTGCCCTTCACACACGGAGATATGAATCAAACACTCATTAGCGGTCTTACTGCTACCCTGTTGATTGCGACCTCACTAGGTCTTAGCCACAACAGCAATGCTGAGGCATCCCCCGCAGTAAGCCAGCCCTCTGAGGCGGATCAAACCGCTTCCTCACCGCCTCATTCGCCGATAGGTGATGTTGTCAAAGTTGGTGAGCAACAGAGCCAAACCCCGTCCCTAGAGGACACGATCGCCAAGATCAAAACCCATGAGAACGCCGGACGCAAAGCCGCAACCCTCTATGTTCGTAATATCCCTGTTTTAACGTTCATTGGTTCACAGTCAGCCTCCTCAAGTGGGGTCAAAATGGGAGCAATGCAGACTGATGAACCGCCTCAAATCGCGAGGCTCAAGTCAGGTGCTGTAAGCGCAGCAGCCCAGGCTTTAGAGGAGCGTCAGAATTCTACCCAAGATTCGCAGCGCGATCCGGTCACGAGAGCCACCGCGATCGCTGCCAAACTCAATCAACTCCACCGCCAAGGGCTGGATGCAAAATCCATTACAGTGAGATGGAAGCAAGCCCTCAACGGAACGAGTGACCGCTATATCATCGAAGCCAACAAGACAATGATCGTGGCAGTCGATGCCGACACGATTTTACCCGACACGACCAAAAATCCTGAGCAAGACGCGCTGCAAGTAACCAACCGTCTGCGTCGTCTGATGGGAGATGCCGCCCCGATTAAGCAAGTGTCGAACAAACCAAGCAGTGGACAACAAATCTCTCTAGGACCGATTAAGTTCCATTTAGACGGATGGGCTTCTTGGTACGGTCCTGGGTTTGACGGAAACGCTAGTGCGAGCGGTGAGATTTTCAATCAAAATGCGCTGACGGCGGCTCATCGGTCTCTCCCTTTTGGGACGCAAGTACAAGTCACGAATTTAGATAACGGACGATCGGTGATTGTCCGAATCAACGATCGGGGACCCTATGCAGGCGATCGAGTCATCGATCTCTCAGCAGGCGCTGCCCGTATCTTAGGAGTCATTCAAAGTGGCATTGCCCCAGTTCGGCTAGAAGTGATGAGTTCCGGGCGAACCGTCGCATCCGGCAACTAATTTAGTCACAGCAGATGTAGCCGATGAGCCGTTTGTAGCGTCTACAAATTGACCATTTGCTACATCCGTTTCTGGATCAATTCAACTTTGCCTTAACCCTCTCAGAGGCTGTCCATTCTCTGCTTCGGTTAAGCCTTTACTTTGCACTAAAACACCAAAGTTGCCGAGTCCCATCGGGTTCATCAATTGATGTAGGGCATCTCGACGCAGAATTGTGTGTTGAATATCTTGAGTATTTTTAGCGTCAATCTGGCTGAGTGCGGCAAGACGATCGCCTAACCCCAACGCCATTAAAAATAAACCTTGCTGCGTAAACCCTAACGGTTTCAACCCCTTACGATCGCCCTGTCGCTCCAAGGCTGTAAAGTCAACATGAGCCGTTATATCTTGCTGACCAACATGAATATAGGGGTTGTTGTGGTGACTATGCTGGTAGTAACACTGCAACGTTCCCTGCGATCGTCTGGGATTATAGTAACGAGTGGCGGTATAGCCATAATCGATCGTTAAGAGATATCCACGCTGGATGCGATCGCAGACCAAGCTTAGCCAATCTAGTGCTGCTAAGTTGACCTCAGTCCGATAGCCATCTGGGTAATTGGGCGAGATTATCTCAATTCCATTAAGATCAAAATAGTCTGTCAGCCTGGAAGTTGAAGGCTCATCAATCACCTCTACAAATCCATCAAGCTGTGCAGTGACATAGATTTCTTGAAGTCTTCGGTTTGTCAACGTCACCAAATGAACTGGAAACGCATCGATTAGTTCATTTGAGAAGACGCAACCTGTAACGGAATGAGCAGAAATAGTATCCAGCGATCGCCATTCAACCTGAGCCTGCCACGACTCTAGGCGTTGCTGCTGCTCTGCTATCAAAGCAGCGGCTTTCTCAACAATCACATAGTTTAGACAGGCAAAGCAATCGGGATGATGCTGCTGCAAACCGCTCAGCACATCTGCGGCTAACAATCCCTGCCCTGCTCCAATTTCAACTAATGTGAATGGCTGAGGTTGACCCAAAATTTGCCACATCTCTACAAACTGCTCAGCCAACAGCTCACCAAAATCTGCAGCTAAATGGGGCGAGGTAACAAAATCACCTTTCGCCCCAATTTTTTCGTTGTTTGCAGCGTAATAGCCATACTGCGGATGGTAAAGTGCCATCTCCATATACTCAGCAAACGAAATTCGACACTCGGAAGTCTGGAGAATGTGCTGAGTAATCAAGCTAGATAAATTAGATGTTCGATCAGATGAGTCGCTCACAATCAATGGCTGCATTGATGGTCAATCAATAAGTCACTCTTAAATAGGGCAGGGAATTAAAGTTTAGAATCTAAGTTTTCCTACCCCACCTATCACCACACTCCGCACGACGATAGAACTAAGCGATCGCAGCGGGTCTTACTTCTTTCTTATTAGTTTCAAATGCAAGAACAAACTCAGTAGTTGGTCGAGTTTGCTTCAGCACCTTTATATAACAATCGGCATCTGTGCGGCGACGAAACCGAATCACCAGTTGACGCTGAAGATCAGGCAGAGTTTGATAGACAGCCCAGGGGGTCAGTTGCTCTTGATAATTCATGGTTCAATTTAGGGGAGTGTTTGAGGAACGTGAAAAACCTTAGGTGAGCGTTAGGGCGCTCTACTAAACCGACGCTACTTATAGCGTTGTTGTCTTGGCTTACCCCTAGTAATAGCGGTTAATTTTGAGGTTGTCAACCCTTACTTGAGCAAAATCTAAAAGGGGAGGTTCGCTAGGTTGTTAGACGTTTCGCAGCGTGATCGTGACCGCAACGTAGAAAACGCTACAGAAATTTCACATGATTAAAACTCATGCAGTTTCTCAACCTCAGAAGCTCAAGAAGTCTATCCTACGTTGTTAAATTTAGGCAGAAGTATTTGGACTTAATTAAGAAACATACATTTGCACTAACGCTACTCATCCCACATAAGTCCGACGTATTATCTTTCCCTAACATTGACTTGTTCGCCATTCAAAACATTTGATTGAGACCTTGAAAGCCCATACAGACTAAGGCAGTTCAAGCTCTCGCTGCCTCATCAAACGCCCAAAATCTATAAATAAAAAGTATTTCTAATTCGTCGAACTTGACCGGAATTTCATATTACCGTAAAAGAGCATCAATGTTGAGAAATTTGTCCTGTTCAACATTGTGTGGTAATTGTTAAACCATCCCGTATAAGCACAACATTTGGGGATAGATAGTAAATCTGTATCGTTGCCAAAAAGCAGTTAGAGAGGAGCCATGATCTCCCTGATTTGGCACGATCTATCTCTGAAGTAGCTATTAAGGTTGCTGAGATCTATTAGGAAGTAGACTATTTTTTGAGCGAACTAAGACTTCTTTTCACTCTTTTAGGATGTTTAATTCTTAGTTCTTTATCGTTTTTAGAAGGTATATTATCTGACAATTTGAGACAAAAAAGGGATGAGCCGAAGTCCATCCCTAGTGTTAAAAATAGATTTGAGATTAGCGATCGACTGATCCCATAATGATATCGATGCTTCCCAAAATAGTGACGACATCTGCGACTTTCATGCCGTTCAGCAAGTGGGGCAAGATTTGAACGTTGTTAAAGTCAGCCGCTCGAATCTTCCAGCGCCAGGGAAACGGGTTGTCATCTCCCATGATAAAGATGCCTAACTCACCTTTTCCACTCTCAACCCTGACGTAGTGTTCACCTTTGGGAATTTTGAAGGTCGGCGCAATTTTCTTGCCGATGAACTGATAGTCAAAGCTATTCCACTCAGATTTTGGTCCCTCTGCCATGCGCTTGGCTTCTAAGTTCTCAAACGGACCGCCCGGTAGAGCAGCGATCGCTTGTCTGATAATTTTGACCGACTCGCGCATCTCCCGAATTCGCACAATATAACGGGCAAAGCAGTCTCCTGCCGTCTCCCACTGCACGTCCCAGTCAAAATCGTCGTAGCATTCGTAGTGATCTACTTTCCGTAAGTCCCAGTTAACGCCTGATGCGCGCAACATTGGACCTGACAACCCCCAGTTAATCGCTTCATCGCGCGTAATAGTGCCGACTGCCTCAACCCGCTTGCGGAAGATTGGGTTGTCTGTGATCAGCCGCTCATATTCATCGACTTTGGGCATGAAATAATCACAGAAGTCTTCGCACTTATCGATCCAGCCATAAGGCAGATCAGCGGCAACTCCACCAATGCGGAAATAATTGTGGTTAATCATGCGATAGCCACAAGCCGCTTCCCAGAGGTCATAAATCAGTTCGCGTTCACGGAAGATATAAAAGAACGGAGTTTGTGCCCCTACGTCTGCCATGAATGGACCAAGCCACAGCAAGTGATTAGCAATGCGGTTTAGCTCTAGCATGATCACGCGGATGTGACTCGCCCGTTTAGGAACCGCGATTCCTGCCAGCTTTTCGGGAGCATTGACCGTCACCGCTTCGTTAAACATCCCTGCGGCGTAGTCCCACCGACTTACATAGGGCACATACATAATGTTGGTGCGGTTTTCGGCAATTTTTTCCATGCCTCGATGCAGGTAGCCGATCACAGGTTCGCAATCGATTACGTTCTCCCCATCTAAGGTGACGATCAATCGCATCACTCCGTGCATTGAGGGATGGTGCGGACCCATGTTGAGAACCATGGGTTCGGTTTTGGTTTCGAGCATTGCCATAGATGTTCAGCCTCTCCCTTGCGGATTTTGGAATAGCCCTACTTCAGTCTCGACTAATCATAGATGACTGGCAGCAGGTGAGTTGAAAGCATTTAATTAGCTGAATGTATATCGTTACTCGCGTTTATTGCGCCTTCTTAATTATAGGGATTGCTGGCTGTAAACGTTGACTGGAATAGATTTAGCTGACAATGAAGTTTTTGTAGACGCTCAATAGAGATGAGTCGATGTTAGAGTCAACCGATGCTTCTAAGATGGAGAAACGGGCAAGAAGGTGAACGTGAATGGTACAGGCACTTCAAAAAACGCTGACTCTAGAGGAATTTCTAAACCTGCCAGAGACAAAGCCTGCTAGCGAGTATGTCAATGGTCAAGTTATTCAAAAACCAATGCCACAAGGAAAGCACAGCAAACTTCAGGAAGAGTTTGTCAGCGCTGTGAATGCGATCGCTAAGCCCCAAAAAATTGCCTATGCGTTTCCAGAGCTACGATGCACCTTTGGGGGACGATCGACGGTTCCTGACATCACGGTGTTTGCCTGGGAGAGAATTCCACTGGATGAGAATGGAGATATTGCCAACGTATTTGATGTGGCTCCTGACTGGACAATTGAGATTCTCTCTCCTGATCAGAGTCCCACTAAAGTGACTCGGAATATTTTGCACTGTCTCAGTCACGGTTGCCGAGCAGGATGGCTGATTGATCCTGATGTCCGGTCGATTCTGGTGTATCCATCGGGGCAACAGCCAGCATTCTTTGAGGAGTCTGACGAACGATTACCCGTTCCCGACGTGGTGAAAGATTTAGAGTTAACAGTGGGTGACGTGTTTGGATGGCTAAAAGTATGACTTCTGTGTCGGATGATTCTGATCTGGCGATCGCGCCTGAGTTTTTGCACATTCCGGTGCTGCATCGGGAGGTGATCGATGGGTTGGCGATTCGTCCCGATGGTCACTATTTAGATGCAACCGTGGGCGGGGGCGGACACACGGCACTGATTCTTATGGCGGCTGATGGGGTTCGAGTCACGGCACTGGATCAGGATGATCAAGCGATCGCCGCTGCCACCCAAAAGCTCGCGGAATTTGGCGATCGAGTCACATTCCAGCACAGCAATTTCGCTAGTTTCGATCCGGGTGAAACAAAGTTTGACGGCATTCTGGCAGATTTGGGCGTGAGTTCTGCTCAGTTTGACATTGCCGATCGGGGCTTTAGTTTTCGTCACGAAGCACCCCTAGATATGCGAATGGATCGCGGGCAGTCGCTCACCGCCGCCGAGATCATCAATCACTGGGATGAAACCAAACTCGCCAATATTTTCTACACCTATGGAGAGGAAAGGCTTTCACGACGCATTGCCCGACGTATTGTAGAGCGGCGACCCTTTCAAACGACAACCGAATTGGCAGAGACGATCGCGCATTCGGTGCCCCGTCAATATCGTTACGGACGAATTCACCCTGCAACTCGTGTTTTTCAAGCCCTTCGCATCGCCGTTAATCAAGAACTCACCGTATTAGAAACGTTTGTTAATCAGGCTCCGCAGTGGCTTAAACCCGATGGCAGACTGGTGATGATCAGCTTTCATAGTTTAGAAGATCGGATTGTTAAACACCGATTGAAAGAGTCACCGTTATTGCGAGTGCTCACCAAAAAACCAATCATCGCCCAAGAAGACGAGTTAAGCGAAAATCCTAGAGCGCGATCGGCAAAACTCAGAATTGCAGAACGGCTGGAGGACTAAACAGTGCTCGTTCTCAAGAGCCGTTAAACAAGTACTTCATTCAGGCGTGATCGCTTCTTTGCAGCGCCCTGAACGATCGCATCTTAGGCATCCTCTAAATGAATCCTCTGTCGCTCCACCCATCTCGGCAGTTCGACTCGAAAGGTTGACCCCTCTCCTACCTGACTCTCGACGCGAATCGTGCCGCCCATCATTTGCACCAGCCATTTTGTAATTGCCAGCCCCAACCCGGTGCCCGCGTGACGACGAGTCGTCGATTGGTCGAGTTGGTGAAACTCCTCAAAAATGCGCGCCACATTTACGGGAGCAATACCAATCCCCGTATCGCGGACTGAAATCACAAGGCGATCGTTTGACAGTCCCCACACTTCGACCTCGACCATGCCAACGTCTGTAAACTTAATCGCATTCGATAACAAATTCACCAACACCTGTCGGAGTCGAACGCTGTCATTATTCACCCAGGGATCTTTGAGGTGTGACTTCACGGTGAGAACCAACTGCTTTTGGTCAGCCAGCGATCGCAGATCTGAGGTCGTCGAGTTGAGTAAATCACAAAGATTAAAGCGTTCGGGCTTTAACTCTAGCCGTCCGGCTTCGATTCTAGATAGGTCAAGAATGTCGTTGATCAGAGCTAATAGGTTTTTGGCGTTATTGAGAATCCGATCGACCATTTCTAACTGGGCGGGTCGGAGTTGACTCTGCCGCAGCAAGAGTTGAGAAAACCCCATAATGGCGTTCATCGGAGTTCGCAATTCGTGAGACATCGTGGCTAAAAACTGTGATTTTAGCTGGGCTGCCTCAATCAACTTCAGGTTTTGCAGTTGGATCTGCTGACGCTGATTTTCTAGCGCCTGATTTTGCTGTGCCAAAATTGCGTTTTGCCTCTCTAGCCGCTCTTCTCGCTCTTCAAGCTCGTTAATTAATTGAGCATTGTTAATTGCGATCGCCGCTTGCTCTCCAAACGCGACGAGTATCTGTGAGTCGTCTTCATCAAATGCGGCGGTTTCTTCCCAATTTCCGATCGCTAACACCCCTAGTCGTCCTGCCTGAGCCGATTCGATCGTGACAGCACAGAGAGATCTAGGGTGAAGATCTGGTGAGGAGGGAGTCGGTTCATAGGTCTGAATCAAATGGGTCTTCCCAGTGGCAAAAACCTGTCCTAATAAGCCTTCGTCACGATAGAACGCTTCGTTAATTGAGAATTCGCTGTGATCGAGTCCAGTCGTAGCTGTGAGTTCTAGCTGTTGAGTTTGAGGATTTTGTAGCACAATTAGCCCAAACTCAGCCGTGGGAATCGCCTCACAAATCGCATCAATCATGGCTTGAAGCAGCCCAGGTAGGTTGGTCAGGCGCTGATTGAGAAGATCGGTCAGCCGTTGCAGCGTGCTTAACTGCTGCTGTTGTTCACCCAGAATCACGATCGCTTTGCGAAGATTGCGCTCAGCTTTTTGTGTAGCTTGATAGAGACGAGCGTTGTCAATGGCAAGAGCGGCTCGGCGAGCGAGATCTTCTGCCAGTGATAAATCGGCTGGGGTGTAGTGCCGTTTTGACTCCATCATGGCGAACGTAATTGCTCCTAAAATCCGCTCTCTAGCCAGGATCGGCACGACCATTACAGATTCAAATCCAAATGGTTTCAGCCGTTCATAGTGATCGGTGCTTTGAGTCAAGGCTGCTAGCAGCTCATTAGAAATTTCAGGATAAAACTTCGACTGTCCAGTTTTCAACACGGCTGGAATAGTATCCATCGAGTTAAGGTTGATCGGATAGTGCTGTCGATAAGCCTCAAACGCCGCTACTTTTTGTGAATCTGCATGAAATAGGGCAACTAGCTGCGGCTGCTCGTCTTGCAGAATATGAATCATGCACCAATCTGCCAAGTAAGGAACTGACAATTGAGCAAGATTTTCTAAAATCGTTGAGGCATTGAGAGAGGAAGTTAAGAGAGTGCTGGCATTGGCTAAAAAACGCTGCGAGTCTTCGGCACGCTTGCGATCGGTAATATCCAAAAACGCCCCGACGCAGCCTCTTGAGTTGCCATACTCATCAAATAACGGGGCAACTTCTGACACCAGTTTCACGACTTTGCCAGTCTGCTGCACAATATCGATTTCGACTCCAGAAACCGGAGCGCCCGTTGCTGCCGATCGCTGCATAGGCAACTCCGCTGCCTGGAGTTCTCTCCCATTTTGATAGATTTTATAAGGGAGTTGCTCAGCATCAAGGCAACTTTTAGATGCATTTTCGTTCAGCGAAATGCCTAACTGCGTGCTCATAATCGCGTTAGTTTTGATGTATTCACAGGCAGCATCTTCTGCGATGCAGATACCAATCGGAATCACATCTAGAAGCGTTTGTAGGTCAGTCACTCGATGTTCTAGATCGCGATTCAGTTGAACGATTTTTTCTTGTGCTTGTTTGCGTTGCGTAATATCGCTCACAATGCCTGACATCCGAAAATTCCGTCCGTGCTGATCGCGTTGGGCTTTGCCTCGTGAGGTGCAGTCAAGATAGTCTCCAGACGCGTGCTGCAGCCGAAACTCCACATCAAACGGGCTATCTTGAAAGAGGTGCTCTCGCATCACTTCTAACACTCGACTTTGATCGTCAGGGTGAATTAGCCGAAAAAATGCGCTTTGAGCAGTGCCGATTTCTTCCCGCGATCGCCCAAGAATTTCTAACATGCGATCGTTACAAAACACCTGATCGTCGCAGATGTACCAATCCCAAATGCCATCATTTGAGCCTTCCAAAACGAGCCGATATCGCTCTTCACTTTCCCGGAGTTTTTGCGTAGCTTCGGCTGTTTTCCGTTCGGCTCGATGCACTCGCACCGCGCTCCATATGCTGCGAGACAGGTTTTCTGGCGATAGCTTGCCTTTAGCCAAATAATCATTGGCACCTGCCTTCATCAATTCCACCGCAAGTTGCTCATCGCCTTGCCCCGTTAACACAATGAGGGCGATCGGAGACTGGCGAACCCGAATCTGCTGCACCAGGCTCAGCCCATCTCCATCGGGTAAATGGTAGTCAATCAGCGCGCAGTCAAACACATCTTGCTCAAGAATAGCGATCGCTGAGGCACAGTCTTCTGCTTCCACCGTTTCTCGAATGGAGACACCTGCTTGTTGAAGCGATCGACTCACTGCCATGCGGTCAACCACATCATCGTCCACGACTAGAATCTTCAGAGAGTCTTCCATTACGGCATTTCACACAGCATCCAATACTTATTGAGCGCTACCATTGATTCTAAGAACCTAGAAAATGTCACAGGTTTGAGAATATAACCTGCAACATTGAGTTGATACGCCTCCACTTTATCGTTGTCTTCATTAGAGGTCGTGAGCACAACGACAGGAATAGACTTGAGAGTGTCGTCAGCCCTTATTTCCTTTAAAAACTCAATGCCTCCCATCTGAGGCATATTCAAATCCAACAAAATCAATCGACGCTGGTAGGGAACGACAGATGGCTCACCGCGCAGCATCTCTAGAGCCTCAATTCCGTTACTAGCAACAAAAAGTGGATTGGGAATGTTGTTCTTCTTAAAGGCGCGTTGAACGTTCATCACATCTACGTCGTCGTCATCAACTAGGAGAATGTTTAGCATCGTTCCTTCTAATGTCATAAATGTTTTGATATCTACATAGTTACAGCTTGTGTTAAGAAATTTATCGACCCATAGTAGGGTTAAACGCCACATGTAGAGATGGACTCTTGAGAGACTGAAAATTTGTGTAGTCAGGTCAGGCAACCCACGTAAAGTGAAACGTCGCACCTTGTCCTGGCTCTGACTCAAGCCAAACAGCTCCTCCTCGACTCTCAACAATTTTTTTAACCAGCGACAAACCAATGCCTGTGTTTTCTACTTTGTCTCGCGCCTCTAATGTCTGAAAGATGGTGAAGACTCGATCGTGAAATTTTTGAGCAATGCCCTTGCCATCGTCTTTCACGGCAAATTCATAGTGCTTGCTCGATTCGCTGGCTGTTATCCAGATATGTCCATTCGGGCGATCGTGATGCTTAATGGCGTTGCCAATTAAGTTAGCAAACACTTGCTGTAGACCTAGGCGATCAGTTCTCAACGTCGGCATAGTGGGGGCAATCTCAACTACAAACTCAGCAGGTGGTGCTAGAGAATCGACGACTTCTTGCAGCAGATCGCCGACTGAAACCAATTCGGGCTGGAGCACCACTCGCCCAACTCGCGAATATTGCAGCAAGCCATTGATCAGCGCCTCCATACGATGCACCCGCCCTTGCAGCAGCCCCATTTGGCGGCGAGTTTCATCATTGAGTACTTCTGCTAAATCTTCTTCAAGCCACTGGGCAAGGCTGGCGATCGCTCTCAAAGGAGCCTTTAAATCGTGAGAAACCACATAAGCAAATTGGTCGAGTTCTTGATTTCGTTTCTCTAAAACCGTTGCCGTTTGCGCCAAAATTAGAGTGGTGCGAGTCAGTTCTTCGGTTCTAACTCTGAGATTATCTAGGGTTTTCTCTTGCTCTGCCTCTAGTTGGTTGCGCTCAGTCAGGTCATTACAAGCGCCTACCCATTCTCGAATAGAGCCATCTTCATTCATCGCCGGAACGCCGCGCACTTTAAAGTGGCGATACGTTCCGTCTGCTCCTAGCAGCCGATAGTCCGTTTCATAAAGCGTTTTGGTTTGAACGGCGTGAGTCCAGATTCGGGCAACGCGATCGCGATCCTCTGGGTGAACGGCGCCAATCCATCCCCACCCTTGAATGTCTGCCTCACTTTGCCCCGTGTAGGCACTCCAAGATGGCATCGACGTAATCACCGCTCCATCAGGATTTGTGTTCCACACGACCAGTGAAGTTGCCTTCACCAATGACTGAAAGCGGTCTGCGGCGGCTTGTGCGAACTGGGACTGCTGAATCTCAGTCATAGATCTACGACAGTTTACTTAAGAAGTTTTCTTGTCTGCTCATTAAGCAGGATTGGTCAATGAGGTGTCATGAATCTTTAGGCAGAACTGTCACCTCCACTGAAATAAGCTAACTAGAGAGAGTACCAAACTCAACACATTGGAAACCTCTAACTCATTTCATTGCGCTCTTCGTCAACTCGGCTACTCTTTGGCTCAATAAAGTACGCATATATCATCCTAGACGGAATCATTGTTGGTAAAGTAAGAAGATTCTCAAGTGACCTATATTCCTTCTAAGAAATCAAAATGGGTTCCTGAATTCTAAAGATCCAGGTATGCTGATTTTAAGAGACCCTCTTAACCGAGATTCGCACCTTTATCCGGCGATCGCATTTACCTCCCAAGGAGGTAAGCTTCTTCACAATTCTGCTTTTGAAAGTCCACTCAATATAGCAACGTGCATTTTGTGTGATTGCCATCTACCCCGGAAGCTTTGACCCAATTACCTTCGGGCACCTCGACATCATTAAGCGAGGCAGTCAGTTGTTCGATCGGGTGATTGTAGCAGTGCTTCGCAATCCAAATAAAACTCCTCTCTTCACCATTCAAGAACGAATGCAGCAAATTCGTCAGGCGACCCAGATGCTTGATAACGTAGAAGTGGATAGCTTTGAGGGGCTGACCGTAACTTATGCAAAACTTCGGGGTGCCAGCGCTTTGCTGCGAGGGTTACGCGCCATTTCTGACTTTGAAATGGAGTTGCAAATGGCGCACATCAACAAAACGTTGTTTGATCAGATCGAAACCGTTTTCCTGACTACCTCAAACGAATATAGTTTTCTCAGCAGCAGTGTCGTCAAAGAAGTCGCCAAGTTTGGCGGTGCGATCGATCATCTCGTCCCACACCACGTCGCTTTAGATATTTACAAATGCTACGCCAAGACTCCTCCACCAGCATCAGCCAAGACGACCTCCACGCCACTCATGGAGCCTCCCCCGATCGATCCGCCTACCGAGACGATGCACGAGTAGGCACACCCGACATTCAACGAGAACTGAATCGGATCGAGGAAATGATTCTCGACAGTCCGCGCATTCCTCTCAGCCGCCGCACGATGATCGATGAGGAGCAATTTCTCGATCAGCTTGATCTGGTGCGATTAAGCCTGCCAGAAGCTTTTCACGAAGCAGAAGAAATCGTGCGGCAAAAAGACGAAATCTTGATGCAGGCAGAACAATATGCCCAAGACCTGATCGAGGAGGCTGAGCGTCGCGCCGCTCAAATTACCAACGAGACGGGAATCATTCGCCAAGCTGAACTAGAGGCACAGCAGATTCGTGCGCAGTTGCAGCAGGAGTGTGAAGCGGTTCAAGAACAAACGATCGCTGAGATCGAACGCACGCGCCGCCAAGCCCAACAAGATCTCGAAGAGATGCGACGGTTAGCGATCGAGGAGTGTGAAGACATTCAAAACGGGGCAGATGGCTATGCCGATCGAGTGCTCCGAGACATGGAGGCACAGATGGCAGAAATGCTGCGAATCGTTCGCAATGGTCGCCAGCAACTGCAAATTAATCAACCCGACACTCAGGCGGCTCGTGCCAAAGAAAGTGCAGTTCGAGCTAATCAAGCGGGTAAAGGGGGAGAGCGCAAGAGTCAGCCAAATACCTAATGCAAACGCCTAAAATTTAAGGGTCAGCCTTCTTCACCCTTTGCCCGCTCAATCTCCTGATAGGCGCGTTGGCATCGCTGAAACAGATCGGCTGAAACAGCTCGATCTCCAAAACACAGTTGCTCATGGGTCTGAATCAAGGTTTGATACGCCTGAGATTGAGGTAGTTGTTGCACAACCTGCCAATATTCGCCATCTGTCCGACTGAATTGATGAGGCACCAGTTTTGTATCATTCAGGCGTTGCAGCATCGCCATATAGAGGGCACGGCACGCGTCTCGATAGTTGCCCTGACGCTGAAACTCCTGCATCTGACGCACCCAATCCGCCACGGTTTGCTCTTGGTCACCTGAGGCAGCGTTGCGAATTTGTCGTCTCGCATCCTGCTCCCTCGATCGCGTCAAATAAGGCGCAAGCAGCCGAACGAGTTGCCAACTCAGCCAGAGAGTGAGTGAAAGCACGATCGCCCAAAACGCAACTTCTAAGAACCACGATGGCAACGCCCAGTTTGGAGCCTGAGACAAAGTCGGGCTTTGAGGAAATCTTGCCTCGATCCACTCACCGATGCGCTGCCCCAACTGCTGAAGTTGCCAGCCCAAACCATCTTTGTCAAAGCTATCCGCAGTCATCGGGTGCCCTCAACGTCAAAAAAGTCTCCATCAAAACGAGTGCGTCACCTAAACGCCGCTCACCCGAGAAGACTTTTTATTATATTCTTACTTCAAGAAACTGCTAAACAGCCACAGAATCACAAACGTCACCAGGCTGACAAAGACCTCTGCCCCCAAGTGAATGGGGAGATAGACCTTCAGAACGCTCTCTAGCACGGCACCGATCGCGAACCCTAGCAGCAAACCACCCAGACCCAGCAGAACCGCTTTTCCTAATTTTCGCTCTTTCCGATAGAGAAAATAGAGCGTTGAACCGACGCTGACTGCCATCGCCAATTGCAACACAGCATTGGTCGGAGACAGCACCACCAACCCACCCAAAAGAAATTGAACTCCTCCCGGCAGGGCAATATCCACCTTGCTCGGAGTATCAACCAGATTTTTCAACCACTCAGGAGAATTTTTGGAGGGTATCGACAGCGCCGAGGGAGCCGCCTGAGCTAACTTCTCAGGAAACCGAATCCGATCGGGAACAGGAATCTTTCCTTCCTGACGCATTCTGAGCCGTTCCATTAACACCGCATCATAAGCGGCTTCTATCTCCAGTCGCTGCTTTTCATCGCCAGCAAACTCTTCTAGCAGCTTGCTGCGGGCACTTTGAATCTCCTCAAAGGTTGCCCCTTCAGGGACTCCAAGCTTTTCGTAGGAATTTCGATCGCTCATCTGCTATTACTCCACCTTCTCTCCAAGGTAACTTAGCGCGACGCGAGTCACAAGCTTTTTTGAGGAAACGTAGCTTACCAAGATATTCTAGTCAAAACCTGAGGCATACTAATGCTGATGGCAAATTTATCTCGTGTAATTACAGGTATAGGGATTATTCTACCTACTTCTGTGAGTTACCTTTAGTTTCCAACACTACCCTCTCCCAACGCAAGGTTATGGTCATGGCTCCAGCCAAGATTCTCGTAGTAGACGATGACCCGGCAATCCGGAAGTTAATTCACCGCTATCTGACTCAGCAAAGCTACCAAATGGAGTCTGCTGAAGACGGTAAGACGGCTCTGGCAATGTTTGAGCAGTTCAATCCTGACTTGGTGATTTTAGATGTAAACCTACCTGATGCTAATGGCTACAATCTCTGTCAAGAGATGCAAAGTCGCACCGGGGTGTTTGTGCTGATGTTAACCAGTCGCACTGACGAAGCGGACAAAATTCGAGGATTTAGCCAAGGTGCCGATGACTACATTACAAAGCCATTTAGTCTAGGAGAATTGGGCGTTCGAGTCGGTGCAATTCTCAAACGTCAGAGAATCGTGACATCTGCCGAGCAGCAATGTCTCATATTTGACAAATTGGTCATTGACCCGGTGCGGCGTGAAGTCAAGCTCAATGAAGACTTCGTGCCATTGACTGCTTTAGAGTTTGACCTACTTCACTTTTTAGCAGGTCACCCTGGGCGAGTCTGGCGACGGGCAGAGTTGATCCAAGAAGTTTGGGATTATGAGTATGTAGGCGATCAGCGAGTGGTCGATGTTCACATCGGGCAGATTCGTAAGAAGATTGAGATTGACACAAGTCAGCCTGCCCTGATTCAGACCGTCCGCGGAGTTGGATATAAGTTTGAGTCACCTGCTGCTAGTTGATGAGGCAGCAGCAATCTTTACATCATGTTTCTAGAGGCACTCCATCAAGCGTGATGTAAAGATTGCACCTTAGTTGAATGAGCCTCAGCCAAACGCCGAACTACTGCTTCTCGCTAACTTCTGTGCTGGGAAAACAAACCTTCGTGCCTCCTAACCCACAGTAGCCACCGGGGTTCTTAGCAAGATATTGCTGATGATAGGCTTCGGCATAGTAAAACTCAGGCACATCGATAATCTCAGTCGAAACTTCTCCATACCCTTCTTGAGTCAACGCCTTCTGATAAGCCTCACGAGACGCTTCTGCAAGAGTCCGCTGCTCATCGGAATAGACGTAGATGCCCGATCGATATTGGGTGCCAACATCGTTACCCTGACGCATTCCTTGAGTCGGGTTATGGCTCTCCCAAAAGACTTTCAGCAATTCTTCATAGCTGACTACGCTGGGATCAAAGCCTACCAAGACGACTTCGTTATGCCCCGTTTTACCTGAGCAGACTTCCTGATAGGTAGGGTTGGGAGTTGCTCCTGCCGCATATCCAACTGCGGTTGTGAAGACCCCTTTTTGTTGCCAAAACTTGCGCTCTGCACCCCAAAAGCACCCAAACCCAAACAATGCCATCTGCATCCCAGCCGGAAACGGAGGCTGAAGTGGATTGCCGTTGACGTAGTGGCTTGAGGGCACTGGCATCTTTTCCGCCCGCCCTGGTAAGGCTTCTTCAGGGGTGGGCAAGCTCTGCTTTTTGCCAAGTCCGAATAACACCATGAGTTTTAACTCTTATTTTTGAGATGAGTCTTTATGTCCATCTCATCGTAGCGTATCTCTCAGACTGCTTCAGGTGTTGGGAACCGTCCAATTATTCAAGGATTAGTACACAATTCTCTCTCTACGTATACCATTCTTGTCAGGGGTCGTCTGTTGTCTCTATGCTGGCAATCTCTTCTCATCTGAGCTATGAAACACTCTTCAATCTCTAGAGCACCCTTTCAGATCAAGTGGGGAACGATCGGGGCGATCGGGCTTTTATCAGTCGCGGCAGGTCTAGTAATCAGCGGGGCGTGGCTGAGTGTGGAATTTATTCTCGATCCCCGATCAGTGGTTTGGCTTAATCACTATCTTCCTGATGGGGTAAAAATCTCAGTCGGGGGAGCAGACGAGTTGAGAACTCTGCCAGAGCTGCAAGAAGCTTTAAAAAGAACCGGACGCACGATCGGCGACCCAATTGTGTTAGACAACAATTTGAAATTAGCTAAAGGTTCTACTGATCTGCTGTTGCCTGTGCTGACTCGCCAAGAGACCTGTAATTTGGACTGCGATCACGTGACTGAGCTAAGAGTCTATCGTCCCATTCCGGGAAGCAATCGTCGAGGCAAGCCAGATTATCTTCAATTGATCAGCCAGCTTTCGATCGACGGAATAGATGAGACGTTTGTGATGGCACCGTTTGTAGAAACTGAAGGCGATAATCAAGGCTCAACCCGCGTACTGCCTCTAACCACGCTCCAACGATTTGAAGACAGGGCACCTGGGCAGGGCATTTGGTTCAACTTAAGCAGTCAACGCTCACAGGGAGAAAAGTCTGTCGCTTATGGAGAAATTGTTCACTACAATCCTGGTCAAACGCATCTCAGCTTATTATTGCGATGGACTAGCCCGCTCGGAGAAGCTCCCGTCTGGCAAAAACGAGCCAAGGGAATGCTATCTACCTTGGTGGTGAATCAATCGATCGGGCTAGAACCCAGTTTTGCTGCCTATCAAGTCAGAGCCCGTAAATTTGACCCTGATCCCCTACAGCTTCTCCCAGTTTCACTGATGGAACCTGCATTGGAGAATGGGGCGTTTGTAGATGCTCTCTTTCTAGCTCGAAATGGTTTGTGGTCAACTGCTTTGGAGTTGATGCGTTCAGTGAAGAAACACCAAACTCCTTCAGAATGGTCGGCAGCGGCTCAGGCGCAAATGGATCTTGTAGAACGCCATGCTCAAGTCACTCACTTGCAGGCATCCCAGCCTAGAGTGAGCGTCAGTCAACAGGTGCTAGTCAATCTAATCGATGGGCAGTGGGCAAAAGCTACGCAAGTGCTGCAAATGTTGCCCGATGATCGAGACGAGATCACCAATCTATTGAAGAACGATTCGGGTCGGTTGTGGAAGCGGGTCAGTGCTTTGTTGAAAGTAAATCCGACTCGGCGAGATGTGCAGACATGGGGAGCGCTGATTCTAATGGCGAAACAAGACAAAGGCAAGGCGATCGCGTGGTTGAAGAAGCAACCGCAAGACGCTTCAACAAGTCGCGCCCAGATCGTCAAATTGTTAAACCAAGTCGATGGCACTTCAGACGCAGCTCAAAGCAGCTTGAACGAGAAACCAAAGTCTCCACCCGTTCAAGGCGAGAAAGCCACTCCATAACATTGTCAACAAAGCAGGTTTTTTAGCAGCAATACTATAAGGCAATCACTCGCTCCAAATGCCGGAGGGGGGGATAAAAATCGTTCTTTAACGGTCTGTTTTCTGCATCTTCTTGAGAATGAGTTGCAGAAAGAGCTTGACAAAGTTCGTCAAACCGTAATAAGACGATTAAGGATTATGTCTCATCGAACAGGTGAGAACGATAATTCTTATCGCTCGCAACCTTGCTCGACTTCTCGATCGAGTTGATGCAGGAGTTGCCGTGATCCATTCATTCACCTTGGTGCGAGGCTAGACGATTATGACCACTCTCTTTTTCAAAGATTTCTGGCTAAATTCTACGATCGCAGTAGCGAGTCTAACGATCGCGGCGGTCGCAAAAGCGGCTAATGTTCCAGTCATTGATGCTCAGACCGCACCGATTCAGCTTGTTCGAGATGCTGAGATATTACCCTCAGTGGCTGAGAGCGGCGATCTGAGCGAGACAGCGCTATCACAAGTCACTTCAGTATCTCAACTATCAGATGTGCGTCCCACTGACTGGGCGTTTCAGGCACTTCAATCCTTAGTAGAGCGCTACGGCTGCATTGCAGGCTATCCTGACAAAACCTATCGTGGCAATCGTGCCATGACTCGCTATGAGTTTGCGGCGGGATTGAATGCCTGTCTCGATCGCGTTAACGAATTAATCGCCGCAGCGACGGCTGATTTAGTCAAGAAAGAAGACCTGGTAATTCTACAAAAGCTGCAAGAAGAATTTGCCGTAGAACTGGCAGCTCTGCGCGGTCGAGTCGATGCCCTCGAAGCGCGAACCGCCACCTTAGAGAAGCAGCAGTTTTCTACCACAACTAAACTCACTGGAGAAGTCGTCTTTGGGATTGCAGGCGTTGCATCGGGCAGAACGATTAACGGTCGAGAAGTCTCAAAAAACACAATTTTGGGCGATCGAGTTCGTCTCAACTTTGACACCAGCTTTACAGGTCAAGACTTACTGAGAACTCGTTTACAAGCGTCAAACTTAGCAACGCTACCCGCGGCTAGAGATAACGGCGACTTGCTGACCCGCGAAGGAAACTTCCGCTTTGCAGGCGATGGTAGCAATGAAGTCGGAATCGATGCTCTGCTATATCAATTTCCGTTAGGCAAGAAGACGACGGTTACCCTTGAGGCAAATGCCGGAGCCGTTGATGACTTTACTGACACCCTTAACCCTTTTCTTGATGGAGATGGTGCTACAGGTGCCCTGACTCACTTTGGGACTCGCAACTCTATCTACTATCTGGTGAATGGAGCCGGGGTCGGACTGCGGCGCTCGTTTGGCGAGGCTCTAGACCTGAGCCTCGGATATCTCGCCAATGATCCGGCAAACCCTGCCAATGGTGCGGGTTTGTTTAATGGTGCGTATGGGGCGATCGCTCAGTTGACCTTTAAGCCGAGCAAAGCACTGGCTTTAGGATTGACCTATATTCATGCTTACAACAACGATTTCAGTGCAAACGGTAGTGTGGGCAGTGATCTCGCAAACTTTCGTGACCTAGGGTTTGCCACCTCTGCAAATGCTTATGGCATCGAAGCCTCCGTTAAACTGAGTCCTCAAATCAATATCAATGGCTCGGTTGGATACACCAACGCACAAACGCTAACGGGCACCAGAGGCAACCTTGACATCTGGAACTGGTCGGTGGGTCTCGCGTTTCCTGATTTGGGTAAGAAGGGCAATCTGGCAGGAATCATTGTCGGCATGGAACCCAAAGTCACCGGAGTTGGGGGCACATTAGGACAAGTATTGGCGAGCGATGTCGATACTTCTCTGCACATTGAAGGCTTCTATGAATATCAGTTGACTGACAACATTGCAGTCACTCCTGGAATTGTCTGGCTGACGGCTCCTAACCATGACAACCGCAATGATGATGTGGTGATCGGCACGGTTCGGGCAACGTTCACGTTCTAGTGTGACCCGTGATCGGTCATCGCAAAATTGGGTAGAGACGTTTCACCGAAACGTCTCCACGCCATCGGGTAAACACATATTTTTTGAATACGATCAAGTTATTAGTCATGGCAAAATCGGCAAGACGTTCCACCGAAACGTCTCTACGGGGTTGGGTGGCTAATCAGGTTGAATCTCTAGGTTCAGCACATAGGAACCCAATTGCGTGGTGTCTGACCAAAGTTCATACTCCAAGTGCAACAAATTGGGTAAAGGTTGCCCACTGAGGGTTAGCTGACGGGTAAAATTGCGAAGCTGAATTTGACCACCTTGTCCCAAGTCGCCTTGAAGCCAGTAGCGACTGACACCATAAACACCGCGCTCCCAATGATGACGATAGCTGAACTTGCCATCACCCTGCATGGTCATCGTGAGGCGATAAGGAGAAATTTCTAACCACAGCAGTCGAGGCGTAGAAAGCAGGTCAGTTGAATTAGGTTCTGGGTCGCTCTGCTCTTGGCTAATCGCAACTTTAGGCTCTGTCAACAGCAGATGAAACCGTTCTTGATCTCGTTGATAAATCGTGGCGATCGCTTGCACGTCAGACCAAACGGGCAAATCTGTAGACACGATCGAGAGAGAAACGAGTCTGCGATGTTGAGTCAGCATGGGATGGTAGGATAACTTACGCACGGCGATGCCAGTCTAGCTGATCCCCATGACAACTCCACCTTCGATCGTTTTAAAGATTACTGACCAACAGCATGAGTTGAGCATCAAAAGCGCTGGACAAGCACTGCACGGGCGAATTCGGGTGCCAGGGGACAAATCAATTTCTCATCGATCGCTGATGTTGGGTGCTCTTGCCGAAGGCGAAACGGTGATTCACGGATTGCTGTTAGGCGAAGATCCCCGCAGCACAGCAGAGTGTTTTCGGGCGATGGGAGCAACTATTTCAGAACTCAATGCTGAAGAAGTGCGGGTGAAGGGCATCGGGTTGGGCAATCTGCAAGAACCTGAAGATATCCTCAACACGGGGAACTCTGGGACAACCACTCGGCTGATGTTGGGGATTTTAGCGTCGCATCCGGGTAAATTTTTCACAGTGACGGGCGATCGCTCGATTCGCTCTCGTCCGATGTCTCGTGTGGTGAAGCCGTTGCAGCAGATGGGCGCACAGATTTGGGGACGCAACAACAATTCCCTTGCGCCGTTGGCAATTAAAGGACAGGTTTTAAAGCCGATTCACTATCAGTCTCCGATCGCGTCTGCTCAAGTCAAATCTTGCATTTTGTTAGCCGGACTGATGATTGAAGGGCGCACGATCGTCACCGAACCCGCACTTTCACGCGACCACAGCGAACGGATGCTCAAAGCATTTGGGGCAGACCTGAGCGTTGATCCCGAAACTAATAGTGTCACCATTACAGGACAATCTCGGCTTAAAGGACAAACCGTGATTGTTCCTGGAGACATCAGTTCGGCAGCGTTTTGGCTTGTAGCGGGGGCGATCGTTCCCGGTTCTGATTTGACTATCGAGAATGTCGGCGTGAATCCGACTCGCACCGGAGTGTTAGAAGCCTTAGAACAAATGGGCGCAGACATCACCTTAGAAAATCAGCGCGAAGTTGCCGGAGAACCTGTTGCCGATCTGCGAGTGCGTCACAGCAAACTCAAAGCTTGCACGATCGCCGGAGACTTAATTCCTCGCTTGATCGATGAAATTCCGATTTTGGCAGTCGCCGCCACGTTTGCAGACGGAACGACTGTGATTCGAGACGCTGAAGAGTTGCGGGTTAAAGAGAGCGATCGCATCACCATCACCGCGACTCAACTTAATCTTATGGGAGCCAATATCACCGAGTTGCCCGACGGCATGGAAATTGTTGGCGGCAAATCTCTCAAAGGAACTGAAGTCGATAGTCACACCGACCATCGAATTGCGATGAGTTTAGCGATCGCGGCTCTCAACGCTACAGGCTCCACTACCATTCATCGCGCCGAAGCCGCTGCGATTTCCTATCCTGATTTCACTGCAACATTGCAGCAAGTGATCTGTTAAAAAACCGATTCGCGATCGCTAACCCATCAAAATCACGTTATCAATGACGTGAATAATCCCGTTATCGGCTTCGATGTCAGGCGCAATCACCGTCGCATTCTTCACCTCAAAGCCGTCAGTGAAATCTAATTTGATTGGCGATCCTTCAAGCGACGTGACAAAATCGAGCTTTTCTAAGTCGGCTTTTGTATATTTGCCAGCTACGACATGAAAAGTTAAGATTCGGGCAAGTTGAGGAACGTTTTGCACGAGAGTCTGAATGGTTCCGGGCGGCAATTTAGCAAACGCATCATCTGTTGGCGCAAACACCGTAAATGGACCCGGACTCTTGAGCGCGTCAACTAAATTAGCGGCTTTAACCGCTGTCACCAATGTCTTAAAAGACCCTGCGCCAACGGCAATATCAACAATATCAGCCATAGTAAATATAAGATTAAGATTCTGCAAAAGATTATGAGAAAAGCGTTGCACAGAGAAAGTGAAGGTACCAGTCTAAGATCGCTGCAAGATCAAAACCTGCAGCAGTTTGGCAATGGCTCCAACAAAAAATAAGCTATGCAACGCTAATTGGAAGGGAGCGTAAGCTCTTATGGATTATCATATCTACAAAATCCATAGTAAAGGAGCATTGTTATCAATAATTTCAATAGACTTTTTACTATGGTTGAATCGCCCATCTTCAGGAGACCTTTGTTTTGCAGAACGCCACCCTCCACCAACTTAAAGTCTTTGAAGCAGTTGCTCGTCACAGCAGTTTTACCCGTGCTGCCGAAGAACTGTTTCTCACTCAGCCAACGGTCTCAATGCAGGTCAAACAATTATCAAAAACGGTGGGCTTGCCATTGTTTGAGCAAATCGGCAAACGCCTTTATCTAACCCCTGCTGGCAAAGAATTGTTTGTCACGTGTCGAGATTTATTTGATCGCATCTCTCAGTTTGAGATTGCGATCGCTGACCTCAAAGGTTTAAAGCAAGGCTGTTTGCGAATTGCCGTAGTGACGACTGCAAAATATGTGATTCCGAGAATTCTCGGTCCGTTTTGTCAGCGCTATCCCGGCATTGATATCTCTCTAACCGTTACCAATCACCAATATGTGTTAGATAGTCTGAACGATAACCGAGACGATTTATATATTCTCAGCCAGTTGCCCGAAGACTCAGATGCAGTAGCGCATCCCTTTATGGAAAACCCATTAGTGGTTTTGGCACCCCGCAATCACCCGCTTGTCCACGAGAAAAATATTCCCTTGAAGCGAATTTCTGAAGAGCCTTTAATTATGCGAGAACCGGGTTCTGGCACTCGCAAGACGGTGCAAAAACTATTTGATTCTCAGGGGTTGCCGATGAAAGTCAAGCTCGATTTGGGCAGCAATGAAGCGATTAAACAAGCGATCGCGGGTGGTTTAGGGATTTCGGTGCTTTCTAAGCACACTCTCGCGTTAGAAGGACTCAACAATCAATTGGCGATTTTAGATGTAGAAGGTTTTCCGATCGAGCTTTATTGGTATGTCGTCCATCCATCTGGGAAACAGCTATCAGCGATCGCGCAGGCATTCTTTGACTACCTATTAAATGAAGCGAAGCAAGTCTCTGAAGAAACGGCGTTTCAAAAGCTATTGTGAACCTTTAACTAGTTGAATTTTGAGCTTTGGATTAGGTTTTCACTCAAAATTCAACCTTGATCAATCGGGTAGTTTGTATTGCCCGACAATCCGTTTTGCATAATCTGGAACGTGTTGCTCTAGCTTCTCTGGATAGTTGCGTTTGACATATAAGTAATTGCGGGTGAAGTGAGAATCGATCGAGAAACGCGCATATTCTAATCCTTTTGGACCGATTTTTTCGATTACTACACCCATCAGCTTTGCTGCCCACATTGGCAGCGTCACCCCCTTATCGTAGGCAGGAATGCTTTGCTGAACAGCGTTTTTACGATCGCCTTGTGACATCACAGGCTGCGTCTCGATTTGGTCTTGCATCAAGTCGAGCATTTCTTGACCTCGATCATTTCTGACGACAATCCACTGCCAGCCAAAGGGTGCGCCCATATAACCCACCACCAGATCGGAAAGGGAATTTACATAGTCAAAGCAGCTTAAACACGAGGGCGCAAACACGTCTTTAAGCTCGTTGGTCTTTAAGCCAAAGAATGGCACTAACTCAGTCGAGCCGTCTTCATGCTTAAAATGCACTCGAAAGTCTTGCATAAACTCGTAGTAGACAACCGTATCGGGCGATCGACTGGTCGTGTCTAAAAATTTCTGCAATCCGGCGCGGGTCACATTGTCGGTGCAGGGAGTGCCCAAGACGTAGAGTTTCTCAAGTCCTAACTGTTTTTCAACGGCTCGAAGAGCTTGAATCTGACAGCCCACTCCGATCGCCAACAGTCGCTTCATTCCTGACTGCTCGATCTCTTCTAAAATAGACAAATTGGGTGAGAGGGTCGGTTTATTGACTCGTGCTGCCAGAATATCTTCAGGCGTGCGGGCAATCACAGGTCTCGGCTGAAAGCGATCGTCCTCGCTATTCTGCACACACACCACTCCTTCGACCATGCCGCGATTGAGCATTTCGATGGCGATCGAACTCACAATTCCCGTCCACTGTGCCCCCGGAATCGGTTCTTTTTTTCGCGCTGCCATCATATCTTGATGAACGCCGAAATACCAATCGTCCTGGTTTTCTAAATCACGACTGCGCCCGTGAACGGTTTCTTCTAGCTCGGCAATCTGCTGATGAAGAAACGCACACGCGTCTTTAACATAGTGAATATAGTAGGTGTCACATAGCCCACACTCGCTGCACAGTTCCTTTGCAGGGCGACGGCTAGACGGTTTGAGGGCTTTTGCCTTTTTGTGAGGATGCGCCAGAGTCATAGGAGGGCGAATTTTATAAAAGGTCACTATTGATCACAATAGCTCAATGCTGTCGTCTGAAATAGTCTCTGGTTGCTATCTTGAACAGAGTGACGTTTATCGAGTAGGGCTGATGCAACCTGATCTAAATAAATCCTCTAGCGTTTGGGACTATAAGCCGTGGTGGTGTCAACCCTGGTCAATTTTGCTCACCGGAGTGACGTTGATTGGCGGCAGTTGGCTTGTGTTTAAAACCATTTGGGTGACGGTGCTGGTGGCGATCCCAATTTTGACCTGGATGGGCTTTTTTCTGGTGGTATATCCCCGATCGATGGCTAAAAACAAAATAGCGCAAATCAATGCTCCAGACAATTTTAAGCAACAATAGAGTCGTAGGACTGTAGAGATTAGTAGTTTAGTTAAGGTGAGATTTAATCGGAGTCGGTTCCAAATCTAACTCGGCAACAAGTCGCATCCCAATCGTAATTTCGGCTCAAACGTAATGGATCTTTCTTAAGTCAACCGCAGCGATCGAACGGTTTCAATCACTACGTCTGCTGCTCGATCGATATCTTCAACGGTGTTAAATCGCCCAATCCCAAACCGCATCGACGCATAAGCTAACTCGTCAGGCAGCCCCAACGCTCGGAGGACGTGAGACGGCTCAATTTTGGCAGACGTGCAGGCAGAACCCGAAGAAACCGCGATCGCTGGCTGCACTCCTAATAAAAGCGCTTGCCCGTCTACACCTTCTACGCTGAGGTTGAGATTTCCCGGTAAACGTTGAGTCAGATGTCCGTTTAGGTGAATGCCGTCTAACTTTGAGATTCGTTGCCAGAGGCGATCGCGTAACTCGGTTAAGCGCTTTGATTCTGATGGCATTTCGGCGATCGCCAGTTCAATCGCTTTGGCGAATCCGACAATTTGGGGTGGATAGAGCGTGCCCGATCTCAGCCCTCGTTCGTGTCCGCCTCCGTGGATTTGGGGCGCAATCTGCACTCTAGGGTTTCGTCGTCGCACATACAACGCTCCGATGCCCTTTGGTGCGTAGACTTTGTGAGCCGTCAACGACATCAAATCGATGTGCATCGCCTCCACGTCAAGCGGAATTTTCCCGATCGCTTGCGCCGCATCGGTGTGAAATAAAACCTGATGAGCGTGGCAAAGATCTCCGATTGCCGCCAACGGTTGCAACACGCCAATCTCATTATTTGCTGCCATCACAGAGACTAAAATGGTGTCTGATCGCAGCGTTTTTTCTAACAAATTCAGATCGAGTAAACCATCTGATTCCACAGGCAAAAAGGTCACGTCGAACCCTAACGATCGCAGATAGTGACACGGATCAAGAACGGCGTTGTGTTCGGTTTGAAGCGTAATAATATGCCGTCCTCGATCGAGGTAAGCTTCTGCAACCCCTTTGATGGCTAGATTATTTGCCTCGGTTGCTCCACTCGTAAAGATAATTTCTTCAGGAGCTGCATGAATGGCGTGGGCTAAAATCTCTCGCGCTTGTTTGATCGCGGCTTCGGCTTCCCACCCATAAATATGACCGACACTCGACGGGTTGCCAAACTGCTCGGTAAAGTAGGGCAACATTGCGGCTAACACCCGATCGTCTACCCGAGTTGTCGCTTGATTATCAAGATAAATCGGACGTTGAGCTATCATTTGCTCATTCTGACCGAGTGCGCGTTTGTGAAAGATAGCCATTGCGTTGCTGTCGATAAAACCGATTTCAAAACAAGAACATTGCAAGATTTGTCTTTTTAAGCTGTAACGTCTATAGAAAAATTTGAGCGATCGAGGCGCTAAATTCTGGCAGAAGGGGTGAGGTGAGGCTGTCTCCGTCGAGCAGAGTCGCAACCAGTTGAAGTTGAGCTTCGGTACGGCGATAAATTTCTAAAGTTTTAAGTTGCCAATTCACAATCCAATATTCTTGAACCCCGTGTAAGGAGTAAAGCTTGAGTTTCACTTCCTTATCCCGCTGCTCGTTAAGATCACCAGGAGAAAGGACTTCAATCATCAACTCAGGAGCAACGGTTAGATGCCCTGCTTGATCAATGCCGTTAGCAAGGCTTTCTCGGCTGATCCACACCACATCGGGAATTACGGCATCAGTTGGGGTGAAAATAACGCCTGGTGTTTGGAAGGCACTTCCCAGCCCAGTCGTCTCTGACCAGGTTTCTAAGCGAACGTGCAGTTTGCCTGCTGCGCCTTGATGCCGAATGTGAGGGGCGCGGGTCACAAGAAGTTCTCCATCAACAATTTCGTAACGTTTCCAACCGCCATCGTCGGGCATGGCATCAAGATCACGGGTTGTCCAGTGGATTGAGTTAGCGACCATAGAAGTATTATCGAACTTGTTTTTCAGTGTAGTCGATCGCAGAAATGGATGCTGATTGTCCGTAAGCCAGTTGGGGTTCTCCCTCGTCAATGGTTTAGCTCAACAACGCTCGATCGCAGCTTCTTAACCAATCCTGTTCAAAGAATCACTAACTCAAATTTTGACGATCGCTTTTCTATTAGGCTTGTTATGCCAATGCTACTCAGGGTTCATACCCTGAGTGCGTACTGTGGAGGGAAGTTGTTCACCTCCAAGGCTCTGGAAAAAGCGACGCATTGGTCTGGACTTTCAACTAAAGCTGCAAGCTCTGACCGTATTTGCTCCTTGTATAGATGTGTTGCTCGCGAACCATAAAATAATTGCGTAGACTGAAACTCCTAATCTGATGATCCTAATTCCAGCATTTTTAGAGTTACGTTTTAAGGGTAAAGTCTAAAAATCTCCCTCTTCTTTTTTATCAGAATAAATGGCGAAAACCGTTCTTATTACTGGCGCTTCAACAGGAATCGGGCTTGCAACTGCAAAGCTATTTCAGCAGCGAGGCTGGAATGTGGTTGCAACGGTGCGATCGCCCGAAAAAAAATCCGATTTGATGGCTTTAGATAATACGCTCTGCCTACGATTAGATGTCACTGAGCCAGACTCGATCGCTCAAGCCGTCACCGATGCTCTAGAAAAATTCTCGACGATCGATGTGCTGGTCAACAACGCTGGATACAGTTTACTGGGGGCGTTTGAAGCCTGCACACCTGAACAGATTGAGCGACAATTTGCGACTAATGTTTTTGGATTAATGGCGGTGACAAGAGCCGTTTTGCCGCACTTTCGAGAACGGCGATCGGGCACCCTTATTAACGTCGCCTCGATCGGAGGCAAAATGGCGTTTCCTCTATACAGTCTCTATCACGCCACTAAATGGGCAGTTGAGGGCTTTTCAGACTCACTGCAATATGAATTAGAGCCGTTTAATATTCGCGTCAAGGTGATTGAGCCAGGTCCCATTAAAACCGATTTTTATGGACGATCGACTGATCCTGCAACCCGTATTGGATTGACCGCCTACGATGCATTTGCAGCCAACGTGATTCCTAAACTCAAGCGAGCCGGAGAAACTGGATCACCGCCAGAGGTGACGGCTCAGGTGATTTATAACGCAGCGATCGATTCATCTCAACGGCTTCGCTACCCAGCGGGAGGAAATGCTGGACTATTGCTGCTACTACGCAAACTATTGCCCGATCGAATCTTTAGTACAATAGTTCGGAGCAGCACGATTCGCTAACTGGGATCTCATGATTAAAATCCTCCATCTTTCCGACATTCACATGGGCAGCGGATTTTCTCATGGGCGCATCAATCCTGAAACCGGACTCAACACGCGGCTAGAAGATTTTGTGGCGACGCTAGGACGATGTATCGATCGTGCTCTCTCTGAACCTGTCGATCTCGTCTTATTTGGGGGCGATGCCTTCCCTGATGCAACGCCGCCGCCTTATATTCAACAGGCATTTGCCCGACAGTTCCATCGCCTGGTCGAAGCCAACATTCCCACCGTGTTGCTGGTTGGCAATCATGACCAACATTCTCAAGGCGCAGGGGGCGCAAGCTTGTGTATTTACAGAACGTTGGGTGTGCCGAATGTGATTGTCGGCGATCGCCTCGATTCTCATACGATTCAGACTCGAAACGGTGCGGTTCAGGTGATCACTCTGCCGTGGCTGACCCGATCGACGCTGCTGACTCGTCCCGAAACCGAAGGACTCTCGATGTCGGATGTGGGGCATTTGTTGCTCGATCGACTCCGCGTTGCCCTCGAAGGCGAAATCCGTAAACTCGATCCCTCCATTCCCACTGTTTTACTGGCTCACCTGATGGCAGATGCCGCTACTTATGGCGCAGAGCGATTTCTTGCTGTGGGCAAAGGCTTCACGATTCCGCTCTCTCTGATTACTCGCGACTGTTTTGATTATGTGGCGCTGGGTCATGTCCATCGCCATCAGATTCTCTGTCAACAGCCGTTAGTCGTCTATCCCGGCAGTATTGAGCGTGTCGATTTTAGCGAAGAGAAAGAAGAAAAAGGATTCGTGCTAGTCGAATTAGAGCAAGGCAAGGTTCAGATAGAATTTTGTCCGCTTCCAGTCCGATCGTTCCGCACCATAGAACTCGATTTGTCTGAAGAAGACGAGCCACAAGCCGCCTTGCTAGACGCGATCGCGTCAGAACTTGTCGAAGATGCCGTCGTGCGATTAATTTATCAACTCCGCCCCGAACAGATTGATCTTCTCGACGATTCCCTAATCCGCGAGGCGCTTAGCAGTGCCCATAATTACACCATTCACCCTGAGCTGATCAGTCAACTCTCTCGTCCACGTCTGCCAGAACTGGGAATCGGCACCACGATCGAGCCATTAGAAGCCCTCCAAGCCTATCTCCAAAACCGCGAAGATTTGCGCGATCTACAAGAACCCATTCTCGAAGCGGCTCAACGATTACTAACTGACGAGATCGCTTGGTCAGGGTCAGTTGGGCTAACGATCGACTTAGACGATGCCCCCTTAGTCGAGCCAGCCGAAACGCAACTGCGATTGCTGTAGCGCGATCAGCGTTATGGATCAACAAAGATAATACCTGCGGCAAGTTGAATGACATTCAGTTCAGTGTTGCGGCGATCGCCGATCAGCTTCTTTTTGATTTCCAATTCTTGGTTCACTTTGCGGAGTTGTCCCTCTGTGGCAGGCACCATTCGAGATTTGCCTAATTGCTGAAAGGTTTGAATGCGTTCTTCGAGTTGTTGGCGACGACGATCGGCGTAGCTTTCGGCACTGCGTTGCTGAACGTCGCAACGGTTGTCATTCTCAGCATCAAATTCTTTTAATGCTTGGTCAAAGGCTACTTCTAACGCATCATCGCAATCATTATAAAGTGCGAGAACTTGATCTCGATCGTCCAACAAATTGGCAGCATTTAGTTTTACCTTCCCCAAACGGGCTGCTCGATAGACGAGGCGTTCTGATTGATCGTCAGATAATAGTTTGCTATCGGAATAGTGAGCAACTTTGTAAGCAAGACGACTCTCGGAACGCAATCCTTGAAACAACCAGCGATGAATCACATAGATATATTGCCCTGGCGCAACTTCAACGTCTGACTGCGTACAGCGAATTGCCGCGATCGGGTAAAGTTTTTGAGCATCATTTTCGTAGCTGTGCCGAATCCATTGAATCAGTGGATGGGTGGGATCAAGTAGCTCGATCGGCTTTCCGGTGCCCTTGCCAGGTTGTTCGGCAAGGCGAGGGTCAAACAAACAGAGTGCGGACGATCGATGTAAGCGAGTTTGAGTCGCAAATCGGTGGTGCTTGAGAAACCACTCTAAATCGACTTTGGCATCTTCGGTAAGCTTAATCTCAAAGACGGCTTCTCTGTTTTGAACGGGTCTAATGGTGGTGCCCAAATAGTAGCGGGCAAAATAGTCTTCCACAAATGAGTGCAATTCTGCCGAAGTCAGCCATCGACCTTGGTTGCGACTTTTGCTAACCGCATCCAGGATTTGATCTGAGAACGCCATCAAATTGACGGATTCTTGTTCTAATTGGTCTTGTTGGAGGCGTTGTTTGAGGATTGCGCTTGCAGTTTCGTCAGCGCGTTTGAGTCGTTCGGCATCGGTTAGATCAGGTTCAAAAAGTGTGATGAGGAGTTGTTCAGTCGCTTCTCCGAGAATGTTTTCTAAATCGCCGATGCTTTCTTTAAAGACATTAATGCGTTGATATAAACGATCGAGAATCCGTTCTTCGATCGTGTCTACCAAACTGAAATTAATGATTGAGATGCGATCGGCTTTTTGCCCCAAGCGATCGATCCGTCCGATTCGCTGTTCGACTCGCATCGGGTTCCAGGGCAAATCATAGTTAATCAAAAAGCGACAAAATTGCAGGTCAATCCCTTCGCTGCCGACTTCTGAAGATAAAAGAATTGAGGTTTTACCTTGCTTAAATTGTTCCAACACGTCTTGTTTGCGATCGCCCATCCCGCCCAAAATCAAACTGGTCTGAATTCCATCCGTTTCTAAGCGGCGTTGCAAATAGTGAAGGGTGCCGCGAAAGTAGGCAAATAGCACAAATTGCTCGTCTGGATTTTTCTTAAGTTCGCGACGTAGACACTGAACCAGCGCTTTATATTTGGTGTCTTCAGCTTCGAGTTGAGCGTAGTTGATGTTTTCTAAGGGCAATGTCTCCCGATCGGGCAACACTTCCGTTTCCGATTGCGTAGTTGAAATGCCCGATTCCCAAAACAGTTCATCCTGAAACTCGTCCAAAATTCCTTTGTCTGACCAGGTTTGCAGGGCAGCGACCAGACAGCTTGCCATTTGCCGCTGACGCGCAATCAACCGAAAGAGCAGAACGCCTTGCTTGCCTTTGCTTTGCTTGCGAATGGCTTGAGTCACCGACTCATAAATTTCTTTTTCTAAGGCAGAGAAGGAAACCGCTAACGTTTGTGGCGCACGTTCTACCCGATCGGGCAGCACATCGCGTTTGCGGCTACGGGTGAGATATTGACTGACTAATGAAGCACTTTCTAACTTATAGCCGAGTCTGACTTGCGTTTCTGCGTCGATCGTCTCTGGCGTTTCCAACGTTTTTTGAATTTGCTGCAACACAGAATTATGTTGAAAGTATTCGGATTGGAGGGCACGATCGAGGTCACGTTTTGCCGCTCCGAAATCGGGAGGATGACTCCAGAGCGATCGCAAAGCCCGAATCAGCGGCGCATTTGCCTCCAGCATTTGATGAAAGATTGTCTCGTCAAAAAAATCTTCTGGACTGATGATTTTCAGCAGTTGATACAGATTCGAGCTTTGAGTTTGAATCGGGGTTGCTGTCAGCAGCACCAGATGACGAGCCGCATCTCGCACCAGTTGCCCCAGACGATGATTAGCAGTGGCTTGGTTGCGGAGATAGTGCGCTTCGTCAATAATCACCAAATCAAACACGCTCGACTCATCGGCAGCAGGATTGTTGTGGTTATTGTTGTCTAATAATCTTGCGAGTTCTGCCTTGGCTCCCGCAGTGGTTTCGTCTTCCCAATTGGCGCTAGGGCGAAGTCCTTCCAAACTAGCGATGCACACAAAGGGATGTTGATATTGGGTTTGCAGAACGTGCTTGACTTCTTCTAAAAGCTCTTGGGCGTTGGTGAGTTTGGCAATGATATTAAACCGTTGTTGCAAATCATCGCGCCATTTTTCTCGCAAAATTGCAGGGCAAATGATTAATAAACGACGGGCATCGGCTCTGGCTTGCAGTTCTTTCCAGATATAGATTGCCTCGATCGTTTTCCCCAGTCCTACTTCATCTGCAACGAGCAAACGCCCCACCGGAGATTCTAGAAACTTCAGCACAGGTTTAAACTGGTGCGCGTAGAAGTCAGTATGGCTCGACTCCATACTATAAAAGATGTTGGTTAATTGCCCTTTCACCTTTTCAAACGTGAGAATTCGGCGCAGGTCATCGGCTCCGCTAAATTTTCCTTGTTCTAGTAGCGCAAAAAGCCCTTCTGGTTCTCCACAAAGCTCTAAAAGGTTGTAGGGCTTATAGGATTTTTCGTTTGGGCTAAATTGGACTTGCACCAGCAGTCGAGTTCCAGAAGCGCGAGTTTTTCCAGTCGTGATGCCCCGGTGCCCCGGATTAGATTTTACGCGCACTTCTTGACCCGAAATAGCTGGGTTCCAAGTGATAATATCGCTCATCTACCACGATCCTCTCATGTCTTCATAGCTAGGTGGCTGACCCGAATCATCTTGCTTAAACGCTTTGGGCTTAATCCGCTCCATCTCGCTGGGCAACATGAGTTTGGGTTGCTCTCCCTCTGGAATTGATAACCCATAAGCGACTGCAAATCGATGAAACTCATGTTTGCGGATGCCGTTTGTTTCTAAGTCTTTGGGAAATGGCAGCGATCGCACCGCATATTCTGGAATTCCATAATTTTTATGTGGAACATCTTTGTGAGTTGAGGTGATCGTCTGCACGTAAAAGGAAGTTTGTCCGCCGCCACCGCCAATTAAAATTTCTAAAGGTTTCTCAAAACCCTGCTGCGTCAGCTTGAAGCCATGCTCACCGTATCTCTGAGTCCCCTTATAAACCACATCAGCAATCATTCGTTGAATCTCGTTTCGAGCTGTACTCGTTTGAAATTGATCAGAATAACGGGTCGAGTTTCCACAGATAGTATTTTTAGCATCCGTTTCTGCAATCCCTAATTCTTGTGCCAGCCGTTGAGAAAAGGCAGTGACACCCAAAGAATTGACTTTGCCAAAGAAGAAATCAACTTTCTTCTCACCTTCATCATTCCAGTACCGAAACGAGCTTCCATCTAGCGTTCCATCTCCCACATCAAAGAGAACATAGAACCCTTCATCTACTTCACGAGAGTTGAGTAACGACCACACCTCAGCCGCAATTTCTGGAATCGCATGGCAATCGATCGCAGTTTCTGCCAGTTTTGCTCTCAGTGGTTTCATGCGATCGCGCAAATTCTCGATCGTCATCTGCTCAGTCTGAGGTTCATTACTCAATAACCAGGCGAGAGAGAGAACTTTTTGAAAGCGGTTCCTGACTGGAGAATCATAATATTCAACCGGAACGCCAACGTTCGCAGACCAATCAATTTTCTGGTTGATGATCAGTTCTGGTTTGTTATGACGAACCCAATCTTTAGCGCGAGTCATGACACGGTTTAAGTAGTAGGCACAAAGATTTTCAATAGTTTCAGCATCTCTCAGTCCCGGTAGTTTTTTGAGCTGCCAACTTTCCGCACTTTGGGGAAGATCAAAATTTGCCAGACGCATTTTGATAAATTCCACCGTTGTCTGCACTTGGTTTTCATAGGGTTTCCATTCAGAAGCGGTCAATCCAGCAATCAAGGTGCCATCTGACAAAATTCCGATTTTTGTCGGCAGTAGGGCTTCTTCCAGATGAGTAACCTCGTCGGTAAAGGTGACAATCTCCGATTGATCTCTCGCCACATCTCGAAAACAAACTTTTGTAAAACTGGTGCCAAAATCAATCCCCAAATTCAGCACCAAATCTTCTAAATCAACAAGTCTCTCAACGTCAGGAGGACTGATTGGAGTCTGCTCAACTTCGGGTTCTAGTTCAGTCGGCAAATCTACAAATTCTGGTGCGACGAGGGTTGGAGGTGGCTCGATCGGGGGCAACCGATTCTCGATCCTCAGATCCGCAGGTTCGCTAGTTTGTCGAGATTCGATCTCCCTCAGTTGTGCTTGAAGTTGAACAATCTGGTCTGCAAGCCTGGGAAATTCTTGCTGCAACGCTTGAAATTCTCCGAGATTGAGAGTCGTTGCTCGAAGTTGTTCACGAATGACTAAAATCTCTTGTGATAAAACTTCCTGCACTTGAGAGAGTGGCGCATCCAACCCTGACGCTGTTAACGCCTCAGCCTGACGCTGCCAAATCGCAATCAGCTGCCCCTCGATCTGAGACAATCGTGCTTGCACCTCAGCGTAATCGGTTGCGGTTGGGCTTTGCCGCTGCTGAAGGAAAGTAATTTGTTCTCTAAGCCGAGGAAGCTCCTGCTGCAACAGCTCCAACCCATCAAGACGTTGCAGTTGTTGATGAATATCCTGAATTTCTTGAGATAAGTTGTCTCGCACTTGAGATTGTGCGTCTAACTCTGTCTCACTTGTTGCTATATCAGTGTGACCTTGCTCGATCGCCGCTAACTGTACATCCAGTTGAGAGAATCGTGTCAGCAATTCAGCGTAATCGGTTGCGGTTGGGCTTTGCCGCTGCTGAAGAGAATTAATTTGATCTGTAAGCTGAGAAAATGCCTGTTGCAGTGTCTCTAGTCCGTCAAGGCTGAGATTCGTCGCTTGAACTTGCTGACGGATGCTGCGAATGTCTTGGGATAAATCCTCTCGCACTTGAGAGAGTTGCGTTTCTAATCCCGTTTGGCTCGTTGCCTCATGAGCCTGACGTTGCTGGATTGCGGTCAACTGGGCATTGAGTTGAGATAATCGCGATTGCAATTGACCTAAATTGGTCGCAGTCGCGTTTTGCCCTTGCTGAGTTGTTGTGAAGCGGTCTTGCAGTTGAGAAAGCTGCGATCGTAGCTCACTGAACTCGATCGCAGGTTCATTTCGTTCTAAAACTCGTTGATCGAGAGTTAATAAGCGTTGATCAATTTGAGCGATCGCTCCATTCAATTGCTGTTCTGTTTGCTGCTCAAAACGTCGCCGATTGACTAAATTTAGACACAGCGAGAGGGACAGCGGAGCCGCCGCATAAAGAGCCTGTTGTGATAAAGCTGAAATCACAACTCCTACCGCAGAGGCGGCAGCCGATGTATATTCAACGACATTTAGGAGTTGCGATCTCTGGGTTCGTCGAGCAGAAAATAGGTTGCTCATTCAACTAGCTCTAATTGAAGTGGGTAAGCAAGGAGACCTCTCCAATACTGTCACATCATCTTCAGAGTGTCAGGGCAAACTGCAAACTGCTTCATTAATTGCTACCGAAAGCGCCACAGTTTCACAGAGAAAATCAGGGGAAGTTTCAAGCCACTTTCAAGACGCACTATGCCCACTCATTTATTTCTGCCGAACTAATTTCTGAATCTCTTGACGCAACTCAGGATTTTTTTGCGCTGCCTCAAAAATCTGGTTAAAGCGCTGCACGTCTAGCCCTTGAGCCTGCACCGCTTTTTCCATCTTGGCATCACTATCTTTTTGAAGCTGCACTAATTTAGCCACAACCCGATCGTAGCCTTGGCGTTCTCTAGGCTGAATTTGCGCTGTAGGTGCTGCCTTGGGATCTCGTTGCGATTTGTAGATTTCGTCAAATCGCTGCTCGGTTAACCCTTCACCTTTAATTGCCTTCACCGCTTCTGTCTCTGATGCCTGATTGATCACCAAAATTTGCTTGATCACACTCACAAACTTCTGTACCTCTTCTTTGCTAACAGGTGTAGCTGGGGCTGCTTGAGTCGTGGGAGCTGGAGCCTGTGCTTGAGCCGGGAGGTGAGCCGCACCGACCAAAACAGCAGTGCAACAAGCGACCAAAATACGCTTCATGTTGAATTTCCCATAGATGTTAAGAGGAGTGAGCTTGTCACCAACCGCACCGCGCAGGACAGTTGATAACGGCTCTGAGATGAGTCGTGACTCACTCCGCCCAATCCTATCGAAAACTGAGCAAATCAGCATCCATCTGTGTCAGTTCTCTACGATCGTTCTCAAATCATTCAAGTTATCTCTCTGGGTATATTCTGAACGATCGTAAGCCAGAACCCTTGGTAGAGATAACTTTTCCAGCACATCGCTAAAACTAAAAATCTCGGGGTGCTATGTCTCGCACCTGGCTTCTCTATCTAGTGGTTAGTGGTCTGTCACGTCTTGCGAAAGACAAAGCGCCAGAATCAACTGCATAAAGAAAAGATGCCAGCATCCATTCACCACTTTTCTAAGTCAGCAGAAGCTTCTACGTCTACACTATTAAGCACGAGTTAACTCCTATGCAGTCTTCGGATTTCATTCGCTCTTCAGACTCAACTCTCCATGCTCAGTCAACCATAGCTGAGTCGCGCCCCTCATCTTCATCTCAGAATGGCTCTTCTGTTGCACCTCACGACGCAGCGCTGTTGATGATTCCGCTTTGCTTTGTGGCAATTTGGGCAGCCGTTGTCTGTGCGATTTCTAACACCTGGAAGCCGAGCCGCAAAGAGATCGAAAATGGTCAGCAAACTGCTCAACTTCCCTGCAAGAAATGCAGTTACTTCAGCAATAATCCCTATGTGAAGTGCGCGGTCAATCCTCATGTTGCGATGACAAAATCTGCCAATGATTGTGGCGATTTTCAATCAAGTGATCGGAAAGCGATGCGTTAAAAGTTCTCTTCAATATCATTTAACTTTTCAAAATTCAAACCTGCATATTCAAAATTGAAACTGGGGCAAGACCGCTTGATCGTTCCGGGTTTTGCATGGCGTGGCGTGGATGTTGTCTAGGTGGGGCACTGTTTTCTTACCGATAACGTCAGGTTTGCCTGTAAACTAAAGGGCTAGAAAAGGTCAGCCCACCGTGTTTAGACGATCGAGACTCAATTCTAGTCATTCACCCTATGAAATTGCGGTTCGTGCTTCAACGTTGGCGGCGATGGATTCGACATCTCCTCCCCTTCTTATTTCTAGTGTCATTGGTGACGGTCTTGCTATCGGGCAGTGTAACTTCTGCGATCGCGCAGGAAGCTCGCCAGGAAATTCGGGGCGTTTGGATGACCCTCAATGATATGGACATTCTCAAAGACCGCATCAAGCTGCAAGATGCAATCAGCCAGCTACGACGGCTCAATTTCAATACGGTCTATCCCGTGGTTTGGAATTCTGGGTACGTGATGTATCCCAGCGCAGTTGCACAGCGCACTGGAATTCAGCCCTTTGTCTACACAGGCTCAGATGGACAAGACATTATCGCCGATGTCACAGCTCAAGCTCATCAACAAGGCTTAGTTGTGATTCCCTGGTTTGAGTTTGGGTTGATGGCTCCACCAACGTCAGAGCTGGCGTTAACCCATCCTGACTGGCTTACACAAAAGCGAGATGGAAGCCAAACCTCAGTGAGTGGTGCGGGTGAAGTGATGTGGTTGAATCCATTTCTTCCTGACGTACAGAAATTTATTACCAATCTCGTTGTAGAAATCGTTACTCAATACGATGTCGATGGCATTCAGTTTGATGACCACATGAGTTTACCTTACGAGTTTGGTTATGATGACTATACTATTGCTCTCTATGCTAAAGAAACTAAAAAGTCGCCGCCTGCTAATGCGTCTGATGCAGCCTGGATGCGTTGGCGTGCCAATAAGATCACGGAATTTATGGCGCAGCTTAACCAGGCTGTAAAAGCGAGAAAGCCGAACGCAATTATCTCAGTGTCTCCTAACTATTATGACTTTGCCTATCGATTTCACTTACAAGACTGGCTCAGTTGGGTACGGAAAGATTTAGTTGACGAATTGATTGTGCAAGTTTACCGTCCTGATCTGCCAAGCTTTACAGAACAGATCAACCGATCGGAGGTTCAAGAAGCCCAGCTAAAAATTCCGACCGGAATTGGCATCATGGCTGGCTTGAGACATAATCCAGTCTCGCTCGGGCAAATTCAATCTCAAACGCGAGCCGCTCAAGATCGAGGCTTGGGCGTAGCGTTCTTCTACTACGAAAGTCTGTGGAACGATGCCCCCGAATCGGTCAGCGATCGTCAGTCTGGGTTTCAAGCCCTCTTCGAGACTCCTGCCTTGCGATCTGCGGTCAAATAACGCGATGTGCGACTTTCCTAAAACACCCGCAAAGACTGCCCTCACCCTAGTCCTCTCCCACAGGAGCTACGGTGTACACACAAGTTGATCGGATCTGTCATGGCTGAGGTCTCTCGCCCCCTAAATCCCCCATTCTGGGGGACTTTGAGATAAAACGAGGGTTTAGAGGTCAAGCCATTTATCTGGTTCAAAGTCCCCCAATTTTG
>JBBRPT010000031.1:0-57932 GCA_038227635.1 Leptolyngbyales cyanobacterium | reverse complement strand
TCACAATAGGCAAGTTAATTGAACTGTTAAAGCTTAGTCAGGAGTTCCGATCGTGGAGTCTCGTTATACCCCCGCCGACATTGAACAGAAATGGCAGCAAGTTTGGATGCAGCAAGGACTAAACCAGACTTCGGAAGACAGCAGTAAAGAAAAGTTTTACGCGCTGTCGATGTTTCCCTATCCGTCTGGCGATCTTCATATGGGGCATGTTCGGAACTATACGATCGTGGATGTGATTGCCCGACTCAAACGGATGCAGGGATATCGGGTGTTGAATCCGATGGGTTGGGATGCGTTTGGGCTGCCTGCCGAGAATGCGGCGATCGAGCGAAATATTCACCCCGCAAAATGGACTCAGCAAAATATTTCTCAGATGCGAGATCAGTTCAATCAATTGGGAATTTCCTTTGATTGGGATCGAGAAATTGCCACCTGTTCGCCCGATTATTATCGCTGGACGCAGTGGATTTTTCTGGAATTCTTTAAAGCAGGATTGGCATATCAGAAAGATGCCACGGTGAACTGGGACCCGATCGACCAAACTGTTTTAGCCAACGAGCAAGTCGATGCCGATGGAAAATCTTGGCGATCAGGGGCGATCGTCGAACGCAAACAACTGCGCCAGTGGTTCTTAAAAATCACCGATTACGCCGAACAGCTATTAACCGACCTCGACCAACTGACGGGATGGCCCGAACGAGTCAAGCTGATGCAGGCTAACTGGATTGGCAAATCAGTCGGGGCTTATTTAGAGTTTGAGATCGTCGGCATGGCTGAAAAAGTTGCCGTGTTTACCACTCGCCCCGATACGGTTTATGGCGTGACTTATGTGGTCTTAGCTCCCGAACACCCATTGACGCAACGGGTGACAACGCCCGATCGTCAAGCAGCCGTTAACGCATTTATTCAGGAAGTCTCAACTCAAACCGAGTTAGAACGAACGGCAGAAGACAAGCCCAAACGTGGCATTCCGACAGGCGGGACGGCGATCAATCCGTTTACGGGCGAAGAGATTCCGATTTGGATCGCTGACTATGTGCTGGTTGAGTATGGAACAGGCGCGGTGATGGGCGTTCCGGCTCATGATGTGCGAGATTTTGTGTTTGCTCAACAGAATGAGTTAGCGATCGTTCCCGTGATCATTCCTGAAGGTGGCGATGTGGCGACTCCTTTGACGGCAGCCTACACAGAGTCAGGAGTCTTGATCAACTCGGCTGAATTTGATGGAATGCCGTCTCCGGCTGCAAAACAGGCAGTGATTCAAAAAGCTGAAGAATTAGGCTGGGGCAACGCTCGGATTCAATATCGCCTGCGGGATTGGTTGATTTCGCGACAGCGCTATTGGGGGGCACCGATTCCGATCGTCCATTGCCCAAACTGTGGAGCAGTTGCGGTGCCGGATGCTGATTTGCCTGTCAAGTTGCCTGAAGATGTTGAGTTTTCGGGTCGAGGTGCGTCACCGTTGGCGAAACTAGATGCTTGGGTAAATGTGCCATGTCCGACTTGTGGAACTCCAGCAAAACGAGAAACCGACACGATGGATACCTTTATGGATTCGTCGTGGTATTTCTTGCGCTACCCCGATGCTAAAAATGATCAGGCAGCATTCGATCGCACCAAAATAAATGATTGGATGCCTGTTGATCAATACGTTGGCGGAATTGAACACGCAATCTTACATTTACTGTACTCGCGGTTTTTCACGAAGGTGTTGCGCGATCGCAATTTACTGAATGTTAGCGAACCTTTCCAACGGTTGTTAACTCAGGGCATGGTGCAGGGCAAAACCTATAAAAATCCGCGCACCGGAAAGTATGTGATTGCGACCCAAATTAAGGATCTGACGACTCCGATCGACCCCGAAACGGGCGACCAACTAGAAGTCGTCTACGAGAAAATGTCGAAATCTAAATACAACGGCGTGGCTCCGGGAGACGTGATCAAAAAATATGGGGCTGACACCGCTCGGATGTTCATTCTATTTAAAGCGCCACCTGAGAAGGATCTGGAGTGGGAAGACGCAGACGTTGAAGGACAGTTTAGATTCTTGAATCGAGTCTGGCGTTTAGTCACAGAATTTGCCCCAAAGTCGGGAGCTAAAAATCAGGGTTCGTTGAGCAAACCTGAGAAAGAACTGCGGCGATCGATTCACATTGCGATTAAAGAAGTCACCGAAGATTTGCAGGGTGATTATCAGTTCAATACCGCCGTTTCAGAAATGATGAAGCTGAGTAATGCACTGAGCGATGCAACGCTAAAAGAGTCTCCTGTGTATGCCGAAGGGATCGAGACGCTGCTGCGGCTGTTGGCTCCTTTTGCACCTCACATGGCTGAAGAGTTGTGGCATCAGTTAGGGCACACCGATTCGGTTCATATGCAACCGTTTCCAATTCTCGACTCGTCGGCTTTAGTAGCAGATGAAATGACGATCGTCATTCAAGTCATGGGCAAAACGAGAGGAACGATTCAGGTTCCGGCTCAGGCAGATAAAGACGCGATCGAGCAAGCAGCCCGTGAATCAGATGCAGCGCGTCGGCACATAGAGGGCAAAACAGTCAAAAAAGTCATCGTCGTGCCCAGAAAACTGGTGAACTTTGTAGTCGATTAGTCCATCGCTTAATGTGATTTAAATCACAAAAATAGTCAGAATGGATCGCACAGTCAGCGAGTTTCCGAGAGTAACCTTAAAGGGTGAGAAGACAACGTGGTTGCTTCAATTAACCCATTAACCGTGCCCCAGTTCAGCTAGTATGATTCCAGTTTCTCCTTTAATAGTTGCTCAGATTACTGACATTCATTTGTTTGCAGACCCCTGTCAAGACTTATTGGGGATGCCAACAACAGAGTCATTTCAGGCGTTGCTTGAGCAATTGTCTCAGCTTTCTCCTCAACCCGATCTGTTGCTGTTAACCGGAGACCTTTCGCAAGATGGCACCCCTCGATCGTATGAGCGCTTACAAGCCCTGCTTGCTCCTCTAGGAATTCCGGTCTACTGGCTACCGGGCAATCACGACGCTGAAAGAGAGGAAATGGAGCGATCGCTGACGCATCCTCTTTTTGTGTCAGATGAATCGTTTCAAGCGGGAGGGTGGCGATTTGTGTTGCTCGATTCTCAAGAAGTGGGCTGTGTGCATGGCTCTCTTTCTTCAACCAAGCTGAACGAGTTAAATCGAGAACTCACCCATCATTCACAGCAGCCAACGATCGTTGCGCTACATCATCCGCCGTTTCAGATGCACTCCGATTGGCTAGATACGAGCATTTTGCAAAACCCCGAAGAATTATTTGCGCTGCTCGATCGTTATTCTCAAGTGAAGCTGGTTTTATTTGGTCATGTCCATCAAGAGGTGCATCGCCAAAGACACGGCGTGACTTATTTAGGAACGCCTTCAACCTGCATTCAGTTTGAGCCGAGAAGCTGCACGTTCTCACTCGACTCTAAAAAACCTGGGTTTCGGCTCCTCAATCTTTACCCCAACGGCGTTTGGGACACTCAAATCAAACGGATTTCTTACTCCCATCAGCTTGATCTAGCGACGATCGGCTATTAGTGAAATCGGGGATGTAAAAGGGCTTGCACAGGTTCACCTTGTTTGAGATGTTGCTCGACGATCGTCTCAACATGCTCAGGTTTGACTCGGCAATACCAAATCTCGTCGGGCAACACTCGCACCGTTGCCCCTATGTTGCACTGTCCTTGACATTCACTACCAGCGATCGTCACTCCCGGAACTGGATGCGCCAAAAAGTGAGCCAGCACCTCGGCTGATCCTCGTGCGAGACAGCTTTGATGCTGGCAAACTAAAACCTCTCTAGGGCTATCTTCCAAATCCTTTCCCGCGACTGACCGAAGGGACGGTGAGACAGTTTTCGACTTGCGATCGCAGCGCCTCGTGATCTAAGCCTTGCCCGATGAGAACCAGTTGATTTTTGGGAGTGCCCACCCACTGATCGTCATCTAGCGAGAACCGTTTGCCGCTCAGGTGAAAGATGTGTCGCTTTGGGCTTTCATCAAACCAGAGAATGCCTTTAGCACGAAACACATTCGTCGGCATCTGATTGTCTAAAAAGTGTTGAAACTTGCGAATGTTGAACGGACGATCACTCTCAAATGAGACGGATGTAAAGCCATCATTTTCTAAGTGATTAGAGTGGTGATGGTGTGCATGATCAGAGTCGTGCTCGCATTTGCCGTGATCGTGATCGCAATCAGAATGATCATCGTGAGCGTCATGGTCATGATGGTCATGCTCTTTCACTTCTTCCGCAAAATATTTGTCTGACTCAAACAATCCCACACTCAGAAGGGCTGCCAGAGGAGCTTGACCTTTCACTGTTCGCAAAATTCTCGCCCCTTCTTTGATGTCCCGAATCCGCACTTCGAGAGCTTCGAGATTCGCTTCATCAACTAAATCAGCTTTGTTGAGAAGAATGATATCTCCGTAAGCAATCTGACTATAAGCAGCTTCACTATTGAACAAATCGAGGCTGAAGTTTTCAGAATCCACCACGGTGATGATCGAGTCGAGTCGGGTCATGTCTCGCAATTCAGTGCCCAAAAACGTCATCGCGACGGGCAACGGGTCTGCTAACCCAGTCGTCTCAACAACGAGATAATCGATCGAGTCTTGCCGCTCTAACACTTTATAAACGGCTTCTACCAAGTCATTATTGATCGTGCAGCAGATACAGCCGTTGCTGAGTTCGACCATGTTGTCGTCGTCAGTTTTAATAATGAGTTCGTTATCGATGCCAATTTCGCCAAATTCATTCACCAATACGGCAGTCTTCACCCCCTGCTGATTGGTCAGAATGTGGTTTAAGAGCGTGGTTTTGCCGCTACCCAAAAAGCCTGTAATGATGGTAACGGGAAGCCCATGTTTAGGGACATCCATTGCTGATGCGGAAGAGGTGGCTGCTGTTTGCATAACGCGCTTGCTAGAAAGATCAAAAAACGGTGACAGCCAGGAGTGTGATAATTTCTGATCAAATTCCCGATCGCCCTTTCCAATTATCGCTGATCTACGATTGTATGATGAGCACTCATAGACAATCGACCCGTTTCACCCTGAATTCTAATTCTCATGTCTTTAACGCTTTACAACACCTTGACTCGTCGCAAAGAAGTATTTGAGCCGATCGTCGCCAGTCACGTCAAGATGTATTACTGCGGGGTGACGGTTTATGACTATTGTCATTTGGGGCACGCCAGAGCTTGCATCGTGTGGGACACAGTGCGTCGCTATCTCAAGTGGCGCGGCTACGACGTGCGCTATGTGCAAAACTTCACCGATATTGATGACAAGATTCTCAATCGGGCACGGCAAGAAGGCACCTCAATGGAAGCTGTTGCTGAGTTCTATATCCAAGCCTATTTTGAGGATATGGCGCGGCTCAGCGTCACGGAGGCAGACGAATACCCACGGGCGACTCATACGATCGACGGCATCAAACGCCTTATTCACGACTTAGAACAAAAGGGCAACGCTTACCCCAGTGCAGGAGATGTCTACTATTCAGTTCGCAGCTTTCCCGACTATGGCAAGCTATCTGGGCAAAAGCTAGACGAGATGCAGACGGGCGCGAGTGGACGGGTTGAAGCCTCCGATCAAGAGAATTTGCCACAAAAACGAGATCCGGCTGATTTCGCGCTCTGGAAGTCAGCCAAACCTGGAGAACCCGCTTGGGAGTCGCCTTGGGGAGCAGGTCGTCCTGGGTGGCACATTGAATGCTCGGCAATGGTACGCGATCGGTTAGGCGATACGATCGACATTCACGCTGGGGGCAACGATTTAGTCTTTCCGCATCACGAAAACGAGATTGCTCAGTCAGAGGCAGTCACAGGCAAACCGCTCTCTCGCTACTGGATGCACAACGGCATGGTCAACGTGGGCGGCGAGAAGATGTCAAAATCTCTCGGCAACTTCACCACGATTCGCGATTTGCTCGACGGTCGAGGCATCGACCCGATGGTGATTCGGCTCTTTGTACTGGGAGCCAGCTATCGCAAACCGATCGACTTCACTGATGAAAGTCTTGCGTCGGCTCAAAACGGCTGGAACACTCTGAAGGAAGGGCTGCTCTTTGGGTATGAGCATGGAGATGCCGATCAATCCGGATCGATCAATCAATCTGTCACCGATGCGTTTCAAACCGCGATGGATGATGACTTCAACACGTCTGGCGGATTGGCAGTCTTGTTTGAAATTGCTAAAGAACTGCGCCGCGAAGGCAACCTCCTCGTTCATCAGGGCAAAACCGATGCGCCGCTAGACACTTTAAACGAGCAGTGGCGAACCTTGGTGACTTTGGCAAACATTTTAGGGCTAGAAGCCAAACCAGAAGCGGAGACGATTTCAATAGACGGATTAACAGACGCTCAGATCGAAGCCAAGATTCAGCGAAGACGAGAAGCAAAAACCATCAAGAATTTTGCGGAAGCCGATCGCATTCGCAACGAGCTGCAAAATCAGGGCATTACGCTGATTGATAAGCCGGGGGGCGAAACCCTCTGGCATCGCAGTTAGACTAGAACATACCCACACCATTTCTCCTTTCCTTCTCTGATGAACCCATTCATAGAGGGACTGGTCATGAATCATCCGAACTTTAATAATGATTGTTGAATTATCAAACCTTCTCTCGTCTCTCACGGTCTCGGCAGACTGGGTTGGGCTGAGAGCCACTCAGGAAGCGTCTACCCATCGCACCGTTCGAGATGGCATCCCCGAATATAACAGCACCAGCGCGACTCAAGGCATCATGGTCGAAGTGTTGGTGAACGGTCAAATTGGGTATGCCGCAACCAATTTGTTAACGGTAGAAAGCGTCCAGGCGGCAGCACTGACGGCTCAGCGACACGCGATCGCTGCCAGCAAATGGACGATTTATCCCACTCCGATCGCGGCTCGTCCCAAAGTCGTTGAAGACTACACATCTCCTATTCTCAAGCCGTTTGACGCGTTGACTCCGGGTGAGATTAGCGAGATTCTCACGAAGATTTGCCACACCTTGAAGGTATCAGATCAAATCGTCCAGACAAGCGCCACAGCGATCACAACCGAAACTGAAACCTGGTTTGTCAGCAGTAATGGATCTGAGGCACATCAAAAGTTTTGGATGATTAGCACCGATTATTCTGCCACCGCTCAAGACGGCGCGATCGTGCAGCGGCGATCGAACAATGGAGGATTGGCTCACTGCTACCAAGGCGGCATGGAGTATTTTGTCACGCCTGACTTATGGGAGCGAGTGCAGCGCATTGGAACTCAAGCGATCGAGCTACTCACTGCTGAAGAATGTCCGACAGAAACCACAACGTTAGTGTTAGCGCCAGATCAAATGCTGCTGCAAATTCACGAAAGTGTGGGGCATCCGCTAGAACTTGATCGGATTCTCGGAGACGAGCGAAATTATGCAGGCGGCAGTTTCATCAAGCTAGAAGACTTTGGCAAGCGCGTTTACGGCTCACCCCGGATGAACATCACCTTCGACCCCACCGTATCGGGAGAGTTTGCCAGCTATCGCTTTGACGACACGGGCACTCCGGCTACTCGTGAATATCTGATCAAAGAAGGCACCTTAATGCGTGGGTTAGGTAGCCTCGAAAGTCAAGCCAGAGCCGGAGTTTTAGGAGTCGCTAGCACTAGAGCATCGTCGTGGAACCGTCCGCCGATCGATCGAATGGGCAACCTCAATCTCGAACCCGGAAACGACAGTTTTGAAGCGATGATCGCCAGCATTGAGCGCGGCATTTTTATGGAGTCCAATCGATCGTGGTCGATCGACGATCAGCGCCATAAATTTCAATTCAGCTGTGAATATGGCAAATTGATCGAAAACGGTCAATTAACAAAGACCGTGCGAAACCCCAACTATCGCGGTGTCACGCCCACATTTTGGGGCAGTTTGGTTAACGTTGGCGATCGCTCCACTTGGCAAATGTATGGCACTCCATTTTGCGGGAAAGGAGAACCTAATCAGGCGATTCGAGTCGGGCATGGGTCGCCTATGGCAGCCTTTGCCGATGTTGAAGTGTTTGGAGGCGGATCATGACACAGACTGTGAGTTTCCTAGAGAATAGTTTTAATCAGTTAGTGGACACGATCGGTCACGCTCTTAAACCTGACGAACATTTTACGCTGAGTCTCACCAGTGAGCAGAGTCAGTTTACGCGATTTAATCACGCTAAAGTGCGCCAAATTGGATCGGTAAACGATGGCACGCTGTCTCTAACGCTGATGCGAAACCAGCGCAGTAGCTATCACGTGTTTCCGTTTACGGGAGATGTGGAGGTTGATCGTTTGCGGGCTAAAACCGCTCTAGACGCGCTGCGAGAAGAGGTCTCTCAGATTCCGATCAATCCCTATTTAGTCCTTCCATCTGGGACTGCAACAAGCCGAGAGATTTATACCGGACAGCTTTTGACGATCGAGAATGTAGTGCCGACACTGTTGTCGATCGTGGCTGATTTAGATTTCACAGGTCTGTATGCGGCGGGTTCAATGATTCGCGCCTATGCCGATTCAGTCGGACAGAAGCACTGGTTTGCTACCGATTCATTTTCGCTCGACTACTCACTGTTCACGTCTGACGGACAAGCGGTTAAAGGCACCTTCGCAGGCGATCGCTGGAATCAAGCTGCCTATGCCACCAAAATTCAGGAGTCAAGAAGGCAACTTAATCTTCTCAACCAACCTCCTAAATCGATCGATCGTGGGCAGTATCGCACTTATCTGGCACCTGCCGCGATCGCAGAACTGGTCGAAATGCTGTCCTGGGGTGGGGTCAGCGAGGCATCTTATCAGCAGGGCAGCAGTTGTTTTGCAGCTCTACGTCGGGGTGAAAAAAAGCTCTCACCTCAGTTCACCTTGAGAGAAAATTTTCGCCACGGGCTGGTGCCTCGATTTAACAATCTGGGTGAAGTCGCGCCGCTAGAACTGCCTCTTGTTGAAACCGGAGAGATGGTCAATATGCTCGTCTCTTCTCAAACGGCAAAGGAATATAAACTAGCTGCCAATGGCGCAGATCAAGAAGAGGGGCTACGATCGCCCGAAATTTCTCCCGGTGACTTGCCGAGCGATCAGATCTTGGCAACGATAGGAACCGGGTTATATCTCTCTAATCTGCACTATCTGAACTGGAGCGATCGCCCCACCGGACGCATCACGGGCATGACTCGCTATGCGTGTTTTTGGGTTGAAAATGGTGAAATCGTGGCTCCGATCGAGAACCTGAGATTTGACGACAGCCTCTACCAATTTTGGGGCGAAAACCTAGTAGCGCTGACCAACTTCCAGGAGTTTATTCCAGATGTAGGTACTTATGAACATCGCAATCTGGGCGGAACCTGGGTTCCCGGTATGATCGTGGATGACTTTACCTACACGCTGTAGTTCAAAACGTTCCTGAAAACACTCTCGTCGCAGGACCTGTCATATAAATTCGATCGTCGCTCGTCCACTCGATCTCTAAGCAGCCGCCCGGTAGCTCGATCGTGGCACGGCGATCGCACCGTCCCGTCAGCACACCCGCAACGAGTGAGGCACAGGCTCCCGTTCCGCACGCTAAGGTGATGCCTGCCCCGCGCTCCCACACGCGCATTTTGAGATAGTCCGATCGCATCACTTGAATAAACTCAGTGTTGATGCGCTGCGGAAAAACAGCATGATGCTCAAACTGAGGACCGATTTGCTCTAAAGGAATTGCCGCCACATCGTCTACAAACGTGATGCAATGAGGATTTCCCATGCTCACACACGTTACCTGCCAAGATTGTCCAGCCACGTCTAGCGGGTGATTAATCACCCGTTGGTCAGCCGCCGCTAACGTCGTCGGAATCTCTGCGGCTAATAGATGAGGGACTCCCATATCGACTGTGACTTGACCATTTTCTTCGAGCTTTGGGGTCATCACCCCTGCCAGAGTGTGAATCAGATATTTCTGCTTGGCGAGTCCTGTGTCGGCAATTTCGAGATCGGCTAAAAATCGACCGAGACAGCGAATCCCGTTGCCACACATTTCTGGCTCTGACCCATCCGAGTTAAAGATCCGCATGGTGTAATCGGTGCCATCGCATCCCGGTAGGGCAAAAATCACGCCATCTGCACCAATGCCAAAGTGACGATCGCACAACTCGATCGCCTGACCAGGGTTCAAGCGAGGCTCTGATGAGGCACGATTATCAACCAAAATAAAATCGTTGCCTAACCCATGATATTTAATAAATTCGATGCTCATAGATTGGTTAGTGTGTAGAGTTGCAATTGAGGAACAATAAACAAGAGGTCAGCCGAATGACGCTCTCACCCCACCGTTTTAAGAAAGGAACCCAGCATGGCTATTGAACTTGATACAGGACTGCCGAGCATTCGTCAAATTCAAACGATTATTCGAGAAGAGACCGAAGTCGAGATGAAACTCGTCACAGGCGACCTGCTGACCGGAAAAATGCGCTGGCAAGATCAGCATTGTATCTGTGTGTTAGATCAGTATGATCAACCCGCGATCGTCTGGCGGCAGGCGATCGTCTACATTAAACCAAAATCCTGAGGCTCTCCTGACTCCAACACGCCATTTCCATTCATTGAAGGCATCGAAATTGGCAGGACAGAACGTTCAAGTTTAGGAGAAATCGAGGTGGTCGCTTGACTCAGCGAGTGAAAACTGCCGCACAGCAACAAGCGATCGCCTGCTTGCACCTCCACAGTTTCATCGGGAAACCGCAAAAACTTGTTTTCTCGTCGAATCGCCTGAATTTGAATGCCATACTGTCGCCGCCAATCAATTTCCGAGAGAGTTTTAGAGACGATCGCACTATCTTCAAAAACTTGTATCCATTGGCACGACGCATTCGGCGCAGGCACCGCTGCTTCTCCTTTGGCTAACTCATAAAAAGCGCCCAACTCATTCGACTCGCCCACAATTAATAAGCGATCGCCCTGCTCTAATGTAGTCACCGCGTTGGGGTAGTCTAACTCAGCCCCACCTGCTCGACGAATCGCCATCAACGTCACACCTGTCAACCGTCGAATATCTGTTTCTTCGAGCGTCATGCCAATCAGCGGCGACTCTTCAGGAAGCGCATACCACTTGCTGTTCATTTCCTCGGTTGCGGCTTTCAGCTCACGGGAAATCTCAGATGAAGGGCGTTCTGGGCGCAATTCTGCATAGTGCGAGTTGCGAATCTGCTGAACTTCTCGCTGAATCGCAGGTAACGGCAACCCAACCCCATTTAATAAGTGGGCTGACAGCTCTAAACTGGCTTCAAATTCTGGCTGAACGACTTCTCGTGCGCCCAACTGATAAAGCAACTCAATGTCTTTACCCTGGTTAGCGCGAACCACAATATCAAGATCTGGGGCAACTTCTAGGGCACGTTTGAGGCAAAGACGAGTGCTCATCGGGTCGGGCAGCGCGATCGCCATACCCTGAGCGTGTGCCACACCTGCCTTCTCTAAAACGTGTAGACTTGCCGCGTTGCCATAAATATAAGGAAGTCCGGCTTCTCTAACTTGCTGGATTCGACTTTCTGACTGATCAACTACCACGATCGGATAGCCGCGATCCTGCAACAATCGCACAATATTTCGTCCAATTTGCCCATAACCACATACCACAACATGACTGGTTGCTGGCAGATCATCCGAGATCGCTAGCGGCACGTCACTTTCTTCTAAATATCGCTTCAGAAATGGCAAATCCTCTGCCCACGAAAAGAGCTTGGGCACCAATCGCAGCACAAAAGGCGTAAGCACTAGCGTTACAGCCGTCGTTCCCAAAATCAGCAAATAGACGCGACGCGACACCAACCCCAATGATTGCCCCTCACTGGCAAGCACAAAGGAAAATTCTCCAATTTGGGCGAGTCCTAATCCTGCAATTAGTGCGGTTTTAAGGGGATAACGAAAGAGTCGAACCAGCGGTGTGATGATTAGAAATTTGCCGACGAAGACAATTGCGACTAAGCCCAAAATCAGCTCTAGATTACTCCACAGAAAGAATGGATCAATCAGCATCCCGATCGAGGCAAAAAACAGGGATGCAAAGATGTCTCGAAGTGGCTCTACATAAGTCAGCGTCTGATCGGCGTATTCTGCTTCTGAGATCATCAGCCCAGCAACGAAAGCGCCCATCTCGATCGAGAGTCCTAAATGCTCGGTCAGTAGGGCAATTCCTAAACAGATAGCCACCACTCCTAGCAAAAATAATTCGCGGCTCTCAGTTTTTGCCAACAACCGCAGCAAAGGTGGAATTATCCAGATTCCGGCAGCAACTGCTCCGAGGGCAAAAAGCCCTGTTTGCAGCAGTGCCCAACCGACCGCCAGCCCGATCTCTTCAACAGGCTTATCCAGCGCGGGAAGCACCGCTAGCATCAGACCGAGTGCTAAATCCTGCACGACCAAAATGCCCAGCATCACCTGACCGTGTGGCGTGCCCGTCTCGTTGCGCTCCATTAAGCACTTCAACACAACAGCCGTTGACGATAGGGAAAGAATCGACCCTAAAAAAACCCCCTGTGCCGGTGAGGTGACCCAGCCCAGTCCTAAAGATGCCAGAGTCGTCACCAAAATCGTCAACGCGATTTGCAATCCGCCTCCGCCTAAGCTGATTGCTTTAACCTTTCTTAGCTCAGAAAACGAAAACTCAACGCCCAGTGCAAATAATAAAAAGGCAACTCCAAACTGAGCCAGCGTTTCTACCTGCACAATTTCTTTAATCAGTCCTAGCCCTGTCGGACCGACCACTACACCTGCGATCAGATATCCCAGCAAGACAGGTTGTTTGAGCAGTGCAGCGAGTAGACCTCCTGCAGCAGCAGCAGCTAAAACCGAGACGAGATCAACGATCAACCGGAAATCTTCTTGCACGGGTTCCCTAAAGATTAGAAGAAATATTACAGTTCATAAACTTTAGAATACTAAGTTTTCAGATAGTTTGCTGAGGGAATCATAAAAGAGAGGCGTTATCCCCCTGATGATCCCGGCGATCCTAGCCGCGAAAACTGCATAACTTTTTATGATCCTGCGTGGTTGAAGTGTTCCCTAGCACAAAATCTAGGGCAAAATGATTCGGGGGTTGTCTATATCAAACTGCTGCTTGGAGTTTACGAAGGCGCTATGAGCATAGAAAAGATCGTTGAACAAGCCTTACAAGACGGCTATTTGACACCAGCAATGGAAGCTGAAGTGGGGCGCATCTGCGACACAGCCTCAGAGTTGTCGATCGAAGAATACATGGCTCTAGATCGGCTGATGGGAGCACTGCTGACAGGTGAGGTGGTAGCAGTGCCTCGGAAGCAATTTATTAATGTCATGGAAGAATTAGTGTTAACAGAGGCGATCGCGCGAGTAGCGGAGATCGAAGCGACGAGCGATCGCACCTTAGATCTCGGTGATATCGCGGCGTATGCGCTTAACCGCTTATTACCGCTCTACGCCACGACTGAAGAAGGTGCATCGTACCAACGACAGCGAGCCAAAGAAGAACTGCAAGGATTGATTGCCCAACAGGTGAGTGAATCAATCGCTCGCAGCCTCGATCGCCCTGAGTTCTTTCCTGAGCGGCAAGCTCTTGGCAAAAGCTCGAAGGACGAAATTTTGTCTCAGGTCAGCACGTTGCTTCAGGTGTATGCGCCTAGCTTTGAGTCAGAGCCAAGCCGATAGGTCAAAAATTCAGGTTAGAAATCTCGTGAACAAGGGGCTTGAGTCCCTTGTTTTTTATTTCAAGCCCTCTTTAAGGTCTCACTGTGACGACTGTTCCTGCCGATGTTCGCTGATAGAGCTGACCGATGTCTGAGTTTCTCATTCTCAAGCAACCATGAGAAACGGGCTGTCCCACCAGCGTCTCGTCGTTAGTTCCGTGAAAGCCGATCAGCAAGTTTCCGACTGACCCAAATCCAATCCACCACTTTCCAAGCGGATTTTTTTTACCAGGCAGCACTTTCTCTCCGGTAATCGGGTGCTGCCAGACAGGGTTTTGATATTTCTGAGACACTTTGAATGTCCCGATCGGAGTTTCCCAACCGGGTTGCCCAACGGCTACCGGATAACTAATTTTTACCAGCTTGTTCTCATAAACGTAGACACGACGATCGCTGAGATCGACCACGAGCCTCAAGGTTTTAGCATCCGCCACGTTTGAGGATGGTTTTGTCAACGTTGGCTCTGACTTAGCCCAAGGAAAACTCTGAATTTTGAACAGAACTCTACTGGGAAGCGCGGTAATCGGCTGCCATTGAGACACAATCAATAGAACGCCAGTGCCCATACACAACAGCATCAAATTGCGAGAGACCCTACTATCCTGAGTTTTGTCCGCTATTCTGCTAAGTCTAGTCACATTTCTGCTTGAGTTTAGAGTTTCTTAATCTCATTCCTGTGAAACTACGGTCGTCATAACTGAGCCATGATCGTATTTTACAAGGATGATTCCGGAAGCGATCGCCATTGATGTGAAGGTCAAGGTGATAGGGTTATCAACTTAAGTAGAACGAGTCAAGACATCAGAACCTCATAAACTCTTATTCAAAAGAGACAAAACTTCAACTCCCCTTGATGTTTGGCTTGGCTCTCTTTCAGAATATAGGGCACTTTACAAAGGCAAGTACGTTCTTAAGGTTGAAAGCAGCGATCGCGACCGATTCAAATTCAAAGCGATTTTTGAATTTACGATCTTCATCTACTGCGTGGTGTGTGAGTCTTGAAGGAGAAACAACGATGGCTGAGAAATTATTACTCGCAATCACAATTACATTCTCACTTAACTGTTTTTTGGGGTTCTCTACAACCTCTACTACAGAGATAGCAGAGATGCAGCCCTTACAGACGATTCAACATCAAGTGACAACCCTGCTGGCAAGCTCTTCTCTGCACAATAAATAGAGCAAGAAATCTACCATTAGTTAGGTCTTAGCTGCGAATGGTAACAGGTATTTTATGCCTTCTGCGAGATATGCTGGTGAAACAACGGAAAGGATTAGGAGACAAGCAGGGAACTTCTAAAACAGAATTTGTGTCATGGGAAAAGGAATGTAGGAATGTTTAGAGCGAATTCCGCCCATGAGTCAATCCCTTCCTGTATCCTGGTCTTCGGTTGAGGCAACCGCTTCTCAAACGCCAGTGCAAGCAGAAAAACTCTCTAACTACGACTTGGTTTTGCAGTGTCAGACCGAGCACCGCCCTGAAAAAGCGGCGTTTGCCGAACTCATGCGGCGATATCAGTCTCACGTTGATAAGGTTCTCTATCACTTGGCTCCCGATTGGCAAGATCGCGCTGACCTCGCTCAAGAAGTGTGGATTCGCGTCTACCGAAACGTCAAGCGACTCAATGACCCAATTAAGTTTCGCGGCTGGCTGAGTCGGATCGCAACCAACTTGTTTTATGACGAGTTGCGAAAGCGTAAACGCAATTCAAGTCCGCTTTCTTTAGACGCACCGCTGACCTTAGATGATGGTGAGCTAGACTGGGAAATTGCGTCAGCGACTCCCGGTCCTGAAGAAGATCTAACGACTCGTGAGTTCTATGATCAGCTTAATGACGCGATCGCTGATTTGCCCGAAGTTTTTCGCACCACGATCGTGCTCCGCGAAATCCAAGGCATGGCCTATGAAGAAATTGCTGAGTTGACTGGCGTTTCGCTCGGAACAGTCAAATCTCGAATTGCGAGAGCTAGACATCGATTGCAGACTCAGCTACAGCAATATCTAGATGGAGGTTGACGTTATGTCAGTCTCTATGTGTTGAAGAGTCATTTCTGCTAATATTCACTCGGTTGCAGTGATGACTACGACTTGCGTCAGTTGAATTTATCAGATTGGCTTCGGTACACTAGCTTTCATGAATGACTGGGTATTCTCATCTCAAGAGAAGTGATTCCACGATGAACCTCGATTTAGATCCGCTTAATAATTCCATGCAACCATCTCCGACCAATCCGGCTTCTCCTGACCCCAAAGGCGCGTCTGAGTCAACTAGCTTGCAGCGCGATCGCTTCGAGTTGCTAAGTGCTTATTTAGACGGCGAAGTCAATGCTGCTGAACGCAAACAGGTCGAAGAGTGGCTTGTCAACGATGCAACTGTTCAGAAACTTCACGCCCGCTTGTTGATGTTGCGTCAAGGGTTTCAGTCTCTGCCCGTGCCGAGACCGAGCCAAACGGTTGAGCAGACGGTTGAGAAGGTCTTTACTCGAATTGAGCGCAGACCTAAGCTCTCTCTGGTTTGGGGTGGGACAGCAATTGCCGCTCTATTTGTAGGAGCAGTAACGATGGTTTCTCCGCTCAGCAGACCTCCGGCTTCTCAGGTAGCGCTGAGATCTTCACAGCCTACGGTAACGACTCCGCAACCGAACGTTGAAGGGGATGGATTATTAGTAGCACTCGATCAGCCAGTGTTAGCGATCCCGAAAGAGGCGATCAACTCTAAAACCCCGACGGGGTTCAAGGGCAACTCCACTCACTAAGATTTCTACTTATCTTTTCTCATCGTCCGCGGTTAACAGGTTTAGCTGCGGATGATTTTTTGCGTCCCATTTGCCGCTCACAATGAAACTGCCTTGGAGACAGTGGACTTGCTGCGTGGTCATTATATAAACCCACGCTAGCCCTAACGATTTTTCATCTAAGCTGAAAACCTCGATCTGCTGACGTTGATAGTCATGTTCACCGGGTTGCTGAGTTGGGAAAAAGCGCTGTAGCAATTCTGGCTCGTGGTTCTCATAATCATCTAGGATGTCTAGAATTTTAGGATCTGTGAAGGAGAGCAATGAGCCATGAACCTGACCTGATCCACTCGTCATGGCAGGATATCCGAGAGGCAGGTGGTAGAGACATCCAAGGGCGATCGCAGCACACGCGTCGGTCATGTTCTCGGCACAAAATCGCTGCTGAAGAGTTGCGTTCGGTTTAAGAAGTTCTTCGGGTTGAAGCGTTCCGTAGGTAAAGATTTGAATCAGAGGTTGGCTCATCTAAAAGTGCTCGACCTGCAAATCTGACTTTCTTTAGCTTAGAGTACGCTAGCTTGCTCAGAAGCAGCGTTACCAGAAGCGTAACGGCGCAGCAGGCATGAGGCTATTTCGACTGCAAAAATTCTCGAACCACTTGCTTCACATCCTCTTTCTTGCCGTCAACTCTGTAATTGAGTTCCTGCATTTTTTTCTCGGAAATCGTATTGCCTAACTGATCCAGCACTTGTTTAAGTTCAGGGTGTTTGCGGAGCGTGTCTTGACGCACGATCGGAGCCGCTTCATAAGGAGGAAAGTATTGGCGATCGTCTTTCAGCACCACTAGATCTAACGTCGGAATTACGCCATCAGTTGTGTTGCCCGCCACAAAATCCACCTGCTTGTCAGTCAGTGCCCGATAGAGCAATCCCAGATCCATCACTTTAGGAGCGTCAGCAAATTTGAGATTGTAAATCTTGGATAATCCTGGAAATCCATCTTCGCGGTTTAGAAACTCAAATCCAAAGCCAGCGCGCCATTGGGGAGTATATTTTGCTGCCTGTGAAAGGGTTTGCACATTGTATTTGCGAGCATCGTCACCCCGAATCACCATTGCAAATGAGTTGTTAAACCCAAAGGGTGCTGTCCATTCGAGCTTGAAGCGCCGAGGATATTCTTGCTTCAGTTGCTCAGTGACTTTTTTGGGATCTCCGATCGCCGGAAACTTCAAAATCGTCGTGTAAGCGGTGCCTGTGTATTCTGGATAGATGTCGATATCTCCAGCAATCATGCCCTGTTGACAGATTAGCGTTCCGCCTAAGTTGAAGCGGCGATCGACCTTCAGACTTGTTTTACTCTCAATTTGCTGCGCGAGAATTTCTCCTAAAATCACTTGCTCGGTGAAGTTCTTAGAGCCGATGACGATGCGATCTCCACCCGAATTGCAGGCAGAAACCCCAGCAATCATGGCAACGGTTAGCAGGAAGAAGACAAAAAATCGTTTCAGGTTCATTTCTTTACGGTAAGGCGACGCTCAATCCAACCCAGGAAAAAATCTGCGGTTAAAGCCATTATTGCAGCCGGAATTGCACCCGCCAAAATTAACTGACTGTCGACCACCGCAACGCCTCGAAAAATAAAGTCTCCTAAACCACCTGCTCCGATCGCGGCGGCAATGGTCGCTAATCCCACCCCGATCACGGTCGCCAATCGAACTCCTCCCAAAATCACGCCTAACGCTAAGGGGATTTCGACCTGAACTAGAAGCTGGCGATCGGTCATACCCATTCCCCTACCCGCTTCTTTGACTGCCGGATCGACTCCCATAATCCCGATATACGTGTTGCGAATGATCGGCAAAAGTGAGTAGAGAATCAGTGCTACGATCGCCGTTCTCGCCCCGATGCCCCCAATCAACGGCACCGGAATCAGAAACCCAAAAATCGCCAAACTTGGCATTGTTTGCACCGCGTTGGCAAAGCCAAGCACAGGTCTACTCAATTTGGGTTTGCGTGTAATCAAGATTCCGAGGGGAATGCCGATGAGAACGGCGATCGAGATTGCCGTCACGACCAGGAATAGATGCTGTCCACTGCGCTGTAAAATCTCTTCGCCGTAGCGATTTAAGAATTCCATTCGCCTCTTGCCCTTAAAAATGCTTGCGCTTCTGGATGCGTCGATCGCTTGAATTCCTCTGGGGGTGCCAGCACCACTAATTCTCCGGCTTGCATTAGACCAATGCGAGAGCCGAGGGTAAAGGCTTCTTGAATATCGTGAGTCACGAACACGATCGTTTTGCCAAGATGCCGCTGCAACTGCCGAAATTCTTGCTGAAGCTCGACGCGAGTGATCGGGTCAAGTGCGCCAAACGGCTCATCCATTAGCAAAATTGGCGGATCGGCAGCTAATGCTCTCGCCACTCCGACTCGCTGCCGTTGCCCCCCAGAAAGTTGATGAGGATATCGGTCAGCAAAGCGATCGGGGTCTAACCCCACAAGTTTTAATAGCTCAACGACCCGCGTTTGAATGCGCGATGGCTCCCAGTTTTGGAGAGATGGCACCACCCCAATATTCCGCTCAACCGTGAAGTGAGGAAACAGCCCGACTTCCTGAATCACATAGCCAATTTGCCGCCGCAGTTGAATCGGATTCCACTCGCGAGTCGAGATCCCTTCGACTTGTACCTCTCCGATCGTCGGGGTCAGCAAACGATTGATTAACCGAAGCGTCGTCGTCTTGCCGCAGCCGCTCCGACCTAGCAAGACTAGAGTTTCTCCTGCCTCAATTCTAAAATTGAGATTGAGCACGAGCGGGCGCTGACCCAACTGATACGTGACGTTGCAAAACTCGACTGCGATCGCCTTTGATGTGATTTGCATTCTCAAACCGCCTCAATGAAGCAAATTCTGATTGACACATTAAAAATCATTTTTGAGTGGTTCTGAAGAGTGATTCTCCGAATGCTTCCCCCTACAATCTTTGAGTTGATATTAATAGCCGTTGCGATCGTAGATCTCCCCCATCACATCAACGCAATAGCGTTCGGGGGCTAACAATACCTGCATTCCTCTATCTCCACACAACGATGAAAAAAGCTGCAGCAAAGCCAGTTTTTCTTGCTGAAGAGGTGTCAGTTTTGGATGCAAAGCTGTAATTTCGGTGAGCGATTTCTCAAATAAAGGATCTGTTCTCAGGGTTTCTAAAAAGCCGTCAAATCCGAGACAGCTTAATCCATAGATAAGGCGCTTGCTAAGCTCTGGTTGAGGGCGATTTTTAGAGCTGAAAATATAACCGCCGTGGGTGTCAATCTTGCCTGCAAAAAAGTCCAAACTCAGAGAAACGTAATCACCAAAACTTAGAAATTGTTTGTTTAAAGCTTTACTGACGACCCCAACCTTTTTCTCTTGACCTGTTTTGGGATCGAGATACTTCTCTTGATAATTTGTGCAGTCAAAATAGGTAAAAAGCTCAGCGATCGATTTCTGATTCTCCTCTAGACCGATTTGCAGCTGTCGCTCTGACAAAGCTTTTTGTTCACGAATAAATAGATAGTCTAGAAAGCCTAATCCAACGGCATTGATTAGTTGACCATCCTCAGCTTGATTGACGATACCAGACTGGTTTACAGGTCGCGTTTTTTTGCTTCGTCCTAATAAGTTTCTGACCATCACATTCCCCAATCGATAGCCACCATCACGCGTTTTTGCTGGAAAGCTAAAGTAGTTTGCAGACGTAGAAGCTAACTTAAGTGCCATATCTCCTTCATTGCAAAATAAGTAGGCTTCTTGAAAGCGACGCAGGGACGATCGTAAAGTGTTTGCCCGTCCCGATACGATCGCTTCTGCGGGAATATCAGGTGCGACTAGAACAAGCTTTCCTAGGCAAAACACATTTCCGATATTAGAAGAGGGGCGCTTCTCTCGCGCATTCACATCCAAACTGCCGATCGAAGCAGGGTCAAATACATCAGACAAAATTCGGATTGTATTTGTAACGACGAATGCGCCCATGCTATGACCAATAAAAGAGAGCCGAATCCGTCGGCGATCCCAAGGCAACAGAGCTTGATCCAACTGCCGAATAAATTCAACGAGGTCAGATACACCATAGTTAGAGGCTCGAAAGGTGTCTCGAAAATAACCAGTCAGCCTGAGAGCGACGATCGTTGAAATCGGGGAGACAGCCACTAATGAAAGAATTAAAAGTATTACAAACGCCAATAGAATCTCTAACCCAGAAATTCGAGACAATGCGATGTAGATGCCAGCGATCGTTCCAATTAACCCAACTGTGATCCCAATAATTCCCATCTTTGAAATCAGGCTCAATATTTTAGGTAGCGCCTGTTCAGTCAGTTTAATTTTGTCTTTAAAACTTCCAGATTCATCTTCAGCAATTTTCTCTGAAGACCATCGATAGCCAATGACTAACAGCCCTTTAGGAGCTTGCTGATAATGTTCAGAAATATATTCACAGGTCGTCTTATACCACCATTCTGCGCCAGATTGTCCTGTGTTGTATCCATGAACCATGACTAGGATTTCTGCATCTTCTCCATGAGCTTTGAGATGTTGAGTAATGTCTTGAATGAACGTCTCTGGGTCAGTCTGATCTTTATCCTGTGATTGATCCTCAATATTAATAGGGGCCGTACTAATGACCAAATAACCTGGAACTTGGCAATTTTCTAGCTTTAGCTTTTGAATCGTAAGTAAATGATTGCTCATACATCTAGCCTCCGATGATAGATAGTTTGGAGATGCAACTGCGATCGCATCATGATAGCGTGTCCTGTCACACTCAGAATCGAGTTGATATCACGTTTGGGTGAACTGCACAAAAAACCTCCCCACTTCGCAATAATGGGGAGGAAATTAAAATTCATTTATAGAGACGATTCGACGAAATATCTCTACAAATGACGGACATTAGTTAGAGTTCGTCATCCACCTCAATGTCGTCATCGTCATCTACATCATCCACGTCATCCACATCATCGACTCCATCATCAATCAGATCATCATCTTCCAAAATAGGAGAGAAGACATCGGATTCTACGGCATCAGGAGCATCTGGAGTCACACCACCGCCAAAGCTCTCAAAGCTAAAACTTGGACGCTCATCAAAGCTATCCAACCCATAGCTGCGAGCAGTGCGATCGTCAAGCACAACCTCGTTGAGATCAGCATCGTCATCAAACACCGGAGAGCCATCATACGCGATGTCCATGTCAGGCGTTCCCGTCTCTTCATAAGCGTTGAAGCCCGTCCCCGCAGGAATCAAGCGACCGATAATCACGTTCTCTTTGAGACCGCGCAACCAGTCAGACTTGCCCTCGATCGCCGCCTCAGTCAACACGCGAGTCGTCTCTTGGAAACTCGCTGCTGAGATGAAACTGTCGGTGTTGAGCGACGCTTTAGTGATGCCCAACAGCACCGGAGTGTATTCCGCAGGGGCACCTCCTGTAATCGACATTGCCTCGTTGACTTGATCGATCTGATAGAGTTCGACCAATTCACCAGGCAGCATCGTTGTGTCTCCACCATCATCGACGCGACCTTTAGAGGTCATCTGTCTCACCACGACTTCGATATGTTTGTCAGAAATATCAACGCCTTGAGACTGATACACTGACTGAACCTCGTTCACCAAGAAGGTTTGCACCTCTCGCAAACTAAGCATCGAAGCGTCGTGAATTCCCAGCGTTTCCTTATTCGCTTTGAACAGAACTTCTAACAGTTCGTGAGGGTTGGCGGGTCCGTCGGTCAGCCGTTCTCCAGATAGCACATCTTGACCATCCGAGATGATTAGGTTTTGACCTGGACCGATCGGATATTCAGTAATCAGTCCTTCTCGATCTACAATCTTGACCTCTACTGAGTCGTCTTCGCCGTAGACCACTTGGGCACTGCCCGATCGTTCAGCCAAGATACAAGATTCTTTGGGTTTACGAGCTTCCAGAAGTTCCTCAATTCTCGGCAAACCTTGAATGATGTCTCCGGTCTTTGTCCGCTCAAAAATCAGCAGCACTAAATTATCGCCCCGTTGCACCAAGTCACCGTCATCTACGTGAAGCACGGCACCTGGAGAGACTCGATAAGGACGCGCAATTCGCATCGTCACCTGAGCATCGCCAACCTCAAGCACCTGACCCGAATCTTCTAGCTTGATGCCCGATGCCAGATCAGACCCTGCCACCATCAGATCGCCAGGGCTAACCGTAGGCTTCTTGTTCTTGGTCTCAATGACAACTTTGTCAGCGTCCCGAACAATCAGAATCCGACGAATCGACTCGGCTCCACCGCGGATTCCCTGAATCTCACCTGCTTCTTTACACTGGATCTCAGTTCGAGCGACAACCGCCCCAGGCGTAATCTGGTCGCCGTCTTTCACTAGCACACGAGTGTGAGTGCTGCCTTGAGTCGTATCCGCTGCAATATCGCGACGAATCACCAGGGATTCTAAAATCACCAGTTGAAGACGCATCAACTCAGGATCGGCTTCATCGGGAACTAACTCGATGTCGGCGGCTAACTGAGCGTCTTTATCGATTTCTAGCAGTAGCTGAGTCCGCAGGAGGTCTACCCCTTCGACCGATCGCACCCGTTCACCATCTTTATAAGGCAACCGCTGAATCGCTCGTAGGCGAATTGCACGTCCCGAATCTTCACTCACCGACTCTTGGCTAGGCACAGACGGCTCATCTGGTACCTTAAATTCTGTCACTGGACGCAGTAAAATCGCTGGACCCTCGGGCGTTTCAACATACTCCGCATAGCGCAGCTCATCGACAGTCAAACCAGGCATCACCTGCTGACCTGGATTCACTAGCGTCGCCTCCTTGGTGATAACGGTATCCAAGTTGTCGATCATGTGGAGATCACCGGGTTTGACGACAATTTCTCGCAGAATGTCGTTCTTTTGAGTTACCTCAATCACGCCATTGCTTTGACAGAAAATGTCTTTGACAACTTCGGTACCAGCCTCAACATATTGACCGTCTTCCACGAGCAATAGAGAGATATCTTTATTGACTTCATGAGCTTCTTCGGCGATCCACAGTAAGGTGCCACCTTGAATAACTTCATAACCCTGCTTGGCTTTGCCCCGTTTGGCGATTTCGACTCCTGAATATTTGATGATGCCACCCGTTTGAGTACGGTAGCGATCGTCAACCAGTTCTGCGACAGTTTGCCCGTTTGTGACCTGAGTGCCAGGAGTCGCCTTTAGCAAGAAAGTTTGATTGCTATTGGTTTCCAGCATGTACTGGTCACCGCCGCGCCCTTGGTGAGTTTCAATTCGGACACGAGCTTGGTCAAGCATCACCGAAGCGGTAATGATCTCAATCTCACGTCCGCCTTTACCTTCAGATTGATCTGGTAACCGAACCACCCCACCGTTTTCAGTAACGAGCTTCGTTTCCGCAATCACACCGTTAGCCTGAATCTGGTCGCCGTTTTTGACCACAGGCTCAGCACCCGGCGGTAGGTTATAGACTTCACCAGAGAGAATCCAGATCAAGCCGCCTCTTTGAGCAATGCGAGTCGTGTTGCCCTGACGGTCTTTCTTCTCTTCAGGCACTAAGTCTTCAAACTTGACTTCGCCTGCCAAATCAGAGGCTACGTCTTTGGCTGCTTTCTCAGTCGTTTTGCGCCCTCGACCTGTCAGGGGCACTTCTGCCAGGGTCTGCCCAGCTTTCACCTGCTGCTTGTCGCGGACTAATAGGGTCGATCCCTGCAAGACTGAGAAGGGTTGCTTCCGCCCGTCTTTATTTTCTAAAAGAACATTGGTGTCAGATCCGGTAGATTCAACGATCAGAGCATCGTCCCCGTGACGAGTTCGCAGGGGACGAGTCCGCATGAGTTTGGGCAAACGAATCGTGCCATCAAAGTTGGCTTTTTCCTGACGCGCCATCTCACCCGTAAATACGCCTCCCGTGTGGAAGGTTCGCATGGTGAGCTGAGTACCCGGTTCCCCGATCGACTGTGCCGCGATAATGCCGACGGCTTCTCCAATGTCTACCAGGTGTGCGTGCGCTAGGCTCCAGCCATAGCACTGCTGACAGACCGATCTAGCCGCTTCACAGGTAAGGGGTGATCGAGCAATGACTTGCTCAACTTTTGCTCTACCGATTCGTCGAGTATCTTCATTATTAATGGCTTGATTGCGTTGAATCAGCACTTCACCGGTTTCAGGATCAACCACATCGCGGGCTGCAACTCGACCCAAGAGACGGTCTTTGAGAGGAATGAGGACTCGATCGCCATCTGTCATCGGCAAGACAACAATACCTTTCTCGGTTCCGCAATCGAGTTCTCGCACGATCACGTCCTGCGACACGTCCACTAAACGACGGGTGAGATAGCCAGAGTCAGCGGTTCGGAGGGCAGTATCTACAAGCCCTTTCCGAGCACCGTAGGACGAGATGATATACTCAGTAACGGTCAGCCCTTCTCGGAAGTTGGTTTTGATCGGCAAGTCAATGATTTCCCCTTGCGGGTTTGCCATCAGACCCCGCATTCCAACGAGTTGACGAACTTGGGAGATGTTTCCTCGCGCTCCAGAGAACGCCATCATGTAGACAGAGTTGAGTGGATCGTTAGCGCGGAAGTGCTTCACCACCTCGTCTTTAAGTTCTTCACTGGTTCCGTTCCAGGTGTCGATTACCTTCTGAAATCGCTCAACCTCAGTGATTTCACCTCGAGTATAGCGCTCTTCGGTGTCTCGGATGGTTTCCTCCGCCGCTTCTAGCAACTGACGCTTGATTGGTGGAATCTGCAAATCATCCACACTAATTGATACGCCAGCTTTCGTGGCATAGCGGAAGCCTAAATCCTTAAGCATGTCCGCTACTTGAGCAGTGCGGGCAGTACCGTAGTTTGTAAATGACCAAGCGATTAGATTGGTCAACTGCTTTTTGTTGACCACCTGGTTACGAAAAAGTTGCTTTTCTGATTTCTGCTCTGCCATCGTGTGCCCCACCTATGCTGATTTTGAATTTTGGAGCTTGAAGCTCGGATTTCATGGGCAGTCCAAGCTCCAAAGTCTCATGTGCTCTAGCCTGCAATCCTGGATTTTGAGTGATAAATCTTAGATCGCTAACGCTTCTTGAATGGTCTTGTTGTAGATGATGCGACCAGGAGTTGTCTTGATGTATTGAGAGATGAGAGTGCCGTCTTGGTCTTCTCGGGTCCGCCGATAGTTGTAAGTTTTGGTCACGATGCCATCGGGCGATCGCGTCTCCTCAACTAGCTCTTCCTCCACATCTGGCATGTCAACATCGCCATCAAAGCGCACCCACACATAGGCATGTAGATCAACTTGTTTCTGCTCGTAGGCGTTAATCGCGTCTTCCAGGTTGATGTAGTATCCACCTGCCCCTTCTTGAGCCGCGGGATTGTCCGCCGTCAGGTAATAGCAGCCCAGCACCATATCTTGGCTCGGCGTAATGATCGGGCGACCCGTAGCCGGAGACAGAATGTTATTGGATGCCAGCATCAGCAAACGCGCTTCTGCTTGAGCTTCGAGGGACAGAGGAACGTGAACTGCCATTTGGTCACCGTCAAAGTCAGCGTTAAACGCAGGACAAACTAAGGGATGAAGTTGAATGGCACGCCCTTCTACAAGAATCGGCTCAAACGCTTGAATGCCCAAACGGTGAAGCGTCGGTGCCCGGTTCAGGAAGACGGGGTGGCCTTCGATTACCTCTTCCAGCACTTCCCAAACGGTGGGGTCGTTGCGTTGAATCAGCTTCTTCGCCGCTTTGATGTTGTTGACCAATCCTTGACGAATCAGGCGGTGAATCACAAAGGGTTGAAATAGCTCGATCGCCATTTCTCTCGGCAATCCACACTGATGAATCTTGAGATTGGGACCCACGACAATCACAGAACGACCGGAGTAGTCTACCCGCTTACCCAAAAGGTTTTGACGGAAGCGACCCTGTTTCCCTTCGATAATGTCTGACAGAGATTTGAGTGGGCGATTATTGGCACCGACCACGGTTCGTCCCCGACGACCATTGTCGATCAAGGCATCTACCGCTTCTTGAAGCATTCGCTTTTCGTTGCGGACGATGATTTCAGGCGCGAGAATTTCTTGAAGTCGAGCAAGACGGTTGTTGCGGTTGATGACTCGACGATAAAGATCGTTTAAGTCAGAAGTCGCGAAGCGTCCGCCATCTAACTGCACCATTGGGCGCAAGTCAGGTGGAATCACTGGGATCACATCCAGCACCATCCAGTCAGGACTGGAACCCGTCGCGATAAAGTTGTCCATCACCCGCAGGCGCTTGATCAACTTGGCTCGCTTTTGACCCTTAGAAGTCGCGATATCTTCCCGCAGTTGCTCGGCTTCAGTGTCGAGTTGAATATCTTGTAAGAGTCGTTGGAGTGCTTCTGCACCGATGCCAACTTCAATGCCCGACAGCTTTGAGTCTTCGCTGTAAAGTTCGTCTTCAATCTCAATCCACTGATCTTCAGTCAGCAGTTGCTTGTAGGTCAGATTCTCTGCATTGCCCGCGTTGAGAACGACATAAGCGTTGAAATAGACAATCTGCTCTACATCCCGCAGAGGCATATCGAGCAGAATCGCCATGTAGCTCGGAATGCCCTTCAAATACCAAACGTGAGCGACCGGAGCCGCCAGCTTGATGTAGCCCATGCGATGACGGCGCACACGAGATTCCGTCACTTCTACGCCGCAGCGCTCGCAGACAATTCCACGGTGACGCACCCGCTTATATTTACCGCAGTGGCATTCCCAGTCTTTCGCAGGTCCAAAAATTCGCTCGCAAAATAAGCCGTCCATTTCAGGCTTGAGCGTGCGGTAGTTGATGGTTTCTGGCTTGGTAACTTCACCCACGACTTGTCCGTTGGGTAACGTCCGTTCTCCCCACTGACGAATACGATCCGGAGATGCCAGACCGATTTTAACGTAGTCAAATCGCTGTTCTAGCTTTGGCATCGCTTAGTTTAGTTCCTTATATTCTGTTAGCGCTTGAATGGTGAGAGAGAAACGTCGAGGTTTGAGCTATGAAGATTGAACTCAAACCTCAACCATTCCTTTAGTCTTCTTCGTCGTCCATCGCTTCTCTAGAGATGGATTCATAAGTCGGTCTAGATGGAGCACGACGGCTGTTTACGTCTGCCATCAAGTCAACTTCCATGTCCTTACTGCTGCCGTCTTCTTTAGTTTCAACCTTGTGAACGGCAACATCGAGACAGAGTGACTGAAGCTCACGCATCAACACCTTGAAGGACTCCGGTGTACCAGGACGAGGAATAGCCTTGCCCTTGACGATCGCGTTCAGCGCCTCGTTTCGTCCCTGCATGTCGTCTGACTTGACAGTCAGCAATTCTTGCAGAGTGTAGGCTGCACCAAACGCCTCCAGTGCCCACACCTCCATCTCTCCAAATCGCTGACCGCCCTGTTGAGCTTTTCCGCCCAGAGGTTGCTGCGTGACCAGAGAGTAAGGTCCAGTAGACCGAGCGTGAATCTTGTCATCAACCAAGTGAACCAGCTTCAGCATATAAGCTTTGCCGACTGTCACGGGGCGATCAAAGGCTTCGCCCGTCCGCCCATCATAAACCTGAATTTTCCCAGGGTTGTCAGGGTTAAACAGCCAGTAGCCATCTTGTCCACCAGTCGATTTGATTCGCTTGTCTTGAGCTTCGCTGATCTTGCCATGAACGGTTTCTCTAGACTTCTCTTCCCCGTGCATCTCATCAAATGGCACGACTTTGAAGCGAACATTTAGATTTTCAGCCGCCCATGCCAGCAAGCATTCATAGACTTGACCCACGTTCATCCGGCTCGGCACCCCAAGCGGATTCAGCACGATATCAACGGGTTTGCCGTCGGGTAAGTAGGGCATATCTTCGATCGGCAAAATCCGAGAAACAATCCCTTTGTTACCGTGACGACCCGCCATCTTGTCGCCGACTTGAATTTTGCGCTTCTGAGCTACATAGACGCGGACAACCATGTTAGCGCCGGGAGGCAACTCATCGCCTTGCTCACGAGTAAAGACTCGTACATCGACAATCCGACCTTTTTCACCGTTGGGCACTCGCAAGGAGTTGTCCCGTACATCTCTCGCCTTCTCCCCGAAGATGGCTCGCAGAAGTTTCTCTTCAGGTGGCTGGTCAGATTCCCCTTTTGGAGTCACTTTGCCGACTAGGATATCGCCCGACTCAACCCATGCCCCGATGCGAATGATTCCTGTCTCGTCTAACTGACGTAGAGCATCTTCACCAACGTTGGGAATCTCACGGGTAATCTCTTCAGGTCCCAGCTTAGTTTGACGTGCCTCAATCTCAAATTTCTCAACGTGAATTGAGGTGTAGACATCTTCTTGAACTAGACGTTCGCTGATCAGAATCGCGTCCTCGTAGTTGTAGCCTTCCCAAGGCATATACGCTACAAGAATGTTTTGACCAAGAGCTAATTCACCTTTCTCAGTTGCCGAACCGTCTGCCAGAATTTGACCTGCGATCACCTTGTCGCCTACAAAGACGATCGGGCGCTGGTTCAAGCAGGTATCTTGATTTGATCGTTGATACTTCTGCAAGGCGTAACTGATATCTTTACCGCTTTCGGGATCACGCACTCGAATACGATCGGCATCCACAAACGTCACCTCACCATTCGTGCGGCTGACCACCACCATTCCAGAGTCACGGGCTGCCTGCGCTTCTAAACCCGTTCCAACCAAGGGGCGCTCAGGACGCAACAAAGGCACCGCTTGTCGCTGCATGTTTGATCCCATTAACGCTCGGTTTGCGTCGTCATGCTCTAGAAAAGGAATGAGTGAAGTAGCCACCGAGATGATCTGCACAGGAGAGATCGCAACATAGTCCACCTCTTGAGGGGTAGCAGTGGTGAAGTCTTGCCGATACCGGACTGCAACCTCTTCACTGATAATGTAACCGTTCTCATCCATCGTGATATCACCTGCCGCAACTCGCAGGTCATCCTCCTCATCGGCAGTCATATAAATAGGAGCATTCTCCTTAACGACGCGACCGTTTTCGACCGGATAGTAAGGTGTCTCGATAAACCCATAGGCGTTTACGCGAGCGTGAGTTGCCAATGAACCGATCAAACCCGCGTTAGGACCCTCAGGAGTCTCAATGGGACAGATTCGCCCATAGTGAGACGGGTGAATATCTCGGACGGCAAAGCCTGCTCGTTCTCGCGTTAGACCCCCTGGACCGAGAGCGCTAATTCGCCGTTTGTGGGTCAACTCCGCTAGAGGATTGGTCTGATCCATAAACTGGGATAGCTGAGAAGAGCCAAAGAACTCCTTAATCGCCGCAACGAGAGGCTTTGGATTAACCAAAGAAGCTGGAGTCAGAGAGTCAGCATCCGAGACGGTCATCCGCTCCCGAATAATTCGCTCCAGACGGTTTAGACCAACGCGCACCTGGTTTTGTAGAAGTTCACCCACCGATCGCACACGACGATTGCCTAAGTGGTCAATGTCATCAATGCTTCCAGTATCAAACTCTAGGTTAATCAAGTAGTCGATCGCGGACAAAATATCCTGCGGAGTCAACACCCGCACCCCTTCAGGCACCGTGAGGCGGAGCTTTTTGTTCAGCTTGTATCGACCCACTTTGCCCAAGTCGTAACGTTTGGGATCAAAGAATCGGGATTCTAAAAGCTGAGCACCGCCAGAGACTGTTGGAGGCTCACCCGGACGCAGCTTACGGTAAAGCTCCATCAAAGCTTCCTCTTCGCCAAACTGTCCTTCTTTCTCGATCGTCTTCTGAAAGTATTCAGGGTGACGCAGCGCATCGAAAATCTCGCCATCACTCAATCCCAAGGCTTTTAACAACACCTGAGCCGAAAGCTTACGTGTCTTGTCAATACGAACCCAAACCAAGTCATTCTTATCCGTCTCAAATTTGAGCCACGCACCTCGGTTAGGAATTAAACTCGCATTGTAGGTACGTCGTCCGTTTTTGTCGGTTTCTGACTTGTAGTAAACACCGGGACTGCGAACAATCTGGTTCACAATCACGCGTTCGGCACCGTTAATGATGAAGGTGCCTCTGTCTGTCATCAATGGCAAATCGCCAATAAAGACTTCTTGCTCTTTAATTTCACCCGTCTCTTTATTGATTAGACGAGTGGGGACATACATTTGTACGGCATAGGTACTATCGCGACGCTTTGCCTCATCGACATCATACTTGGGGCGCTTCAGCTTAAAGTCTTTCCCTAAAAAGTGAAGCTCAAGCTTTCCTGTGTAGTCAGTAATCGGCGAAAAGCTATCGAGTTCTTCGATCAAGCCTTCTTCAAGAAACCAGCGAAAGCTAGCCCTCTGAATCTCGACCAAATCTGGCAAAACAAAGGCGGGAGTGGTGTAGATCTGCTCAGTCATGCGTCTCCTCAGAAGGGTCACGCCTAGCGCGAACCCCAAATTTTATACTATTTGCACAAATAAGTCAATGCAAAAAAGTTTGGAACCCAAAAAGGAGTCCAAAGAACCTAAATATTTAGTTGTGGGTTGTTGGTCGCTCGTTTCGTTTCCAATTCTTCCAACAATCAGTGGGTGATTTAGTTAAGCATCTGACGGGTTCAAGCCTTACCGAGGAAAATTAAACCCAATGAGGCTCTCGTTTACAGGCTAGAACATGCACTTTCTTCTATTATGGCTTAATAGATCAGTTTTGTGGGTTGACGAATCAACAAATTTGTGGGATCTAAACCTACCATCTAGCTTGAGGAAGAAAAATGTGGCTGAGAAATCGTCAGCCCAAAAAGCTGACAGGCGTTTTGAGTCGTTTGAGCGGCTAGCTGCTCAACAGGAGTGTCTCTCAAACGAGCGACCTGCTGAGCTACATACTGCACATAAGACGGCTCATTGCGTTTTTCACCTCTCTTAGGAACAGGAGCCAGAAATGGGCAATCGGTCTCGATGAGGAGACGATCGCTAGGCACCATCTTTGCAGATTCTTGAATCTGCAATGCCTTTTTAAAGGTCACTGTGCCACTAAAACTGATATGAAACCCCAAATCTAAAAACCACTGAGTTTCTTCAGGGGTGCCGCCCCAGCAATGCATAACACCTTGCACTGAGTCATGCTGCTGCCAAAAGCGATGCAGCAACTCAGCCATTGGCTCTGCCGCGTCTCTACAGTGAATGATCACGGGTAGATTGAGCTGTTGAGCAACCACGAGTTGCGCCTCAAATGCTTGAATCTGCTGCTCTCGATTTTCTGCTTTAAAGAAATCTAGCCCCATTTCTCCGATCGCCACGACACGCCGATCGGACTTCGCCAGGTCAAGAATTTGCTGAGAGGAAGTCACTGTCCACTTTTCTTCAACGTCTAAGGGGTGCAACCCCACTGCGAAGGAAAGCTCAGGAAATCGGTCAGCAAGTGCTTGAATTTCAGCAAACTCGGCTGGCTCAACGCAAGAGTGGACAAGATGAACTAGCCCAGCTTCTCGCCAACGAGCCGCGATTTCGTCCAGGTCAGGCTTGAACGCCTCAAAATTAATGTGAACGTGGGTATCAATCAGTTGCATGAGGGCAATTTAGACTCGCTTCAAGCGCTTAAGAATCCTTTAAAGCAGATCTAAATACAGACTAAATCAACCGTTCTGCAAGAAGTTTAGGAACTAGAAACTGTTTGCCGTTTGACTTCTCTAGAGAGTCGAGACTTCTTACGGGCACCCGTATTGGCGTGTAAGACTCCGCGCTTTACTGCTTTGTCGATTTTACTGAATGCCGAAGACATCGTAGTCTTGACGGTTTCTAGAGCTTCTGGAGACGGTTGCGCCGCGTAAGAATCGGCGGCTGCCATACATTTTTTCATCAGCGTTCGGACGGCTGACTTGTATGCTTTGTTACGGAGACGGTTCCGTTCTGTAATTTCAACGCGTTTGATCGCGGACTTAATATTAGCCACAGTAAATCCCGGAAGAACTTCAACTATTATTGGACACAAGAATTGCTAGACAAATTACTATAGCATTAACATCGGAACGATCGCATACACCCCTAAAAATCCAGGTTAAGCTAGAGTAACGATTATTGGGTTTGTCTAGCATTGGCAAGGTCGCTAGAACTTTTCAAGCCCTTTTTCTAGACGGGTTATCTCAAGTCTGACACTCCTACACTCCATGCTGCGAATCATCACTCAGTGGACTGAGGCTAAAACTGAACTGCGACGAATTTGCGATCGCACTCACGACGATCAAGTTGTTCACAAAGAAGCGACTGTCCGGGAAGTACTTCAAGCAGTCAAGCGACAGGGAGATCGAGCGGTGTTAGATTACACCCTAGAGTTCGATCATCAAAAAATCAAGCCAGAAGAACTGCGAGTCAGTGGATCTGAACTGGATGCGGCTTATCAGCAAGTTTCTAAAGAGCTTCTCACAGCCATTCAGCAGGCTCGTCAGCAGATTGAGGCGTTTCATCGGCAGCGTGTCCCTAAAAGCTGGGTGCACTTTGGCGAAGACGAAATTGTATTAGGCAAACGCTACACTCCCGTCGATAGAGCTGGACTATATGTCCCTGGCGGTTTGGCGTGTTATCCCAGCACGGTGTTGATGAATGCAGTGCCCGCCAGAGTCGCGCAGGTGCCTCGCATTATTATGGTGACTCCACCCGGAAAAGATAAAGCCATTAATGCGGCGGTCTTAGTAGCGGCTCAGGAAGCAGGAGTGCATGAGATTTACCGGGTCGGTGGGGCGCAAGCGATCGCGGCTCTGGCATATGGGACGGAGACCATTCCAAAAGTGGATGTGATCACAGGTCCAGGCAATATCTATGTGACGCTGGCGAAAAAGCTGGTGTATGGAACGGTCGGAATCGACTCATTAGCGGGTCCGTCTGAAGTCTTAATCATTGCGGACGAGACAGCAAATCCAGTTTACGTTGCCGCAGATTTGCTGGCTCAGGCAGAGCATGATTCGATGGCAGCCGCCATTTTGCTCACCACAGATGCTACTTTGGCGCGAAAAGTGGTGGACGAAGTTGAGCGACAACTGATGGATCACCCTCGCAGAACTTTGACCGAGAAAGCGATCGCCCATTATGGTCTAGTTGCGATCGTCGATTCTCTAGAAGCTGCTGCCGAACTTTCAAACGACTTTGCCCCTGAACACTTAGAACTCGAAGTAGATGACCCGTGGGCGTTGCTGCAAAACATTCGTCACGCTGGGGCAATTTTCTTAGGAAGCTCGACTCCTGAAGCCGTCGGCGATTATTTGGCAGGACCCAACCACACGCTGCCGACCTCTGGATCGGCGCGATATGCCTCACCTCTGGGAGTTGAGACTTTTTTGAAGCACTCTAGCTTGGTGCAATATTCTCCGATCGCGCTGCAAAAAGCGGCAAACGCGATCGACGTTTTGGCACAAGCTGAAGGGTTGCCGTCTCACGCTAATTCTGTTCTGTTTCGAGTGCGTGATAACTTAAAGCCTGAGACTTAATCGAGTAGGAGCCAGTCAGCGAAACGATGAGATTAATCACGGGAAAAGCGAAACTCCTCGGCGTGATTGGGTATCCGATCGAGCATTCTCTCTCGCCGATCATGCATAATGCGGCTCTGACTGAAATGGGTGCCGATCTGGTCTATGTGCCGTTTGAGATTGCGCCTGAGAATTTAGAACAGGCAATTCAGGGATTTGCAGCAATTGGGATTCAAGGCTTCAGCATCACAATCCCTCACAAGCAGGCGATTATGCCCCTCTTGAGTGAGGTTTCTGAGGTGGCGCAAGAGATCGGAGCCGTTAATACCGTCTGGCGAACTGAGAAGGGCTGGAGCGGCACTAACACGGACGCGGAAGGATTTCTAGCGCCTCTGACATCCATGCAGCGAGATTGGAGCCAATCTGTTGCCGTCATTTTAGGAAATGGGGGAGCGGCTAGAGCCGTTGTTGCGGGTTGTGTCGAATTAGGCTGTGCTGAAATCCACATCGTCGGACGAGATACCCAAAAGCTAGAAGCGTTTTCGCAAAGTTGGGACTCTTCGCTAGGGCTTCAAGTTCGCGCTTGGGAGACGTTACCTGAGTTGCTGCCTCGTGCGGATTTGTTGGTGAACGCGACTCCGATCGGAATGTCCCCTCGTGTGGATAAATCTCCGCTCACGTCAGCCGAAGCCGATCAACTAAAAGCTGGAGTCATTGCTTACGATTTGATCTATACGCCCAATCCGACAATGTTTTTGCAGCAAGTGAGCGATCGAGGAGGTGTCGCGATCGACGGGTTAGAAATGCTGATTCAACAAGGAGCCGCCGCCCTGCAAATCTGGACTCAACAGTCTGTCCCAGTTGAGAAGATGCGTCGATCGCTGCGAGAGTATTTAGGACTGGATTAGGAAACTGAATTTGAAGCGAATTTAAGCCTCCAATAACTGAAGGCTCAGACTCTGCAAAGTCAGCTAAGACTGGGTAGACAACCAACGAGCCGCATCTTTAGCGTGGTAGGTAAGAATCAGATCGGCACCCGCCCGTTTAAAACTAGTCAGCGTCTCCATCACGACGCGCTCCTCATCAATCCAGCCGTTGAGGGCTGCTGCCTTCACCATCGCGTATTCGCCCGACACGTTGTAGGCAGCGACCGGCAAATTCGTGGCTTCTTTGACGCGATAAATCACATCCATGTAAGACAGCGCAGGCTTGACCATCAGCATATCTGCCCCTTCTGCGATGTCCAGTTCAATTTCTTTGATCGCTTCACGAGCGTTGCCAGGGTCCATTTGATAGGTGCGGCGATCGCCAAACTGGGGAGCCGATTCTGCGGCATCGCGGAAGGGTCCGTAATAAGCAGACGCATATTTTGCGGCGTAGGACATGATCGGCGTGTCATGAAACCCTGCTTCGTCTAACCCTTGTCGCACGGCTTGAACAAAGCCATCCATCATGCCTGACGGTGCGATGATATCGGCTCCCGCTTTTGCTTGAGAAACCGCCGTTTTTTTGAGCAGTTCTAGTGTCGGATCGTTGAGAACCCGTCCTGACAAATCACCGACTTCGAGATAGCCACAGTGACCGTGAGGCGTGTATTCACACAGGCAAGTATCGGCAATCACAATCAGATCAGGAACCGCTTCTTTAACCGCCGTTGCCGCTTTTTGAATCATGCCGCAATCGTGCCATGCACCCGTCGCATCGGTATCTTTGTCAGCGGGAATGCCAAATAAAATAATCGATGGAATGCCCAAATCGTGAACTTCTTTGGCTTCTTCGACAATTTTGTCGATCGACAACTGAAATACTCCCGGCATTGAGCGAACTTCTTTAGCGATCGCGTCACCCGGAACTGCAAACAGAGGGTAGATCAAATCACTGGTGGTCAACACAGTCTCACGAACCATTCGGCGCAGTTGAGGGTGGGTGCGCAGACGGCGAGGGCGGTGATTTGGAAACATAGGGCTGATAGCTGGCTAATGTTGGCAATATTAAAAGTCTAAAACTTTCGGGTGTGCCATCACTCAAGAAGTTGATTACGAACTGTAAAGGGTGACTGAAGTTTTGCTCAAGAATCCACCATTCTCAAAATAAAAAAGCTGCCCATTTTGAGCAGCCTATCAATCAATTGAGAAATCAGTTAAACGGTTGGTGTCGCTTCAACAACAGCCTCAGGTTTTGCGTAAACACTGACTTTCTTTCTGCCTTTTGCCATCGGTTCAAAGGTGACGATGCCGGGGATGAGCGCGAACAACGTATCATCGCTGCCGCGACCGACATTGTTGCCGGGGTGAATTTTGGTGCCGCGTTGACGAACCAAAATGTTGCCCGCGAGAACGACTTGTCCGCCGTAGCGCTTAACACCTAAACGCTGAGCATTAGAGTCGCGACCGTTGCGAGTACTGCCTGTACCTTTCTTGTGAGCCATAATTTCCTCAACAGTTTTTGTAGGTCTAAGTTAGAAGCCGTTCTAGCCTGTGGGCTGCTCTCTAGAATCAACCACTTCACCATTGAGGCTAATGGAGTCGATCATGATGCGCGTTAGCTCTTGACGGTGACCTTGCTTTTTGCGGGTCTTCTTTTTTGGCTGCATCTTATAAACGATGATCTTGCGACCTCGCAGATGTCTCAGCACCGTCGCCTGAACCGTTGCCCCTTCTACTAGAGGTTGACCAACGGTAATATCCTCTTCATTTCTGACAAACAGAACTTTGTCGATCGTGAACTGAGCATCGACTTCATCTGCGAGACGATTGATGTCATAGAACCGACCTGGCTCTACCCGCATTTGGGTTCCACCCGCTTCGATAATTGCATATGCAGTCATGAAATTGTCCTTAAAAAGTTGCCGTACAGGTAGCGGAAAACCGCTTTTCGAGTGTCCGACCTGATCCGAGCAGGGATTAGACAGCCAGCTAACTAGTATGCCAAACAAGAAGAAGCGCTGTCAACTCCCACAAAACTCAGTGCTTTGGTCTAAAGAGTGACAAGATACACTAGAGATCTAGACTTTACGGTGTCTGAGTTCCTATGGCGCAGCAACCAGAGGTTGTTAAACAAAGTGAGTTGTTGAATCAGTTTGTCCTCGATCGCTCCACGATGGCAGAGTTAGGACAGGTTGAAGTGCTGTGGATGTATCCCAAAGTGCATCGGGTGTTAGGGTTTATCTGCAAGTCAGGCTGGCTAGGGCAGAAAAAAACGGCATTTAATTTAGATCAGTTGGATACGATCGGGAACAATGGCATTCTCGTTAACTCCAGACCTGTTGATACCGATATTGAGAAAGTTCGGCAACTGGACACGTTGGTAAATTGGGAAGTTTGGACAGATGCCGGAAACAAAGCAGGAAAAATTATCGACTATCTGTTCAATTTGAGAACAGGTGAGATTGAGCATTACTTATTTGCGGTTAGCGATTGGAGCGGCATCACTGGAAGCGCTTATTTATTGCCATCAAACTATGTTTTGAGAATCGGAAACAGACGAGTCTTAGTATCTGAAGATGCAGTGCGATCGTTCGCCCTCTATCGAGAAGGAATTCAAGAGAAGCTGACAAAAATGACGGGGATTTTTCAGGACGAAAAAAATCAGGTGACCCAAGAGTTACGATCGCTGTTTAATCAAGCCAAAACTGCGACTGAGACAGCAAGAGAACGGGCGCAAATTCTGGCAGATCAGGCAAGAGAAAAGGCTCAGACTTTAGCAGAACAAGTTAAAGAAAGAACCTACGATGTAGTTGAGCACTGGGATGAATCGGAGGTTACGATTGAGCCTCCTGATTTCTCTGAACCTGACCCTCTAGAAGATTGGGATGACGAAGATTTCATTCAGCCAACGGTGAATGTTCAAGCTCAACCGATTGTCGATCCAGTTGTTGATAAATCTTCCATTAATGAGGCTGATCTTTTAGACGATTGGGACGATGAAGAGTTGATTGAACCATCGGTTAAACGTCAAAATAAACCATCTGAAGATAAAGATTTAGAAGACGATGATGACCCTTGGATCTGATCAGACGAATCTTCATGTTCTTTCAGATTTTGTTGAGTGGAATGGTGTAATTAGTGATTTTTCCACCTATTGGTATGAGGGTAATTGTCCTCAAACTGGGCAACGATTGAGACTGCCTCGCACCTTATTTGTAGAAGCGATCGCTCAAGGGTTAATGCGAATTTTGGGCAACTCGCAAGAAGGTAAAATGTATGGCGTGTTACTCGTCGAAACTCCTTCAGGTGAGCAGCGAGTTCTCAAAGCATTTTCTGGGCTGCTGAATGGCAACGGGATTGTTGAGGGATGGGTGCCACCGATTCCGGGGCGTGATCGAGTCGCTTTTGAAGAAGCTCATGCTCTGACGGTTTTAGAATCGATCAAGCAGGAATTAATTACTTTACAGAGTTTACCAGAGCGATCGCGTTACGAATCGCTATCAAAGAAATTTAAAGTTCGATTAGAACAGATTACGATTCGTCAAAATAAACGTAAAGATGAACGGCAATATCAACGTCAAAAACTTTCTGAATCTTTTGTGGGAGAATCGCTAGAAGTAGAACTTGAGAAACTTGATGAGAAAAGCCGCCACGATGGACTCGACCGACGACACTTTAAGCGTCAACGAGATGCTGAATTACAGCCCCTTAAATCTTTAATCGAGCAAGCAAACAATCGAATTCGTGAGTTAAAACAACAGCGTAAGGAAGTGTCTCGCCAACTTCAGGTACAGATGCACACTCATTACTCACTGACTAATTTTGCTGGCAAGTCTTTATCCCTTCAAGAGCTGATGCCTGGAGGTTCGATGCCGACAGGAACTGGAGATTGTTGTGCCCCAAAACTATTGCATTATGCGGCAACTCATCGTCTCAAGCCATTGGCGATGGCTGAGTTTTGGTATGGAGCATCTTCAATTAGTGAGCAAAAAATTCAGGGAAAATTTTATGGGGCTTGTGTAGAGCGCTGTCAGCCCTTAATGGGATTTTTGTTATCAGGATTACCGCAGAAAGACACGATCGTAGACCTCACTCAACCGCTGCCCATTCTCTATGAGGATCAATGGCTGATTGTGATCAATAAACCACCCGGATTGCTCTCAGTTCCGGGTCGTTATCGGGATAGTCAAGACAGCGTTTTGAGTCGGCTTCGTCATTTATTGCCGGATGGTGAAGCTTTGAGGACAGTGCATCGGCTCGATCGAGACACCTCTGGAATCTTGATGTTTGCACGCGATCGCCAAACTCATCGTCAACTCAGCCAGCAGTTTCAACAGCGCCAAGTTCACAAGGTTTATGAGGCGATGCTCAATGGATGGGTGACCAGAGAACAGGGAGTGATTGACCTGCCGCTATGGGGCGATCCGCACGATCGACCGATTCAAAAAGTTGATCATCAGCGTGGTAAACCCAGCGTAACTCACTTCAAACAGATAGCGAAAGAAGGAGATTTAACGCGAATCGAATTCTCTCCAGTCACAGGACGGACGCATCAAATTCGAGTCCATGCAGCCGATTTGCAAGGATTGGGAGTGGCGATTCTGGGCGATCAACTCTATGGAACTGCGAGTCGCGATCGTTTACATCTTCATGCGAGAGAACTGAGTTTTGAGCATCCGCAATCTAAGCAAATTCTCCATCTAAAAGTAGAAACGCCATTCTAACGGTGAGTCTACCCAACCCCGTAGAAACGTTCCGGTGGAACGTCTCCCACGATTTGCGATCGCGAATAATCTATCACCTTTGGGAATTGGGCGATCGTGAAATCGGTTGTCTTTAGGAATTGATGCGATCGTCAATGGTTGGTTTGCCCGATTGCGGGGAGACGTTCCGGTGGAACGTCTCTACGGGGGTTATTCGTTGAGGACTTGAATTTGATAACTGTAGCCTTGCTCGGCTAAAAATAGCTGACGGTGACGCGCAAATTCCTCTTCACAGGTTCTCAGTGAAACCAGCGTATAAAACTGAGCCACGCGACCATCCGATTTAGGACGCAACACTCGCCCTAGACGCTGCGCTTCTTCTTGGCGAGAGCCATATTTTCCCGATACTTGAATCAGCACATCAGCATCCGGCAAATCTAGCGCAAAGTTGCCGACCCGCGACAAGATTAGCCCATCAATCTGCTGATGTCGAAACTGTTCATAGCGACGATCGCGCTCCCGTTGTGGAGTTTTGCCTGTGATCAAGGGCAATCCGGTTAAGTGAGCGATTTTTTCTAATTGCTCAATGTATTCACCAATGATTAGAATCCGATGTCCGGCTTCTTTGTCTAGCAATTCCTTGATCACCGTCAACTTGCGGGGATTTTCGGCAGCGATGCGAAACTGTTGACGTTTGGGCGCGACCGCATAAGTCATCTGCTCCTCAGCATCTTGTGGAACGCGAATCTCAGTGCATTCGGCGGCAGCGATAAAGCCTTGTCCTTCTAATTCTCGCCAGGGCACATCGTAGCGTTTAGGTCCAATCAAAGCAAATACATCACCCTCTCGTCCATCTTCACGGATTAGCGTGGCAGTCAATCCCAGTCGCCGACGGGCTTGTAGCTCGGCAGTGACGCGAAACACAGGAGCAGGCAAGAGGTGAACTTCGTCGTAGATAATTAAGCCCCACGATCGAGCGTTGAATAACTCAAAATGAGGCTGCTGCTGATCTTTTTGAGACCGATACGTCAAAATCTGGTAAGTCGCCAAGGTGACAGGTGCCGTATTTTTGGTTTCACCGCTATATTCGGCGATCGAGTCTTCTGAAAGCGAGGTTTTATCCAGCAGTTCTCGTCGCCACTGTCGAACCGAAGTCAGGCTACTCGTCAGCACCAGGGTGTTTTCTTGCACAGCAATCATCGCCGCCATGCCAACCATCGTCTTTCCAGCCCCGCACGGCAGCACAATCACACCGCTTCCGCCCTGCACCCGTCCAGCTTGATGAAACGCGTCTGCGGCGGCTTCTTGATAGTCGCGGAGGTCAAACGGTTCGCCAGCACGACTGATACGACGAAGCTCGATCGCCAGTGCATCCCCCGTCACATAGCCTGCAAGATCTTCGGCTGGATATCCTGCGGCTAGAAGGGCTTGTTTCAACACTCCGCGAAAGGCAGCATCGACTTGAAAAAGACAATCGTTAAGCCGTTCACCCAAAAGAGGAGCGACCTCATCATTGCGAGATAGGAGTTCGGCGAGGGGCAGATCGGCAGTTCTGAGCAAAAGGTGAACCTCATCATCCGATCGCTCGATCACCGTCAATCCATATCGTTTGCCCAGCGCATCAATTTCTTGCGCGACCGCATCGGGCATCGGATATTTAGCGTTTTCTTGCAGTGCCGCCAACATTTCATCGACGGGCATTCCAGCCGCTCGGGCATTCCACACACTGAGAGGCGTGATTTTGTAGGTGTGAATGTGTTCGGGGCTTTTGACGAGTTCGGTAAAAGGGGCGATCGCTTCTCGTGCAGCAGTGGCTCTCGGTGAATGGACTTCCAAGAGAACGGAGCGATCGCTTTGAATGATTAAGGCGTTCTCAGGGAAGTAGGACATTGCAAATTCGGATTGGTTTAAGGATTGATCCTAGATTAAGGCGTTTGGGTTGAGACCGATTTTATGGACGAATGCGATCGCGCATTTACCCGATGGCGTGGAGACGTTCCACCGAAACGTCTCTACACGTAATCTCCTTCGTTACACCGTTTGTACTAATGGGTAGGGGTGGGTCAACTTATCCAATTGCTGCACTAACAAACTGAGGAATAAACCTACGTCTGTGACGACTCCAACTGATTCGACTGAGCCGCGATCGCTGAGTTTTGTCACCACCGCCGGGTTGATATCTACACACACCATCTTCACCCCAGCAGGGGTCATATTGCCGACTCCGATCGAGTGCAGCATGGATGACAGCATCAAAATCATATCTGCCCCCTCGATCAATCGACTGTAATCCTCTTGGGCTTTGACGAGATCCATTTGCGTATCTGGCAACGGACCATCATCTCGAATCGAGCCAGCCAGCGAGAACGGCACATTATGCTTCACACATTCATAAATGATGCCACTCGTCAGCACACCACTCTTCACCGTTTCGGCAATGCTGCCATACCTGCGAACCATATTGATCACTTTCAGGTGATGGCGATGCCCTCCGCGCACTGACACCCCTCGCTTCATATCCACGCCCAGAGACGTGCCCATCAAAGACTGCTCCATGTCGTGAACTGCGATCGCGTTTCCACCCAACAACGCTTGCACATAGCCTTCTCGAATCAAGTGTGCCAGATGTTCGCCGCCGCCTGTGTGAATCACCACCGGACCCGCTGTCACTACAACCTTGCCCCCGCGATCGCGAATCTTCCGCAGTTCCCAGGCAATTTGCTCAACCACCAGTTCAACTCGACGCTCACTCGAAACGCCCGCGCCCATAAAGCTAAATTCTTGAGTGTTGCGCTGTTCACGCGATTCGGTCTTCCGAACGGTACGGATGCCATCCACACCGACGACGACCCGATCGCCTATCTGCACATCTCGGAGTAGCTTACATTCGGGTGCGCTTCCCTGAGTTGATAGCACGATCGCGGCATCCATTCGCTGTTTCTGCACTTTGATCCACTGCCCATCCACTCGCACCTCAGTCGGATAAATGGTGGTGACGTAAAAGTCATCGGGGGCGACTCCTGTCTGAGCTACGGTTTCCATCTCACAGTCACAAATCTCCTGCGGCGGCGGCAACGCTCCTAGATCGATCCACTGGCTCATGATCGTTTCCATCGTCGCGTGAGACGGAGCCGTCACTTTTACTTCTGCCGACGAGGTGCTCTGGCGTTGTTCACCTAAATTAAAGTTGAGAACTTGGAAACTACCACCTGCATCAATGACAACATCCAATGCTTGATTGATCAAACCCGAATCGAGCAAATGCCCTTCTAAACGCATAACGCGACTCTCGATCGCCGCACTCGCATGAAGCTCGACCCGTACAGGTTCTGTCACGCGCAGCGTCAAACACTTAGACGCGCCGCCTGCCTTGAGGAACTCCGTCAAAGGAGTCTCAATCACCCGAAATCCTGCCTTGGAAAGCTTTTGTTTCAAGTCATCGCTGGCTTTGTTGAGAATGACAATTTCTTCAATGTTGACCGCGTTACACGCAAAGGTCACAGCATCCGGTTCGGTAATCGGAATGCGCTTCGCTTCAGGCACCCGCATCTCAATAAGCCGATTTGAGTAAGCATCAAACGCAGGCGGATAATAGAGCAAATAGCCATTACTCAGAGGGCAAAAGCACGTATCCAGGTGATAAAAGCGCTCATCCATCAGCCGCAAAGACAGCACTTCAATATCTAACCACTTTGCCAAATAGGGGTGCGAATCTAACTCCGATCGAAAGCCATATCCCGCCCAAAGCCAACGCCCTTCTCGATCGAGTAAGGCATCTCCTGCACCTTCAAAGGGCAGATCTTTGGGTAGTTCGTGCACCGTATAGTCATTTTCTTCAAACCATTTTTTAAAAAACGGTTCCTCTCCCTGTCGTTCTTTGTGGAAGAAACGGCTCAAAACAACCGTCTTGCCCAACACCAAGCCTGCATTTGCAGTGAACACCATATCGGGGATGCCCTTTTCAGGCTTGACCAAATTCACCATTGCGTGTTGCTGAATGACGCTGTGAAGTTTTTGCCATTGTTCAACCGCCCGATCGCGCGACGACTTGTGGATGTTGCCCTCCATCCAAGGATTGATCACATAGTCAACATCGTAGTGATCGGGGGGACACATGAGAAACCGAAGCGAGGAAGTCATAAAGAAATTGGGGGGTGTGGGGAATCAGACGCGACCAATCAGCCTAGTGAATGAGAAATTTACACGAGTCGTTGTAGTTTCAGTTGCGAAAAGGTATCTCTGTGGCTAGATCCAAGCGGCGAAACAGATATAGGCTATCAAACAATGCCTTTGAACATTCTAGAGAGGAAAGGGGGACGATCGCGCATCTCTCCCATCAACAATTCCTGACAATCGTCAAATCGTTCCTCTGGTAGAGGAATTAATCTTGATTTAAGTTTAGAGTTTTGTCCAGATTCACTTTGCGTTCAAATCGTAAGTGACGAACATTCGTAGAGAGGAAATTCTTATGGGACAGGTTTTTTTAATGCTGAAACGAGCACTCCGCAAAACCCTGGTGCTGATAGGTCTAGTGAGCCTTATCTATACATCTGGATTCTTCATCGGGCAGAATAGCTATGCAGCTACCACCCAGAAGCCCGTCAAAGAACAGCCTTTTATTCTAGATGAACCTCAAACGGCAACCGATCGAGAGGCTGCTTACAAGGAAGCGATCGAGGAAGTCAAAAAATCAGACGGCTTAGAAAAAGAATATGAGAAAGATTTAAAGACCTTCAAGAAAGAGAATCCTGGCGAAAATCCTGTTGTCGAGGGTGCTAAAGGGTTAATTGATAAAGTGACTGGTAAAGACTAACCTTTCCGCAAAAGTCAGCCCTTGCCTTCTCCCTAATAGAAAAGCCCTAGCTGGATGGCTAGGGCTTTTTTCAGCTTAGTCGCTATCAGGACGCGACTTTTACTGCCGCTCGCTGCCGAGTTGGAGTCGTTGATTTGACAGCCACAGGCTCAGGGTTTTGCATCAAGAAGACTAAGAGCGGATTGCTCTGCAACTCTCGCTTCAGCAGTCGATGTAGCTCACGCTCGATCTGAACCTGCAATCCTGCCCAGTCCATCTCGACTTGACCTTCTAATTCACGGGCAAAGTCTTTCCAACGATCGCGCAACACTCCTTGAATCGTGTCCTCAACTCTGGCTTGCAAAGCTGGACGCTCGACCGCAGACACGACACCCCGCAGGTGAACTTCTGGTTTCGAGAATAAGTGACCTTCTTCATCGACGGTAGCAGCGATCGTAACGATGCCATCTCCCGCTAACTGCTGCCGCTCTTTGAGAACTTTGTCGTTGACCATGCCCGATCGAGAGGTGTCTAAAAGCTCAATTCCAGCAGAGACTTTACCTGCTTTGCGAATCGAGTCTTTGCCTAGCTCGATCACATCACCGTTATCGATGATCACCATGTTCTCAGCCGGGATGCCTATGCTCTGAGCCGTTTGAGAGTGCTTGACCAACATCCGATGCTCTCCGTGAACAGGCAAGAAGAAGCGAGGACGAGTCAAGCCAATCATCAGCTTTTGGTCTTCTTGACAGCCATGACCCGAAACGTGGATGCCTTGCTCTTTGCCATAGACGACTTTGGCACCTTGCATCATCAGTTTGTCGATCGTATTCACCACCGCGATCGTGTTGCCCGGAATCGGGTTTGCCGAGAAGACGATCGTGTCGCCTTGTCTTGCCTTGACTTGACGATGGTCGCCATTCGCAATCCGCGTCATGGCAGACATTGGCTCACCTTGTGATCCAGTGGTCAAAATCAGAACGCTGCTATCGGGCAGTTTATGAGTCATGTGCAATGGTTGCAGCAAGTCATCTTCGCATTTGATATAGCCTAAGTTACGAGCGTGAGCAATCACGTTCAGCATCGATCGACCAATCACTGACACGACGCGATTGTGCTTCTTCGCGAGTTCCAGAATCATATTGATCCGATGAACTGATGAGGCGAAGGTCGTGACGAGCAAGCGTCCTTGAGCCTGAGAAAAAATGCGATCAAGATTCGGAAACACCGCTCTTTCAGAGGGGGTAAATCCTGGAACTTCTGAGTTAGTAGAATCACTAATCAGACAGTGAACGCCTTTCTCGCCATATTCTGCCAACTTCTGGAAGTCGAAGAACTCGCCATCGACCGGAGTGTGGTCAAATTTGAAATCACCCGAGTGGATGACGATGCCGACCGGAGTGTGAATCGCAACGGTGAAGCTGTCTGCGATCGAGTGGGTGTTGCGGATAAACTCAACAAAAAAGTAGGAGCCAATTCTGACAATATCGCGAGGGCGGACGGTGCGAATCTCGGTGCGATCAGCTACGCCTGCTTCTTCTAATTTGCCCTCTAGCAGAGCCATCGCCAACCGGGGACCGTAAATTACTGGGATGTCAAACTGCTTGAGGTGAAAAGGGATGCCGCCGATGTGGTCTTCGTGCCCGTGGGTGACGATCATGCCCTTGATTTTGTGGCGATTTTCGCGCAAGTAGGTCATGTCGGGCAACACAATATTTACGCCGTGCATTCCGTCGGTCGGGAAGGCTAATCCTGCATCTAGCAAGATAATTTCGTCTCCATACTCAAACACGCAAGTATTCTTACCGATTTCGTGCAGTCCACCGAGGGGAATGATTTTGAGCGCATCAGAAGCAGCAGTGTTTTGGGTCATTTGGAGCTTTGTAGTAGGTTTGAGATTCGGAGAATTAGTTTTCAATGGATTGGATTGTAAGGTTAGGTTTTGCAAGAAGTTACGAGGTGGAGATTCAATAAATGAGAGCTAGTCAGTGCATATAGAGTCGTTTGAGAAGGTAAGGATCTGAGTCAAAGACGATCGTCTGCATACAAGCAAGACTTTGCAGAGTAAATGGTAGGCTTGGTGATCGAGCAAAGCGATCGAACCTACTCAGCGCTGCTCGTGGGCTATTCAGTTGTTAGGAAACTTTTGGCGGCTATTCTTTGAGAAGGTCAAGCTCTGCCATCACTCTCTTCAGAGTAGCGCGAACGCTGTCATCTGGATCACAAAGCGGGAGACGATATGAGCCAACATCCCACCCTTGCAGCTTTAAGGCTTCTTTAACAGGAATTGGATTAGTGGTGATAAATAACGCCTTGAACAGCGAAAAAAGCTTGAGATGGATCTGAGTTGCCACCTGCACTTGACCCACTTCAAATGCTTGGATCATCTGCTGGAGCTCAGAACCCACCAAATGACTAGCAACACTCACGACTCCCTGACCTCCGATCGCCAAGAGTGGCAGTGTTAACGAATCGTCCCCAGAGTAGATCGCGAAATCGGTAGGTGTCAACTGTCTAATTTGGCTTACCTGATCAAGATTGCCACTTGCCTCTTTAACCGCGACGATGTTGGGAAGTTCAGCAAGCTGAGCGATCGTTTCAGGCAAAAGATTTTGACTGGTGCGCCCAGGCACATTGTAAAGCATAATCGGCAAATCAGAAGATGCCTGCGCGATCGCTTTAAAGTGCTGATAGAGACCTGGCTGGGGAGGCTTGTTGTAGTAAGGAACTACCTGCAAACTCCCATCTAGACCCATCTTAGCAGCTTTTTGGGTCGCTGAGATCGCTTCTGTCGTCGAATTTGACCCCGTGCCTGCCATGACTTTAGCATTCCCACCTACGGCAGTTTTTACCACCCGAAACAGTTCAAATTCTTCATCCCAGCTCAACGTCGGCGACTCGCCTGTAGTGCCGCAAACCACGAGCGTGTCGGTGCCATTGTTGGCTAGGTAATTAGCTAACTTTTCGGTTACTGCATAGTTGACACTGCCATCTTGGTTAAAGGGCGTAACCATTGCAGTTAAAACTCGTCCAAAATTTACCACACTCTGCTATCGCTCCTTAGGGGGGTTCGGTTATCAACTTAAACGCTTGCTGCAATCTGAGGCTTTAAGAGATTTTTCTCTATCAATAGTTCTGCGATTTGAATGGCGTTGAGCGCGGCTCCTTTACGAATTTGGTCGCCACACAGCCATAATTCCAGCCCATTGGGGTTTGAGATGTCTTGACGAATCCGACCCACTAATACTTCATCTCTGCCACTTGCATCGATCGGCATCGGAAAGTAGTTTGCCTGCCAGTCATCCACCAGTTTTACACCTGGAGCCTGACTCAAAATTTCTCTTGCTTGCGCCACAGCAAATGGACTCTCAAACTCAAGGTTAATCGACTCTGAGTGGGCACGAAGGACGGGAACCCGTACACAGGTCGCCGTAATTCTGAGGTCATTCGCTCCGAAAATCTTTCGAGTTTCATTGACCATTTTCATTTCTTCTTCGCAATAGCCTTGCTCATTGAGCTTGGAGTTATGAGGAAATAGGTTAAATGCAAGGGGGTAGGGAAAAATTTCGGGCTTAGGCTCTTGCCCATTAAGAATTGCCTGAGCTTGGGTTTTAACTTCCTCCATTGCGCGCGCTCCTGCCCCGCTTGCTGACTGATAAGTTGAGGCAACAATTCGTTTAATTGGCTGAATTTGATGGAGTGGATAAACTGCCACCGACATCAAAATCGTCGTGCAGTTGGGATTAGCGATTAAACCTCGATGATCCGCGACCGCATCTGGATTCACTTCTGGGACAATGAGCGGCACGGTGGAGTCCATCCGAAAGGCGCTGGAGTTGTCAATCATTAGCGCACCTGCTGCGATCGCCGTCTCTGCCCATGCTTTAGAAATTGACCCTCCGGCTGACGCTAAGACAATATCGATATCTTGAAAAGAGCGCTCATCCACTGCCTCAACGACTAGCTTTTCACCCCGAAACTCTAGTGTTGTGCCTGCTGAGCGAGGAGAAGCGAGCAGTTTTAAGTTTGCTAATGGAAAATGACGACTTTCTAGAAGCTCTAGCAGTTCCGTGCCGACAGCACCTGTTGCCCCTAAAATCGCAACTCGATAGGATTGACCCAAAGCTTTTTCCTCCAGACTCAAAAATTGAGCGAAAAGATGTTAACCATTAAAATCGACTTTTGATTCAGCTGTAAAAATATGTGATTTTCAAGTGAGCGCTACGTATGAAATTAAGAATAAGTTCTTGAGTAGTTACGAATTACTGGTTTTAGAAACCTAACTAACAATTTGAGAGGCTAATCCCGAGTTTATCTAGAGACTATCGCGCTTTTGAGAGATTGTGCAAACGGTTAACGTAAATTTGCTTGAAGATTGTCTCAGATAGCTTCCCAAAATTCAACCCCGGAAATGAGTCAAGCGCAGCGAGGATCAGTTAATATGTCTAACTGCGGCGATGTCAACGATGTCTCAAAGATTTCTTCGGGTTGTTGAATCTGAGTCAGTCTATGGATGTGGTTCCATAGGTATGGAATTGCTCTCTTAGAGAGTGATAGCGATTCAAGTAAGGTAGTCTTAATAAGCTTTGTTCGCTTGACAGAGCGTCTCGATCGAGTCAACCGGGTCAATCAAAGTAAAGATCTTTATTTAACAAGGATTCAGCGACGATCGTTAGACTTCGCCCCCCGCCCAAAACTGTATATCGTTTGCAACTCATACGCCAATGAAAGTCACCCAGGAAAAACTTCCCGCCAGCCAGATTGGTCTGGAGATTGAGATTACGCCAGAAATGTCTAAGCAGGCTTATGAGCGGGTGCTACAAGAGTTCACTCGCTCAACCAATATTCCTGGGTTTCGCAAGGGAAAGGTGCCTCGCCAAGTGCTGATTCAGCGCTTTGGTCCGACTCGCATTAAAGCGGCTGCCGTTGAAGACCTGGTAGATAAGGCTCTCAAAGAAGCACTTCAGCAAGAGAAAATCGAAGCGATCGGCAACTTTCAACTACGCTCCTCATTTGATGAGTTGATTACTCAGTTCGAGCCAGGAAATCCGCTCACCTTTTCGGCTGCGGTAGATGTTCAGCCAGAGGTGGACCTCCAGGAATACAAGGACTTGAGTGTCCAAGCAGAAGAAGTCAAGCCTGAAGAGGGCAAAGTTGATACAGTTCTTGGCAACTATCAGTCTCAAATGGCAACTCTCGTGCCAGTAGAAGGAAGAGCTGCTCAGAAGGGTGATACGGCAGTCGTAGACTATCACGGGCGTTTTACTCCCGCAGGCGAAGATGCTGAAGAGCAGGATGTTCCGGGTGGTCAGGCTGAAGATTTTCAGATCGAGCTAGATGACGGAAAATTCATTCCAGGCTTCATCGATGGCATCATCGACATGAATTCTGGAGAAACCAAAGAAGTTTTAGTCACCTTTCCTGAAGACTATCCCCAAGAAGAGTTAGCTGGTCGCCCTGCTACCTTCACAATGACTCTCAAAGAATTAAAAGAGAAAGAACTGCCCGAACTCGATGATGACTTTGCTCAGGAGGCAAGCGGCGGGGATTATCAAACGATCGCTGACCTACGCGAGTCTTTAGAAACACGCTTCACTGAAGAGGCAGAGGAGAAAACCAAATCCAACAAAGAGCAGGCGATTTTAGATGAGTTGATCACTAAAATCGAAGTCGAGCTTCCCGAAACGCTGGTTGAGCGAGAAGTTGAGTTTATGATTACTCAAACTGCTATGCAACTGCAAAATCAAGGCATTGACATCAAGCGATTACTTAATCAAGAAACGCTGCCCATGCTGAAAGAGCGTTCTCGCCCTGACGCGATCGAGCGCATTAAGCGCACCCTAGCATTAGGCGAAGTCGCAAGGCGGGAGTCGATCACCACGAGCGATTCTGAGATCAACGATCGAGTGCGTGAAGTCATGGCAGATCTAGAAGGTCGAGATGTCGATCCCGAGCGCCTCCGCACAGCCGTTGCAGAAGATCTGCTTAAGGAAAAAATTCTCAACTGGCTTGAGGAACACAACACCGTTGAGCTAGTTCCCGAAGGAAGTCTAAAAAAAGAAGAGGAAGACCTCGAAGACGATGTGATTGACGTAGATGCAGACGGTACGATCACCGTCGAAGCCTCGACCGTCGAAGCCGAATAGCGTCTGAGCCAGCCCTAACAATTCCCTGAGAGGATGTCTGAGAAGTCTACTGAACTCCGGTTCACCTACGGTGGAATAAGCATTTCAGATGTTGTGCCCCGACGAAAGAATACGGGTTTCAGCTCTCTCACTTACCTTTTAAGACATCCTCTGAGACTGATCCCTCGCATCGATGTCTACCCGATTAAGACCCAGGATAAGTCTTTTTGCAGGATCGACCCCAGTCTCAGGTGAGTTAAGGCATAATGTGTGCATGACAAGAGCGAAACTTTTTCCTCCGTCAACTCAATCAAACGTGCTTTCAAGCAGTGCCTTGCCTCTATGCTTCAATCTAAGTCTCTCAACCATTCCATTATCAATCACACCCCCTTGGAAGTGCTGTCTATGACTCCAACCAGCGTCGTGCCGATGGTGGTTGAGCAGTCTGGGCGCGGGGAGCGATCGTTTGATATCTACTCTCGCTTACTACGTGAGCGCATCGTATTTTTGGGCACTCAAGTCGACGATGCGGTTGCCGACTCCCTAATCGCTCAGATGCTCTTTCTCGATTCTGAAGACCCTGAGAAAGACATTCAAATTTACATTAATTCTCCGGGTGGATCTGTGACCGCAGGTATGGCAATTTACGATACGATGCAGCAAGTTCGCTGTGACGTTGCGACAATTTGCTTCGGTCTAGCGGCTAGCATGGGTGCGTTCCTCCTTTCTGGAGGCACCAAAGGCAAGCGGATGTCGCTTCCTAGCTCTCGGATCATGATTCACCAGCCGTTGGGCGGTGCTCAAGGTCAAGCGGTAGATATCGAAATCCAGGCAAAGGAAATCCTATATCATAAGCGCAAGCTGAATGAGTTACTCGCTGAGCACACAGGTCAGCCATTCGAGCGGATTGAGGCAGACACTGAGCGCGACTTCTTCATGTCAGCTCAAGAAGCGAAAGACTACGGTTTGATTGATCAAGTAATCACTCGACAGAATCTTCCCAAAGTGGAAGTGCCTGTCGCCGCAGTAGGTTAAGAGGCAGGTATGTCAAAATACGACTCCCATCTAAAATGTTCCTTTTGCGGCAAGTCTCAGGAGCAAGTCCGCAAGCTAATCGCGGGACCCGGCGTTTACATCTGTGATGAATGCGTAGACTTGTGCAACGAAATTTTAGATGAGGAGTTGTTTGACTCTAGTGCAGTTCCTCAGCCTGTGCCTCGCAAAGAGCAAGCGCCCGAAAAGCGTCGGGCGCGTTCTGCTAACCTTTCTCTAAGTCAGATTCCTAAGCCGCAAGAAATTAAGAAGCATCTTGATCAGCACGTGATTGGTCAAGACGAAGCAAAGAAAGTTTTGTCCGTGGCAGTCTATAACCACTACAAGCGTCTTAGCTTTACTCAAACCAAAAGCGGTGGAAAGGCTTCCACGGATGACCCAGTTGAGCTACAAAAGTCAAACATCCTGCTGATAGGTCCAACGGGTTGCGGTAAAACTCTTTTAGCGCAAACCCTGGCAGAGATTCTAGACGTTCCCTTCGCTGTGGCAGACGCTACAACGTTGACTGAAGCAGGATATGTCGGTGAAGATGTCGAAAATATCTTGCTGCGTCTTTTGCAAGTAGCAGATTTAGATGTTGAAGAGGCTCAACGTGGCATTATCTACATCGACGAAATTGACAAAATTGCTCGTAAGAGCGAAAACCCTTCAATTACTCGTGATGTGTCGGGTGAAGGCGTTCAACAAGCTTTGTTAAAGATGCTAGAGGGGACTGTTGCAAACGTTCCTCCTCAAGGCGGACGTAAGCATCCCTATCAAGATTGCATCCAAATCGACACAAGCAATATTTTGTTTATTTGTGGTGGTGCATTTGTTGGGTTAGATAAGTCCATTGAGCAGAGAATCGGCAAACGATCGATGGGGTTTGTCCAAGGCGGAGACAATCAGCCCTCTAAAGACAAACGAACGGCTGACATCCTCAAACATCTTGAACCGGATGATCTCGTGAAGTTTGGCATGATTCCTGAATTCATTGGGCGAATTCCCGTCATGGCAGTTGTTGATCCTCTAGACGAAGATGCGCTGGCTGAAATTCTCACCGAGCCTCGCAACGCATTGGTGAAGCAATTTCAAAAGCTGCTAAAGATGGACAATGTGCAGCTTGACTTTAAGCAGGATGCCGTTAGGGCGATCGCTCAAGAAGCCTATCGCCGGAAAACAGGAGCTAGAGCACTTCGTAGCATCGTCGAAGAATTGATGCTCGATATAATGTATGAGCTACCGTCTCGCAAAGACGTGACCCGATGTTCGATCACTCGTGAGATGGTTGAGAAACGCTCAACTGCCGAACTTTTAATGCACCCTTCTTCCCTTCCGAAGCCCGAATCCGCTTAAAATTGAGTTCTACATTTTGAGCTTTAGGTTTTGCGTAAACACCTCCTAAACTCAAGATTTAACAACTTAAAAATTAAGCTTCTGAGATGCCATACGCAGCGGTTAATGGGTTTAATCACTATTACGAATGGGTGACGGATACTGAGCATTCTCACCCGACCGGAAAGCCCATCATGGTTTTTGTTCATGGATGGGGAGGCTCTTCACGCTATTGGGAAAGCACGGCTCGATCGCTTTCAACCATCTTTGATTGCCTCCTCTACGATATGCGGGGGTTTGGACGATCGCGCTCAAATACAAATGAAAAACCGCTTCTTGCTGAACCTCCAGAAACAAAAGAACAGCTTAGCTATGAGCTAGAAAGCTATGCAGAAGACATCGCTGGTTTGCTAGACGCACTGGGGCTAAAGAAAATTTATCTCAACGCTCACTCAATGGGCGCGTCTGTTGGGACATTCTTCTTGAATTTGCATGGCGATCGGGTTGAGCGAGCTATTCTTACCTGTAGTGGAATTTTTGAATATGACGAAAAAGCGTTCAACGCTTTCTACAAATTTGGAGGGTACGTCGTCAAGTTTCGCCCGCGATGGCTTTACAAGTTGCCGTATATGGATCGGCTCTTCATGCAACGTTTTTTGCATCGTCCCCTTTCTGGTGAGATTAGCCGCGCTTTTTTAGATGACTTTCTCATGGCAGACTATGAGGCTGCGTTAGGAACAATCTTTACCTGTGTGAGTAAGAAAGCGGCTGAGGTGATGCCCGATGAGTTTTCCCAGATTACGGTACCGACTCTACTAGTTTCAGGTGAATATGACATCATTATTCCACCTGAATTGGGTCGCCATGCGGCCGAACTCAACGACAATATTGAATATTTTTTGATCCCAAATACTGCTCACTTTCCAATGCTAGAAGATGCTCCGACCTACCTTCACAAGGTGAAGGAGTTTTTAGACGTGAAAAGCCCGACTCAAGTTTGACAACGTTAAGCACTCTACGACGTGCCAAAGAGCGATCGGACTCTATGAGCCGCTAAGTCTACTCCAGAAACCGAGAGTTCGAGGGGTTCCCAAAGCCCAGGATGGTGGTGCACTTCCTGATACGCGGCTTCAGTCAAAAGAATCTCGCCTCGTCGGGCTAAGTCTTCACCCAATTTACAGGCGAGGTTCATTTCACTGCCGTAAATATCATCATCTCCAACAACTAGCACTTCTCCATATCCAATTCCAATGCCAGCATAAATATCTTGGTCGTCTGGTAAGCCTGTATTGGCTGCCGAAAGATCTTTTAGGATGGAGAAAGAGGCTTCGATCGCAGACACCACATCAGGAAACACCGCAAACAGATTATCTGCTTCCTGTTTAATCACTCTGCCCCCAAATTGCACAACGATCGGTTCACTAATGACGCTCATTCGCCGAATCATTCCTAAAAAATGCAAAATTCCGCAGCGAAGAGTTAGCCGCGAAAATCCTGCCATATCCAAGACAAAGATCGCGCAGGTATGACTAAATATGTCGTGAATGTGCTGATCAATCTCCGCTAGTCTCTCGGGCTGATCATTTCGAGTCTGCAACAACCGATCGAACTCCATCCGGGTGTTCTTTCCTGGAATCATACGTCATTTTGAAAATGGGTTACTTTCAGGATTCCTCTGATCTGCCAGATTGCACCAATCGCGATCGCCACTCACCGACGACTTTCTGCAACCGAGACGGCAACCAGCGATCGTACTGGGAGTAAACAGGTAGCCGAGGAACAAATTTCCACCCCGCTTGTGCGAGGTCAGCAGTTAACTGATTCACCTTCGGATGTGGATAATCCGGATTAACTTCATCGTGAGGACTAATTCCACCCAAATCCCTAGCTCCGGCAGCTAAGCACGAGATCAGCATCTGTGATTCTTGAACAAGATTAGGAGGAATTTGCAGCTCGATCGTGTCTGGCAAAATTTGACGCGCCATTCTAATCGTTTTTAATAAGTCTTCTGCCCCAAAGGCAGACCCCGCGAAGGATTCTTCTTTCCCAGGGCTATAAGGTTGCAAGATGACTTCCTGGATGTGTCCCCACCGTTCTTGAGTGCGAGCAATCGCCTCTAAACTTTCCCAGCGATCACGCTCGGTTTCTCCAATCCCTAACAACAATCCTGTCGTAAAAGGAATCTGTAACTCTCCTGCCAACGCTAACTGCTGCGATCGCACATCTGGCACTTTACTCGGTGCATGACGATGCACTGTCTTTAAAAGCGCTGGCGTAATTTGCTCTAGCATTAACCCCATTGATACATTGACTTCTTTAAGCTTTGTCATCTCAGCAACACTTAAAGGTCCTACGTTGGTATGGGGCAAAAATCCCATTGAGAGAGCCAGTTCACATAGATTGTAAATGTGCTGCAACCAGCCAACCCGACGCGTGCTTTTAGGATGAACTTCTCCACTTAAGACGAGAATTTCAATCACCTCGTGAGGTTGAAGAGATTGCAGAATTTTTTCTGCATCCGTCAAACTTAGCCAGGGGCTCGTGCCTGGATCGACGCGAAAGTTACAGTAACTACATCGGTTGAAACACTCATAAGTTGGAACCAATGTGTAGGCAGGGCTGTAAGTCACAGTTTGCGAAAAAGATGCCATTGCGCCTTGCTGTTGAGTGTCTAAGAAGCAAAAACTCCAGACTTGAAATAGTCTAACCATTCCAAGTCTTAGAGCCTTTCTTAATCTCTAACATGCGTTTGTGCAATTGTCTGACTAAACCTCAAAAAACGATTTATTTGGAGTACCAAATTTTTCTCTGCCCTAACGCACTCCTCCGCTTTGCATAGACATTTTTTACGTGAGTCTTTACAGTGTTCAAACTGATTTGCAGAATATCGGCGATCTCCTGATAGGCATATTCTTGCCGTAGAAACATCCAAATTTCTGCTTCTCGATCAGTCAGGTCATATTTCTGGCGATCGATCCACAGATCTTCCATCAAAGCTTCATTGCAATTTTCTAACAGGACTAAAATACACCGCTCCTGATTCGTCGGACTAGAGCTAGTTGCACCCGTCAACAACCAGCGCACCCGCATACGAACCCTCTGTCCTTGATTTCCCTGATACTCCGCCACGAGAAGATCATCCAGCCCTGCTCTAATCAACCGATGGCAGATCTCAGTGATGACTGCTGGAAGGCTCGCGTCATTCTCCTCTCCTTGGTTCAATTGCTGACAAAGATTCCTCGCCTTCAAGTTTGTGTAAACGGGTCGAAGGTTGCGAGTAATTACAAGCACCCCTTCTGACATTGACTCAACTAAACTACTCCAAAGGGTGTCTAACTTAAGACTTTCTGCAATAGCAAAGTCATCGGGTGGGGCTGACTCTGCGCTCTCTAAAGGATTAGAACAAGGATGCACAAAGGGAGTCGTATCCTCTAAATCCTGCTTGGAGGATCGGAAACCAGGCTTAAAGCGGACTGGAGACCGAAACTGAAGGGGCACAGAAAACAAACGGGCTGTCATGGGGCAAAATCCTCAAGCACTGGAGGTATTCTGCGACCAGGGATTCTGAACATGCAATGAGCAGTCTGCATCTGCATCTAAGGGTCTGAATTACCTTTAGCCACACTGAAAGAAGGTGAAGCAATCTGAAGGAGTATGAAGTTTTTGTTATTCCCCATACAGAGAGGAATAAGGTAACATTCATACACAGGCACGGCTATAGTCGCTACTTTGCTTGCAGACTGCTAACGTCCTAGAGGTTCTGTTAGGCATCCTTCGCATTATCTAAGAGCCACCTTGTAAACACGTCACCCGATCGGGTTTTTTCTGCACTTTTTTATAGGATGGTTCTGCTCCATGAACCCCAGATTTCTCAACAACCTATTTCCTTTGGAGCACCAAAAGCTTTACACTTCAATGCTGCAACAGCGAGGCGGATTAACTCGCCGTCGGGCAGAGTGTTTTGTCAGACTTTGGGCTTATCTGCTCCTTAAGCAACAGGAAGAGTCGGCAGGAAAACTCCCTGAACCGTTAAGTGAATTAGAGCCTCCCAGCGGTTTAATTGCCTGCACTCACCGGGAAGCAGCAGAGTTATTTTATGGCGATCAAGAACGAGGTAGCGATCGAGCAGCTGGCATGATGATCGATCGACTGGCAGCCCTAGGGTTATTAGAGAAGCAGTACGACGGTCAAACGCTGTGCCTGCAAGTAAGGTCTTTACCTGAGCTGACTCTGCTGCAAGTCGATGCACCTGTGAAACTATTCATGGATGATTTTAATCCTCGCACTGATGCGATCCCAGTTGCCCATCTCTACTCCCGCAGCTATGCCGAGTTAGTTCGAGATGGATCAGTGATCGCAAAAATTGCCAGAACCTTAAGAACATGGGCACAGGAATATCCAGTAGGAATGCGAGTCATTCGCCGCGCTGACAACTTTAATGTTGTTGGCATTGCCATTCTTTTTCCAGTTAGCAGCGAGTCAGAGTTTAACTTCTTTCAACCGCCTAGCAAAAGCTTCTACCTCACGACGGATAACCCAGTAGACCCGTTTAAGATAGCGAGCGTGAATGACCTCACCTGCACTTCGGTCTACATTCGTGCCTGGATCATCGATCCTCCCTTCTTTAAAGCTTCAACGCTCTACCAACTGCTGGAAGATACTCAAATAACGCTAAATCGAATGCAATCTGACTTTCCGCAGCTTTGTGATTTGTATTCCATTGTTCTTCACCCAGTTCATGAAGAACTGAGACGAGTACTTGGATTTGAGCGAGTTTATCAAGACACTCAGCGCTCTTACTCTTGGGTTTACCTGGCAGCCGATCGATTTGTCAACCTTGACATCAAACAAGCATTAGCTAACCTCAGAATTGCTGAATCTTGATAAATTACCAGGTGAGATTCTCATTTTTTGAAGAACAGATCTGTTAGAAGCGTTCAAATCGTTGCTACAGGAATTTATGGAATATGAGAGCAATCTTAATCATCTACTTTACAAAAAGAAATATTTGATCTATTGTATGGAAGTGGGACGGATTTCCGCCCTACACCTATAAATTTTAAGCACTCATAACTCATGACCACCACAATTCAGAGACGCGAAAGCGCCAGCTTGTGGGAGCAGTTCTGCTCCTGGGTCACCAGCACCGACAAC
>JBBRPT010000030.1:0-59748 GCA_038227635.1 Leptolyngbyales cyanobacterium | reverse complement strand
GTGAAGGGACCTTTGTGTGCCTCAAGCATTTCCTTGATGCTGTGACCAATGCCCCAGTTGGTGCGGTACATGTGTCCCGCGATGATGAACAGCACGGCGATCGCCAAGTGGTGATGCGCGGTGTCGGTCAACCATAAACCGCCTGTGACAGGGTTTAGACCGCCCTTAAAGGTGAGGAAGTCTGCATATTCGCCCCAGTTGAGGGTGAAGAAAGGAGTTAGCCCTTTAGCAAAACTGGGATAGATGTCTGCCATGAGCTGCGAGTTGAGAATGAACTCATGGGGCAGAGGAATCTTGTCTGCTGGAACGCCGCGATCGAGTAGCTCATTGATGGGTAGAGCTATGTGGATCTGGTGTCCAGCCCAGCCTAACGAGCCAAGCCCAAACAGCCCTGATAGGTGGTGGTTCAGCATCGACTCAACATTCTGGAACCATTCCAGTTTGGGAGCGCGCTTGTGATAGTGGAACCAGCCAGCAAAGAGCATTAAGCCAGCCATCACTAGACCGCCGATCGCGGTGCAGTAAAGCTGAAATTCATTTGTGATGCCAGACGCGCGCCACAGCTGAAAGAACCCAGAGGTGATCTGAATTCCGTGGAAGCCGCCGCCGACATCAGCATTGAGAATTTCTTGACCGAAGATCGGCCACACCACTTGAGCACTAGGCTTAATGTGCAGCGGATCTGCGAGCCAAGATGAATAGTTTGAAAAGCGAGCGCCATGAAAATACATGCCACTCAGCCAGATGAACACAACTGCCAAATGACCGAAGTGAGCACTAAAGATTTTCCGAGATACGTCTTCTAAGTCGCTGGTATGGCTATCGAAATCGTGAGCGTTGGCGTGAAGGTTCCAAATCCAGGTGGTGGTTTTTGGACCTTTGGACAGCGTGCGATCGAAGTGACCTGGCTGTGCCCACTTCTCAAAAGAAGTAGGAACCGGGTCTTTATCGACGATCACCCGTGCCTTTGCCTCGCGCTCCGGTGGGCTAATTGTCATCGAGACTCTCCTCTCTTTAGACAAGGAACGAGGAATCCCCCAAAATCAAGCTCCCTTCTGCTTTCAAACCGTTTGCGACCTAAGCCGCACGTTGACCTGCACTCGATAACTAGGTTCATGAGTCCAAAAGCCGAAGCTTTGTAACTGTGAGTGCGAGGTAAGCAATCGATTTGAGAGCGTGTGGGTTGTTCACAACTAGGTCAGATATCTGCAATCGTCGTGAACACAGCCTTTGTGGGTTCTCTACCGAGCCATTATAAGTCTTAGATGAAAGCGTTTTTGACAGGAATTTACAATAATTCAAATTCGGTGAATAGTTGACGATGACTGGGTTCTGACTTTTGGCAAAGTTTAAAAAGTCAAGCGTCTGTTGATTAAGTTTACATACCTAAACGATTGACAAATCTCAAACCCCCTAGAGGGTCAAGATTTAAATCGTTCTTAATATAACTTTGCAGAGATAGTCATCTATCTCCACTCTCTACAGTTGCATTGGGAATTTATCAGAGAGGATTCGAGGTTTTCCGCTATAGTTCCGTATGGATGGCTCAGTTAGATGTGATTAGGAGTGTGCCTGGTGTTTGGGATCAATCGCTGGCGTAGTGTTGCAAGAACGTTGCTCATCTCTGGACTGCTGGTTTGCGTTCTAAATTTGTGGGGGTGTGGCGGCAATTCGCGCAGTGAGGCTCCTAAGACTCGTGCAGTTACAGTCCGGTCTGCCCCTAAAGCGCCTCCAATCAAGCTAGTGGGCAAGATTTCTGAGGTTTCACCGCCAGAAGTGATTCAAGAACTTCGAGCCGTGCTGGAACAATATGAGCCGCAAGTCACGATCGTGTCTCCTCGCCCCAATGAGGTGCTGCAAGATGACACGGTATCGGTTCGCCTAGAAGTCAAAGATTTGCCTCTATTTAAGGATGAGAAACTAGCGTTAGGACCTCACATCCACCTTTTCTTAGATGATCAGCCTTATCAAGCGGTCTATGATGTGAGCCGCCCGATCGCGCTCAAAGATTTATCACCCGGAACTCATACAATTCGCGCCTTTGCAAGCCGCCCTTGGCATGAAAGCTTTAAGAATGAAGGGTCGTATGCTCAAACGACGTTCCATGTGTTTACTAAAACTTCTGCCAACAATCCCAGTTCAGAATTACCGCTCCTGACCTATAGCCGTCCGCAAGGGGTGTATGGCGCGGAGCCGATCATGCTGGATTTCTTCTTGACGAATGCTCCCCTGCACATCGTGGCTCAAGAAGACGAGAAAGATGATGTAGCAGACTGGCGGATCAAAGTGACGGTGAACGGCTCAGAATTTGTGCTCGATCGCTGGCAGCCGCTCTATCTTAAAGGCTTCACTCCGGGTAAAAACTGGGTGCAGTTAGAGTATATCGATGAAAAGGGCAATTCGGTTCAGAACGTCTATAACAACACGGCTCGAAGTTTTACCTACACACCGAATGGGACAGACACGCTTTCCAAGCTAGTCCGCGACGATCTCTCGTTTGCTCAATCTCGCAGCGTTGTTGATCCCAACAATAAAGCTGAGATACTCAAACCGAGTTCTGAGTCGTCGCCAGTGCCGACTGTGGCTCCGGTTCCTCCGATCGTGCCATCTAGCCCACCTGTGGTGAAGCCATCTCCAGAGGTGAAAGAACCCGCGATCGTGAAGCCATCTCCTAAAATTGAGCCATCAGAACCTCCCAAATCTGAGAAGCCTCAGCCTTTAAAGGAACCTGTAACACAACCTAAAGGTGGGTTCTTCAATCGGCTTCGTCGCTCTGCTGAGCCAAAACTATCTCCTAGCTCCACTCCCGAACCGATTCCGAGTGTGTCACCTGCTCCAGTAAAGACGATCGAAGAGCCTGCACCCAAGTCAGAGGAAGAGAAACCTTCTGAGATAAAGGAGGTTCCGAAAGAAGGATTCTTTAACCGTTTCCGTCGTCCTGAAAGCTCAAAACCGTCTCCTGTTATCACTCCTGAGCCAACGTTGAGCGTGCCACCTGAGCTTGTAGCGCCGATCGAGAAACCTGCACCCGAAATTCCAGAAACAAAGGTTCCTGAAGTCGAAGTTCCTAAAGCTGAACCGAAGAGCAGTTTCTACGATCGATTTCGTCGTCCTGCTGAGACACCAAAGCCTTCACCAAGTGCGGCACCTTTAGATAAAATCGAGGCACCCGCACCTGAGCCAGCAGAAACAAAACCAACCGAATCTTCCAATCCTCTGCTTAAGACAGAATTAGAGCGTCGATTGGGCATTCCGCTGACTTCACCGAAGCCAATCACGATCGAGCCTAGCCCTCAAGCGGTCGAAGCCAAACCCGCCGACGTAAAGCAGCCTGAGATCAAACCTGTTGAACCTCAGCAACCGCGATCGTTTCAACCGAGAAAATCTCCAAGTCAGTTTCGTCGTCCTTCTAGTCCGATCGACTCTTCTGAAACTCCCATTGAGTTACCCAAAACCTTAGAGGCACCTTTAGAAGAATCGACTCCTATCCAGACAGTTCAATAAACGATTGTTCGCTAAAGTTGATGGGTAGAGTCTCAGTCTCGCAAACCATCATGGCTCGTGTTCGTGCCCCTGAATTGCCTCAAACCTATACGTGGTTAAACACCGATCGCCCCCTCTCGCTCAAACGCCTGAAGGGGCGCATCGTTTTGTTAGACTTCTGGACTTATGGCTGCATCAACTGTCTCCACGTTTTACCTGATTTGAAATATCTGGAGCAAAAGTATTCAGATAGCTTGACGGTAATCGGCATTCACTCTGCAAAGTTTGACCATGAGCAAGATGCAGAGAATATTCGACAGGCGATTTTGCGCTATGAGATTGAGCACCCGGTTTTGATAGACCCTGAGTTTGAGGTTTGGCAGCAATATGCGGTGCGTGCCTATCCCACGTTTGCGGTGATCGATCCGCAGGGCTATATCGTCGGCTTTGTGTCGGGTGAAGGCAAACGCGAATTTTTAGATGAGCTAATTGCAAAAATTATTCACGAACATCAAGGCATGATCGCCACCCATCCCGAATGGGTCATTGATCGCCGAGAATCCATCACCCCTTTGTTGTTTCCAGGTAAAGTTTTGGCAGATGAAGTCAGCGATCGTTTGTTCATCGCCGATAGCGGACATCATCGAATCGTTGTGACAACGCTCAGAGGTAACGTTCTTGACGTAATCGGCACAGGTCAAAGAGGACTGACGAATGGCAGATTTTTAGACGCTCAATTTTCTGCGCCTCAAGGAATGAAACTCGATCGCTCCAATCAAATTCTTTATGTTGCCGACACTGATAATCATGCGCTGCGACAAGTGGATTTGAACCAGAAGACCGTGACTACGATCGCAGGTACGGGAACGCAAAGCCACACGATTTATCCGCATGGAGGCAACGCGCCAGAGATTCCGCTGAATTCTCCTTGGGATTTAGAATTTGAGGGCGATCGTCTTCTCATCGCAATGGCAGGATCACATCAGATCTGGCAAATGAACCTCAACACAAAAAAGATTGAGACCTACATTGGCACTGGGGCAGAAGGCTGCGTAGACGGACATCTCCAGGCTGCTTTTGCCCAGCCGAGTGGCATTACTCTTCATCAAAAAAAACTGTTTGTGGCAGATAGTGAGACCAGTTCGATTCGGGCAATCAGCTTAGAAGGTGTACCGGATGTTCAGACTATTTGTGGAAGTGGATCGCTTTATGGCTTTGGCGATGTCGATGGCATAGGTGAAGCAGTTCGGCTCCAGCATTGTTTGGGCATTGAGTCTGCCCCTGATGGATTGTGGATTGCGGACACCTACAATCACAAAATTGAGCACGTCACACGAAAAGGGGATTGCACCACTCTCTTAGGCAATGGAACCGCAGGACATTCCAACTGTGCAGGACTCGATGCCCAGTTTTTTGAGCCATCAGGACTGAGCGTAACTAGCACCCATCTTTACGTTGCAGACACCAATAATCACGCCATCCGACAAGCGAATTTGAAAACATGGATGGTGAGGACGATCGAGTTCTCAAACCTTTGCGCTCCCAACGTCTGCATCCCAACCAAGTCCTAAAATCTAGAAAGACATTTCTATCACCACTGGAGTCACGATGAAAGCTTGGGAAGTTCATGCAAACAAAGGGTTAGACGCGCTCGTGTTAGTCGATCGCCCTGACCCTCGCCCTGGCGCGAGACAAGTGCTGATCAAGATGAAAGCTTGGTCACTCAACTATCGAGACTTGCTGACTGTTAAAGGGGCTTATGGTTCTAAGCAAATGGTTCCGTTTATTCCCCTCTCAGATGGAGTGGGGGAAGTCATCGAAATTGGGGGCGAGGTGACTCGTGTCAAAGTGGGCGATCGAGTGGCAGGCATCTTTATGCAAACGTGGCTATCGGGTGAGCTTTCAGCCGAGAAATCAAAATCAGCTTTAGGGGGCGCGATCGACGGTGTACTCGCCGAATATGTCACGCTTGATCAAGAGGGAGTTGTCCACGTTCCGCACCATCTGACTGATGAAGAGGCGGCAACGTTACCATGTGCAGCAGTCACGGCTTGGCACGCCCTGATTACATCTGGCAACTTAAAGGCAGGAGACACCGTTTTGACGTTGGGTACTGGAGGCGCGTCTCTTTTTGCACTTCAGGTTGCCAAATTAGTAGGAGCACGCGTCATCATTACCTCTAGCAGTGATGAAAAATTGGCTCGATCGCGACAGCTTGGAGCATCCGAAGGTATCAATTACATCACTACTCCCGACTGGGAGAAAACTGTTTGGAACTTGACCGATAAAATTGGGGTTGATCACGTTGTCGAAGTGGGCGGTGCAGGCACTTTAAACAACTCACTGCGGGCAGTTCGTATCGGCGGACACGTTAGTTTATTTGGAGTTTTATCGGGTTTGCAAGGGGAGATTAGCACCGTAACGATTTTGCAAAAAAATATTCGACTTCAGGGCATTTACGTAGGCAGTCGTGACATGTTTGAGGCGATGAATCGAGCGATCGTGTTGCACCAACTTAAACCTATCGTCGATCGAGTTTTCGCTTTTAACGAAGCCCGTGAAGCCCTGCAACATCTAGAGAGTGGTACTCACTTTGGCAAAATCTGCTTGAGCCTTTCAGCGACTTGAGTTCAAAGCTTTTAACACTAGAAAATCTTACTCAAAGATAAGGCTTCTATCTACCAGTAGGGGTAGGTTTTGTCTAAACGAAACGGCTAATGTTATTCACTAACTAGTTGATAGTTAAGTATTTGATCTAGCACTAACGAATCTGTAAATGCCAGACAAGTGTTTTATCTTTGTCAAATAGTAACGAGCTGAATCTAAAAGTTCGTGATGTCAATTTTCAGGGTGTGATTTCTCTATCTAGCGAATATAGCAAAAGACCGATATTTGTCAGTTCAACTGTTTTTACAGTGAGCGGAAACAAAGACGCTTGCGTAGACACGAAGATCTACTTTGTCTGCCTGTGGATGCTATTTCTAGCGCTAGATCTCTTTTTTGAGTTGAGAAGTCGGTCTACTTGATGACTTCAAGAAAGTGTTCCTACGTGCATCTCAATTTAATAAGCAGTTTCCTTGGTGTTCTTGTGATGAGTGGTCAGATTCAAAAAGCGTCCCAGTTTGGTCGTTCGTCTAACGTTGCCTTGGGACTATTAGTTAGCTGGTTGGCTAGCACTATCTCAGCCCACGCGATCGCGGCAGATTTGTCGATCGGCAATAGCGGTCTACGGTTTAATCGGGACACAACCGTTGAAACGAATTTCTTAGAATCTCATGGGGCTTATCAGTCTACGTTTGGGGTGCTTAACCTTGATACCAAAGAAAAGACTCCCCTTCTGGTCGAGACAAAACCAGCCGATGCGGTTGCCCCGATCGCTCGCCCATCAACTCGATTAAACGATCGAACCACTCGACTCGATTTTTTAGGAACACCTGGGCAGGCTGTTCCACAGGCAGTCACCAAATTTACGTTCCGAGCAAATAACAATTACGTTTTCTATTTAGAATCCACTTTCAATGGTCGCCCTGCGGGAACGGTGTATTCCACAGACACGCTCAATCCCAATCGGGAGCGCCAAGTCGTTTTTACTGGCACTCCGACTGATCTTTGCACTCCAAGCGGCATGACTCTCGCCTGGGATGATACAGGAGCACGGTTGGTGAGAAATCGACAGCAGCAAGACCGAGATTTTGATGATTTTATTGTCCGCTTGCGCGGCAATGCTTGTGCAACGGCTAAGAATGTTCCACCAGCCATTGTTGAAACGGTGCCACCATCCGATGTGATCGTTGGTGGGGCACCTCCGGGTGCAGTTGGGCAAGTTCCTCCGATCGCTGCGGGGGCTACAGGGGGAGGTGCTGGGCTAATCGCTTTAGGGGCGCTGGGTCTGGGTGGAGCCGCTGCGCTTTTGGCAACGGGTGGAGGTGGCAACAATAGTGATTCCTCATCGAGCAGAGTGGTGCCTTCTGTGACGGTTTTACCGGGGATAAATCCACCAGGGACAAATCTACCAGGGACAAATCCACCCGGAATAACCCCACCCGGGACGACTCCACCAATCGCTCCTCCGGGTAGGGGGGGTTTGCCAGGGGAACCCATTCCAACACCATCGACAGTATTCGGGTCTACGATGGCGCTGGGTTTACTCCTATTTATGAGACGACGAGGCGATCGTCGCAAAAAGCAGTAAGGGTAAAAGGGGCGGATACACGAAACTGAAATCTCTATATCCCCTTAACAGATGGAAAATTTTGTCGCCACCAGGGGTGCCAAGATGCCCAGGCGACCCTCAAAATTTCTTCATCAGTTTTTGGGCTGGCATTTGCTGAGATCGATAGGTTTGCCCATAAACATTGCATATCCCGCAGGGGAGCCTGCCCCAAAAACCAGGGCAACACTCGATCGGACAGCACTTCAACCCTGTTTTGATTTTGATGAAACTGACGATCGCTAACGGTGGTGCGTCCTAGTGGCTTGATGCAGGTGCTTAAATGAGTGCGACCTTGCTGATTGAATATGGCATAAGCGCCTATTCCAGAAAGATCGCGCAGAGTGATCGTCGGATTTCTAGAAGCTAAAGACGCTCCTTGAATAATGGATGGCACATCAATATAAGAATTAGCGAAATACCGCATTTCAATCTCTAGCTGCACACCCTTTTGACGATATTGGTAGTGTCGGGCAGCGATCGAGTTTTCATCGACACCCGTGAGCAACCCAGGGCTTTGAGCGCTCTGCGTTGTAAGCGGATAACTGCCCATAAACTGCCACCCTTGAAGCAGAATTTCGTCAGGCAGATCAAAGGTTGAAACCTGACGATTATTTGTAGTTGGATGAAAAATCGACTGACCCAGAACCATCAAAATACTGCCAAACGTAGAAGCAAGTAGGATGGTTCTCAACAGTTGCCACTGCTTCATGACTCCGCTCCATACGCTTCATCACTTGGGTCTATTTGAGACACTATAAAATAGCAACCTAGCCCAAATAGAGCGATCGAGATCATAGAGAAAATTTGAGACCCGTATCCAATGTGCCAATAGTCGAAGAGGGCGCGATCGTAAGACGCAAATAAAACCGCCATCAACGCGACACGAATGCCATTGACCACAAATGCCGTCACAGCTCCCAAAAGGGGAATGAACAGCTTTTGAATGGGACTTGTCACAAACAGCATCAGCAATAAAAACGCTAACGTCAGTGACTGAACAACAAAAGTAATTCCAGAACACCCTTCATAGACTTCTACCGTTCCAGTTGGAAGGCTGATATTTACGCCTTGCTGAGTCACATTAAACCCTAAATGCCAAAGTAGAGTGGTGGCAAACTTTGCGGTTAGTGGAGATAAATCAACGAGTGACATAACGCTCGTCATGGGAATCATCATAAAGGCGAGAATCAAAAACTCCCGCCTGTAGAGCTTTAGACCTTTGAAGTCAGACGCGAGAAGGGCAAGCCCTAGTGCTGACGCGATCGGAGAAAATCGCAAAAAAGAGTCATACCCTGATACAGATCCACTTCTCACCAACACCCAAGCAATGACTAAAATACCAAGAGTTGTTGAGACAATTCCACTGCTCAGCTTGAGAGAGTCGTGTCTTCTCCAAAGTGAGAACCAGACTGCTGCCCAACAGAGAACACTAGGTTCAAGCAATTCGTTATGATGACTGAGCCAAGCTAGGTGAAGCTGAAGCAGGGTTAATGCAGCCGCAATGCCGAGCAACCAAAACTTTGAGTGATTTAACAAGTTCACGATCGCAATCCAGTCTTAGAGGTGATGATTGAAATAGGACTCATTTGCCTAGCAATGACTTGCCCATTTAGTCCGCCATCCTGGCAGTGTCAAACCACCAGTAACCCATGACTTTATTCAATTCTTCGCTGACTTTCGTAACTCTAAAGACAGATTTGAAGCTCGATCGCTAAGGTGAAGCCTCGCGAGAATCGAGCATTAACCCAATGTAGAGATAGCCAAATACCTATTCAGATGGGGTTACATAGTCCAATGTCAGCGCGATCGCAAACAAAATCGCCATCAATCAGCGAATCGGACTGCGATCAACCGGAGCGCTAGGAGTCGAGAAGACGTTGCGTAACATAGCAGTCAGGAAAGGGCGCGATTGCTAAGATCCAGCAGGCATAACAATTTTGATGGGCAACACAACCGTAAACGTAGATCCTGTCCCGACTTCAGATGTGACTGAGATGGTGCCTTGCAATCGCTTCACGAGTCGATCGACGATCGCTAACCCTAACCCAGTGCTGTCGATCGAAGGATCTAGGTCAGACGGGTGTACTTGAAAGAATGGCTCAAAGATTTGTGCTTGAACCTCTGGGGCGATGCCAATCCCGGTGTCAGTGACGGTCACAACCCATTGGTCATCATTGAGAAAACGACATGCCAGCGTCACACCGCCCGTTTGAGTGTAGCGAATGGCATTGCTCATGAGATTGATTAGAATCTGCTGCAGACGAAATGAGTCTGTCAACACTTGAGGAAGCCCTGGGTCACAAGTCCACACAAGATTGAGTGTTCGCGTTTCAGCTAATGGTTGCACCACTTCTAGCGCCGATTCAATCATCGGTTGCACATCTGTCCATTCCAGATGCAGACTGCTATTGCCCGCCTCATGTCGAGAAAGCTCTAAAGAATCGTTGATTAAGCGAAGCAAACGACGACCATTTCGCAGCACGCGATCAATATGCTCCAAGCTAGGAACAGAGTCTCTTAATTCCGATCTTCGCTGTTGCTTCAGAAATAATTCTGAATAATTAATAATTGAACTCAGGGGCGTTTTTAGCTCATGAGCCAGGTGAGACATATTCTCTTGACTTGCTCTAATTAATCGGCTCAGTTCTTGATTGTTTAACATCAACTGGCTTTGGAGATTTTCGAGTTCTTGCAATCGTTCTTGCATATAACTCTTAAAACACTGCGCGATCGCTTCATCAATTACTTGATCAATCAGCGAGATTGCTCTAAACACCTCTTCTGGTGTAGTTTGAATGAGATCTGACCGAAGATGACTGAATACAGTAGCTCGCAGGAGATGATATTCTCGTGCAATCTCAGACGCATCAAACCCCTGTTCAGCCCTTTGTGAACCGTGAACTAGGCTCTCACGAATGACTGCCTGAATGTCACTAACCTCAGAGCGCGACAGGATCGTCACCAATGCTTCGAGAACCCTTGGAAGATGATTTCTAATCGCAGAACGAGACAAGGCATCAGCGCTTTGAATCTGACGATTGGCTGCGACAGCTTCTACCCACTGCTGAGTAATAGGTTCAATTTTCTCGTTCAGCAGTTGACTTAGGTCTAGCATAGGTAGGCAATCAGGAAGTTGTTAAAAAAGTGAGAAGCTCCCACTATTTTAAGCAAATTAGCGATTAACTTACATTGAGAAAAGTAATTTGGAATACTTGAAAACATTTCAGTGACGAGAATCGCAGTCTGCCTTGATTCTCGTCACCTTGCCATCATGCAGGGGTGGCTTGAGTCCGATGCTGAAGCAACTTCTGAATCGAGGCTTTCTCTAAAATTCCGACCAAGATTCCACCCTCGCGGATGACCGTCAAAGCAGGCAATTTCCTCTCTTCTAGAAGTTTTGCTACTTCCAACAACGGTTGATAAGACTCCACGGTCAACGATGGCTCGATCGGTTTCATTAAGGCTTGAATTTGAAGATCAGCCCACTGCCCAACGGGAACGGTTTGCAGCGCATCAACTGCAATCTCTCCGACTAATTGCCCATCTAGATTCGTCACCAAAAACTTACGCCAGTTGTTGTGGCTGAGAATCTGCTGGTCAGCAAACTCTCTGAGGGAAAGCTGTGCTGACACAATCGGGCTGTTAGGAGTGACGGCATCTCCTGCCGTTAGTCCTGTAAATTGCTCTTGAATTCGGGCAGATTGACCTGCTCGACTCGCATTTTGCAGTAAAAACACCCCAATTAGTAAATTCCAAACGCTGCCAAAACTTCCAGACAGCACGATCGGTAACAATCCTGACGCGATCGCGACCCAGCCAAAAATCTGTCCCACCCGACTGGCAAACACGACTCCTTTATAAGGGTTGCCCGTCACCTTCCAGACCAACGCTTTAAGAATGTTGCCACCGTCTAACGGCAACCCAGGAATCAAATTAAACAGGGCTAATGCTAAGTTAACCGAAGCCAACAAACTGAGAATCGCAGTCAACGGTGTGGTGGCTCCAGTCCCAAGTGCAAGGATGCTGAGCAACCCGAAAAGTAAGAGGCTTACGATTGGACCCGCGATCGCCACCCAAAACGCTTCACCAGGAGTCTTTGATTCATTCTCTAAGCTAGCAAGTCCGCCAAACAGAAAAAGCGTAATTGACTGCACTCCGATGCCTTGACGCAGGGCAACAAAGCTGTGTCCTAGTTCATGTGCTAACACTGAGCCAAACAACAACAGAGCGGTCATCAACCCTAGTATTAAAGGCGTTCCACTCGTTAGCTCTGGAAACTGAGCCGCAATGCCACTGCCATAACTCCAGGTAAATAACCCCAGCACCAAAAACCAAGACGGATTGACATAAAACGGAATGCCAAACAGTTGACCAACGCGAATATTGCCATTCATAAAGCGACCTCTAAATCATTGGAGCCTTCACTCCAGGTCTATTAGTCTTAAGTGTAACGAAATGTGAATAAAGGTCTCAGTTTTCAACAGAGTGAAAGCCGTCTGATCGGCGTTCGGTTGAGGCGAAAAATCAGATCAGTCCGACACCAGGCAAGATATGATACCAAAGGAGTCAACAGAAGCGAACAATGGTAGAACGTCCCATCAAAAAATCTGAACGGCAGGCGGCAGAGCCTTCGTCTGAACCCCCTTCCCAAACGTCAGATTCAAAACCTTCTGCTCCCTCAAAGCCTCAGCGCTCAGCAGATAAGAGTGACGATCGTCCATCGGGTCGCAGAGACGATCGCTCATCGGGCAGAGGCAAACGAGGCTCTCAAGATGATGAACCGAAGCAGATGATGAATCCTGCTTTGATGCGAGGTCCCAAACCGATCAAGGCACCGATCGCGCCTGAGCCTGAGCCTGAGGTGATCGCTGAAGAAACTGTGGAAGCGACCCCAGACGCACCAAGCGACGAGTGATGGTTTAGAGCGTCTCAAGCCCTCCGCCTGTGGGCAGCAGCATTTGAGAAATGTTCTTGAATGGGTGAGATTCGTGAAGGAGTTCCTCGGCTTTGGCGCTGCTGATTGGTTCAGAAAACAAATAGCCCTGGGCATATTCGCACTTCAACGCTTTGAGTTGCGCCAGTTGCTTTGTGGTTTCGACTCCTTCAGCAACGACATCCATTCCCAAGTTCCACGCTAAGGTGATGATGGTTCTTACTAGCTCTAGCTTCTCGCCATCAACATCGACGCGACTGATAAAAGAGCGATCGATCTTCAGCAGATCCATTGGGAAGCGATAGAGATAGCCGAGTGAAGAATAGCCTGTGCCAAAGTCGTCAACAGATAGTTGAATGCCCATTGCTTTAAGCTGTAACATCATGTCCATCGCGCTCTCTGGGTTTTCCATAATGACGCTTTCAGTGATTTCTAGCTTGAGATGATGAGCATCCAGTCCAGTTTCATTCAGAATCTGGCGGATTTGCCCGATTAGACCAGACTGCGAAAATTGGCGACTCGATAAGTTAACACTGACGCTCAGGGGTGGCTGATCAGAGAAGATGGTATGCCAAGATTTCATTTGGCGGCAAGCTTCTCGCAGCACCCACTGTCCGAGGGGAATGATCAGCCCCGTTTCTTCTGCGATCGGCACAAACTTTGCAGGAAAGATGATGCCTTTTTTGGGATGCTGCCAGCGTACCAGTGCTTCAAAGCCGACAATTTTTCCGATCGCGAGTGACACGATCGGCTGATAGTAGAGCCGGAATTCTTGCCGCTCGATCGCTCGTCGCAGGTCATTCTCTAATTGCAGTAATTTGACGACTCGCGTGTGCATCTCGGTGTCAAATACTTCGTGGCAAGCTTTGCCCGATGATTTGGCGTGATACATTGCAATGTCTGCACCGCGCAGCAGATCTTCAGGCAGATCATACTTGGTTGTGCTCAATGTGATGCCGATGCTGGCGGAGGTAAACACTTCATGCCCATCTAGGTTAAAGGGAGTCGATAAAGCCCGATGCACCCGCTCTGCAATTTTCTTGGCATCCTCTAGGTTATGAATTCGTTCTAACAGAATAGTGAACTCGTCGCCCCCTAACCGAGAAACAGTATCTTCGCGGCTCACGCACGCTTCGAGCCGTCGAGCGATCGCGACTAAAAGCTGATCACCAATCAGGTGCCCTAAACTATCGTTGATCACCTTGAAGCGATCGAGGTCTAAAAACAGCACTGCGAACTGATGATCTACACTTTGTCGAGAGCGAGTCACCGTTTGTCCCAATCGTTCCATAAATAGAAGGCGATTAGGTAAACCTGTCAACGAGTCGTGAAAGGCATTGCGGCGAAGTTGTTCTTCAGCTTTCTTGCGCTCGGTCACTTCGCGCATGATCGAGACAAAGTGGGTCACCTGCCCCTGCTCGTTGCGGATGGGCACGGTATTGAGGTCAACCCAAAATCGAGTGTCATTTTTGCGATAGAGAATCAGTTCGGCTTTGACGGCTTCAAAGTTGAGCAGGCTGGTACGAATTCGATCGAGTTCGCTGGCGGAGGTGTGGGTGCCTAGCAGCAATTGGGCAGATTTGCCGATGACTTCAGCCGAGGTGTAACCTGTGCCTCGCAAAAAGGCATCATTGATGTAGATAATTCGCAGACTTAGGGGGTCTTCTGTCGGCTCTGCCTGAGAGATCATGACAATCTCATCGGCATTCACTACGACCGATTCTAGGAGTCGCAGATATTCTTCGAGCCACTTACGTTCAGTAATATCTTTGACGGTGATCAGACTGCCTGTCGATTCTCCAGTAGGGGTGCAGAGCAGCATAGCGTTGACTTCTGCCCAAAATTTTCTGCCATCTTTACGCTTGAGTTGCCCTTCTTTCCAGCCATAAAAATTTTGACGGTCTTGCTCAGACTGCTCGGATTGAAACTGAAACCAGCCTTCGATCGCTGAGAAAAATTGATAGGCAGGCTTGCCAACCATTTCTGCTATTGAGCAACCGACCAGCTTTGCCATGCGCGAGTTGACATGCAAAATACAATCTTCTAAATCGGTGATGACAACACCATCATTGAGATTTTCTAGAACAGTACGAAGAAGCCAGTCGGACTCTGAGGGCGGATTTAGGTTTGCTGTCATCGGGTTAGTCGTAGAGTGTTCAGCTGCCATAAGTCTCTCCTCGGCACCTTCTGCACTTGGATGGTAAAGAGTCAGACGCAGAGCGCAAACTTGTTGAGGATGCTATCAAGTTGAAGTCTTGGGTTCTAGAATCTGGGTTAGTCAAGGTTTTTAAGAGGATCATCCATCAGGAAACAAGAATAATCGCTGTCACTCAGTCCGAGGGGGGCATTTCGAGCAAGGCTACCAAAGCTCTAGATCGCTTCAAAGCTTTCGCTCGTGGGGTTTACTGCTTCAGTTTTCCCAAAATTTGAGAAACTTGGACGCGATACAAAGAAATTTTTCTATTTGTAAATCTTTTTGGGGTCTGGGGTAGTGTCTTGCGATTACTCACTGGTTTTGGGTAACCACAGGGATTGCTTCTGCCGCACCTCCTCAATTTAGAGCACTATCAAGAATCTGTTTGCTGAAGAACCGATCGCTTTAAGTAGCTTCACCACCTGCTCGCCATCTCCGGTAGCAAATGCAAGATTCTGCCCTGTGACCTCTAATCAACCAACTGCTTCTTCATCGGCAATAAATCTGGCGATGGTTTTACTGTTTACGAGATAATCACTGTTGGACGGTTGAACATTGACTATCTCCATAGGTTCGTGACAGACTTCGCCTCGATCTTAAAAATAGCGAATACGATCGTTAAATTTATTCAATGACCAAATTTTTTTAATCCACCAAGCAATAGTAGCCACACCACTACAATTAACCAGTGCATCACGACAGTAATCCAAAAGGAACCACTGCGAAGATAAGACGAGGTGCAAACTGCGCCCAGTAGCCCTGCCCCTAGTAGAAAGATTGGACTCGCAAAAAATGGCTGACCCAACGGATTCAACGGATGGTAAATCACAAACGCAGCCCAACTGAAAATCGTCCAAACCCAGCGCACGATCGGTCTAACTGGCTCAACCCGATGGGGAATTAACAACACTCGAAATACAGATTCTTCAGTGAGTCCAGGTGACACGAAAGCGCCGATCGTCACGCCCAAAATGGTTGACCAATTCAGTCGCGGTTCTACAGTCAAAAATCCACTTGCAAAGCCGACGGGTAGATAAACCGCACCGTACACCATTAAAAGCACCATTGCATAGAGCCAGTCACTTTTTTGGGGACGGGTGCGAAGGGCACAAATTAGTCGATCGGTGATCGTTCTCCCAAAACTCAAAATCACAAGGCAAGCCTCTGTACTAAGCTGAAAGTATCGCACTCTTCACTTCTCGTCATGACATCGCAAGTTGCTTCTTCTAGTCAACGGTCTCTGATTGGCTTGGCACAAAAAACCCGGACTGCCGCTCGTCACTTGGCAACGCAACCCACTGAGGTAAAAGATCGAGCGATCGCTGCTATTGCTGATGCTTTAGAAGCTAATGCTACTGAGATTCTCGCTGCCAATGCCGCTGACTGTGCAGCTGCAAAAGCCGCAGATATTGTCCCAGCTCTTTTTGCGCGATTAAAGCTAGATGAGGCGAAATTGAAGGCAGCGATCGCGGGAGTGCGAGATGTTGGCAGATTAGCAGATCCGATCGGGGCGGTTCAAATCAACCGCGAACTTGATGAAGGACTGATTCTTAAGCGTGTTACCTGTCCGTTAGGTGTGCTGGGCGTGATTTTTGAGGCACGTCCCGATGCCGTGATGCAGATTTCGAGTCTGGCGATTAAGTCAGGAAATGGCGTGATTCTCAAAGGTGGGAAGGAGGCAGCTCGCTCTTGCAAAGCCCTTGTGAACGCGATTCATCAAGGATTAGCACAAACAGAAGTTGATCCATCGGTGGTGCAATTATTGACGACACGAGAAGAGACGCTAGAGTTATTAAAACTTGATCAGTTTGTGGATTTGATTATTCCTAGAGGGTCAAATTCGTTTGTGCGATTTGTGCAAGATAACACCCGAATTCCTGTGCTAGGACACGCGGAAGGAATTTGTCATTTATACATCGATCGTACTGCCAATATCGAGAAAGCCATTAGAATTGCGGTTGATTCTAAAACTCAATATCCAGCAGCTTGCAATGCGATCGAGACGCTACTCGTCCATGAAGCGATCGCATCAGAGTTTCTATTAGAAGCTGTCTCTGCACTACAAGCAAAGAACGTAGAGCTACGAGGGGATGAACGCACTTGTGACATCCTCAACATCGCGGCTGCAACAGAAGAGGATTGGATCACTGAATATAGTGACTTAACCTTGGCGATTAGAGTTGTGGATTCGTTAGAAGCTGCGATCGAACACATCAATACTTACGGGTCGCGGCACACAGACGCGATCGTCACCGAAGACCTAACGTCGGCTCAAATCTTTCTAGCTCAAGTCGATGCAGCGGGTGTCTATCACAACTGCTCAACTCGATTTGCCGATGGATTTCGCTATGGTTTTGGCGCAGAAGTCGGCATCAGCACTCAAAAAATGCCTCCTCGCGGACCTGTCGGTTTAGAAGGACTTGTCACCTACAAATATCAGCTGGTCGGCAATGGACACATCGCTGCCACCTATTCTGGAGCCAACGCTAAACCATTCACCCATCAGGACTTGTAGATCGCTCAATGTTTGACGAAGTAGTCTTGCACCTGGAATTTGTGCGACGTGAAAGTCGTACATCAGAGGCGCGAGCCTCACCTGACTGAAGCCAGAGCGCTTCCTGGAGATCCCTCCTCCCGTTCCCACGTAACGGGGTCAAGAACCCTGCCTACGTCCGCAGTAAGCAATGAACCGGATGGAGTGCAAGGCACGAAAGCGGCTTCTACGCCTAGCCTAAAGGGGTAATGCTGAAAGGGAAAGATGATTTAGGGTTAACGCAAGTGAACTGTTGACCACGTTTCGTAATAGTGCTAGAGAGCGAAATCAGGCTGACACGCTCTCACCAAAAGGTAACTGGGTTGGATTCTGAAGCGAATTCGTCAGAATCGAGCGGACAACATCCCCAGCGGAACCGAGACAGAACCCGGAATCATCGTGCGTCAGATGTACGGAACACGGTAAGCCCAATGGACTCTCAGGATTCCTGAGTAAGTCAACTGTAAAGGCGACCGAATGGTTCAGTGGGTCAAGGAAGCGGGAGCAAGCGAACGTCTTGGGTAATGCCAGGAATAGGGGTTTCAAGGTCACTCCAGGTCGAAAGACCACCGACTTCTCGCACGTCTTCACCGATACAGCCGAGTAAAGGAACTGAACCACCGTGAAAGATAGAGTCGATTTCGACATCGGAGCGGTCGCACCCGGACAAGCTTGGAGCGCCATTGACTGGCGACCGATGCGTAGACGAGTGAAGAACCTGAGGCAACGCATCTATCGGGCAACCCAACACCACCAGTGGAATCGAGTCAGAAGCTTGATGAAGCTGATGTTACGCAGTTACTCAAACCTGCAGCTTGCGGTACGATGAGTGACTCAAGAGAATGCAGGACGCAAAACAGCGGGACTGGATGGACAGATCGCGCTGAGTCCAGCAGACCAAATGAGACTGGTCTATCAGATGCAGGATTACAACCTAGCGCACGTCCGACCCACGAAGCGGGTCTACATTCCCAGAGCCAACGCAGGGTGGTTTCATACAAGAAAATGACAGACCTGATGCAGTTGATTCGCCCAAGACCTGAGGGCTTGTGGAACGGTGCGCCACCGCTGCCGTCTTGCCAATGTGATGCAGAACGTATTGAGAACAGCCCAATTTACGGGCGCATGTCCCCCTTTGCGAACCGGATCATCTTCCTCGAAGGTGACATCTTTGACCCAATGTAAGCCGGTTTCAATTTGCCAATGCTGACGGGTAGCTTTGAGCAAGTCCGAAGCCGACCAACGGCGACTGCTGAGATAGTAAACCGTCTCGCAAAAGGACTGCTGGGCGCGAATGCCGGTGCGCGTCACGACCCCAATCGATGCAAGGCGGGCGTATTTCGCTTGCAGGGATGGGGGTGGAGCAAATACTTGCACGTGGCGCTGGACGCTGCGCCCATGAGAGTGATCTCGCTCTACGGCAACCGCCAATGCAGGTTCAGTTTGGGTGAGAGTCTCAACAGCGGCATAGGTCTCGGCTCGATGGGATTTGAGTGCCAGGAGATAGTCCTGTTCGATGGCATTCACCGCTTTGACCGTGGCTTGGGTGGGGTGCAAAGCATCAAAGCTCAAACATTGACCGGGGGGCAATGGCAACTGGGTAATCAAGGCTGGCGCCCCATGAATCTCACTACACTGCTTATGTTCCATCATCAACCGTTGCACCACCCCTACCTGGTGTCCATACACCGAGACGAAACGGACGAAATTCTGCTCTGAGCTATGTCCGACGGTGCTGGTGCAGCGAATACTTTTGCCATCTATCGACAACACCCCTGCCATCGCTTCGGGCAAGGTTGCCAGTGCCCACTGATTAAACGTCTCAATCCAGCCCTGAGGCTCGACTTGCAGAAAACTGCGCCGAAAGGTCTAATAGGACGGCATCGCTTGCCCATTGGGTAAGTCCAGCAGGTGACGCAAACTCGATTGATGGTGGCAGCAAAGTCTGCCAAGGGGCGATACCCGAGGTAGCCGCACAGAAACCCCAGGAGGCTGAGAAATAGAATCATCCACCAGGGATGTCGGCGACCTTTGATCTTGCGAGGGTCAGGAATTTGCTTTAATTGCTCTATGAGGGTCATGGACTGAATCGATGAATAACTACTCAGTCCATCCTCATTTTCCTACTACTGAACAGGATCTATTCAGTTCATTCTCATTTTCTTGTTCTTGTATGAAACCACCCTGCCTTCTCCCAAATTTGGGCAGGGTGGTTTCATACAAGAAAAGAATTGTTTAGACTCCCGATTCTTTCATTGATGCTCTCTTAAGACTGTGGTCGTATGAACCAGGCAATCAGGTTTTTGAATTTTCCCTCTGGTGTATGAAACCACCCTGTCGATCGCTGCGGTTAGGGTAGCGGTGTTGAGACCTAACGCTGATAGCGCGATTGCTGTGTGGCTTGCAACTCGTGCCAGTGTAACCCAACCAAAAGCGCAACCGAAAGCGTAAATCCTGGTTCTTCCATCAAAGTGAAGATGAAGCCGTTGATGGGCACGTTCAGCAAGATGAACTTAGAAACATTCCCCCCCTTACTGAGTCTTCCCCATGCAATATAACCAAGATAAATATAGGCAAACAGACCCAAAAATCCTAAGTCTCCCCAGATGCCTGCAAAACCCCAGAGCGGCGCGAAGATGCTTGAGTCTAAATAACTCGTCTGCGCCCAAGCATCCCAACCAGCCGCCTGACTAGCAGGATGAGTAGTTGCGCCCAGTGGTCCTAAAAGGTTCCAGTAGTCTTTGAGCATCCATCCCCCTAACCGCCCAATTGTATGCCCCGGACCTAGACCAAACAGCCAATTTAAGGCAGACTCGTAAAAAGTTGGGATGATATGCAACGGACGAAGTTTTAATTGGGTTGCATCACCATCAGGACCGTAAATATCTCGATTGATCCAGGCTTTATAAGCATCAAACGCGTCTATATTTTGGATGCACCACCAGAGAATGGGAAGGACGACAGCCGCGACAGCTCCCAGTTTTATGACTAGTCCAATATTTTTGCTACGGCTCACAATCAGCAGCAACCAGGCTGCAACCGCTACTAAGAGAACCTGTTTTGCATCAGCTACCTGAATTTGTAGAAGTGTTGCAAAAACAATGGATAGCCGCATCCATAATGGAGCAGTTTTGACGTGGAAGAAGAAGTATGTGCCAAAGACCAGGGAAACACTGGCAGACACAACGTGTCCCCCTCCCGTTAAATAGAAGACTCCTTGAACATTGTCTTCTATCGTCATTCGCGTATGTTTGAGAATATGGGCAGCGATCAGAATCCATTCAGCAAGGGCTAGAAAGAGATTGATAAAACCAAACGCTAGAAGCCATCTTCTGAAGCGCTTCAAGTCTTTTGCTGAAAAGGAGATGCACAAGACAGTCAGCAGTAGAATAAATGGTTCCGTCAACAGCAGAAAGTCTAGAACAGCGTTGATTGCTCCCGCACCATTCAGCATGGCACTAGCGGTAGTGATGCTAAACAGAATCAGAAGCCCCCCAAGCAGAGCCTTAATTGTGGCAATTTGCTGTCGGTTTTTGACTCGCGTTTGCGTAAGCACAATGCCACACGTTAAGGGAACGACTGCAAAGTGAAGAAAGTTAATGGCAGAAGGTGCCCCCATCGTGCTGAGAATGCGGGGAAAGAATGCCGTGGCAAATGCGATCAAGACTAGCGTTGAGCCTTTAATCAGCCCGCTTCGTTCTTGATAAGTTCCTACCTCAATGTTCATCGATTCCTCTCTGGGTGCCATTTCTTTATTGATCACGTTGGATGAACTATCAGGAAATAACCTGCGAAGTTTTGGTATTTTTCCTGTGGCTTCCCTGTGACAGTTCTACACCTTGTGAGTCAGGCAAGTTGTGAGAGCCTCTGCAGCCACTGCTCTGAGGTTTTGGCGGTGAAGTGCCAATTTAGTCGATCGACCACCTAATCTTTCTTAGTCGATTGGAGTGCAGCTACATTGTATTTGGGTGAGAGCCGCTACAACGCCATTGGCACAGTCTGAGCCTTTGTGTAAATGTCTATCAACTGCTCATAATTCTTTTGGGTTGTGTACTTAGCTTCAAACTCAGCTCGCGCTTCACGGCGCATTTGGGCAAGTCTGACTGGGTTTGACAGCAAATCTTCCACCTTCGCAGCTAAATCTTGTGGATTGGCAGGCTCAAACAGCAGACCCGTCCGACCCGATTCCACTAGTTCAGCGATGGCACCAATATTTGAGGCAACGACGGGTGTGCCCTTAGCAAAAGACTCGATCGCCACTCGTCCAAACGTTTCATACCATTTGGAGGGAAAGACCAAACATAGAGCATCTCCCATCAGAGCATGAACCTCTGCCATCGGTTTGCGTCCCAACCAGGTCACATGAGGCAGTCGTTTGGTTGCTTCGATCACCTCAGCGGATAAGGGGCCATCGCCCACAATTTTTAGCGGAAGGGGGTGCTGTAACCGTTCCCATGCAGCGAGTAAGGTATCGAGTCCTTTTTCGACTGAAAGTCTGCCCACGTAAAGAGCATAACCACCTTGTCCACCGCCAATGCCAGGATCAGGATCAACAAAGTTGGGTTTCACGAGAATTTTGTGAGCAGGTAGTCCACCTTCAATAAATTTTTGGCGGGCAAATTCAGTCAGGGCAATGTAGCGATCGACCCTGTTAAACCAGGTGCCTTTTGCTGTGTGAAATGCCAGCATTGCCATCACGCCTGCGCTAGCAGTGCGACTTTCTCGATAACAGCTATGCACAGCGCCGGGGTAAGGAACTGCTTTACCAATGCAGTCTTCACACACGTTGCCATCACGAAAGAAGAGCGCATTTGGACAAAGCAGCCGATAGTTGTGCAGGGTTTGGACGATCGGCACCCCCTGCTCGTGGGCGGCATAATACACCGACGGTGAAATCAGTGGAAAGAAATTGTGCACATGAACAGCATCATAGGGTTGTTGAGTTAAGTGCTGCTTGACTGTTTCATAAGCTTCTTGAGACCAGATAGTTTTGATCGCTATTTGTGTTTTGCTTAAGGTTGCAATGCGATCGTTGGTTTCCACATAGCGATCAACGTGATGCCCTGCTTCTCTCAGCAGCTTGACCTCAGCGTCATAGCATTCGTCTTCTCCTCCTCGAATTTGATAGAGATTGTGAACGGCTAAAATTCGCATCGCTGAAGCTCCTGCCGAGGTTAAGGTTGCTGCTTTCGGCTATGTTGTCTAATTCTTTAAAGCTTGACGCGCATCCGGAGAAAATCTTTGCTTCCAGAGCCGTGGAATTGCATAGGTGGGATTTGCGACGATCGCCATACTTAAGCAAAACACAATCAGCATCCATAGATCGCAATCCGGGGGTACTGCGCCGCATTCATTCCTATATTTCGAGCCTGACTGATGCCAGTACGATTAGTTTGAATCAGTCTTATGTGATTGTCTAATCCAAAATAAGTTTGGATAATTTCAACAGTATTATCCGTAAATTTATCATTAATGATGATGATGATGAATTCATGATCCTGAACGGTTTGATTTAGAACACTCTCAATTGCTTTAATAGTAATATTTGAGGCACTGCATACTGTCATAAAATACTAATCATAAGAAGCCTAGCGAGGGTAGATGACTGACACGATCATAGTCGAGAATCCTGTCAGAACAGTTAACCAAAAATATAATCAATGAACTCATGCAAGACTAATTCGGAGGCAAACTCTTTTTCCATAAACTCACGGCTATTATGCTTCATTTTTTCTATAAGAGATTTATTTTGAACTAATAAATCTAATTGTTCTAGCAGTGCTTCCTGTGAGCTACAGATATAACCGTTAACTCCTTGCTGAATTACTTCAGGAGCCCCTAGAGCTTGTTTTGTTGTAAGCATAGCAAGTCCAGCACACGTTGCTTCTCCCAAAACGGTTGGGTAAGCGTCACATTTTGTGGGAAGCACAAAGATGTCATGCTCTTTAAATAACTCTATGTGTTTTTCTTGCCCAAATTCTATATCAGTCTTTATCACCACGTTGGGGTGTAGTTCTAGAGAGGATTTGGTTACTATAGTCAACTTCAAATTTTCGTTATTTTGATTCAGAAACCATTCTAGTAAAATATCGCCACCCTTCCGTTTGAAATCTCCACCTACGAAAAGGAGACGAACTTCAGAATCTTTGCGATCAGGACTTGCATCAAAGATTTTAAGATTACACCCAAAGGGAAATCTTGCTTTTTTAAGCTTATGACTTGGAACCCCATAGTCTTTCTTGATTTCTTCAATTACTGCATCTGTAACACCGATGACGGAGGTTTGAGAGTTAAGAATTAGCTTGTGAATGAAAGTTAGCCAAGATGGAGATGCTAAAAAGTAGGCCTTGGGTAAAGTGTCAAAAATTGGTTCATAAAGCTTTCTTGTCCAATCTGTAATAATGTAACTACGGCTACCCCAGATCACTGGAAAAGCAAATAGAGCCGGACTTATCCCTTGAAACAATATCTTTCTGCCTTCTAGCCGTGCTTTAACGACTACTTTACAAAGTCTATATGCCTCAACGAGTTTGCTTCTCAAATTTAGATATTTTGATTGAGATTCTTGTCTTTTAGCTGGGCTAAATGTGTGTATCTTTAGATCTACCTCATTCTCGAATGTATCGATTAATACTCTCTCCCAGGTTTGGCTACCAAAATCAACAGGGAATGTGACCAGTAGAAGTTTGTTTTTCATTCTTAGCCTTTTTTACCTCCGATTAGACGGTTATCGTTCGTGGTTGCCCGATCGAATGGCATGAATGGATGTTTTCGGTTGCAGCGTTGCTGTCGCAACTGTTTCTTCGTAGAGTTGAGCCAACGATCGCCCGACTTGCTCCCAAGCAAAAACCTGCTCAACCCGCTGACGAGCGGTCTTTCCCATTTGCAGTCGTAAGTCTGCATTTGTTGCCAGACAGTGCATTGCTGTTGCCAGATCAGTGACCGCCTGTTCGGGTGTATGAGCCGCCACTTTAAAGCCCGTTTTAGCCGTAACCTGAACTGCCGGACCACCTAAATCAAGACAAATGACCGGACGGCTAGCTGCCATTGCCTCTAGACAAACCCACCCGCCAGAGTCGTGCAGGCTGGGATGCACTAGGGCGATGCACTCACCCAACTTCTCTAAACTTTGCTCACGAGGCAAGCGACCCCAAAACTTGACGCGATCGCCAACGCCCAGATGTACCGCCAATGTTTGAAGGCGTTCTCGTTCCGGTCCTTCTCCACAGAGCCAGTATTCAGCATTGGGTAGATTTGCTGCTGCAAACGCTCGAATACCCAAATGAAAGCCTTTCCAGTGCAGTAGCCTACCCATGCTGATGAATTTAACAGGGTTAGTACTGTCGGGCAGAGGATACTGACTGAGCCGAAGTAATTCGGCATCTGGCAACCCTGTTTCACCAATGATCTGCACCTCAGTAGCACCGAGTTTACGCAATCGTCGGGCAGTATCTTCAGTGGTGGCTCGCACGATCGCGCTACGACGCACCGTGAGGCGGGTAAACGGATCAAGCTCACCAACTCCACGAAACCAAGCCCGCGCTGTTTCATAAACCCTAGCACGCAGACTAAAATCCTTCCAGAAGGGCTTTGGTGCCGATTCACCACCACCCACAGGACCCCACACAAAGGGAATCGGTAGCAATGATAGAAAACTGGGCGTTGAGTGACGCACAAAAGTGACGTGATGAGCAACATCGAATCCAATCTCGCTGTGCAAGCGACGGGCAACAAAATATGCTTGAATTTGCCAGAGGTAGTAGTGAATCTGCATAGCACCGGACTGTCCCCAGCGCATACTGTCCTTCCAAAATGGGAGAGTGAAGTAGACTACTCGCAGATTCGGTACTGGATTTCGGGCTAACTCGGCATCAATGATAGCTCCACTTTCATCAGGACGGGTCAATACCCAAACGTTGTGGTATTTGGCAACTTCCCGTGCCACGTTCCAGCCAACACCGGGTTCAGACCCTTTGCCTGGTTCGCAGGAGTAAGCAGAGATGAGAATGTTCATAAAGGGAGTGGAGTGTAGGATGGTTGGCTAAGGGATAATTGCGTTAACTGCTAGATGCCACACGAGGTGAATTGTTGTCTTTGTTAAGAGCAGAGTTGAATGCAGGGGAAGCAAGTGCTCGATCGCTCGTCTGTCCTAGCAATTGCTCATAGAGTTGGGCGATTTGGGCAGCGGTGTTTTCCCAGGTAAACTGCTTGGCGCGCTCAAGTCCTTTGCCAACCAGCGTTTGATAATAATTAGGGTCATTGTGCAACTGGGTAATGGCATCAGCGATCGCTTGGCTGCTGTGAGGATCGACGAGAACGCCAGCATCCCCCGCGACTTCGGGCATGGCAGAAAGATTGGCAGTAACAACGGGGGTGCCACATGCCATCGCTTCTAGAAGGGTCATGCCAAAGCCTTCATGCAAAGATGGGGCAACTAGAATATCGGCAGCGCTATAAATTTGCACTAAGGTCGCTTTGGCAGGATTGCCCAAATAGCGAATGTGGGATGCTAGGCTGTGCTGATCAATCAACGCTTTCTGCTCATCAGTAAAATCGGCGCTGACTTTCCATAGCTGCACGGGCAATCCCTGTTGCTTGAGGATGGCTACCGCTTGCAAAATAACAGCCAGGTTCTTTCGGGGGTGATTTGATCCCACATTGAGTAGGCAAATGGTTTCGGGAGTTGCCCCGTGCTGCTGGCGTAACGCTGCACGTTGATCCAGGGATGTGGGTTGAAAGATCGCCTCGACCGCGTTGGGCACGACTGTGATCTGGGCTGGAGCAATGTTGAGTAGCTGTGTTGTGTCATGAGCGGTAACAGACGAAACGGCGACGACATGGCTTGCCTGACTCATGCCCTTAACCGATCGCAGCCATAGACCACTGCTGACAAAGGGCAACTGCACCGAGCCTTGCAAATTATCGCGGTAAAAGAAGTTGATTAAGTCATGGCAGGTGACAACAACGGGGGTGTTGGTTTTCTTTACCCAGGGGACAAGATGCCCTTCGCTGTGGTCAATGACGTGAACGATATCGGCGATCGCTGCCTGCTGCTGAACTTGCCTGGGAAAGTTCCAGAAGCGTTCATAGACCTTATGTGCTCTCATCTGGACAGAACGGCTATGGCGATCGACGGGGCGTGGCGCAAGTTCAACGATGTCCCAGTTGGGGCGAACAGCTCGTAATCCAGCAATCAGCCCATCGGCATAGACATCCATGCTGAAGTTTGGCATCGATCGGGCAATGGCTACACGCATTTAGTTACCTCATCTTTTAGCGGCTTCTGGTTCACAGTACGAGCGTTACTCTTGTGCTTCAGTACGGTTTGCCAAAGGTCAAGCAACTGTTCAGCAATTCGTTCGTGAGTATAGTGTTGCTGCACTCTCTGCATACCGGAGGCTCCTGCTGCTTGCCGCCACTCTGGGTCGCAAATCATGCGCTCTAAGATGGCTGCTAGCCCCACTACGTCATCTTCCTGAAAGACCAAATCAGCTTGCTCAATCACGTTTGGGATTTCACCACAGGTAGAGCCAATCACAGGGATGCCCATCGCCATCGCTTCAATGAGCACATGCCCAAATTGCTCTTTCCAACTGATGATTGTGCGGGATGGCAACACTAGCACATCAAACTTGCTGATTTCTGTTGGTGCGTCTTCATGGCGCACACTGCCTCTCCACGTCACCCAATCGTCTATTTGCTGCTTTTGGGCTTCTTGACGGAGATCTGCTTCACTTGAGCCAGAACCACAGAGAATAAGGCGGCACTGAAGCCCTCGTTTGCGAAGTTGCTGCACAGCAGCAAACAAAATATCGATGCCTTTTTCGGGAACTAGGCGACCGAGAAACCCGATCTGAAATTCAGCATTCTGGCGATCGACGACTTGGGGATGAAACAACGTTGGGTCTACGCCGATTTGAGGCACGACTGCTACTAACCCCTTATATCCCCACTGCGGTAGCAATTTAGCCCCATCATGGTTGCCCGCAACTACCAGGCTTGCGGTATCTAACACAAACTGTCGCACCCAATGCCGCAAGGCTGAAAACTGGCGATCCATGTTCTCCCAGCCAAAGAGCGATAGCGGTTTGCCAGTGAGTCTCGACCAGATTGCCAGTTCAAAGGCGCAGAGAGAAAACACTTCTTCTTCTACGTGAACAATATCGGGCTGAAAGTCGTGTAGAGTTTGCCAGATCTTCCAGGGTGCATAGAAATGCGCTCCGCCTCGACCTGTTAAGGATACAGGTGCAGCATATATTTTAATGTTGGAATAGGGTGTTTCTAGCGGTAGCAAACGGTTCCATTCGAGCGCCTTCCAGTTGCTAGGAGCCAGTAAGCCAACGATCGCGTTGCCAGTTTTGGCGATCGCGTCGAGTTTTCCTTGATTGACACCTACCACATAGGTATGGCTGACCACTAAAACGCGTAGGCGATTATCGCCCTCGGTCTTGTTTGAGCTAGCGCTAACAAAGCCATCAACTGCACTCATTCCATACTCTCCTTCGTTTCACGACTTTCTTAGCAGTCACTGCAGCCATCATCACGATCGAGGCGATTCACGGGTGTAATTAATGCATCGCTGTTCACTCTCAAACTGGGTTAGCTCATCAGGGTTCGTAAGCGTGTTAAAGCCCAGTCGATCGGTTTAGGGCGAAGATTGGGAGCATATAGCCAGGAAATTGCTAAGGTTGCCAGGGGTAATGGCATGAGACCAACCCAAAAAAACCACATGGTATAGATTAAGCGTTTAGGCAAGTTGTGACCTGAGTATTTCCAAAGCGCACGAATACCCCAATGCATCAGTTGGAGGGGAGAATCAGAAGAGATGGGGTGTTCTTCTGGCTCTAGTCGTAAAGAGGCTAATCGAGACCATAACCGTCCCAGGTTTCTGGTCTCTAGGTCGAGGGGAACGTCGTACCCTAGTTCTTTTGCCTTCTGCACTAACAGGGCATAATTTTGCACATCGTGGCGGACAAAGCGGCGAAACCGACTTCCTGACACTGTAGAGAGTGCCCACTGATTGTTCGTATGAATCCGATAGGCACCTAAAGGTTCTTCGATGCCCAGCACTTCGCCATAAAAAGGAGTGGAAATTAGCAAGTAGTCGTCTGCGGTGAGGGTGTATTCATCTGGGATAGGGAACACCTGCTCTAGGGTTTTACGGCTGTAGGCGTTGCCGCTCATAGGGGTGCTGGTATAGCCACTAGTTTGCAGGAGTTTTTGCCAGACTTGCCCGTTGGCAAGGGCTTGCCCGATAGGTGGATAGGAAAAACCAAGGGGCTGCTGGTCTGTATCGACGACTGTTAGACGGTAGTGAATTTTGGTCAGTTTTGAGTGCCAAATATCGATGATGCAAGCAACCGCCTGAGAAAAAAGATAATCATCAGAGTCTAAGAACAGAATGATGTCGCCTCGGCTATGAGCAAACCCATTGTTAAGAGCTTTTCCCTGTTTGCCGTTTTCTTGCAGGATTGGAATAATCCGATCGCCGTATTGTGCGATGACATTGCGAGAGTTATCAGTGGAGCCATCATCAACCACAATGACTTCAATGTTTGGGTAGGTTTGGTTCAACGCGCTATCGATCGCTTGAGCAAGGAAGCGATCGTAGTTGTAATTATTGATAATAATGCTAACTAGAGATTGGCACCCCATGACCGACTCCTTAGTGATGGCTGATGAAATGACTGAATGATGATCAATGAGTGATTGAAGGAGCAAACAAGACCGAATGCCACTAATCCATCAATGCAAGCAATGAGGGCAAATTCAGGATATTTTTCATGTTTCACAGAGTCTTCATCAAATCTGGGAGATGACCGTTTATTTTTGAAGGTTCAATCTATATGGCTGCAAACGGTATAGAACGCATCACGCAGTTGGTCGATCGAGTGTCTTTTCCTATAGCCTTCAAAGTCAGGCTTGACATAGAATGCCTGCGAGTTTAGCTGGTCACGAAGCATAGTTAGAGCTTCAAGGCAGTGAGTGCTGCTGCCTGCGGGAATTTTGATTCCTAGTTGAAATGTTTCAGCCCGTCTACCCATACAAAAGCCGTCGCTGACAATGATGGGCTTTTCAAAAACAGCCGCCTTTGCAAGGATGTTGCTGCTGTAGGGAAAGTTCTCATAGCTAGCAAACAGGACATTGCAGGCTTCGACAACGGCATTAAATTTGGGTTCATCTGGAATCCAATCGAGATGAAAAAAGCAGTTAACAGGGTCTGATTGGATAAATCTACGAATTTCAAAAATCTCTTCAGGGCTGAGACCTCTTTCATCGAGTTCGCCCACAAACACAAAGAACCAGTCATCGTGTTCTAAGTCTTTGGCAACTTCTAACAACGTTAGTAACCCTTTTCGACGGGATAAAGCACCCAGCAAACCAATGACTTTACGATCGCCTGCTTTTTCACGAATCTGGTGAGCGATCGGGTAGCTCAGGTCTGGTGATGATTCATCGGTTAAGTCTGGAAACGGGATTACGGGTTTATCTAGCGTTTGCTGAAGGGTGGCTGCCTCAAACTCGTCTAAAAACGCAATGCTACGACAGTGGGGTGAGCGAGTCACGCTATAGGGAGAGAGGGGAGTGCCTAAAATCGGCAACCGTTTTTGCCCAGCGATGAGATAGGGAGGATGAAAAAACAATCCCGACCAGGCATAGGGAAAGATGATGTCAACCAGGTGATAGGTCAAATATTCACTGAGGTAAATGTCTAGCCAAGGGAAAAAAACCAAATCTGGGGAGTGCCCTAGATTGGTAACGATATTTTGAATCGAGGAGGCAGCATATTTCCATTGAAGTAGGGCATTTAGTGGGCGCGGTGCATACCCTAAAATGGGCAGTGAAGGCACGTTAGGTTGCTTAATCTGTGCCACTTGGAAGTTAGCAGCATAGTTTGGATAGTGTTGAGTGACCCAAGCGCTGAGTTCGTCTGAGTCTGGGCAGAGGGTAGTTACCCGATAGCCCATCTCTAAGAGAGTTTTACTAAACAGTCTGAGGTAAGTAGGATGATGCCCATGCGAGATGTTGTCAAACAATAGAATTGTTTTCACCGTTACCCCTATTGTCTTGCTCAATACTCATTACTCTGTAACCATCTGTGGATCAGAATAATCTACGAGAAGTGCTGTCTTCTTTACACATTCTTCAAACTGGAGGCTGCATCGTCGAGCGAGGGCAGCGCGTTACTGGCTCGATCGCTCTTCAGAAACAAGACCGCCTCTCGTTTCTTGTTAAGGAAACAGAGGGCGGTCTCTGCGATCGCTCACCTTTACCGACGAATACATCGACGATGACTGGGTTGAGCATTGATCGTGGGCTTGTTGTGAACTGGTAATTTATGGCGCGACTGCTATGGGAGCGTCAGACACTTTGCGGGTTGATCGCTTGCGATCGCTCTTTTTCACGCCACCTGCCATTTCATATTCATCGCTGTCTTTACCAAATTTGGTTGCTACGCCCAGCAGCAAAAGCTCTGAGTAGTCTCCTAGTTTTTGCTCCGTTGTGAGCAGGTCGTTGTAGGCTTTGTCTACAGTTGAGAGGACGGTGTTGTAAGCGGCGAGTCTATCGCGCATGTCGGTGATCAGGGTAGTGTAACCATCGACCGTTAATCCATTTCCCAAGTTGAGGTCGGGATTAATTGATCGCAGACTGGCGATGCGACGATCGGCTTTCTCTAAGACTTTGGAACTGCGTTTGCGGCGTGCCATTGGTGGTATACCCCTGATTGATGTAGAGTGGTTTGCTCTACGTTAGGCAATGGGGCTATGCGTCAACCTGAGCAATTTCCCAGAAAAGTTGCGATCGCTGACGCTAAGTTGTTTCTTACTTACAAGTATATTTTCGGTGGGCATTGGGTGGTTGTGAGGTTTATGAAGGCGTTTTGAGGCGAGGGCAACAGCAAACGTGTACTTGTGAAAGCAAAATATGGTTGTTCAAACGAAAGATGTAAATGTTTAAGCGTAATTAATCAATATTTCTTAATTGAAAGAAGGTGCTTAAGCAAAAGCCACTTCTGCTCAAGCAAAACTAATAAGCTTTCAGCAGACGGAGGTGCTGCTTTGGTGCTGCTTAATTTTGTTTAACCATCATTTATCTTTCAATAAATTGACTAGAGGTGCAATTAAACTCAGCCTAGTCATAGGCTAGGTTAACGCAGAAAACTCAATGTTTCCATGCGTTCCGCTATCGCTAACCCACCCTTAGACGGCTTGGATTATAAACGAGGTTACAAATCACCTCTTTATTTCTTTCAGCAAATTTCTTACAGTTTGACCAGCAACTTCCCAGTTAAGTCGCTGTTGGTATTCATGAAAAGAAGAGATTGATAAGCTTCGGTATTGTTTGTAATCAGAGAACATGTTGGTGATGTAATCACAGTAGTCAGAAACCGCAGCATCTTTTGCAAAGGTTTTACCATTGATATTGTCCTTAATTGCAGTTGGAATGCCGCCAACATGCGTTGCTAGGCAGGGAACACCAAAGGAGTTTGCCTCACAAAAGACGATTCCGTAGCATTCTGCAAGAGACGGTAGGATGAGGAAATGAGCTTCTGCGAAGAGCTTATTGATTTTCGCTTTGCCTTCTGAGGACGACTTGCTAATAAACCCAAGTGGTTTAACAAAATCAGGCATAGCGCCTTCAAATTCAGGTTGGCACCCAGCGACTGTAAGCTCTGTCTTAAGTCCAGCCTTGTTGAGTGAACGAGCAACTTCTAAAGCGACATTGCCGCCTTTACGTTGCCAATCTACTCCTAGAAAAAGGAGCTTACAGGTATCCAAGGGGCGTGAGTTCACTAATGTGTGAATGTCGTCTAGCGTTCGATCGCATTCTAAATTTGCCCCAAACGGTACAACCTTTACCTTCGCTGGATCGGCACGATGCAGCTTAATGGCAGCTTGAGCTGCCCAATCGGATGAGTAAATTGCTAGTTGGCACCGTTCTAATGCTATTTCTTCCATCTGGTTGCCGTGTTTGATCGTTTCCTGACAAAGATTACTGAATTCGGGGTAGAAATTGATCATGCTGCCGAATGTTGCATCCGTCCAAAAAGCGATGGGCTGTTGGCAGTCAAGGTAAGCGATTGGCATGGTGCTGGGGCTAAAGACTACATCTAAACCACTACTTAAACGAGCGTTAAATTGTCTTGCATAATTTTTTAAAGTATGAGGATCTCTGTCTGAGAGATAAGATTTCTTCAAAAGTTTTTGATATAGACCTTTTTTGATTTTAATTAAAGGATTTACTTCTTCCTGAAGTGAACCAATGTAGTCAATTGATGTTGATTCGTCTTTTAGAGATTGAGCAATATAAGTACCCAATCCTGACCAGTTCTTAACATTTGTAGCATCGTAAGTTGTTAGATACGCAATTTTCATGGAAAACCAGCAGAATTTGTCTTGCCCAATAACCACTTCTTTGTAACCATCTGTGGATCAGAACAATCTACGAGAAGTGCTGTCTTCTTTACGCATTCTTTAAACTAGAGGCTGTACCGTCGAGTGAGGGCAGCGTGTTACTGGCTCGATCGCTCACCTTTACCGACGGATACATCGGCGATGGCTGGGCGGGTCTATCGACTAAATTGTGCAAGTCAAACACTAAGTTTGGACGATTCAACGTACTTCAGGGCTTTGAGCTTTCTTGATCAGTGTGAAACGTTCATGGCAAACATCTGCATAGTGATTTCGATAGACCTGCAATTTCTCAGAAAAGTTATGTTTTTGATTGGAGTAAAATTCGACGGGATTTAAGTATATTTTCGGTAGGCATCAGGCAGTGATGATGACTGTTGATGGGGTTTGCAGTGTTTACAACACGAAACCTGCGAGTGTTGAGGCGAAACGCTTGAAGGCTAGAGCAAAACGGCAGTTTGTAGAAGCGATCTCAATGTTTGCTTCAGCAAAAGGGGTAAACGCTTAGTCGTTGCTGATAAATGCTGCCTAATTTAGAACAGACGCTAAAACAAAACTAATGAACGCTTTAGCACTCGAAGAGAATGCTTTGTCAAATGCCTAATCACCTTATGCAGTCACTGATTTGTACACGTCTAACGTCTGGCTTGCGGTTTTATTCCAACTGAATAGTTTTGTGCGCTCAAAACCTTTAGCGATTAAACGATCGCGCTCTGCTGGGGAATTTGCCAGAAACAGCAGGTGATCGGCGAGGTCTTCTGGTGATTTGGGATCGAATAATAAACCAGCGTCACCAACTACTTCAGGAATGCTAGAGGAATTTGACGCAATGACAGGTGTGCCACAAGACATTGCTTCTAGAGGAGGAATACCGAATCCTTCGTAGAGGGATGGATAGACAAAGCCGAGGCTACAGCGGTAGAGCTTGGCAAGCTGACGATCGCTAGCATAACCGTAGTGTTCGATAGAGTCAGTTAGGTTCAATTCAGCAATTAGCTCCGACTCAGATTGGCTAAACTGGGAACCAACGACACATAAAGATAACTCTGGATTAACCGAAGTTGCTTTAGAGAACGCTACTAATAAACCGTCAAAATTTTTATATCCTGCATAACGACCACCCACGTAAAGATAATAAGGTCGAGAAGGGACTGATTCTGCACCATAAGCAAGGCTTGCGTCCAGTTCAGACGCTAGGTAAGTGATCGATATTTTATCTTCGAGTGATGGATATCTCTCTAATAAATCATTTTTGGTGTTCTCAGAGACACAGATGATTGCCTGAGCAGAAAGTATGGCTTTTCGTTTAGCCTCAGCCGTTTCACCGTTAGGCTCGAGTCGATCGGAGAATAATTCATGAATCATGTCATGCACGGTCAACACCACAGGATGACGATAGTTATCGAAATACTGTCCTGAAAGCAACGAATAGTAAGTAGGATGGGAAAAATCAAATTCTTTAAAGGCTGTAGCGGCTTGAAGGTAGTACTTTCCCATCCGTCTAGAGACGCGATGTGGACGAAAGCCCTTGTACTCAATCAGCCTTAAATTAGGATGGTCTGGGTAGTGCAGCTTAGACGATCGATAGTTTGCCGTCAGCGTAGGATGGAAACTGTCTGGAAGTCGGCTGATGATGTTTGCAAAATAACGATTAATGCCACCAGCAGCTTGCATTGCATAAATCTGACCATCGTACAATACTTTCATCATTCAACCTTCTATTGAGCAACATGCAACACTATTGAGTGGTTAATCTGACTTACGGTTTATTGTCTTGACCGTTCTTCAATCATCATTCTGACCACGTCTTCCATTTTGGAGGCTGCTTGCCACCCTAATTGCTGTTTTGCTTTGGCGGGGTTGCCTTTGCTAACAGAGATATCGGTGGGGCGGAACAGGCTGGAATTGGTCACAACGTGGTCTTGCCAATCAAGGTTGAAGTAAGCAAAGGTCGCCGCAACAAAATCGTCTAGAGAATGGGTGTGCCCGGTGGCGATCACATAATCATCGGGCTGCTCTTGCTGCAAGATCAAATACATGGCTTCTACATATTCGGGTGCCCAACCCCAGTCACGTTGAATGGTGGTGTTGCCTAAGAGCAGTTGTTCTTGACTTCCCGCAGCGATGCGGCAGGCAGTCGCAATGATTTTTTGGGTGACAAAACGTTCTGGGCGGAGGGGCGATTCGTGGTTAAACAAAATGCCAGAGCAGGCAAATAAGCCGTAAGCCTCGCGGTAGTTGGCGACTTCCCAGAAGGCGGCGGCTTTGGCAACGCCGTAAGGACTGCGGGGGCGAAACGGGGTCATTTCATCAGCCGCTTGGTTGTTGGTGTCGCCAAAGCATTCACTAGAGCCAGCGCTATAAAGTTTGATGGGCTGACCTAGAAAACGGATGGCTTCGAGTAAATTGAGGGTGCCTGTGGCGAGGCTTTCGAGGGTCTCTACGGGTTGCTCAAACGAAAGCCCAACGGAGCTTTGCCCCGCCAGGTTATAGACTTCATCAGGTTGAATTTTGGTCAACACCTGAAGGACGCTGCGGAAGTCGGTTAATGTGGCAGATTCTAGTTTGACCTGCTCGCGGATGCCGAGACGCACTAGGTTGTGAAAGGAGGTGATTTGAGCATCGCGGGAGGTGCCGCAGACGATATAGCCTTTATTAAGCAATAGCTGAGCTAAGTAGGCTCCATCTTGACCGGAGATTCCGCAAATCAGAGCTTTTTTGATCATGATCCGACTACTCCTGTTTTGTTGGTCTTGTGCCGATCAAACTAGATAAATTAAGCGGACAGAGCTGCTTTATAGGCAGTGATTGTTGCTTCAGTACATTTATCCCAGCTAAATTTTTTGGCTTGCTCTAGAGATTGTAAAGCCATAGCGTCTCGCAGGGAGGAACTGTGATAGAGCTTAAGTATGCTTTGACACAACCCGTCTACATCTGTTGGAGGGAGCATAATGCCTGCATCGCCGACGACTTCTGGTAAGGAAGAGGTGTTGGAGGTAATGACAGGAACACCACATTGCATAGCCTCTAGGGGCGGTAACCCAAAGCCTTCATAGAAAGAGGGATAGATAAAGGTAAGCGCACCGCTGTAGAGAGCTGCTAAATCTTCGTCGGCAACAAAGCCTGTGGTGATGATTCGCTTCTTTAGAGCGTCATTGCTGGAAATCTCGTCAAAGATTTTGTCGTAGTTCCAACCTTTTGTGCCGACGAGCACTAGATGCAAATCTTGAATGTTTTCTTGCTGAATTAATTTTGCAAAGCAGCGAATGATGTGGTCGATGTTTTTGCGAGGTTCTAATGTGCTGAGGCTGAGAAGGTAGGGCGCATCGGGGATGCCATATTTTTTGCGAGTATGCTCGACTTTTTGAACGTCATTACAAGCGTAGAAGAGTTCAGAGGCAGCTAATGGGGTCACAACCACTTTCGACGGATCAACAACAGTGGAGTAGTTGCACAGGTCGTTTTTGGTAGATTCTGAGATACACAAAACCCATGACTCTGAATCTAGGCTGCCGATCGCTTGTTTAAGAGAATCATCCTCCTTAAATTCAAAGAATTGAGGATACAAGATTGGGATCAAGTCCATGACTGTCAAAAACTTTTTGAGGTGCTTCGCTTTTTGAAGCTGCTTAGGAACTGCGTAGAACGGCGAGTGATAAAGGTCAAACTCGGTCAGAGCTTTGGGGTTAAAAGGCTCGTAGAAGACTTCTGTACCTTTATCAATAGCTCTGTTTAGCTTTCTTATAACTTCGAGGGGTATTTTTTGTAAAGCTGAAGAAGAAGCAATTTTGCTTTTAAGCTGCACTTGCGTACTGCGTAAGCTTTTTTTGAATTTCCAACTTTCGTGAGGGAGAGAAATCTCGGCAAGTTCTGGATTAGCTTCTAGATAGTCTAAAGCGTTGAGCAGTGCGCTTGAGTGTGGGTTCCCTGTGCAGAACGTTAAGTCGCAAGCGTTTGAGTTTTTCAACCCATGAGCCAAATTTTCAACGACTCTGAAAACACCCGTTCGGGCACGAGGATGATGATGCCCAATTCCGAGAACTGTGATATCGTACAAAACTCTCATAATACCTGGAAGTAAATGTACAGTCTGCCTTTAAATCGCTTGATAGAAAATCAAGAAAACCCACGGAATTAAGAGTTTGAGAGGTCTTGAATTGCAGACATTTCGCCTCTTTTCTTTGCTTGATAAAATCGTCGTTCCCTCTGCTCCATGCGCTGAGTATAGTAATACTCAATGAGTTTACCTCTCCAAGATTGTTTAGAAAAAGATAGAGTATCGTCTCGAAAAGAACGCAATATTACGCTAGAGTAGCCATTCGCTTGAGCTAATCTGAGAAGGTAACTTTCTTGAAGCCGTTCAGTTGGAATTAAATGAGTTAGCTTTAAAGAGGCAAACTGACCCATCCCCAAATTAAGATCACAGGCTGTAAAGGCGAGGTCAGTATCTCCGCAGCTAACCAATGACTTACCTTTACGATCCATATTCATTCTCTTAGGGTCGTTACACACTAAATCAGCATACTTCTTTGCAACAATCTTTCGGACACACATTCCAGCACCACAAGGGTTTGTGCCAGCATAAAGTACATTTGACCAGCGATCGAGATCAAACTGGTAGATAGCTAGCATATACCAGTAAGGCTTTGTCCAGTCTGGGGGAGGTGCATCAAATTTTGGGGGTGTCTGACCGCCCCAGACTCCTAACATTGACCAGCTCTTGCTGATTTGCAGAGTTACTTCCAGGTATTCTGAATCTAAGACATTATCATCATCGACAAACACCAACAACTCAGCTCTCGCCTCTTTGATTCCCCTCAACCGAGCAGGTGTTAGACCCAGCTCTTCTTCCCGAATATGGCGCGCTTGGGGGTGCCAATCCAGATTGATTTCTAAGTTGATAGGCTTTTCACTGGCATTATCGATTAGTAGAAGTTCCCACAATTCGCTTGAGAGAGTTTGGACTCTTAACGCTTCCAATACCTTGTCAAGGTAGTCGTGACGGGGATTATGGGTACAAATGATAACACTAATACAAGGTAGCATTGCTTTACTCTCTAGATCGTATTTAATCACATTTTTGAGTGAGGATTACTCAAAATGCGATTTAGGTCTTAGAAAACTCAACTTGTCCAACAACGTAAAAAATAAAATTTTTAGCGCTTCTTTAATAGATACCTTTCCCAAGTAGATATTTTTGTTATCCTGAGTCAATTGAAGACTTTCCCTCAATTTTATTTTATACAGTTCAGGGTGAACAATATCTCCAAATTCGTTAATAGATGATTCATTAAAAACAGATTCGCTCAAGCACGTCCCATTACGGAAGAACAAGAAAGTATTTTGTCTATACCACCAATCAACGTTCTGATTAGACCAGAATTTAGGTCTAATAAAATCACAAAGCTTAAAATCAAATTTTTGAAATATCTCTTCCCAGTAACTCATCCATTGCTCGTTGATGTGTCCATCACCTCCCTGCCCAGGAATAGCCGCCGAGAAAAGAATACAATCTCCAAGCTTTGTTAAACTTTCGATAAAATCGACTGCTGACTCCTCAGGAAGGTGCTCAGCTACCTCCAAAGATACAACCAAGTCAAAAGTTCTCTCTATTTCTAAAGATTTTTTTAGATCACAAACAAAAAATTCGTCCGGGCTTATATTGCTAAACAATGCATCTCGATCAACATAATCTCCATCAATCCCAGCGACCTCTTCAATTCCATTTTCCTTAAAGATAGAAAGCCAAGTGCCTATTCCACAGCCAACATCAATTATGCTTTTTGGAGAAAGAAGGCTGATAAGATAGGGAACGACTTGTCTGGCTGCTCGAGTGTTATAGCTTTCTGGATTATGTATGAATTTCATTGCTTGTTTCAGCTTGGTAAAGAGCATTAACTCGTAGTTTTTGTTTAGTCACACAAAGCGTGGAAGACTCACTCTGTCAAAGGCATTTAACTAAATTCAGCACTAATGCTTTCTTAGCTTCTGTTAACATCATTCATTACTAAAATGTTACCCTCTTCAATCAATGTTTTAATCTTTCAGTATGTAACCACTAAATTCTTTGGTATGGTTCTGTATTATTCAGCCCAAAGTGGATTTAGAGAAACATCAATTTAATAACACGTCCGATTTAATGTTGATATTCAAAACACTTTACTGTCGATGGAGGTACAATGTATCCATGATCAGACGTATGCGGAAAGCTTCTGCCAGAAGTAGGAGATTCATTGATTTCAAACTTAATTGCTTCTCTAACAAATTCAAGCGTTTCTGTATTGTGACTTCCCACCCAGACAGAAACTAGATACTGCCCAGGAACCAGAGGAGGTAGCTGGATATTTAGTTTGAGTGAATGTGTTTCTTGGGAATAATTTATATAGCCATCAAGGCTTGGGAGCGCCTGCATAATTGCAGTGCCAACAGCGTCTAGAATGTCAACTACCAAATAGGACGGCTTGTGCTTTTTTATGGATTTAAGGAAGACGTCTAGTTCAAGTTCGATTTGGGGCTGTTCACCATTCAGCTTTGAGTGAATTTGAGTAATTATTAAACTACTTTCTTCCCTTTCTTGAGGTCGTATCCACGTAGCTCCCTGCTCTTTGATATTTTGCACTTCGTAGTTTTTAATGCAATCGTTTATACTGCCGCTGCAAACTGTACTGCCTTTACTCAGTACAACTCCAGTTGAGCAAAGTGAACGGATTGCAGCCATGTTATGGCTTACAAATAAAACGGTTCGACCTTCATTTGTTGAAACATCTTGCATTTTCCCAATACATTTCTTCTGGAAGCTTGCATCACCAACTGCCAGCACTTCATCCACAATCAAAATCTCTGGCTCCAAGTGAGCTGCTACTGCAAAGGCTAGTCGAACGTACATCCCTGATGAATAACGTTTGACTGGAGTGTCGAGAAACTTCTCGACTTCAGCAAACGCCACAATTTCATCAAATTTGTGTTTAATCTCTTCCCGACTCATGCCCAAAACAGCACCGTTGAGATAAACATTTTCCCTACCCGTCAATTCTGGGTGAAATCCTGTTCCCACCTCTAGCAAACTCGCTACCCGTCCACGAATGCCGATTCTGCCGCTCGTCGGTTCCACAATTCGGCTCAACACTTTCAACAGCGTTGACTTACCCGCCCCATTGCGCCCAATAATGCCAACTCGATCGCCCTGCTTAATCTCAAACGACACATCCTTCAGCGCCCAAAACTCCTCGCGACTTGGGTCAGCGATCGCCTTCGATGGCTTCAGCAACTTCTTTCCAACTGCCTTTGCACCATCCGCAATCACATCGCGCAGCGCCTTATACTTCTGCCCTTCCTGCTGGTGACTCAGCACATACTTCTTGCTCAAGTTTTCGACGCGAATTACTGTATCACTCATGAGTAGAATCCTTCTCCAATTCTGGTGCGGTAGCTGAATAACCCGAGGCTACCTCATTTGTACAAAGTTTCTTTAAGCCAATCGGGAGAAACACCGAAGAGATTTAGCTTCTTATCCAAACCTTCACACTCGGTCACATTCTACAAGCTTTAAGCAGTTTTGCAATGTCCCGCAAGATAAGCCGGAATTCTAGACATAACTTAGATGTCCAAGCGCCTTGTTCTCGCAGAGAAACCGGAGTTTTGCGTCAGCCCTGCCTAAATCACATCCGCAAAAGTGCGCTCCATGCGACGGAAATACCAGATACCGCTAACAAACAACAAAATCACCAAACCCAGTGACAAAGCAAACCCCGGCAGATAAATCGTGGCACTGCCCCTCAAAATTGCCCAGCGAAAGCCATCAATCACACTCACCATTGGGTTTAGCGAATAGATTAAGCGCCATTGATCAGGCACCACATTGCTGCTAAAGCCAACAGGCGAAATATATAGCCCAAATTGCACAATAAACGGCACAATATAGCGAAAGTCGCGATACTCCACATTCAGCGCCGCCAACCACAAACCAACCCCGATCGCCGCCGCAAACGCAATCAAAATAAACAGGGGCAGCGTCAAAATACGCCAATCAGGCACAAAATTATACCAAGCCATCAACCCCAGCAAAATCATCCCCGAAATCATGAAATCTACAAAGCTCACAATCACCGCACTCGTCGGCACAATCAGTCGAGGAAAGTAAACTTTAGAGATCAGGTTTGAGTTTGAGATTAAGCTATTGCTGCATTCAGACATCGCCCCCGAAAAAAACTGCCAGGGCAACATTGCCGCAAATACTAAGATCGGGTAGGGAACTCCGATCGGGGATGGCAGCTTTGCGAGATTACCAAACACGATCGTGAACACCACCATCGTCAAAAACGGTCGGATTAACGCCCAAGCAAGACCGATCACCGTTTGCTTGTAGCGCACCAAAATATCGCGCCACGCCAAAAAGTAAAACAGCTCTCGATACTTCCACAAATCCCTCCAATACTGGCTTTCTGACCGACCTGCCTCAATTACGAGTTCTCTGTTATTCATGCTGCTCAATATAATAGGTCAAAGACTTCCCAGACATCCTTTTGGACAGGTTTCACACTAGACACCGTTTCTAACCAGTAGTCTAGCCTCCAGGTATCTTGCCATAGTTCTTCAACAAACTGCCAGTGAATCCGGGTAGCTTTGTCAGACCTGAAAGAGTTTGAACCCCGTTAAACCGATGGATGCTAGCGAACAAACATTTATCATCAACGATGATAAATGAGTAAACAGTAAACACGTGTTAGAGCTGCTTAACTTACTATTCCTTACGGTGTAACAAAGCGTAATCAGGAAATTGCGAGAGCGATCGCTCATCTTCACGTATTCTTTAACTCAGATCTTGCCCCAGTCCATTCGCTGCGGTTCTGTCCCGCCCGTGAATGGAATTCCGGGCTAGCCTTGCGAAGTCCGTTGAAACGGACTGAACCTCAAACCCTCTCTCAGTCCCTTGAGTGGACTTCGCACCGTCAAACCGTGATTTTCAATCACAAGCGGGTGAATGTCAGAAACGAGAGAGTTTTAGGTCAGATGCAAGATCTCAGCCAACCCATTTTTACCCTGGCTTGCTGTCCTATTTAAGTTGAGGCAACATTCGTTCTTCAGGTCGATCGACCACTGAAGCTTTAGCTACGATTGCCGAGATCTAACCTGGGAAAAGAGAACCTGCTTTAGTGCTAGATAGATAAAAGGAGGAATGGTCGCAAAATATCGTTTCCACAACCGCTGGGGTTCTTGAATTAAGCGATATAGCCATTCAAAACCAGTTTTCCGTATCCACAAAGGTGCCCATTTATGCACACCTGCATAGACCGGAAACGCTCCCCCTAACCCAATCATTACTGCCTTGACCTTTCCCTGGTGTTGGCTCATCCAAATCTCTTGTTTAGGGCAACCCAGCGATACCAAAATAACTCCAGCCCCACTATCGTTGATTTTTTGCACGATCGCCTCATCTTCTTCTGAGGTCAATGGGCGAAACGGCAGCGGTTCCATTCCAGCAATTCGTAAATTAGGAAACTCGTGATGGAGTCTTTGCCGAATTTTGTTCAAAATACTCGGCTCAGACCCTACAAAAAATATGCTGGTTTGCTGAAACGACATTTGCTCACAAAGTGCCATCAGAATATCCATTCCAGCAACGCGGTCTTGATCACGATCGCCCATCATCTTCATCAACCACACGATCGGCATCCCATCCGGTGTAACGATGTCTGCATTTGCCAAGATAGAGCCAAACGCAGGGTTATAATGCGCCTCCATCAACATATGTACATTGGCAACACAAATGACTTTGCTAAAGCGGTGGCTAGCCCAGTGCAAAATTAACTCAATCTGTGCCTGAAACGGCAGAGCAGTTACAGGAGACCCAACAACATGTCGAGTTGGAGGTAAAACCTCTATATTCATGATTTTTACGGCTTGTATTGCTTAACAACAGGTGACCTGAGAACCTGGTAGTGCAGTCAAGAGAAGCTATAGAGCTTTCCTGTTTTCCCTGTTAGTTCGAGCAATTTAAAATAAACTCAGAAGTTTGTCTTACCGCAGCTTCGGACGCACTGGCTTATTGGCACAGATCATCGTTAAATTCACTCAGATTGAACAAATTGTTCAATTCATGCTGCCAACAATCCAAACGACGACCAGTCGCTGTGAGTAATGCTGCTGTCGAAGCGCGCTTGTCCAGTCAGATTTCAGATACTTACAGCGATTGGTCAGAGAATAATCTAAAGTATCTTTAAAATCTTGAGAGAGACTTGACTTTGTGAAACTCGTAAAACTATTGAAACAGTGGACAGCAGAACGCTTTGCTAAGCCCTGAAATAGATTAGAAGATGCAAATGGTAGATGTAGAGAATCTAGCTTCAAACCTCAATAGCTCACCCTTCAAAATTGAAGATATTGAACTATTTTGACCCTTATAATGACCCTTATGCCTTTAGTTTGAAGTAGTGGTAGTGCATCGATTTCTTAACTATACATTGGCACATAAAATGGATTTATGCAACTATTGACGCTATAATTTTGCTATTTTTCAAATCTCTATCTGAACGTGTAAAAAATTTCTGAATCAGGACTTGATTCGGCAGTAAAAAACATGAGCATACTCAATCTTCTTAAATACGTTTTGGCTTAGGAAAGACAAAAATTAGCCATAAAATCTCAAAAACATGCAGTTAAATACGAAGGAATTGACCAATCAAAAAAATCTTAGATATGACCTAACGTAGTTTTCTATAAATTGTTAAAGCCTATACAAAATGCCGATGACAGCAGGATGAATGAATGGGTTTAGATGAGGTTACTGCGTTTCTTAAATACAGTAAATAGGCACTCTATGCCGCCACTTTCTGTAGCACAATACCTAAAACAGAAGTGTTAGCTACTTTGAGCTGCTCGAAAGCTTGTCCAACTAAAGAACGTCTTAACTTGCCAAGTTCACTGACTAAAATAATTCCATTAGTCTGATTGGCTATTAAATACACATCTGCAAATTCTAGCAATGGAGGCATATCGTAAATGATCAAGTCATAGTTATTCTGCACTTGCTCCGTTAGCTGCTTCATTTTGCGTGATGAAAGAGATCGGGTTGGGTCAGGCGGAATCGCACCAGCCGTCAACACAAACAGGTTGGGTTCTAGAGGCGATCGTTGAACAACTTCTGGAAGAGACGCAGAGCCTGAGACAATATCGGTTAACCCGCTTGTATTTTCGAGGTTTAGATATTCATGGAGTTGTGGCTGGCGCAAGTCAGCATCGACTAATAACACTCGCTGCCCCAGAGCGGCGGCTGCCTGAGCCAGAAAAGCGGCAACCGTTGACTTTCCTTCTCCAGGCGAAACTGAGCTAATGACCAACGACCGAATTGGGGTGTCAAGGCTCAGCAGACGAACGTTTGCATAGAGCGATCGAAACGCCTCAAAAAGAGGAATTGCCCGATAGGATGGAGATTTTCCGTTTTTATTTTGCCCTTCGCTCGATCGTCGCCCAGAGCCACTAACGCTGACCTCTTGAAGCTCAGCAGTTTGGCTAACCTGAGGAATCAAATGATCAAGTTCATCGCTAGCAGGAATTGCTCCAAGGATTGGTAGTTTGGTAATTCGTTTCAGTTCTTCAGGACTGTAGATCACGTCTGTCGCTTTATCAATCACCAACGCAACTCCCGTCCCTAGCAGCAATCCTAAAATTGCTCCCAAAATTAAATTATTGGTCAGATTAGCTGCTTTAGGAAGAGGCTGAGTTGGGGGAGTGAGTAGCTCCCAAGGAACCTCTCGCTGGGCAACATCAATCTGTAGTGCCTCTCGCTTGCTCAAGAACTGGTTCAAATTCTGAGTCGTAATTTGTAGCTCTCGCTGAATGTTGGCATAGTCGCGCGACACTTTAGAAAGCTGATTGACTCCAGAATTTAGATTGCCTATTGTTCTTTCTAAAGCCTGATCGCGCACCTCTAACGATCGCATTTGATCAACCACTTCTCGTTGAGTTTGCTGCCCTTCACGCCCTAGTAGAGCCAGCACATTCTGCCGCCGCTCTCGCAATAACTTTAGATCAGGACTTGTCTCTAGATAGAGGGTTGAAACCTCTGCAACTTGACTGTCAATGTCTAAAAGCTGTTTGAGTAAAGACTGATAGCGAGGATTTTGACTCAGTGCGTTAGAAGCTGCCGATTCGTTGGGTCGCTGCCCGAGTTGCGATCGTAAAGCTGCATACTCCTTTCTAATCTGCTCTAGCTGAATCTGAGCATCAAGCTGCTGTTGAGTGAAGGTATTGACCTGGCTTGAAAGCTGTCCACCCCGTGATTCAGGGTCGATCAGATCGTTGCGCTGCCGCAATTGCTGCAGCCGTTCTTGTAGTTGAGTGACTCGCTGTTGAAGATCGGGCAGTTTATCATCAACAAACTTGAGTCCACGTCGAATGTCAGCCTGACGAGACTGGAGACTATAAGCGAGGTAAGCTTTTGAAACATTGTCCAGTACGAGTTTGACCCTTTGTGGATCGGGGCTACGGTAAGTCGTCTGTAGAATGTTTGAGTCCTTGACTAGAGGAGCAACAGCTAGGTTGCTGACGAGTAGGTCATAGGTCATATCTGGGTATTGCTTTTGAATCTGCTCAACCACTGGCAGCAATACTCTAGAGCTAGTCAAAATTTTAATTAAATCTGTGCTAACTACAGATCGTGAGGCATTAACGCCGGAAGATTTTTCCTCGTTTGTCAGGCTTCCTGGAACTGAGGAGACGATACTGGTCTCAGCAGTCATCGGTTGTACTAATACTTCAAACTCTCCCAGGTAAATTGGAGTGTCGGTGAAAGATTTGGCTCCTGCTGCTGCTGTTACCGCCGCAGCTACGCCAAGAATGATCAGGGCTTTACGGCGAAGCGATGCTAGAACCTGACCGAGATCCAAGCCTCCTTCAGAACTCTCACTCAGTGGAATAAAATTTGTTGGTAATGACGACTGGAAGGGCTGTTCAACTTTCATCTTGGCTTCCTAGAGGTTAGTTGTTGGGTTCTGCGAAGTTGTTGTCATTCTCCTCATCGTGTCACTCAGTGATTAAGCGTTTTAATGTGAGCCATCAGACCATTGCAGAAGATAGACACTGCCTGAACTAGCGGCGGAAGATATTCAAGAAATTGAAGAACGAGAACACACTGCCGATCGGTGACAAAACCTGACCCAGCGTGTCGGAAACGCTCGCCAGCCCAGAACGACCGACAATAATCACATCGTTGTTTTGCAAAGTAGGATTATTTGCCGTATTGATTCCTTGAGCAAAATCGACTTCAATGGTTCGCTTAGAGACCGTGCCATCAACATTGAGTCGCACCAGTTGCACAGACTTTTTCCGTGCTCGATTGTTAAACCCACCCGCAGCCAGGATGCCTTGATTTAGCGGCACATTGGGCGAAAGTTCAACGGTTCCTGAGCGAGCAACTTCACCCACGATATTGACTCGAATCGCACTCGGCGAGAAGCTAGCAGCAGCAGTCGTAGCGGCTTCCGCAGGATTGATTGCTACTGCGGTTGGAACCACGATCGTATCGCCCTCCTGCAAGATTGCATCTTGGCGTAAATCACCCCGCAGCAAATCCCAAAGATTGACTTTAAGCGATTGCTCAGTTCCAGCTCTAGTCAGGCGGCGAATTTCAACTTCGCGAATGTTCGCCAATGGTTTGATTCCTCCTGCTGTCTGAAGCGCCCGCGTCACTGTAGGCACGTTTCCTAGACTAGCTGGTGTTGTTCCGCCAGTCGCTTGATTGCCTGCCATTGTGTATGCACCCGGTCGATTGACTTCTCCAACAACCGCCACATTCACCGCCTGACCTGTTGGGCGAGAGAATGTAGCCGCCGCTAGAAGCGGAGCTTCAGACAGATTGATAGCGGGGTTGGTAGGAATTGATACCGTATCGCCGTCACGCAGAGCAACGTCATATCCGAGATTCCCGGTTTGGAGCAACTGCCAGAGATCGACATTGATAATCTGATCACCGCCCGATCGCTGCGGACGACGGACTTGAATCTGCCGAACGTTAGCAATTTGCGTCGTTCCGCCAGCTATTTCTAATAGGCGAGTTACGGTAGGCGCACGTGGATCATTGGGAGGAATTGTATAGGAACCGGGACGATTGACCTCACCCGCGACTCCAATTAAAATGGGGCGGCGACTGAGTAGCGTCATAGTTATGATCGGTTTCTTAAGGTACTGACCGTAAGCGGTGGCAATTGTTCCGCTCGCCTGCTTTAACGTCAATCCTTTAACCGCAATGCTGCCGACTAGGGCTAGGTTGAGTGATCCATCGACCAGCACGTCAACTTCGCCAGTATATTGTGGAACTCGATAAACATCCACGCGGACACGATCGCCTGCGCCCAGCGTGTAGGGCAACTCTGCCTGACCTACACTCTTGACAGTGGACAGCCCTGGCATGTTGGCTGCGGGTGGAGCTTGAGCGAATCCAATGCTTGGGTAAGCAGTTGTCATGACGGTCAACACAGCTAACCCAAAGGTTGACGGTGAGACCCTGCTCTGTAGACTTCTAAAGATTTTACTTGACATAGCAATCTGATGACCTCCAAGTTGAACCCATTTGTCAACCCAAACGGGGTTCTAGGCTCATCTCCTTTCTGCAAGGATTTGGTGGACAATCCGATAAACCACGAGGATTTCTGCTAAGTTTCACAAAATCTTTACATATACCTACGAGGATGTTTGATGCCTAGAAGGTAAAAAAGCTCTCTCAGTATAAACTGTGCAAAGATCATATGCAGCCTATATTGAGAGAGCTTTGTGCTTGAAGCGGTTCCGAGTGACCTAATCCTTGCTCAATGTGAGTGTCTCAGTGAGATGATTCGAGAGTCTAGAGAGCGTTATGCCCTTTGAAAGCGATCAGCTCTTTGAGTCAGCTTCAGCGTTTCAGCTATTCTTCGGAGATATCCTCCGGGCTGAATTTTCCTACTAGATCGGATTTTATAAAAGTGCATGACACCCTCCGGGCTTTTTAGCCCGCAGACATTAACTGCTGGATGCGCTGCGGCTCTTCACCTAGCCAAGCAGGATGTTGAGCCGTGCCGTCAAAGATAGATGAGGTTTTAAACGGCTCAAATTCCCCTCTTGCTCCAGCTTGTGCTGTTTTGGCTAACAGCACCTGCACTTGCTGCTCATCCATCGGCTTAAAGGTCTGTACAGCTTCAAAGGCTTGATCTAAGATCTCTAGACTATCAATGCCTGTAATCACAACTGAGGTCGGCAAGTTGAGCGCATAGTGAAGACACTCGATCGGCGTAACTGTGTTAGACCGTAGCAGAATTCCATTTGCCATACTTTTCATGCCTAAAACGCCGATGTTACGTTTAACCAGTTCTGGCAACACAAGCTTTGCAAAGCTGCGGTAGTGTGCATCCATCACATTTAGCGGCATTTGAGCTGTAGAAAATTTAACTCCATAAGTGTCTGCTACTTCTAGCATGTGCAGATGAATGTAGGGGTCTTTGTGCCCGGTGAAGCCGATGTAGCGTAGCTTGCCCGCTTGCTGTGCCTCCAAGACGGCAGCATGGGCACCTTCTTGATCAAAGATGCGATGGGGATCTTCAAACCGCAAAACTTCGTGATACTGCAATAAGTCAATGTGATCGACCTGCATGCGTCGCAGAGATTCATCGATCTGTTTAGCAGCCTCCTGTTTAGAACGACCATCAATTTTGGTCATCAGAAATACTTTGTCTCGATAACCACCCTGGAGTGCCGTCCCCATACGGGTCTCACTGACTCCATCGTTGTAATCCCAGCAGTTGTCCATGAAGGTGATGCCCCGATCGATTGCTGTGTGAACAATCCGAGTTGCCAGTTCTTCATCTACGTGCTTTAAGCTGAGATGCCACCCTCCTAGACCGATTGCAGAAACCCTCTCTCCAGTGCTACCGAGTTCCCGATACAACATCTCCGAACTTCTCCCATCTTCTATCATCTTTTTCCTGGTAAATCAGATTTGGTCAGACTATCAGCGCTGCGGCTTACAGACTTTAACTAGGCAAACGCGCGATCGCGTCCTCCCAACGAAGGATCAAAGTGTCTCTAGACGAGTCAGGGTGGGATGGTAGCCGATGTTTAGTGCTCTTGGAATCGTGCTGAACCGAAGAGGCTTTCTCTGCTTTTCAGCGTGAGTCGCTGCCAATAAGTGTCTTCAAATCTTCAACAAAACTGGTAAAAAATCCTGCTTGATCAATGTGCAAAGCGACCCAAGCATTTGCCTGCTGCTTGACTTGATGGCGACGATCGATGAGAGTTTGTCCGCGAGTCCATTCGCCTTTCGTCTCAATGTGAACGTTCGCTCTGCAAAACGTCAGAGTTTCAGGGTAAAAAAGATACCCGATCGTGGCGGCATCGTGAACCAAAAATCCTTTAGTTCCTTCGGTTTCTCGATAGGTGAGAGCGGTCTGAATCATAAACTCGCAGAGATTTTCCATGAATTCAGCAATCTCGCTGTCTGGATTGGTCTGCACGATCGTATGTGCCATCTCTCTCGTAAAAATCAGATGTCTCGTCACATCTAAGGGCATCACCGCTAGATCATCTCGACTCTCAAAAACAATCTTTGCGGCGGCTGAATTGAACCAAATATTAAATTCTGCATGAGGCGACACGTTACCAGGGCAGAGAAATGCGCCTCCCATCACGACAATTTCTTTTGCTTTTTTGAGAATGCCGGGACTCTTTTCTTCTGCAGCTGCCAGGTTGGTTAAGGGAGCGATCGCGATTAGAGTAATCTCTCCAGGCATCGCATTGAGCTTATCGATAATAATATCGTCAGAATATCGAGCCGTTTCATAATGATTCAAAGGCTTGGGTAGCGTCGTCGATAGGTTGCCCATGCCATCACTGCCGTGAATGTGGGCTGCATCCTCAGCAGATTCACGTTGTATCAAGACTCCTCGCCCAATCTCAACAGTAGACAATCCTCCCAGGCTGAGAATTTGGCTAGCGTTTGCAAATGTCCTTCTAGCAGACACATTGCCTTCGGCAGTCGTCACAGCAATGAGTTCTAAACAGCCTTGTTTGCTTAGGCTTTGGAGCCACAAAAAAGCAAAAATATCATCACCACCCGGATCGGTATCGAGAATAATCTTCGGAATGCTGGGGGAATTGGGCATAGTAGTGAAACCTAAATTCTACCGATGAGGTTACTTCCCTTGGAAAGCGGTGAACCGCCCCCCTAGCCCTTCTACGATCGCTTTCGTGTTTGCCAGCAACATTTTTTGATAAGTCTCGCCATTACTTCCCGGTTCACCCAATCCATCGGTAAAGAGTTCTTGATCAGACACTTTGACCTTCGCTTCTTTGGCGACCGTTTCAATTAACTGCGGATTGATGCTGACTTCTGCAAAAATGGTGGGGACTTTGGCAGAAGTAATAATAGTGACTAATTCTTTGACTCGGGCGGCAGTTGGCTTTTCTTCGGTGCTGATGCCTTCTAACGCTCCTTCGATCGGAACGTTGTAGGCTTTTGCATAGTATCCCAATGCATCGTGAGTAGTGACCAACTTGCGAGAATCGGGTGGAATCGTCGCGATTTGAGACTTAATCCAGCGATCGATTTGCATGAGTTGAGTCACGATCGCTTCCGCGTTTTTGGCATATAGATCAGCATTTGTTGGAGAAACTTTTGCTAAGTTAGTTTGAATTACCTGAGTGATCTGTACCCCGTTTTGAGCATTATGCCAAACGTGAGGATCAGGTTCGGTTTTGCCGTCTTCTGCAAACGTCTGAGGAGCCGGAACTGCCACTTCATCGACCGCAACTTTAGTAACCTTTGAGCGAGCTTGAATGAGTTTAACCAGACCAGGTTCAAAATTATAGCCGCCATATAAAATTAAATTAGCTGTCTCGATCGCTTTGCGATCGTTTGGCGTAGCTTGATAAAGATGCGCGTCAGTTCCAGGTTTAATCAAACACGTCAAATTGATCGTGTTCGCTGCAATTTGTTTGGCTAGATCACACAGCACGCTATTCGTCGCCACAACGTCGGGAGCGTCGCTTGCGATCGCTGGACTCGCGGCAGAACTTGCGCTTGAGCTAGCTTGATTGGCAGAAGGAGCGCTACAGCTTGTCAAGCCGCCGATCGTGAGGGCGACAACGGCAATGCAAGTTTGACGACTGAAGGAATCCATGATTTCTTTACGGCTGAAGTAGGCGATAGCGATCTACAATGAGAATCATTTTCATATCTTTGAGTTCGTATGTTAGAGGTTCACCATCTGGCTGTCAACTACCGGGGCGTTTGTGGGTTAGATCACGTCAGCTTTAGGATTGAGCCAGGGCAACTAGTCGGAATTCTAGGTCCCAATGGAGCTGGAAAAAGCACGATGCTCAAAGCGATGCTGGGGTTAGTTCCGGTGTCGAGTGGTTTAGTGAACTATTGCACCTGTCCGTTACATCAGCAGTTAGAGCGAGTAGCCTATGTGCCTCAGCGATCGCAGATTGATTGGGATTACCCGATCACCGTTTGGAATGTCGTGATGATGGCGCGAACTCGACAGCTAGGCTGGTTTCGCAGACCCGGACGGGCAGCCCAAGAGATTGTCAAAACGGCACTCGATCGAGTCGAGATGACGCATCTAAAACAGCGGCGAATTGGAGAACTTTCGGGGGGGCAGCAGCAGCGCGTCTTTCTGGCTCGTGCTTTGGCGCAGCAGGCAGATATTTTTTTGTTTGATGAGCCGTTTGCGGGCGTTGACAAAAAGACAGAGGCGATCATGTTGCAGGTGTTTGAGGAACTGCGATCGCAGGGTAAAATTTTGCTGGTGAGTAATCACGATTGGGGGCAATCATTGACTCGCCTCGATCGCCTGCTGTTATTGAATCAACGGCTCATTGCTGATGGTTCGCCACAAGAAGTGATGACCTCCGAAAATTTGCAGTCTGCCTATGGAGGAAGTTCACAGATGCCGTTATATCAGGAGTTAGACACGAACTTGTTTTGTTAGAAATCCACTACTTTTGCGATGTTAAACGCGTTAACTGAGCCACTAAGCTACGAATTTATGCGGAATGCCCTAGCCATTAGCGCTTTAATTGGCGTTCTCTGTCCTGTGGTGGGTAGCTATCTGATTGTGCAGCGAATGGCACTGTTGGGAGATGTAATTGCCCATTGCGTGTTGCCAGGGATATCTTTATCGTTTTTCTTTGGGGCTGATATTCTGATCGGTGCATTTGGCTCTGGTATTCTAGGCTCATTTCTAATTGGTTGGATTCGCTCTCAGTCTCGTGTCAAAGTCGATGCAGCAATGGCGTTAACGTTTTCGACCTTCTTTGCGTTAGGGATTACTCTAATAACAGTTCTTAAAAACAAAATAGATTTAGATAGTTTTTTGTTTGGTGATGTATTAGGCGTTACATCAACTGATATCTATCGAACGTTAATTATTGCGCTAGTTATTCTAGCTGCCGTTCGGCTTTTTTATAAAGAACTTTTGTTCTACACCTTTGATCGGACAGGTGCCCAGGCGATCGGGTTGCCTGTCAACGTGATTCATTTTGGCTTTATGGCTGCAATTACGCTTACCGTTATTGCGAGTATGAAAGCCGTTGGTGTAATTTTGGTGATTTCGTTACTCGTCGGACCTGCCCTCACTGCTTATTTGCTGGTCAAAGAGTTGCATCAAATGATGTTGCTCGGCTCACTGATCGGAGTGATCGCAAGTTTCGCGGGAGTCTATCTCAGCTACTACCAGAACTTGCCATCAGGTCCCGCGATCGTGCTTGTCTCGTCAACATTATTTCTGTTGACGCTGCTCTTTAGCCCCACCCAAGGCATTCTCACTTGCCCCGACCCGTCTAGCCGATCGGCTCGGCTGTTGCGAAAACTTGGATTTATCAATCGCGTTGAATGAGAAATTCAATATCAGGTAATGTTAGGTCAACCCTGAAAACTGGCTAGCTTTGCTGAACTAAAAGATGATTTGCTAACGCTGAAGTTTCGCCTCCAAACCTTGCTATGACTCCTTCCCGCCCATCCGATGATGCCTCGCCCATGATCTCGCTTCGACGCGTTTTGACTAGCTTAAACGCTTATCGATTTGCGGCGATCGGAGCCTTTGTCAGCTTGCTGCTGCTAACCGTCGCTAACGCCATCACCCCACAACTCTTTCGCTGGGGCATCGACCAGGGCATCACTCCAAAAAACTTGTCGATCGCGCTGCAAAGTGCGGGCTGGATGGTGGTCGCAGCGATCGCACGAGGTTTGTTTAACTTTGGGCAGAGTTTTTGGGCAGAAGCCGCTTCGCAGGGAGTCGCCTATCGATTACGCAATCAGATTTTTAGCAAAATTCAGAATCTCAGCTTTAGCTATCACGACCAGGCGCAAACCTCGCAACTGCTGACTCGCGTTACTAGCGATGTCGAACAAATTCGGACGTTTGTGGGCACCAGCTTTATTCAAGTTCTGGGTTCGGTGGTGACGCTGGTGACGATCGCCACGATTCTACTGGTTATGAATTGGCGGTTAGCTCTGATCACCTTAACCGTTGTACCGATCGCGGGTTGGCTACTAGCACGATTTTTTACCAAAAACAGCAGCTTATTTGGACAGGTGCAAGAACAATTAGGTGACTTAAACGCGGTGCTGCAAGAGAACTTGATTGGGGTGCGAGTCGTCAAAGCGTTCGTGCGAGAATCGGCGGAGCTATCGCGCTACACCACGCTCAACGATGAATTGGTCACCGTAAACATGAAAACGATTCGTGCGATTCGCGGCACGTTTCCGGTTATCTTTTTGTTGAGTAATTTAATTACGCTGGCAGTTGTCGGATATGGCGGCGCAGAAGTGATTGGCAAACGATTCTCGATCGGAGAGTTAGTCGCGTTTAACTCTTATTTACTATTCATTCTTCAGCCCATTTTGCTAATCGGATTTGCGGCTCCCGCGATCGCTCAAGCTGCTGCTTCTGCCGAACGAGTCTATGAAGTCGTCGATGCTGAAATTGACATCCGCGATCGTCCCGGTGCTGTCCCGTTTGATCGCTGCGGCGGCAGAATCACCTTTGAAAACGTCTCATTTCGCTATCCCGGCGCAACAACTGAAGCTCTCAAAGGAGTCTCGTTTGAGACCAAACCGAACGAACTAATCGCCATTTTGGGCATGACAGGTTCAGGAAAAAGCACGATTATGAATCTGATTCCGCGCTTTTATGATGTGCGATCGGGGTCAGTGAGAATCGATGGGCGAGACGTGCGAGATTTCACGTTAGCGAGTTTGCGATCGCGCATCGGCATTGTCTTTCAGTCCACGACTCTCTTTGCAGGCACTCTTCGCGAAAACATTGCCTACTCCTCGCCCGACGCGCCTTTAGAACGGGTCATTGAGGTGGCAAAGACTGCCCAAATTCATGACTTCATCAGCGATTTGCCCGATGGCTATGACACCCTGGTTGGAGAGCGTGGAGTCGGATTATCAGGCGGACAAAAACAGCGTATCGCGATCGCCCGAACTCTCTTAACCGATTATCGAATTCTGATTCTTGATGACAGCACCTCGGCGGTTGACGCTCAGACGGCATCTCAGATTCAAGCCGCGCTAGATGATTTGATGCGACGCAAAACCTGTACGGCATTTGTGATTGCTCAACGCATCAGCACCGTGCAAAATGCCGATCGCATCCTGTTAATGGATAAAGGGCAATTGGTCGCCCAAGGCACCCACGACGAGTTAATGGCAACGAGTCCGCTTTATGGAGCGATTTTAGAATCCCAGGTGAAGCGATCGATTGTCAGTACAATTGACAGTTGATTTTCTATCCCGTTTCTTGCGTGGCGCTAGGACGTGTGTTGAAACTCTCTCGCTGCGATTCTGCTTCGCCCTGAACTGAAGTTCGGGCTAACTGTGGGAAAGTCCGTTGAAACGGACTCGGGATTGACCTGACTCGCGTTCAGTCCGTTTTAACGGACTTTCGACCACTAGCCCGAACTTCAGTTCAGGGCGAGATAGCAACGAAGACCAGAGTTTTAAAACACTGCCTAGAGTATGAGACATTAGACGCAAAGGGCAAGAAGATTTGACACCACTATGAATGCGCCGTTGAAACTATTATCACAAAAACGCTGGAAACCACTGCTGTGGGCGACCAACCTACTAGTTGGGGGAGTTCTTCTCGCCCTTCCGGCTCAATCTCAAACGATCGTGCCTCAAGCTACCGCTGCCGCCAGAGTTAACCAGCGCGAGCAACAGGTGCACCAAACTCGCCCCGATCGCTACGATTTGAGCCGCTATCCCATCACCGACGCTAACGAGCGCTATTGGCGCAACTTGCTCTGGTCAACGGCTGTCACAGAACCGCAACTTGCGGCAGTCGATCAAGCGATCGCTCAAATTCTCTCGTTGACTTCTCGCCGCAGTCTTTCCCCAGCCCAAGGACGAACCCTTGAAATGGCAATGCAGGTAGGCACACAGCTTTATCTCAGCAATCCGGCTCAATATGATGGCGTAAAGCAGCAGTTTCTACAGACCCTTGAGCGCAGCAATGATCCAGAGTGGGTGGCGATGTCGGTTTCGGCATTAGTGCAAGGCGGTGCTGATGCGGGGCAGCGATCGCAGTGGCGCACTCTCATTCAGCAACGCTTTCCTGGCTGGCGCGCTCACCCAGCCCTGCTCACGACGCTTCAAACAATCGAGACGCTCGATCGCCCTCGCCCCACCCCTCCCTTAAAAGATCTGTTGACTTGGACGATTGCCCCTGGTCAGCTTCAGATGTATGTGATTTGCCGACCCGATCGCGGCGTTCTCTGTCAGTCGATTTTGAAAGATCGCCAGGGTCAGTTTGTGCGCCAAAACGGTCAGTTGTGGTCGGTGCCCTTGTTGACGCGATCGCTGCATGGCTTATCTAGCGTCTTTACTCGTGGGCAAACTCCGCAAGGACTCTATCGCTTAGAGGGCAGTGTCCCTCAACCAGATACCGAGTTTTTTAGAGCCTATGGCACCTTTGCGTTGGTCAAGCTGTTTACGCCTTTTGAGCCTGGGGTGAAAGCATTTTTGCCCAATCGCCCCGGTCAAATCGCGGGACTGTCTGCCTATCAGTCACTGCTGCCACCTAGTTGGCGCAACGATTTTTCGATGCAGCAGAGCTATTGGGCAGGAAAGGCTGGTCGAGGGCTATTCCGAGTGCATGGGAGTGGGGAAGATCCAGCTTTTTTTACAAACAACAGCCGCTACCCAGATAGCGCAGGTTGGAACCCCACGATCGGATGCCTTTCTGCCTTAGAACTCTATGATCAAGCTGGACGACTTCAGAAAGCAGATATGCCCAAAATTTTGACAGCTCTAACTGCCGTTGGTGGACAGAACTTTTCAGGCTATTTAATTGTGGTCGAGATCCCCGATCGAGGCAACACACCTATATCCATGCAAGAGATTGAGGCAGTGCTTAAAGAATAAATTCTCCTCTAAATCGCTTGATTCAGTATCGAGAGATTTATAAGATGTGATCCATAACACCTTAAAATATCTTCAAAATCAGTTAGATCTAGCAACGGAGTTGCTGTTAAAGCCAACCATGAAGCTATCCCACCGGATTCTCAGTTTATTGAAACGCGGACGTTTAAAGTCCAGGCTTAACCGAGTTGTGTGGGTCAGCCTACCTTTATTTGTTTTGACGCTTTTAATCGTGGTCTCTACGTCCAATGGGATGCTGCCTAAACTATCGCTGCTCAATCCCACAGGAGCAGGGCTGTTGGCTGCGAAGAGATTTTCGCCGATGCTCTCCAATTTTGATATTTCTCTGACCCCTTTGTGTCGTCAAGGCGGCTCGGTCGGCTATCAAGCTTCGACTTCTGTAGGCAACCCTGCACTTGGTAGCGCAAACCGCGCGGTTCGAGATGCGAACGTGAGCGGTCTGCTAGAGGCGATCGCCCCAGTCTGGAAAGATGCGATCGCAGCACCGCCGTTTCCTCAAATTCATGGGCGGGCACGATTGGCGAAAGTTCCGGTAATCATGTACCACGACATTATTGCTGAGAAAAAAGTCTTCTTTGATGTCACGCCTACAGAGTTTGACGCAGCGCTGCAATTAATTCAGAAAAACGGTCTCACGCCCATCAGTTTGGATCAGTTGGTCGAGCATCTCAAGACCGGAATTCCATTGCCCAAAAAGCCGATCGTACTGACCTTTGACGATGGCTATCAAGGGCATTATCAATTTGTGTATCCCCTCTTAAAGAAGTATGGATACCCCGGTGCGTTCGCTATTTATCCGGCTAAAGTGGGCACGACAAAAGGGCGATCGAGCCTTACATGGGCACAACTGAGAGAGATGGTAGCCGACCCGCTGGTGACGATCGCGTCTCACAGTCTCACCCATCCGCTTGATTTGAGAGAGTCTACAGACGCGCAGCTTCAGCAGGAGTTTGTCGAGTCGAAGCGGATTTTAGAAAAAGAACTCAGTCAATCGATTAAGTATTTTGTGTATCCGTCTGGCAAAAATGACGAGCGCGTTCAGCAAGGCATTCAGCAAGCCGGGTATGAGGCTGCCTGGACGATGAACGACGAAGAAACGCGATTTGCTCAAGATTCAGAAAATCTATTGACGATCGATCGCATTGGTCAATCTCAATTAGCAGAGGTGATCGAAAAAGCCGATGGCGGACCGTCTCTGAATTTTTTGGGCAATTCGTCAAACTTTTATGCGCCCGTTCAACTGACTCGCTCGACGGTTAGTAAGGTGCCGTTAATTTTTGCGTCTGGCGGCAAACCGATCACTATTCACGCCGACAGCCGTTACCAGGTTCCTGAAATTATGGCAAAAACGACAGCGATCGCGGCAGTTGATGGCGCTTTTTTCTCGCTCAAATCTCTCGATTCCAATCAAATGATTGGTCCGGTTTTCAGTCAAACGACAGGCAAATTCATTCCCGGAAATCGCGGAGAATTGCCTCTGATTAAAGGAAGACCCTTAGTGCTGATCAGCAACAGCACAGTTCGATTTGTTCCCTTTGATCCCAGTCGGCACAACACACAAGCTGGCATGGAGAGTGACCTACCTGGGTTGACCGATGCTTTCGTCGCAGCGGCTTGGCTGGTTAAAGATGGTCAGCCTCAAGACGCTCAAAGCTTTGGTAAGCTTTATGGATTCGATGCAGAGCGCGATCGGGCTTTTTGGGGCATCGACTGGGCAAACCGTCCGGTAGTGGGCGTATCGGGCGATTATGTCAACTCAGTAAAGTTTGGGGAAGTTCTCAGTCGGGCTGGGCTGCGAGATGCGATCATGCTTGACTCAGGAGCCAGTGCCTCTTTGGCTTACCAGGGTGAGTCGATGATGAGCTACACGCCTCGTCCAGTGCCTCATGTCGTCGCGCTGTTACCGCCTGAGTCAGGAGCAGAGGTTGCTTGCAGCTTGGCATCGGTTAGCAAGCCCAACATCTAGAAAGCGTCTGGCATCCAGGGAGGCGACCCAGCAAATAGTTGGGTCGCGATCGCCAAGGCAGAGTCAGTCGCCGTTAAGCGATCGCACCCTCGCAACTGGTGAGGAGAAAACAGCCCCGTGTAGAGCGGTGCCAAGCTGCTGACCTCAAGCTGCAAGTCTCCTCGCCCTCCAGGGTTAACCGTTCCAACACCATCGGCGACGGTCAGAGTTAACTTGCCCTCATTGGCAGGCAATAACAGATCTTGAATCTCAAGATGCAATTCTGCTTCGATGCCTGTTGGATACTTGCGGGTTTCAAGAGCTTGTCGAACATTGACAATTCGCAGCATCCAGCGAGCTAGAGATCGGATTCTGACATTTTTTTGCTCTGGCAGAAACAGGCTTAACGAATCGATCGGAGCGCTTCGCCACTGAATTGTCTCAATCTGGGAACGATGAGCCGCCAAAAAAGACCAAAATCGTCTGACCGCAGCAGGCGTTAGCAACACCCAATCTTTAACCACCAGCCGACAACGATCGCCTTCACGCTGCTGTTGAATAATGATGTAGCCCTCTGGCTGGGCTGCCGTTCCCAGTCGATAAGCATAGGGAGGAATGTCTTTTTGAGATTCCAGCAGCCCTTGCCAGATCGCGGAATTACGATCGAGAAAGCCATTGATTTGCTGGGCTTGCCGTTGATAGAGGGCGGCAAATTCATTTGAGTCAAGCGAGACTGGCTCGATCGGCATTGCAGCGTCACAAAGCTCAATGTCGCTTGTTGGAACCTCCCAGTTGCAGAGAGTTCCCGCCTGCTCATAGCCCACCTTACGGTAGAGAGGTTGAGCCGCCGAGTATAAAACTGAAAGTGGCGTTCCTTGGGCGTGAAGTTCTTGCAGCATATTTTGCATGAGGGCGATCGCTGCCCCTTTCCCTCGGTAGTCGGGTGCAATCCCCACGGCTGCGATGCCGATCATGGGCACACGCGCCGAGCCGTACCACTGCCCCAGTTGTAGTAGCCCTAATCCTCCAATCACCCGCTCTCGATCGCAGAGAATGCGAACGTTTTCACTCCCGATTCGATCAAGGTAGACCGATTCATCATTAGGCGGACTGTTAAAGCATTGCGCTAAAACCTGCCCAAATTGCTGCATTTCGGTAGAGTCGGCTGGAATACGATACTCAAATTGACCCGAAGACATTAAGACTCCTTATTCTGATGAGTGGACGATCGTCAGTCAGAATCTCTTAACTGGAAGATGCTCAGGCTGAGAAAAACGCTGTCTAGCTACTGTAATGTTTGGGACGATCGCATCGAAAATCGAGTGTAGCAATCAAAGCATAGGCAATGCTAGGGCGAACCTCCCGTGCAGTGAATCTGTGCGCTGCCAGTCAGACTCAATTTGAAAAGATACGGAAAGTTTCTGCCGATCCACCCAATTTAGAGTGATATGAGGAAGCCTTCTCTCTAAAAAGGAGTTGGGCTGCATCTCGCAAGGGGCGCATAGTGATCGGGGTGGCGCGTCGATCGTTTCTTTCCGAGAGATTCGCGTTTTGTGGGTTGGGGTTTGAGAAGTGCGTCGATCGCGTTCAGTTTCGTAATTCTCGTTCGGTTGCG
>JBBRPT010000029.1:0-59789 GCA_038227635.1 Leptolyngbyales cyanobacterium | reverse complement strand
CTACTAAGTCGAAATGTTCAGCAATGCGGGTTCTTGGCTTGAGCTTCATCGCTAGAAAATAGAATAGATTCGTCCATTCTCCTCTCTTACAATCAGCTATTCACTCCAAGGGCTATGCGAATTTAAGATGCGTTCGCCCTGACTGGATCTCAGACAAATATTGGCTTATCGATAGAGGCGGGGGATGGAAATTCGCAGCCAAGATTCAAGACTCAATCAAAAAGATTGCGAAGCACTCTGAAACTCCGATTGAGAGACACGTCAAAGTGCAAAACAGCCGCAGTCCGTATGACGGGGATTGGATTTACTGGAGTTCACGCATGGGTAAACATCCTAAAGTCAATGGCAGAGTGGCAGCACTCCTAAAACGACAGAAAGGAAAATGCCCAGAATGCCAACTGTATTTTAGGGAAGGAGACATTTTAGAGGTGGATCACGTCATTCCCCGCTCTCAAGGCGGAAAGGATGAATACATCAACCTTCAACTTCTTCACCGACATTGCCATGATACAAAGTCCGCGAGAGATCTTCTCTCTGCGGCTTTGTAAGGTGTACATGACAAGTACCAAGATATTGAGGAGCCGTGTGAATCGAAAGATTCAAGCACGGTTTTGAAGACCAGCGGGATTGGTGACAGTCTCGCTGAGTTTAATCAAGCAATTGAAAGTAAAATTGAGCCTCTAGTTTTTATGGGTCACCACCGCTTTGAGCCGGATTCAAGTCTTAGACTTACAGAGCTTCAATCAAAGACTTTCCGCTATTGTGCCCACTTTTGAGGCAGCGATCGCAGAAGCAGGTGCGATTTGTTTAACTGATGAAGCTCATAAACCAGGAGTGGCACTTGAAGTTGAGGGAGAATTTTTCACCCCGTTCAAGTTGGATTGGTAGCCAGTTACAGAACAAATACGGCGATGTTGGAATGACGAAGAATACACGACCGAGCAAGCTGCTTATGGAGTCGCATTTCGATAATGGATTTGTTCAGCGAGAAGTTCTAGTAGATTGGTCGAGATAATTGGTTAGGGTAAGTCCGCTCTGGTTTAAAAGGGCACTGACCCGATCGCTGAGTAATGCCTTTAATTCTGCTTCGCCTGAGCTTTGAACGATGGATTCTGCTGGAATTGCCTTCTCAGGGTGCGAGTAAATCTCAACGAAATCGGTTTGAATTTGCGGAATCAAACTGAGTAAATAGTCCTCGGTGACTCGACCGCTTTGCAACAATCCATAGACACGATCGACAAACTGAATCCCGTGCAATTTCAACAAACGCTCACCATAGCGGCGCAACGGGGTAAAAATCAATGACCGAATGAGCTTATCGAACAAGTTAGAGCGATCGAGCATTAGGTTCATCCTCAGATTCTCATAAGGCAACCGAATCACTCGAATCTGAAATTCATCTGCCAATTTGACTAGATGTCTCAACACAACCGGATGGGAGTGCAAATGGAGATGACCATCCACGTGAGAAAGGGTCAGTCCAGTTGTCCGAAACTTCTCTAACTGAGCATAGATTTCTAGGGATAACTCCCGTCGTGCTGCTCGACTAAATTGATAGTGCAACCCAGCTAACGTTGCTCGGTTAGAAAAATGCCCTGTGGAGTCAACCAAATGAGAAATTTGATCAGGAGGCAGCGCAGATTGACCACAGGTGAGAACGAGATGAAGTCCGATACCTAACGTGGGGCGAGTTTTTGCTAACGCCACAGCTTCGTTAAATGCTTCACCTGTGACCATCAGACTCGCGCTGGTAAGAATTCCTCGATCGTGCGCTTCAATAATTGCATGATTAACGGTAGAAGAAAGTCCAAAGTCATCACCATTGATGACAACAAAGCGCTTGCGCAATATCTGCCTTGACTTTTCTACTAACACATCACAAAGTTTGCTAAAAGAACTAGATACAAATACACCAACAGAAGATTTGAATGGGTTAATTAGTTAGACTCATAGGGCTGACCATGTTTTCGCCCCAACTATACCATCAGCCGATAGCTTTTTAGAGGACTGAAACTTAATCACGGATGCTTGAGTTTGGCGACCAAAAATCCCATCAATTACCCCTTGATAGAAGCCAGCCTTTTTGAGTGAAGTTTGTAGCTTATTAACGGAGGTTCCTCTGCTGCCAATTCTGAGAATCTGATTCTTAGCTGAAGAAGTCTGCGACGAGGTAGTTGACATGGTAGGAGATACAGAGGGCATCATAGACCCCGGCTTTGCGGTTGCCGACTGTGAACCTATTCCTAAAATCATTGAAGCAGCCGTCACAATCGTTAGAAGATCCAGCATAAAGAAATTTGCGTTAGCTCGATTTAAAATCACGGTCTGAATACCCTTGTGTTTAGTTCATAGCTATCGCTTTCAACGTAGATGAAAAAAGTCAAGAACTCGGAAAGATTAGGTAGATATTATGATGAAGCCGTAGCAGTTTCTGCATGGGGTAGGGTTTTCTAGTCATCCCTAACAAGAAGTTTATAACACCCCCTGGTGAAAACTGGCGGTAGACCCTTATCATTTGGGCAACGAGACAGCCAATAGCATGGTACATTGGGGCAAAATCCTGCAATAATTCCACTATTAGGCAGTTAATGTGTCTAGCGTATTTTTGCAGCTTCATGAATTTTGCACTCAGTATTACACCTTTACAGGAAATAGCATTGAGGGGCATGGTCGATAGATTAAAATCACAAGAAACGACAAGCTAATTGCACTAACCTCTAGTTCTGTGCTATCAGGTTCTAAACGTTAAATAGGTTTGATTTTATCGTTGCTCTAAGAACTACCAACATTCAACTATGGCACGCAAAGATTCAACTGCATCAACCACTGAAACACTACACTCAGTTGAGAAAGTCTCAGTTATTTTGCCCACCTATAACGAGAAATCTTGCATCAAGGCGACATTTGATGCTGTTCTAGAGTACTCACGGACACATCCTAATTATTATTTTCTTTTTGTTGATGATGGCTCAATTGATGGAACAAAACGTTTTTTAGATTCAAAGCTTGACGCAACAGACACTCAGCAAATTCAACTACTCTCTTACGGCTTTCGCGGTGGCAAAGGGTACGCAGTTAAACGAGGAATTGCACATGCCGATGGAGATTATATTTGCTACCTGGATAGTGATTTAGCTTACTCGTTAGAATATTTAGAGCTGCTAGTTGCTGAATTACAACACGCTGACATTGTAATTGGCTGTCGTAGCTTTGATTCAAGAAATGCAGAGGGGATGAATTTGAGTCGTAAAATTGCTGGAAGACTCTTTAATTCGGCATCTAGAAGATTGCTTAACTTACCCTATCGTGACATGCAAGCTGGACTAAAAGGATTTAAGCGGGATTCAGCGAGAGTGCTGTTCTTTAAGCAAACAATGACTGGATTTTCATTTGATGTTGAACTGATTTATTTAGCAATGAAATATGGATACTCTATTAAGGAGATTTCTGCTGTTGTCTCAGGCGAACACAAGCGGAAATCTTCTAAAGTCAATTTACTCTCAGATTCTTTCAATATGTTGATTGATCTATTAGAGATCAAAGTCAACGATCGTCGCGGAAAGTATCAATACTCAGATCTCGCCATGGTTTCAGAGGATATCTGAGAAGGGGACTAAGCTAAGCGCAACATCAGACAATAGTTAGCGGTAGAGGCGTGATGAAATAAAATGCCCTTACGGACAGAGGTTTGCCTCTCTTTCTCTGCGATTAAGCTCAGCCACACGATCTCGATGAGCAGCACTCACCGCGCCGTAGCGATTGGCTCCAGTAAAGACAATTTCAATTTCATGCAGCGCTCGGCTCCGATTCAATTCTCGATCGAAGTCTTTTTGTATTTGAGTTAAATAGTTGTTTGATTACGATATTATTCATCCTTATGTTCCGTTTAGCATTTCCAAAAAGCAAGTTTAAGTTCGTTCTCTTGTTGTGGGGCTTAAGTCGATCGCTGATTTTTGTAATCATGCTTCTAATCACTCCAGCATTTGCACCCAGAATCTGGAACGATATTATTAGTCTTGCCGTCCTGACTCACTGGGATGGGGTTTGGTATCAAGAGATCGCGACTACAGGCTATCACTATGTTGCAGACGGCAAAGGCTACCCCGTCGCTTTTTTTCCTCTATTTCCGCTCATCTCACGAGGAATCATGACGTTTGGGTTGCCCTTTGCGATCGCAGGGACACTCGTCAATAATTTGACATTTTTAGCCGCACTACTAGTCATCTATGATTGGATGCAGGAGCGGTATGAAGTCGAGATCGCACGATGGACGATCGCGATTCTGGTTTGGTGCCCTCTCTCTCTTTATGTCTCTGTCACTTACACAGAAGGGCTATTTCTCCTCTTAAGCAGCTTGGCATTAAGAGCGTTTGAACAAAGAAAATATCGCCAAGCTGCTCTCTTCGGTGCACTAACTACAGCAACTCGTCTTCCAGGTATCCTGCTTGTCCCCACCTTTTTGATTGTCGCTTGGCGAGAGCAACGGGTTTGGGTTGCTTACTTGGTCGCGTTAGTGACTGCTTCTGGATTTCTAGCTTACAGCAGCTATTGTGCGATTCGCTTTGGAGATCCATTAGTCTTTATCCATATCCAACATGCTTTTGGACAACGCGCTGCCGCTGGGTTTGACAGTTTCCACTGGGGACATACCTTTCTCTATGGCATAGTCGGTCGTTTTGATGGGAACACGGGAATGCTCAAAAATCCACTTCAGCCGATTCAAGTCGCTCTGATTGGAGGGGCTGGTGCTTTGCTATGGCAAAACCGAACTCGTCTAAGAACCAGTCTGTTTGTTTTAGCTAACACCTCACTTATTCTAGGGTGGTGGCTTCTTTGGGGAGATGGGTTGATCAAGGTAGCAATGGTATTTGGAGGTGGATATTTGCTATGGCATTGGCGCAAGCAACTGAGCCTCACCGTGTTGACCTATGGGGTCGGATCACTCCTACTAATTTTGTTCTCCGGTGCTGTAGGCTCTAACGATCGCTACACTTATGGGTCTGTAGCTTGGTCAATCTCAATGGGTTTATTACTCGCTCAATATCAGGCGTGGAGTTTGTCTATTCTGGCAGTCTGCGGAATCGTTCTCAGTATTTTTGCAAGTCAGTTTGCTCTAAATATGTGGATTTCTTAGTGGAGGGACAGATTCGGATGGAAGCTTCAAGACGAGTCTGAAGGGTTGCTGCGATCGGGGATGCTTCATTCGTCAGACGATTCTATTTTGCGGTCTAAGCCACGATCGTCCCAAGAGATTGGGTCTTCTGCTGGCTCTAAGTGGGTTAAAATGGAAGACCCTGGCAGCGCTCGAATGATGCTGAGTTCAACCTCTTCACAGAGATCGTGTCCGTGCTGCACCGTCCAGTCTCCCGGCACCAGGATGTGAAAGTCGATGAATCGACGAGTTCCGGCAACCCGCGTTCTCAGCGCATGAAACTGAATGCCCTGCGCTTGATAAGGGAGGAAGATTTCAGCAATTAGCCGTTGTTCATCGTTTGGCAAAGCCGCATCAAGAAGTCCTGTTCCCGTTTCGCGCAAGAGTTTGAAGCCTACCCAAACAATATTGGCAGCCACCACCAGGGCAATGATTGGATCGAGCACCAGCCAGCCCGTCAGCTTCACCAGCATCACGCCCACGAGAACTCCAACTGAAGTCCACACATCTGTCAGCAGGTGATGAGCATCTGCCCGTAACGTGATGGAGCGCAATCGCTTCCCCGCCTGTAGCATTTTGAATGCCAATGCTCCGTTTAGCGCTGTTGCAATCAGCGTTAACCCCAGTCCAATTCCCAGTTGCTCTAGCGGTTGAGGATGGGAAAGACGTTCCCAAGCGGCGATCGCAATACTCACGGCTGCCACTAAAATCAATGCCCCTTCCACGCCACTCGAAAAATATTCGGCTTTGGAATGTCCAAAGGCGTGAGTGTCATCGGCAGGTTTCGCCGCGTAAGTGATTGCCCACACTGCGACGATCGCCGCAACTAAATTAACAACAGATTCCAGTGCGTCGGAAAGCAACCCGACCGAACCTGTTAATCGATATGCACCAAATTTAAGGGCGATAGTGAGGAGGGCAACCCCGATTGACAGAACGGCGTAAAAACGAGCAGATGGGCTTCGCATTATTGAGGTTTAAAGGATGACAACACAAGCACTTGTCTAGAGAGCTATTCCGACTTACAGCTTAACCAGAAGCCCAACGCCAACGATGGCACTGGCTGCGACTCTCTGCAACAGTTGGGCTGAGTTAGATGGTTGGCTTGACATCGGACTAAGACTCCGATTCACGGTCACAGCCCAAAGCGCCAAAGTAGAAGAGATAAAGACTGTGAACCGGAGCTAGCCGCCCTAAAGCTATCAGAGCCTGACTGATCGAGTCACGCCACTCTGTTGAGGGTGATTGAGAACCGCGCTATTTGGGGGCACGAAAGCCTGCTTTCTCGGCATCGGCGGCGGTCTTAAAGCATATCTCAGGCTTCGTGTCGTTGTAGCCCTTCGAGCTTGGAATGTGGTAAACCTTTTTCTCTCCTTTGACGTTGCCCTTGACGGGTTCATCAGCCGCGCATTGGGTGCCCTTCGGCTTCATCCCTCCACCTGCTGTCATGGCTCCGGCTGGCGCTTTCATTTCTCCTGCAGGAACTGCCCCGATCGAGGGTTTAGCGACTGAAGAACTCCCAGCAACCTGGGGCTTGGCGGCGATCGTAGAGGCAGGCGCAGGCTGAGTGCTCGCAGCTGGAGCAGAGGCTTCTTCTCGTTTGCCACAACCAGAAAGGATGAGTAGTCCGATCGCGATCGGAGCCACTGCCCATCGTAAAGAGTGAATATTAACCATGATTGAAATTCCCGCTGGATGAATAGAGGTTAGTGTAACGTTGTTTCATCTGGTTGGATCGGCTACATCCTTAATTCTCAGAGTGCTATTCGCTCTTGTCACCTCTACTCAGTCTCTGGTTCATATCTTTGTCATCTGCACCTGGCAGGTCTCGGAGCATAAGAGAAAGGCAATCGTGGTCGTCTAGGATTTAGCGATGATCCATTCAAACCCTCTCCGTACCAGACTCCCTGTCAACGCTTCTCTAGAAGAGGGCACAGTTCTGCTAGCATTTTCCCTTTCTCTCACCCCAAATTTCGCTTTCATAGCACTACGAGGTTACGTTACGCGATGTGCGACTTTCCTAAAACACCCCCAAAGACTGCCATCACCCTAGCCCTCTCCCGATGGAGAGGGAACAAGATTTCTAGCGCCCCCTCTCCTGTGCAGGTTTTGCTCTTTTATTGTTTTTGAGCTGCCAAGATAGAACCTCTACCATGTTAGGCTTTCAAAATTCGCCTCAGCGAGAGTGACGAATGAGGAATACCCTGCAATACCTGCTCCGGGTCAGCTACGACCCTTTCGTTTTATAGTAGGTAGCTGACGCTTTTAACGCTTCGATGAAAAGTTACCGGAATAGCGCAAGTCGGTTTGATGGATGGTCACTAGATGGGCGGGAACCGAGCGTCATTCAAGCTCTCTTGCCGTTGGGAGAGTGGCTCTATCGCCACTATTTTCGGGTAACCACCGACGGCTGGCATCATCTCCCTCCTTCCGGGAAACTGTTAATTGTGGGATCTCATAATGGCGGCATGATTGCCCCCGATACGCTGATGTTTATGGTGGACTGGTTTCACCGCTTCGGTCCAGAGCGATTGGTGTATGGACTGATGCACCCCAACGTCTGGATGGTGCCTGGGTATTCTAAGCTGACGGTGCAGTTGGGGGCAATTAGAGCCCACCCTCACATGGCAACGGCTGCTTTGCAACGAGATGCGGCAGTGCTGGTTTACCCAGGCGGTGCCGACGATTTATGGCGACCGCACCGTGATCGTCATCGCATTCACTTTGCAGGGCGGAAAGGGTTTATCAAGCTGGCACTACGCGAAAGTGTGCCCATTGTTCCTGCCATTTCGATCGGTGCTCATGAGACGCTGATCATTCTGGCAAATCTCTACCCGCAGTTACGACAATTGCATGAGTGGGGAATGCCCTGGCTGTTTGGAATTGACCCCATTGTCTTCCCCATTTACCTGGGGCTGCCGTGGGGACTGGCAGTAGGTCCGCTGCCCAACATTCCGCTGCCTGTGCAGATTCACACTCGGATCTGTGCACCGATCGTATTTGAGCGCTCAGGTCGGGCGGCGGCAAACGATCGAGACTATGTAGATGCTTGCTATGAAAGAGTCTGTAGTCAGATGCAGCAAGAACTCGATCGACTCGTGCAAGGGTTAGACGGTCTTGATCCGGCTAGTGATGGGGTCGAGTCAGTAGCCCTAGAGCAGAGCAGGCAGGCAAAATTTGGGTGCAGTGAGTCTTGAAATGGAATCATTCCTGCTGTTTAGTCAGTTCATTGGCTCTGACTTGCCAATGCGAGGAGATCGCTATGGGTACTAGTCTCGGTGCCGTTGCTGCCCAGGTTTTTCTATTTGTTGTCTTTAGATTGTGGAAACGCTAGTTATTTATCGCTGCTCAACTAAACCTCTGGGTTGTGAGTAGTTTATAAGTCTCATTGTCAATCAAAATAAACAGTCCTAACCCGATGAGAACAAACGGAACGATCGCCGCACCATAGCGCGTCAATACACGAGCCACGATCGGGTGATGAGCAAGTTGATGTGCCCCGTAACACCACACTCCCACCATCATAAAAAACACACCAAGAATAACTCCGAGTCTCTCTACACTGCTGGCAGCAAACAACGGCAGATAGATTCCGATATTGTCGCCACCATTAGCGATCGTGACGGCAGCTACTTGATAACTCTGAGGAGCCAACAATCCTAACGCTGACAAAACTGGCAGCTTGATTTTCGACTCGTTGAACTCGCTTGAAATCGTTTGTACCTCATTCTCGTCTTCTCGATAGATGAGTTGATGAACTCCGATCGCGATCGGAGCCAATCCGAGCAACCCAATCCAGGGTTTGGGCAACATTAAGCCTCCAAAAAAACCGGGTAGACTTGCGAGCATCAGAGCACCAAAGCCTAAATATTGTCCTGCCACAATATGTTTGGGACGAAAAGCTGCGCTAGTCTGGGCAAAAAACAGCATCAAAATCACAATGTCATCTAAGTTGGTGGCAACAAAGGCAGTCACTCCAGCCAGGACGGCGCTAATAAACCCACTCATCAAATCGCACGTTGAAGGATAGATTTATTAACTTACATCGATTTTGGTTTTGACTGCGATCGATCAATTATGGGTCATGGCACGATCGGTGAGACGTTCTGCCGAAACGTCTCTACAGCATTGGGTTAACGCACAATTCATGAGAATTAGGTTTGCACACTGCCATCGGGCAACGTTGCGCCTTGCAAAATTGCTCCATTTAATAGAGCGCTGCTGAGTTCTGCCCCTACTAAGTTTGCTCCCGCTAAATTTGCTTCGCGCAAGTCTGCTCGACCTAAATAAGTTTTGATCAAGAGAGCATCCACCAAAATTGCATAGCGAAGATTTGCGTGAGTCAGTTCGGCACGATTGAGACGCGCTCGCGTCAAATTTGCCCGCTGAAAATTCGTTTTGTGCAGTTTTGCATCACTCAGTGAGGCATCTCTCAAATCAGCGTCCGATAAATTCGCCTCTTTTAGCTGAGCACGGTTCAACTTGCAGTTGTGTAACACGGCTTGGCTGAGATTTGCCTCGGTGAGAATTGCGTCGTTTAAAAGCGTCCCATTGAGAATTGCATCGGTTAAATTGGCTTCGGTGAGATCCGCGTTGCGCAAGGTAGCTTCACTGAGGTTTGCACCGATCAGGGTCGATCGACTCAGGTCAGCCCCCGCTAAACTCGCTCCCCGCAAGTCAGCGCCCCTTAAATCTGCCCCGCGTAGGTTCGCGCCTTTATAAGAGCGTTTCTCCTCTCGTAGGTTTGCCCCCCGCAGGCAAGCACCCCTTAAATCTGCCCCGATAAAATTCACGTTTCGCAAATCGGCATCTCTCAAATTAGCATCCAGCAAGGTTGCTAAACCTAAGTCGGCACCTCGCAAGTCTGCCCCATAGAGAATAGCTCCATGAAGATCGGCATCTCGTAGACTAGCATTACAGAGGGTTGCCTGACTGAGATTTGCTCCACAGAGCTTAGTGCCTTTGAGATTGGCGTGGGTGAGATTCGATCGATTCAAATATGCAAAGATCAGAATCGAATGATGAAGGTCAGCCTGAGCTAAATTGGCTCCAATTAAATCTGCTCCTGTCAGATTAACTCCGCTCAGGTTTTCTCTCGTGAAGTTTACATCTCCCGACTCATAGCGACCCAGCACTTCTTGATCATTCATGATTTTTGATTCTCGATCGCTGAATTTGACATCTGCATACTCGTAGTCAAGACTTGCGTTGAGTTTGCCTGTGTGGTCTCAGCAGGGCTACTCTCTAACGTCTGCTTAACGTGCTGCTGAAGCTTGACATAGCCCGGTTTCAAACTTTTGATAATCACGCTGACAACTTCGATATAGTCTTCGGGTGGGTTCAACTGTTGTGCCATTGCTTCTAGGTTTGATTGCAAATCTTCTAGAGAGTTACAGAGGGTCGTGACGCTTCGCAGCAATCCTTCAAGACTATAGAGCTTGAGATTTGACCAATCTTTTTCTTTGTCGGTGAACGGATAGTAGACCAGAGAAAACAGCAGAATTTTCACCCGAAGCGGATTGGCAAACTTGATAATTTCTAATCGCATATCGAAAAGCTCGATCGCAGGCTCTGCGGCATGCGCGATCGGCACGATCTCACGAGTCGCCAAATCGTCTGCAGGCTCTGGTCTAACAGCCTGAGCTTCGTGAGAATAGAGTTTACCCATTTCACGCAAAATCATGTTGGCGATCGCCGCATATTCGATCGGCTTATTTAAGCTTTTGACACTCGCTGCCAGTCCAATTTGCAGACTCTCGATCGTCGGATACTGATGCGCTAATTCGCCGATCAGTTGATTGATCTCCGCCCGCTCAACTTTAAGTGGGTCAGGTTCCCAATACTTGCGAGCAGCCTGAATCATCAGCTTCTTGATGCGGTTAGAATTGGCTTCTTGTTTTAAAATTTCTGCAACTTGGGTTTGCAATTCGCCCCCGATCGCGTCGAGTGGATTGATGCTAATCACCGTTTTCTCGATCGGAACCGCAACTCTATATAGCCCCGTCAAATTTTCTATGATCGTGGTCGCGACTTGAAGATATTCTTCTTGTTTACTGAGGGTGCCGACCAGTAGGTGTAATTTATATTGCAGGTGCTCCAGCGTGGGGTTGAGATAGCGCAACTCTTGCACTAAGCTTTGCAGACTGATGACTCTGAGTCGATCGGCATCATTCTCCCACCAGTTTTTGCAGGCGTATAGAATTAGCTTTTTAATGCGAACGGCGTTAGCATCCTGTTCTAGCCGACGCACGATTTCAGAAGAAGTTGGCTCCGGGGGCAGAGCGAGGTGATCCGCCATTAGATAGGAACGAGGTAGGTGTGTGCCTAGAATGCCCTGCCTAATGACACTTTGCACATCATTCTACGTTTTTACACGTCTTCCTCTGGGGACTGCTTGAGTTCTTTAAGCTCGATCGGTGGAGTCACTTCGACCGTCTCTTCTTGAGAGGTGGGCATCGTGAGTTCTAGCAAGTCTTCTGCCTTGGGTCGGCGAGATTCTGGAAGTTGCAGCCCTGTTTGGGTCGGTGCCAGCGCTTGGAGTTCCTGCTGAAGTTCGGGTAGCGCCACCAGTTCTTTTTCGGTCTCTTTGAGTTCGATCGGCAACCGTAAGGGCTGCAATTCTTCGATCCAACAGCTTGCAAGTGGCAGGGTTTGATCTAAATCTTCGAGTGCACGGGGGATCACCATCACAGAATGAAGCTCTCCGATGCGCTCAGCTTCCTGCATTCCTACATCGATCGCCATTGCGACGTTAGCGATCGTGCCCCGAATAATGGCAGTACAGAGTCCTGACCCGATCGTTTCATAGGCAGTCAAAGTCACGTCAGCCGATTTGAGCATGGCATCTGCCGCACCAACCATCGCCGGAAAGCCGCGAGTTTCGAGTAAGCCTACTGCCTGATTGCGAAACGGATTGCCGTGCCGTCCTTTAGCAAGTTCAGCGAGTTTGGTTCCGATGGGCAACACCGCTTCTAGGTTTGCCAGTGGGCGAGGAACGACCAGCGTCGAGACTTTCTGCCCAAACTGAGCAGCGAGGTCAATGCCTTCTTGTACTGCCAGCCGCACATCTGAAATGCCGCCTCGTACGACAGCGGTGCAAAACCCGCCGCCTGTTTTTTCGTAGCCAACCAGCGTCACATCTGACGACTTGAGCATCATGTCAGCAATGCCCACGATCGCTGGAAAGCTTTCGGTAGAGACTAGACCTAAGGCGGTATCAGCAAATCTGTCTAGACGATTCATCAGCGAAGGGGTGACAGGGCTATTCTTAACTTCAATCTTAACTGGTTTGTAAAGTTCTTCAGGTTCGGTTTCTTTTCTACCGATGTGGGATCACGCAGATTTTGGCGAAACTTCAACTCTCACGTCCATTCCAGTGCGAGTCAGCATGTTGATCAACTTATTGACACTGAACCGATCGACATTGCCAGTGATTAAATTGCTAATGCGGAGCTGTGTTTCTCCAAAAAATGCGGCGGCTTTCTCTGTCCAATCTTGAGCATGAATGTATTGCCTCAGATCCAACATCAAATCGGCTCGGATTCTAAGGTCGATAGCTTCGTCGGCATCGAACCCTAAATCTTCAAACACATTGTCAGTGCTTTGAGTAATACTTGCCTTGGCTAATATAGGTTCCATTCCTACAGCTATAGAAATCACTAAACGATCGCTCCTAAGAATTCTCCTTTAAAGAGTGATCGTTGTTAGAAGAATTGTGTTGGTTTTGGGGGAAAAGCTTGACGAGAAGACTATTGACATAAGACTGCCCATAGACGTTAGTTACTGCCCCATTGCTAGCTTCGGAGGATGGCTCTGGTGGTGCCTGCTCTTCAGTTTTTGGGTTATCTGAAGAATTCTCTGGTTTAGATGGTACTTTATCAGCCCAGGGATCGGCAGGGACTTCAGCAACAGGCGGGGTATCAGTCGATTTGGGTGCTTCTGAAGAACGGCTGCGATCGCCGATTAGTGAACCCGGAGCCACCAATCCACCGACCTCGACAGAACTATCTAAAATCGTTGCTGCTGACCCAATACAAGCCCGATCTCCGATCTTTACCTGACCAATCAGCAAAACACCCGCCCCAATAATCGCACCGTCCCCAATTTCTAGCGTCCCTTCATGAACGTGAATCACCGAACCAATGCCAATGCAAACCCCAGCCCCAATCACAATCCGGCTACCAGAGCCTGCTTGCAGCAAAACACCCGGTGCGATCGCTGCCCCTTCGTGAATAGTGACATCGCCACTGACGAGATAATGGGCGGTGTCGATCGGACATAATTGCAGAGGCAAAGAATACATCGTTCAAAAATATTGAGGAGTGAAGGATGAGAGATGAACCAACAATCCTGATCTGATTCATCCTTCATCCTTCGCGTGAAGGGCTAGTTATTTTCCAGCTTTTTGAATCACAAGCTCAACAAGGCGACGTTTTGCCTTTGGATCGATGCCAACTAAGCGAACATAATTGCCCGCATGTTCAGATAATGCAGATTCGAGAGCTGCCAGTGCTTGAGACTCAGAACCTGCCTGAATCGATGTACCGGTCTGCCAAGCGCCCCCTTTATAGCGACGTGCGTCGGCATACTCCACACCAATTCGCGCACCTTGACGCACCAGTTGACGCACTTGATCTACGGCTTCATGACTGAGTTTCTGGCTTCCTGAAGCAGAACTTGAGGAGCCAGAATTTGCCGACTTAGCCGGAGGAGTGTAAATAGGCGGATCGAGCACTAACGAAGTCTCAGGCGTTTTGCCCGGACGATGAATCACCGTTTCTAGAACCCGTTTTTTGGCTTGCGTGTCAACGCCAACCAGCCGGACGTAGTGACCGCTATGCTCTCTGATAAAGAACTCTAAAGCCGCGATCGCTTCCCCTTCTGACCGCGTATGGATCAATGGCGCACTGCTCCAAGAATTGATTTTGAACCGTCGCTCATCGGCAAACTCTAGCCCGATCGCGGCTCCTTGAGACAACAGTTGACGCACTTGATCGGCGACGCTGCCATCCGTCCGGGCACCCTGACTAGAGGTCGCTCCTCCATTAGAAGCAGACTTAACAGAAGATTGGGAAATGTGCTGCTTGTGAGCAGGGCGTTGAACGATTGCTTCTAAAATTCGCTGTTTGGCTTTTGGATCGATGCCAATAATTCGTACATATTCCCCCGTGTGACCCCCCATGCAAGCCTGCACTTCAGCCAAAATTCCAGACTCGTTAGTTGCCTGGATGGCAGCGCTCTTCCAAGAACTGGTTTGGAATCGTCGCTCATCGGCAAACTCAATGCCAATCCGCCCACCTTTGCTCAAAACTTGTCTAATCTGAGCGACGACAGACCCGTCGATCGAGCCACTCGCTGGCGCATGACCATTTCCGTTCCCAGTGCTGGACGAATAAGACGATGCCGTGTAGCTACTTGATGACCCATTAGAAAGTTTCGTGGAAGCACCCGGACGCTGAATAATAGTCTCCAGCACACGCTTCTTGGCATTTGTGTCAATTCCAATCAGCCGCACATAGTCACCACTATGCTCTTGCATACACGAGTCGAGGGCTGCCAGCACATCCGACTCGCGATTAGACTGAATGGTTGCACAACTCTTCCAAGAACTGATCTTAAAGCGACGCTCGTCAGCGTGCTCGGTGCCAATTCGATATCCTTGAGCCAGCAGTTGACGCACCTGCTCGATTACGCCACTATTGCCCGAACCATTGGCAGAGCGGCTAGAAGCATTTGAAGTGGATTGATTCATTGTAGGAGTAGCCATTTCATCTCTGATTGGGGCAATACAAGCGATATTTTCGGCGCAGCGATAACCTGACCGCAACGCATCATTGATATGAATAATATGCGACGCGAACTTCACGTCGGCTTCTAGCACGTTAGGTAAACGATCAGCTTGCTGTTGACTGGTAATTACTGCTCCAGAAGGCACGTACTTTCCAGGCGGAATTTCCACGTCTTGAACCAGCGCGTGCATCATGACAATGCTGCCGTTGCCGACCCGTGCATTAAAAACAGTTGAGCGAAACCCAATAAAACAGTCGTCACCCACATAAGCAGGACCGTGAATCAACGCCATGTGCGTTAGCGAAGAGCGGCTCCCTACCCAAATTGAGTAGGCTTCCCCATCATCCCCAGTGACTCGCCCCTGCTCTAACCCGTGCATGACGACCCCATCCTGGATATTGGTATCGTCGCCAATGTGGAACGGATGCCCCTCATCTGCTCGAATCGAGGTACCCGGCGCAATCATCACATTTTCGCCAACTCTCACATCTCCAATAATGTTAGAGAATGAGTGGACATAAGCACTGTGGTGAATGTCGGGTTCGGCAAGAGTTTGTGACCAAGGTGTGGGCGGAGCCGCAAAACTACGGACTGCCATAAAACATTCTCCTAAACTGACCGCGTGTAGGTCACGATCGTACCCATAGCAGGGAGACAGGTACGATCGTAATTTTTTACGCCTATCCAATAGTGTTGGCGGAATGGTTAGCGGTAGCGTAATGTACCGTTAACGATCACAGAGTAGGTTAAGTTGTCACAAACCCACTGCGCGATCGTTAATACTGTGTTCCTTTGTTGTAGAGCGCTCGGTTATCGACACTGACGGTGTCAATGATTCCAATCACCGCCGCATCAACGGGGCGCTGTTCACTTCCAGGAACTTGACGGGCAGCACTGCCACGGCTAACCAAAACCCACTCATCGATCCCTGCTCCTACGTTGTCAGCCGCCACTTCATACTGTGGAAGTGGTTGCCCTGCATCGTCTAAAAACTGTAGAAGTAAAAACTTCACGCCTCTCAGACTCGGCTCTTTTTGGGTACTGACAACGGTGCCGCGAACTTTGGCAATTTGCATTAGGCGTTAGGGGCGGTTAAGCGGACGGATACCGCTCACACTCTCACGGAATGGCTCAACTGCCTCGGTGTATCGAATCGGCAGCACATATTCCAGGTTTTCGTGAGGACGCGCGATGATGTGAGTAGACAGGACTTGTCCCCCGTTCACACGCTTGACGTTTTCGATGCCTGCCGCAACCGATGCCTGAACTTCAGACACGTCGCCACGGACGATCACGGTAACGCGACCGCTACCAATTTTTTCATAGCCCACCAAGGTGACGCGTGCGGCTTTCACCATCGCGTCTGCGGCTTCTACCACCGCGGGGAAGCCCAAAGTTTCAATCATGCCAACTGCAATAGCCATCGTTAAATTCTCCCTTCCAATCAAAGTCTAAAAACAACAGACAACTCGGCAAGCGAGTTTAGCTTCGGAACTGTTCAACCGCTTCGGTGTAGCGAATTGGCAGCACATATTCCAGGTTTCCGTCAGGGCGTGCAATAACGTGGGTCGAGATCACTTGACCTCCGTTAACACGCTTAACGTTTTCGATTCCTGCCGCGATCGAGGCTTGAACCTCAGACACGTCTCCCCGAATGATCACGGTGACGCGCCCGCTCCCTATCTTCTCGTAGCCAACCAGGGTGACGCGTGCAGCTTTCACCATCGCGTCTGCGGCTTCTACCACAGCCGGAAAACCCAGCGTCTCAATCATTCCCACAGCGATCGGCATTCTTGATCTCCTGCATAAGTGAAACTAGTTACACCAACCCCAGCAAAAATAGTGACGGGGTGCTCCATTATTTCAAGCTTTATCAATGCTTTTTAATGGTGCTCTCTACTTAGAATAGGGGGTGTTGTGTGCGCTTGACAATATAACGCTAGATGATAGTTATAAATTCCAGGTATAAGCCGGACTAATCTATCATGATGAAATCTTGTGCAGATAACGCCACTACTCGCGTGCGGATAGTGAAGATTGCCTTAAGATTTCGCCTTCAGCATCATAGACTCTTTTCAACACCATTTATAGAAAACTTTCTTGTACATAAGTCACGTTTATCTATAAAAAGTTGCTTTTCTATACTATTGCCTCTCTCTGTGAATCGCCGCTGTGCTTTTAAAGGCGTTAGGCGCTAAGCTGAAATTTACGCGATAAGTTTGTTCTAATTTTTTAATAATCATCAAACTTGATGAAGTTTCCCAACCGAGCGAGGCTGCTTGGATGGGGGGTTCTGGTAAATGTTTAAGCAAAGGCAGGTTCGATGCAGCAGTTTCTCATTGATACAAGTTGGTGGGTTCCTTGTTATGGGTTTCTGGGTGCGATCCTCTCTCTCCCCTGGGCAACAGGACTGATTCGACGCACAGGTCCACGACCTGCTGCTTATCTCAATATTTTTACGACAATCCTGGCATGTATTCACGGGTGGGCGTTGTTCAACGCGACTTGGGGGCAAGAATCCCACGAGTTGTTCATTCATTGGTTAAGGGCAGCCGATTTGGACTTGTCGATCGCGTTAGACATTTCCTCAACCAGCGTCGCTGCAATGGAAGTGATTACGGGGTTGAGTCTGCTAGCGCAGCTTTTTGCGTTGGGTTATATGGAAAAGGATTGGGCATTGGCTCGATTTTTTGCGCTGATGGGCTTTTTTGAAGCAGCAATGAGTGGGTTAGCGTTGAGCAATTCTCTCTTCCTCACCTACGCTCTGCTAGAGATTTTGACTCTTTCGACTTACTTGCTCGTCGGGTTTTGGTATGCTCAACCGCTGGTTGTGACGGCAGCACGAGATGCCTTTCTCACTAAGCGAGTTGGAGATGTTCTTTTGCTGATGGGGGTTGTGGCGCTCTCGACGCTGTCGGGCAGTTTAAATTTTCCTGATTTATATAACTGGGCAGAGACGGCTGAATTGTCTCCTACGGTGGCTGGGTTATTGGGTTTAGCGTTGATTGCGGGTCCGATCGGGAAATGTGCTCAGTTTCCACTGCACTTATGGCTTGATGAAGCGATGGAAGGTCCAAACCCTGCGTCGATTTTGCGAAACTCAGTAGTGGTGGGCTGTGGTGCCTACGTGTTGATTAAGCTTCAGCCGATTTTGATTTTGTCTCCGGTGGCTCCGACGGCTCTAATCGTACTCGGCTCGATGACCGCGATCGGGGCTTCTTTAGTAGCGATCGCCCAAATCGACATCAAGCGCGCCTTGGCTCACTCTACGAGTGCTTACTTAGGGCTAGTATTCGTTGCAGTCGGAATGAACTGGACAGGATTTGCCTTGGCGTTGCTGTTTGCTCACGCGATCGCGAAAGCATTGCTGTTCATGAGTACAGGGTCAATCATTGCAACGACTAGTTGTCAAGACATTACTGAAATGGGTGGTTTGTGGTCACGGATGCCTGCCACCACAACCGCGTTTCTAGTCGGCTCTGCGGGTCTAGTCGGAATCTTTCCTCTAGGAAGCTTTTGGGCATTTCAACGAGGTGTTGATGATTTTTGGTACGGTCAGCCTTGGCTGGTAGCAGTCATTCTGATCGTGAATGCGCTGACCACTTTTAACCTGACTCGTATCTACCGTTCGGTCTTTCTCGGTGAGACAATGCCCAAGACGCGCCGCGCGCCAGAAGTGCCTTGGACGATGGCGGTGCCAATGGTGACGCTGACGATTTTTACGCTCACCGTTCCCCTGATTATGCAAACGCTGTCGGTGCTTCCAAGCTGGCGATATCTCAACTGGCAAGGGTCTCTATTGATCATTGGGTCAGGGTTGACTGGGCTGGTTGCTGGATCGATCGTGACGTTTAACCACAATTGGTCTAGACCGATTCAAGCCCCTCTGCGATTTATGCAAGACTTTTTGGCTTACGACCTGTATGTTGATCGTTTCTATCGAGTCACGGTAGTTTTTGTGGTTAGCACCATTTCTCGGTTTAGTGCTTGGTTTGATCGTTACATCGTCGATGGCTTAGTCAACTTTGTCGGCTTGGCTTCTATCTTTAGTGGAGAAAGTCTGAAATATAGTATTTCAGGTCAATCTCAGGCATATATGCTGACGATTTTGGTAGGCGTGGGTCTGTTGGGGATGGTGCTCACTTGGTCGATGTGGGAATCCGTTTTGAGTGTGTTCTTTTGACCACAGCCCTCCACGACACTGCTTTTTAGAATTCAAACCTTTTTTTATCTTCAGTCGTTCTATGCTCAGTGCTTTAATTTGGATACCGCTGTTGGGAGCCTTGATCATCGCAGTGTTGCCTGCTGCGATCAGAGCAAGTCAAATTCGTCAGGTGGCGATCGCGTTTGGAGCAATCGTACTGGCGGTGACGATCGCGTTAGCCACGCAGTTTGATACTCTTAGTATTGGAATGCAGTTTCAAGAGAATATTCCTTGGCTAGACTCATTGGGATTGTCCTATCGCTTAGGCGTAGATGGACTATCGTTTCCGCTATTGGCGTTGAGTAATTTCTTAACACTCGTTGCGATTTACTGTACCGATCCTCTAGTTCAGCGCCCCAAGTTTTATTACGCGCTGATTCTCGTCTTGAATATGGGAGTTACAGGAGCATTTCTATCGCAGAATTTATTGCTATTCTTCCTGTTCTACGAGCTTGAACTCATTCCTCTTTATTTGTTGATCGGAATTTGGGGTGGGGCAAACCGTGGGTATGCCGCAACCAAGTTTTTAATCTACACAGCATTTTCGGGCGTTTTGATTTTAGCGGCTTTCTTAGGATTAACCTGGCTAGGCGGATCGAGTTCGTTTGAGTTTGATCCTCTGTTGTCTCAGACGTTACCGCTCACAACTCAAATTGTATTGCTAGGTGCAATCCTGATCGGGTTTGGAATCAAAATTCCTCTGTTCCCCTTGCATACTTGGCTGCCCGATGCTCACGTTGAAGCATCTACTCCGATTTCTGTTCTGTTAGCCGGGGTATTGCTGAAATTAGGAACTTATGGGCTGCTCCGATTTGGGCTACAGCTATTTCCTGAAGCGTGGGTGTTGCTCGCTCCGTGGCTAGCAACGTGGGCGGTTGTTAGCGTTTTGTTTGGGGCGTTTACCGCGATCGCTCAAACCGACATGAAAAAGATGGTTGCCTATAGCTCGATCGCGCACATGGGCTACATTCTGTTAGCGGCAGCGGCGGCAACTCCCCTCAGTATGCTGGGAACCGTGTTTCAAATGGTGAGTCACGGTCTGATTTCGGCAATGTTGTTTGCCCTAGTTGGCGTGGTCTATCAGAAAACAGGAACTCGCGATATCACCGTCTTGAGAGGATTGCTCAACCCAGAACGAGGATTGCCAATTATTGGTAGCTTAATGGTGGTAGGTGTGATGGCAAGTGCCGGAATTCCTGGCATGGTTGGCTTTATTTCAGAGTTTCTGATTTTCAGAGGCAGTTTTCCGGTGTTTCCGATTCAGACCTTATTGTCAATGATTGGAACGGGACTCACGGCAGTCTATTTCCTGCTGTTAGTCAACCGAACATTTTTTGGTCGTCTCCCCGATCAGTTTGCCAATCTTCCACAAGTGCCTTGGTCAGAACGGGCACCAGGATTTGTCCTTGCGGTTTTGATCGTGATTTTAGGTCTTCAACCTAGCTGGATAGTGCGCTGGACAGAAACGACGACGACCGCGATGGTGACTGATTTTCCGACCATTGCTGCCATCTTAAAATCTCCAAGTCCGTCTCAGATTCTCGCGAATGAGCACCTTGCGACTCACAATTAATTCCTTTCTGATCTTTCTAGACGCTTATGGTTAGCACTCCTCTCAAGCCTTCAAATCATCCGTTAGCTGACATCATCGATCGCTTAGAATCTGGCGGGGCACTGCTGCCTGACTCGCAAGACAACGTGATCGAAGTGGTTGGCATTCTCAAGAGCTATGGCGTTGTGCTAGATGCTTATTGGCGCAATCTCATTTATATTGCAGAACATCAGTTTTTAGAGTTGTTCCCGTTCTTTAAATACTTTAATGGGGATGTCTCAACAGGCAAATTGCTGAAGCATTGGTGGCACGATCGCTATAACTATGAGTTTGCTGAATATTGCATGAAAGCTATGTTCTGGCATGGGGGCGGCGGATTGGACACGTATCTTGATTCTCCAGAGTTTTTAGAACTCGTGCAAACTGTGACCAGTGCGAAACTAAAAAATAATCTGCCGATTAAAGGGCTTTCAAAAGTCTTTCCTAACTTCTTGCCCGAACAGGTGCGCCAGTTGTGCTACTACAGTGCGCTGGGTCAGTTTTGGAAGATCATGAGCAAAATGTTTTTGGATTTGTCTGACGTTTACGATGCAGGCAAGATTCAATCGATCCCCAATGTGGTTGCATTTATTCAAGCTGCGCTGGTGGCTGCTGCCAATGAGCCAATTACCTATGCGGTGAAAGTTGGCGATCGCTCCTATGACATTATTCCTAAATCCGCAGGGCTGACGTTTTTGATGGATACGGGCGTTCCTTATATCGATGCGGTGTTTTTTCGATCGTTCCCCTTTATGGGAACCGTTTCTTACAACGCTCAAGCTCGTCAAATTTCGTCTGATCAAGAGCGGTTTAATTATGGCGCGCTGTATGCAGATCCTCTCCCTATCGGTGGCGCAGGCATTCCGCCCACGCTGTTGATGCAAGATTTACGCCATGACCTACCGCCTTATTTGTATAAGTTTTATCAGCGATCGCGGCGGGGCGAAGAAGACTTGCGGGTAAGAATCTGCGTCAGTTTTCAGAAGTCGATGTTTTGCGTGACCACGGCTGCGATGTTGGGACTGATGCCTCACTCATCAGAGACGACTGACCTTCAAGAACAGCAGATAAACCGCAAATATCTCGAAGGCTGGATGGATCGATTGATCGATTCGCGATTGTCCAATGTTCAAGTTTGCGACGTTTAGAAAATTCCTGAAGCGTTGTGAACACCAGTCGCAACGCTTCAAAGAACCTAGCTTGAGCCAGTCGCCCATCCGTTACCCAATGATCGAATCCGTTGCCAACTCTTTATGTGATTAACTCCGGCACAGGCACGGCAATTGACATCTCTGCTTTCTGCTCCTTCAGACTGGCTAGCTGCTGCTGTAGCTGCGCTCTGACCTGATGACGGTAGCTGAAAAAATGCTCTCCTGCGCCCAACACCAAAAAATAGTCGTAGACCAATTTTGGTTTGTGACGCACGATCGGGATCAGTTGCTGCCAAAACTGGAAGCGCGTCGATCGCACAACACCCTGTCGCCAGCAAACGGCTAACAATAATCTCAAGTCAGTTAAGGTGAGGCGACGATCGGTGGTTCCACGCCAATTTTTCATCATCATAAAGTGGCGAAACGTGCGTTTGAGATAGGGCATCGGTTCATAAATTGCCCAGAATGCCTCAATAAATTCTTCAGTAATCTCTTCAACGGGTCGAGTTGGCACAAAATTCATCAACACGCCTGAATGAAAGGTGCCTGAACCGCCAAGCAATCGGTCTTCATGTTCAAGTCGTTTCCACATAGCAGTGTTTTGTAGGGCTTGCAGTAAGCCAAACTGTGCCTGTGGAATGCCTGTCTCTTCAACGAAGGATTGAATGCGCTGCCCTGCTCCCGGACGCTCGTGATCGAAGCCCATAATAAAGCCCGACATGATTTGCAGTCCGGCTTGGGTGATTTTGTTGCAAGACTCGATCAGCGATCGCCGCGTGTTTTGCATCTTGTTGATGCCGATCAAACTATCAGTATCAGGAGTCTCGATACCCATAAAGACCGTCGTAAATCCAGCTTTCACCATTAAATCAACAAATTCCATATCCTCTGCTAGGTTTAGCGATGCCTCAGTCAGCAGAATAAACGGATAATTGTGTGACTCCATCCACGGAATCAGCGCCTCAAGAAAAATCTTGGCGTTGCGTTTATTGCCAATGAAATTATCATCGACGACAAACACATAGCGTCGCCATCCTAACTGATAGATCACCTCAAACTCAGCCAGCATTTGTTCTGGTGTTTTGGTGCGAGGCTTGCGACCGTAGAGATTAATAATGTCGCAAAATTCACACTGAAACGGACAGCCTCGCGAGAACTGCACTGTGATGGCTAAGTAAGCATCAAGTTCCAACAAATCAAACCGCGCAACAGGAGTTTGAGTCACGTCAGGTTTTTCTTCTGACCGAAAGATTCCCGATGTCTCACCCCGCCCAAGAGCCTCTAAAAATAGAGGAATCGTATATTCTCCCTCATCTAAGATTAAGTAGTGAGCACCTGCTTCTAGAGCAACGTCCGGTACAGAGGTGGGATAGGGTCCGCCGACAGCAACTTTTTTACCTAACGCAACTCCTTTGCGAATCAGCGATTGAAAATCCTTCTTTTGAATAATCATTGACGAGAGGATTACGATATCGCACCACTCCCAGTCGGCATCGGTTTCAAATCGGACGTTACGATCGACAAACCTAATTTCCCAATCGCTGGGCAACATAGCAGCTACTGTGATTAATCCCAAAGGTGGGTTAGTTGATCGCAATCCTGCCAGATCTAAAGTTTCTTGATAAGACCAAAACGAGTTGGGCATTAGTGCCCAAAGCAATAAAGCTTTCATCAGACCCTCCTGATAAAGGGGTAGTTTGAATGAGCCACTCTCTCTGTCTGATTGAGGTCAGCAAGGTGTTAGATGCTCTTTCAACCAAAGGCAGGTCGAGCGATCGAAGCGAAGACTTGAAGCGGAATTCCTACAGAGATATCGAAATACTATAGAAATAATTGTTGAAAGTCGTAATTTTTAAGAATTTGTATTACAGTCAGCAATTGTTAATGGACAAAAATAGTCATACAAGCGCTTCGCTAATGTATCATTTGCTACTTGTACTGACTACCTTTTTATAGATATTAATCGATGTTAACGATCAATTTAATCCGCTATAAAGTCCACAAATGCTATACATTAGCATCCATTTATTGACTTGAATCTATCTATCCAATCCATCAAAAAATTCAGGGGGTTCTATCAATAAGGATGACTCTATTCCACTTGGGAATGTGATAGAAATTATAGTTACTTGCGAATCTTAAGAAATTATTGGTGCTGTCTCGATCTTCGGTCTCAGAATCGACTTGCAGGCGCTCTAAATCACGAACTTACCTTCCTCCAGACCCCTATTCCGAGATGATTGCGATGGCTCAACTGCTCCTCCAGTCCGTCTGGTTAATTCCTTGCTACTCACTTTTAGGGGCAGCCCTATCTGCCCTTTGGTTTCCTGGCATTACTCGCCGCACAGGTCCTCGCCCTGCGGGCTATGTCAACGCCGTTATGACCTTTCTATCCTTTGTTCATGCAACGATCTCGTTGTCTGCAGTTTGGAACCAACCTGCTCAACAGTTCTCGATTCCCTGGCTGCAAGTTGCAGGGTTAGATTTAACGATTCCGATTGAGGTGTCTTCTATGACGATCGGGGTGATCGTCGTGGTGACTGGGCTGAATTTGTTGGCGCAAATCTTCGCGATCGGGTACATGGAAATGGATTGGGGGTGGGGACGGCTCTACTCGCTCATGGCAGTGTTTGAGGCGGGAATGACGGCTCTCGCGCTGTGCAATTCGCTGTTTTTTAGCTACATCATTCTCGAAATTCTCACCCTTGGCACTTATCTGATTGTCGGCATTTGGTTTAATCAATCGCTCGTGGTAACGGGTGCGCGAGATGCGTTTCTCACCAAGCGACTTGGCGACCTATTTCTGCTGATGGGCGTGATTGCGCTGTTGCCGATCGCAGGCACCTGGAACTTCTCAGAATTAGCAGACTGGGCGAAAACAGCAAACGTCGATCCGAGCGTGATCACCCTGATTGGATTAGCGCTCATCGCGGGTCCGATGGGCAAGTGCGCTCAGTTTCCCTTGCACCTGTGGCTCGATGAAGCGATGGAGGGTCCTGTTCCGGCTTCAATTTTGCGAAATTCAGTCGTCGTAGCCACGGGTGCCTGGGTGCTGGTCAAGCTAGAACCTGTGCTGTCACTATCGCCTGTGGTGCAGTCTACGATGATTGGGGTGGGAGCGATATCGGCGATCGGAGGCTCACTCATTGCACTCGCTCAAATCGATATCAAACGAGCGTTTTCCTATCTGGTGACTGCTTATATGGGTGTTGTGTTCATCGCTGTGGGAACGCAACAGACCGAAGCCGCATTACTGATCGTGTTAACTCATGCGTTGTCAATGGCGTTGATGATGATGAGCAGCGGTGCCATTGTGTGGAACGCTATCACCCAAGATTTGACGCAACTCGGCGGCTTGTGGTCGCGTCGCCCCGTGTCGGGCTTGGCATTAATCGTAGCGACATTAGGACTAATCGCATTGCCGCCATTCGGTAGCTTTTGGTCAATGCTTAAACTCGCCGATGGGCTAGAAGACTCTGGGCATCCCTGGCTAGTAGGGGTGCTGTTGATTACGAATGCCCTCACCGCCTTTGGCTTGACTCGCGCCTTTAGTCTCGTGTTTGGGGGCAACCCTAAACAGATGACTGAGCGATCGCCCGAAGTGCATTGGCCTATGGCACTGCCGATGATCATTCTGTCTGCATTCACGCTGCATCTGCCGCTGATTTTGCAATCTCTGTCGCTGCTGCCGAGCTGGGCAACGCTCAATACCTCGATGGCACTTTTGCTGATTTGGTCAAGCATTTTTGGGATTAGTCTCAGCGCTGTGATTTACTTGGGCAACTACATTCAGAAGCCTGTACAGTTTCCGATTAAAGCGTTGCAAGATTTAGTCGCCTATGACTTCTATACACCAAATCTTTATCGCAACAGCATTGTGCTTGGCGTTGCTGTAATTTCTCAACTGACTTCCTGGATCGATCGCTATCTTGTGGATGGAGTCGTTAATCTATTCGGTTTCGCAACTCTATTTAGTGGTCAAAGCCTCAAATACAGCACGTCTGGACAATCGCAGTTTTATGCGTTGACGATTTTAATTGGGGTGACTGTTCTGGGTGTCTTTTTGTGTTGGTCTTCGCTCTCGCACATGGTGTTAGTGATGACTGCCAGCGTATTTCATCAGCAATCTCTAGGCTAAAGGATTAGACATCACTATGCTGAGCGCATTAATTTGGTTGCCCGTCATTGGGGCGGCGTTGATCGGCTTTCTTCCCGGTACTATTTCTGCAAGTCGGGCGCGAATAGGCGCGATCGCTGTCTCTACCATTCTCTTACTCTGGACGATCTATCTTCTGACTCAATTTAATCTCGTGTCTCCTGGGCTACAGATGTCAGAATATCTGCCCTGGATTCCGACGTTGGGATTGAGCTACAGTTTGGGAGTCGATGGTTTATCACTGCCGTTGGTGGCATTGACGAATCTGTTAACGTTCTTAGTAATTTTTAGCAGCGATCCGCAATCTCCCAAGTCAACGCCCCTGAAGCGCCCCCGGCTATTTTATTCGTTAGTATTGCTGATTAGCGGCGGGATGGCAGGTGCATTACTCGCACAAAACTTACTGTTGTTCTTCCTATTCTACGAAGTGGAGTTGATTCCGTTTTACCTGCTGATCTCCATTTGGGGCAGCGAGAAACGCGATTATGCTGCCATCAAGTTTCTGCTTTATACCGCCGTTTCTGGAATTCTGATTTTGGCGGCGTTTCTGGCGATGAATTGGCTGACCCATGCGTCTAGCTTTGACTATTCGGCGATCGCCACCGCAGGGCTTTCTCAGCGCACCCAATTAATCTTGCTGACGCTAATGATTGTCGGGTTTGGCATCAAAATTCCGCTGGTGCCCCTACACACCTGGCTTCCCGATGCCTATGTCGAAGCCTCGACTCCGACGGCGATTTTGCTGGGCGGCGTTTTAGCCAAGCTGGGCACCTATGGCTTAGTGCGATTCTGTTTAGGACTGTTTCCCGAAACTTGGTCACTGGTTACACCGGGGCTGTCGATCGTCGCAGCTATCAGCGTTATGTATGGTGCATTTGCGGCGATCGCTCAAAAAGACATCAAGCGCATGGTGGCTTATAGCTCGATCGGACACATGGGCTATGTGCTGTTGGGCACGATCGCCTTAACGCCTTTGGCATTAGTCGGTGCCGTCTCTCAGATGGTGAGTCATGGGTTAATCTTGGCGCTGCTATTCTATCTCGTCGGCGTGATCGAGGCAAAAGTTGGCACTCGCGATTTAGATGTGCTCAATGGGTTGCTTAATCCGATTCGCGGGTTGCCGACGATCAGCGCACTGCTAATTCTCGCAGGCATGGGTAGTGCTGGAATTCCCGGTATGGCAGGGTTTATCTCAGAGTTTCTGGTGTTTCAAGGCAGCTTTGCCGCATTTCCAATCCCGACGCTGTTGTGCATTGTCGGAACTGCACTAACCGCCGTTTACTTCGTGATTTTGCTGAACCGAACCTGTTTCGGCAAGCTGGACACTAAGACTGCCTATTATCCGAGGGTGACTGGGTTAGAACAGTTACCCGCGATCGCCCTCACAGGTCTGATTATCTGGCTCGGTGTGCAACCAACTTGGCTGGTGCGCTGGAGTGAATCGACGACCAAAGCTCTGGTTGCAGCGACTCCGGTTTATGAGTCTCGTCAACTGGCAATGAATCCGATCGTGCCTCTCACTGACGCGGCGTTGCTAAATCCAGGTATACGCTGAAATTTGCCCTCACCCTAGCCCTCTCCCGCAGGAGAGGGAACAAGATTTCTAACTCCCCTCTTCTGCGGGAGAGAGCAATCCAAGATGCGATCGTCGAAGTCATTTTATTCACGTTCCCTAACCACCCTTTCATCCATTAAAAAATCTTATGAACGTAACTGCCAATCGCACTAAACTTCCGCCCTCGCAGCACAAATTTGCAGACATCATTCATCGCCTCGAAGCCGGGGGAGCAATGCTGCCTGACACGCCAGAAAACTTGATGCAGATCATCGGGTTGTATAAAGCCTATGCCGTCCCGATGGACTTCTATTGGCGAGATTTGCTCTACATCGGTGAGCAAGTTTTTTTAAATCCGCTTCCATTTTTCAAATACTTCATCTCAGATGAGTATATGGATCGGCACAACCACTACGCCGGAGACGACGCAGATCTGCGAATCTGGCGCGGACAAGCCGATGCCCACCCCGAACTGCGGGAGTTTATGAGCAAAGGGGAACTGAAGATGAAACTTCCCCGCTTGGCGCATCATCTCTGGCACGATCGAATCAATATGGAATTTGCCGAAGAGTGTATGCGGTCAATGCTCTGGCATCGCGGTATGTATGTGCCTGTCAACCAGTTCGATCCGTTTTTAGACAGCGATGAATACAAGGCAAACGCCGATCGAGCCATCAAAGCCTATTTCAAGGGCAATCCAGCAATGCTGGCACTACACAAAGCGTTTCCTGATCTGTTTTTAGAACAGTGTCGCCAATCGTCTTACTACGCCAACTTGGGGCTGTTTTGGGAAGTGATGGCTCCTGTGTTTTTCGAGATGTCCGATCTTTACGATGAAGGCAAGATGACCAGTGTGCCTCAAGCCATGGACTTTTTAGTGAATGGCATCTTTGCGATCGCGGGTCGTCCCATCTATCACCACGTCTATATCCGCGGCGAATGCTACGAAATTATTCCCAAGTCTAAGGGCTTTACCTGGCTTTATGAGGCGGCACTTCCCTATGTCGAAGCCGTGTTTTATCGTACGTCTCCGTTTCGAGGCACCAAGTCTTATAACGCTCAAGCCGGACAGGTTCCTGCCGATCAGAAAGACTTCCACTATGGCGTGTTGTATGCAGACAAATTCCCCGTCGGAACGGCTGGCATTCCACCCACCCTGCTAGCGCAAGATATGCTGCACTTCTTGCCGCAATATCTAGTGGATTATTATCGGCAGCATTGCCGGGGTGAAGACGACATGTTGATTCAGTTAATCGTTAGCTTCCAGCGATCGATGTATTGCGTTACATCTGCTGTGATTCAGGCTCTGCGATCAGCGTTGCTCTATCCCTTAGATGACCCGAACCCAAATCATTTGCAGGCAAATCGCGCCTTTTTTGAATCGCAGCTCGATCGATTCCTGCGTCCAGAAGCCCGAATTCTAGACATCCAAACCCCAGATTATCGGTAGAGACGTTTCGGTGGAACGTCTCCCAACCCCATATTGGGTCAACCCGACGATCGCCAAATTAATCATGCGTTGAGGCACGATCGTCGGTAGAGACGTTTCGGTGGAACGTCTCCCAACCCCATATCGGGTCAACTCGACGATCGCCAAATTGCATAAATTATGCGAATAACATGAATCGTTTGTTGAACCACGATCGTCGGGAGACGTTCCACCGGAACGTCTCTACGGGGGTCTTATTTTTGGGCGGTTTCGTCATCTAATCTCGTGTTCTGGCTCCTACTTCGCTGACTAAATCGGCTGGGTTCATATCTTCATAGCGCTCAAACGGCTGATGAATCCAGGGATTATCAGGCAAATAATCGACATAATAATCGGGCTTAATCACCGAACAGGCTTTGTACCACAGCACCGCCGTCCGCACCTCTTCGATATAGAAGCCATAGTGATGCTCAAGCCAGGGAATCGACTTTTGCAGCGTCACCCCTGAATCGACCAAATCATCAACCAACAGTACATGACTACCAAGATTAGGAGTCGTCATCGTCAAGTCGCGTGAAAAGACTAAACTGCTGCGACTCTTGCCACTTCGATATGAAGAAGTCGCCAAAATTGCAAGGGGCGCATCATAAATGCGAGCCAAGATATCGCCAACCCGCAAGCCCCCTTTGGCGAGACAAACAATTTGATTAAATTCCCAACTAGACTTGTAAACTTGAGCGGCTAGGTGCTCGATCGTACGGTGATAATCTGACCAAGATACATGAAGATCTGACATGGGAGGGCGTGTTAAGTCGGTTAAAGATTTGGCACGATGTGAACGATCGCACACCAAAGATGATGAGAATAATACAACTGATGACCCGGTTTCTACGCTGTCCTTATGAATAATTCTGCTGATCGACCTGCCGAGATGTCAGGAAAACTCAATTTAAGTACCAAGTTGGCATACGGTGCAGGCGATCTCGGACCTGCTATCACCGCAAACATCCTATCTGTATTCTTACTCATCTTCTTTACCAACGTCGCAGGGCTAAACCCTGGAATAGCAGGTAGCATTCTGATGATTGGCAAAATTTGGGATGCAATTAATGACCCGATCGTAGGGAAGATGAGCGATCAGACTCGCAGCCGTTGGGGTCGCCGTCATCCCTGGATGATGTTTGGCGCAATCCCTTTCGGAATTTTCTTCTTTCTACAGTGGTTAGTGCCCTCATTTAGCAGCGACCCAGCTACTAACCAGTGGGAGCTATTTGGATATTATGTGGTGATTGGTATTTTCTTCAATAGCTTCTACACCATCGTCAACCTACCCTACACAGCGCTCACCCCCGAACTCACCAAAGACTATGACGAACGCACTAGCCTCACCAGCTTCCGATTTGGGTTTTCGATTGGTGGCAGCATTCTGTCGCTTCTCATGGCACAAGCTATCTTCGCTCTTCCATTACTAAAAGACAATCCTACCCAGAAGTACCTAGTCATGGGAGCAGTGTTTGCTGTAATTTGTGTCCCGCCTTTGTTTTGGTGCGTTTGGGGCACTCGCAAGCGAGTTAAAGAGACAGAGCGCCTACGTCAAGAAACGAGTAACGAGGTGCCGATTCCATTTATTGAACAGCTTAAAATCGTCTTCAGCAACCGACCATTTTTGTATGTGATTGGGATTTATCTGTGTTCGTGGCTTGCAGTACAAAACACGGTATCGGTGATTCCCTACTTTGTTACAAACTGGATGGGGCTAACCACCGATGACTTTATTAAGGTGATTATTGCGGTTCAGGTGACATCATTTGTCATGCTGTTTGTCTGGACTGAGGTTAGCAAACGAGTTGGCAAAAAAGCGGTTTACTTTATGGGCATGACCGTTTGGATCATTGCTGAAATCGGACTATTTATGCTACAGCCCGAACAGCCTTGGTGGTTACTTTATGTCTTGGCTGTGATGGCAGGGTTTGGGGTCTCGACCGCTTATCTGATTCCCTGGTCGATGATTCCTGATGTGATTGAGTTAGACGAGTTGCAAACTGGGCAACGCCGCGAAGGAGTATTTTATGCATTTATGGTGCTGTTGCAAAAAATAGCACTGGCGATCGGGCTTTTTCTCGTGGGTCAAGTGCTAAACCAAGCAGGCTTTTTGTCAACCACCGCAGGTCAAGCAGAACCCATTCAACCCGCTTCTGCACTGTGGGCAATTCGGCTTTTAGTCGGTCCCGCTCCGCTCATAATTTTGATCATCGGCTTGGTGTTAGCTTACTTCTACCCAATCACCAAAGACGTTCACGCTGGAATTTTGCTCCGGCTGCAAGAACGCAAACGCGAAAACTCTCAGGAGAATTAAGGCGTTGCTCAAGGGTTGCGACCACTCTAAGTTGTGTGGATTTCATGGAAATGGCTTGTTTCGATCGCAGCGTCAAAAAGTCCCCTAGAACAATAGGTGATGTGCAACTAATTTGCCCTCATCCCAACCCTTGTATCTTAAGACTAGAGAGATAGACCGCCAGCCCTTGGATGCTCGACATCGTGGAGAAGCTAGGGTGAGGGCTGTATTCTCAAGCATTTGAGAGAAGTTGCACATCGCCTAACAATTCAAATTCCACCGAGATCTATCGAAGAGGCAAGTCAGCGGCAATCTCAAAGTTGTTCATGACTCTCTCAAACTCGTGCGCGACTCTTTGAACGTTCTGTGCGACTCTCTCGAACTCGTGCGTGAGTCTTTACAACTCGTTCACGACCCTCTCAAACTCGTTCACGACCTTCTCAAACTCGTGCGTGAGTGTCTGAACCTCGTGCGTGAGTGTCTGAGAGTCGCGTGTGAGTATTTGAACCTCGTCTATGACCCTCTCAAACTCGTGCGTGAGTGTCTGAACCTCTCGCGTGACATCCGCGATCGCAGCTATGACCCTCGACACAAACTACGCGAACGGAGTTTGCAGAAATTCCTACTTAGAGCTAGCAACGCCAGAATTAATTTGGCTCTTACCAACCCCATGAGTCAGGCTCACCTTTAAAGGGACCCACAATATCGCTCGTCACCCAGCCACCATAAAAGTTTCCCGGTTGCGGGGTCACCTTTTCACCATCGACATAGCAAGCATCCATCGCAGCCGCATAAAACGCGATGTGGTTCTTGAGCGCCGCAAACTCAGGAGTCGGGTTAGCGTAGTACCAGGCAACGTTTGTCGCCTGCTTGTCACCCACAGCCACCGTGTAATAGCTCCCCGAACCCTTCCACTCACAGTAGGTCGATCGAGGAGACGCAATCAAATACTGCATCTGAATGTCGTCAGGTGGAATGTAATAAACCGGAGGATGGCTCGTTTCTAAGACCCGCATCGCCTGTCGTGTATCGGCAATCACCTCGCCATTAAACACAACCTGAATGGGCTTCTCAGTCATCTCTAACCGAGGCGGACGGGGATACTCCCAAACAGATTCTTGACCGGGCTGTGGAGGAATGGGTTGAGGGTGCATGAAAAAACTCTTGAAACTTTAAAGGGACGCGGCTTGATCGCGTCCCTCTATTTACTCGTTATCTAACTCAATTGTCCATTACCAAAGAGCACGAACTCCACCATTTCCACGGCGAGGGGTTGAAGATGGTGTCGTCGTTGTGCTGTCAGGAGTGGTCGTTGTGCTGTCAGGAGTGGTCGTTGTGCTATCAGGAGTCGAAGACGGTGTCGTCGTCGTGCTGTCAGGAGTCGAAGACGGCATGGTCGTGCTGCCAGGAGTTGTCGTCGATGGCGTGGTCATGTTGCCAGGGGTGCCAGGGATGCTGCTGGGAGTCGTTGTCGAATCGGTAGGATTGCCGCCAGCCGGGGAAATAGAGCCACCCTGAGCTGGGGTAGGCATACTCATTCCACCGGGCATAGAGGAGCCGCCAGACGACGGAACTACCACGTCAGCGCCAGAACCGCCAGAGCCGCTCGGAGCCGCAGACGGATTGGTCGGAGTTCCACTCGGGGCTGCACTCGGTGAAGATGAGCCATTCGAGCTACCGGGAGTGGTTGATCGGTTTTGAGTCGGTCCAACATTAGACGGCTCAGCCGTTGGAGCACCAGACGGATTGGTCGGAGTTCCGCTAGGGGCTGCGCTACCTGCTCCGCCCGGTGTACCGTTTCTATCTAGGTTTGTGGTTGCGCCACTACCGCTAGCTTGAGCAATGCGGTTGTAGGGGGCTTCGCTAAAAATCGTAGGATTAGGATTAACTTTTGAGAGAGAAGGACTAGCTGAGAAAGCGGGAAATGCGAGCAAAGAGCTTGCACCTGCAAGTCCTAAAGTTCCCGCGAGTTTAGCGATAGCGCGTCTGTTAATTCCGTTCATGTTTATCTCCTTACTGTTTATGATCTGCAACCCTAGAGGCTGCCGTTTAAGAGCCGAAATGACGGCTTGCTACTGCACAAATAATCTGAGTTGAGATCATTGCCACTAGCCCGAAGTGTAAAGATTCGTAGGTTATCAATACTCTCCCTAGGGATATAGATCACTTTCTTCTAAAGAGTCAGGTTCAAAACTGCCGTTACTTCACAACCTTAACGACCGTCCCGACAGGAATCTTCTCAAATAGCTCGGCGACATCTTTGACATACATCCGAACACAGCCATGAGACGCTGCCTTTCCAACCGATAGTGGCGTGGGCGTGCCGTGGAACCCGATCGAGTTTTTGCCATCTGTCCAAAACTCAAGCCAATAGCCACCTAACGGATTTTCAGGGTCTTTACCCGCAACTTCTTCACCTGTAAATGGGTGTATCCAAACCGGATTTCTGATTTTTTGCCTGACTCGAAAGTCACCCGTTGGCGTTTCCCATCCGGGACGACCTACAGCGACGGGATAAGTCTTGACTCTGATCTTTCCTTGATAAAGCGTGACCTGGCGCTTGCTGAGACGAATCTCCAACCGCAAAGTCTGAGCAACAGGCTGGGTTTGAGAAGAATTGAGAGACTGAATTTGTATAGGCTCGATCGCTAGTCCTATTTGAGGAATTGTAAGCGCGGCGATGGTTCCCAACACGCTCATTAGCCTAACAGAGTGCTTCAGCATCAACAGATCCGACAAAACTACTTTGATGAGCGAAACAGTTTAAGTGATCAGCCATCATCTATCTGTAGGTAGACGATTGACAAATGCCACTTCACAATCCGTCCTAGCCCTTTTGACATGGGTTATAGGAACCAGGATAGGCATATTCCGTTAGGAGGACATAGTTTTCTGGTAGACGTTCCAGCAAAATGTCTCTACAGGGATGTGGTGAGAAATTGTTTAAGACTCAATAGAGTGATGGTTTGCCCCAACCGAATTGGCAAGACTGAGATGCCTTCAATGCGCGACTGCACCCATCCTTCACCCCACGCCCATTCGTGAAAGCCATCAATGCTTTGGCTAAGCAAAAATCGTACCCGATTAGGCTCTGCAATCTCGACTTGGTGTTGAATTGCGATCGCACCTGCCCAACTCGTAAACGTTAAACCAGGATGCACTATATCGGGCAACCCATCTGAAAATCGCTCAAACCAAATCCACTTAGAAAACTGGGCAGGACTGGCGAGACTTTTGCGAAGCGCTGCTTCAGATGCGTTGACTTCAATCCGCAGGCTGCTTTGTTGAAACGTACCAAACATCGGGTCACTCACAATGGGGGTGATTTTAGTATGGCAAACGATGGGGTTTAGCGACTGCCAAACTCTAGATCTCGTCTGCCCTCAAGGGCGCGTGCCAGCGTCAACTCATCAGCATATTCTAAGTCACCGCCCATCGGCAGACCAAAGGCAATCCGAGTCACCCGTGTAAACGGCTTGAGCAGATGACCCACAAACAGAGTCGTCGTCTCACCTTCAACCGTGGGACTGATCGCGAGAATCACCTCATCAATTTTCTGCTGGCTGACGCGCCTCTGCAACGCGTGAATATTGAGCTGATCGGGACCAATGCCATCGATCGGAGAGATCAATCCACCCAAAACGTGATACTTTCCCCGGTATTCACGGGTTTTCTCCAAGGCAATCACGTCTCTAGAGTCAGCGACGACGCAAATCGTGCTGCTGTCTCGATTAGGAGCGCGGCAAATATCACAAACAGGTTCAGCCGACAAATGAAAGCAAACTGAACAGAGACCTACTTGCAGTTTGGCTTCCATCAATGCTTGAGCGAGTGCCTTTACTTCTTCTTCAGGACGCTTGAGAATATAAAGTGCTAGCCGTTGAGCTGTTTTAGGACCAACACCAGGGAGATGTTGAAGATGCTCGATTAACCGAGCGAGGGGGCGTGTGTAAACCGTTGTCTTTCCTCCGATTCTATCAAGATCCTAGCGCAAGAAGAGGGGGGTTTGCTTAACCGGGAGGCCAAGTCAGCGATCGTCCGCCGAGGATGTGTAAGTGCAGGTGATTAACGGTCTGTCCGCCGTCGTCGCCTGTGTTGATTACGACTCGATAGCCATTGGTCAATCCGACCTGTTCGGCAACGCGTTTAGCGGTGAGCAGCAGATGCCCCATCAACGCGTGGTCGGTAGATTCTGCGTCAGAGAGTTTGGCGATCGCTTGTTTAGGAATCACCAAAATATGCGTAGGCGCTTGGGGATTCACGTCGCGAAAGGCGAGGGCGAGATTGTCTTCATAAACAATGTCGGCAGGAATCTCTTTGCGGATGATTTTGCCAAAAATCGTGTCGTTGGTTTCACTCATGGCGGGGCTAGGTGCGATCGCTCTAATTTTAAAAGCGGTGTAACTCTGAAATCATGCCATGAAACGACCTAGAGAGAATTATTTGAGATAGAGCAGCCCGATCCCATGGTTCTCTAACCAGACTGAGACTAGGGCAAGACTTGCAGGGACAGCTTGAAAGAAAAAGATCGATCGCTTGACCGTCAACCCACCAAAAATGCCTGCAACGATCGCACAAGATAGAAAGAACAACTTGATCGAAAAACTTCCTTCAGATGCTACTAAACCCCAAACGAGTCCGAGCGCTAAAAAGCCATTATAAAGCCCCATGTTGGCAGCTAGGGGTGCCATGAGTTGGGCTTGCTCTAGAGTCAGATCAAAATTTGCTGCAACCTTTGGAGTTGCCCATAGAAACATTTCCAGGATCAGGAAACCAATATGTAATAAAGCCACTAAACCAATGAGAAGATTCATCATATCCAAATATATTTCATAGCAAGTAACTCAGAAAGTTAGGTATGTCGCTAACAGAGAAATTACCTCTTACTCAAGGTGTTGGCTTGCGGCAGTTGACCCGCTTGGAGGGCGTACAGGTTCCTTTAGATTGATTTCTGATTCCGATTCTTGCAGATTTTCCGACTTTCTTGTTGTAGCTTCTTCAAAGGCTGCTTGCACTCTGATCGATTTGAACTCTTCTAGGATTGCTTGAAGTTCTTCATCAGTTTGCTGTCTCACTTCTAACTCAGTTCGCAAATTCTCATTTTTGGCAAGGAGGGCACGATAGGCTCTTGACCGTTTATCTGTCGGATAGGCAAAAAGAATTGCCTGAGTCGTTGCAGCGCAAGCACCAAAGATAGCTGCTATTCTCGAATCTTTCGCGATGATAATGCCAGAGATAGTCGCTCCCAAGCTGAGACTAATTCCAAGTAAGCCGATTCCAAAACTTAAAGATTGGTTCAATTTTCTAAGTTTATCGTATCGAGAAGAAGCTTCATGAATCAACTGACTGAGGGTTTCTCGATCGAATGTGCTTTCTCCCATCACTGCTTTCTCCAAGATTTGAATAGGGAACATTTCTATCAAGGTGAAATTAACAAGCTTTTCGTTACGCAAGCAGTGCATTTCCATAAGAATTTGCAAGCTTAATATGGTATTGATTTTTACGATATCCGCTTCCGTTGTATCCAAAAGCGAAATCATCCCATGCCTTATTTTTCAGAGCGTCTAGCAAATCTTTGCTGACAATAAAATTCAGCATATGTCTAGCTTGCCAATACTCTCCTGCAAAGTTCTCTTGAATGAATTGCTGAATTGAAGTGCAACCAGCAGCAGGATAATTGAATCCCATTACTTGTCCCAAGCCAAAGGATGCGCTTTTCAGAGCCTGAATCTCGTCAAATTCCATTGCTTTAAGTAACCGCTTGTCCCACTCGGCTGAACCGCCCATATAAAGACTTTTATCCCATTCGCGGGAAGATAAATTAGGGTGACTTTTAGATACTGGCTTAGGAGTCAATTTGTAAAACCAGTGAGCTTCAAACAAAATTTTCGGGCGTGCTGGAGATAGCTCTTTTAGTAAGAAGCCAGAACCAGCGGATTCGACTTCTATTACAGCTTTAAGCAAAGCGATTTCTAATCCAAATTCATTACTTAAATCTTGATAATCAGAATTAGATAAAGCAGTTTGAACATATCCTACAGGAACTTTGCAAATAGTACGTCTTCCGTCCGAGTAGGCGATGGGAGGATAAACATATTCTACGCCGCTGGCCACTGGTTTCATCATCTTTCGATCCTTCTATCTAATTTTTGCGGACAATATTCCTAACTGCTGACATTCAGCTTGTCATATCACTGATGTCGGCAATAAATATCATTGATGAATGGCACTAGAAGAACTTAGTTCTTAATGATGTGCAGCCAAGCATTCTTGGCATTGATATCTAACTTTTTCTGGCTGTAGAGATCGCGAGAATGATCGTAATCGGCAGATGCCACGCAGGTAGCATACATACCATAGCTAGAGTAGAGAACACCCTCGCCAGATTTGTCGTCATCATGGTCACCCTTCGGAAAATTGTACTCAGCCCAAGGGTCATGAACAATGAAACGGGAAGACAATGTATCGGGGTCAGCTTCATGTCCAATCAGGACAATGACATGACCGAATCGCGTAAACCACCCGTGAGTGATGACAACACAACCCTCGTCAAGGGCTTTTTTAGCATCGTTCAAAGAACCGTCTATGAGGAACTTGTAAGACTTCGCACGAGGACGGAGATAGCCACCCATCACAGCAGGATCACCAGCAACTCCATTGGCAACCAATTCAGCACGAATACTATGGACATCTGTAGTCCCTAAAGCCATAGCAATACAAGCAGCCTGACAAAATTGGTCATTGGGTTGCTTCACGTAAATGGTCTTTGCCGTTGTTGTAGTCTTTGCTAATGTTGCGGTCGTCGTTCCAGCGAGATCTAAAGCTTGGGCGAATTTCTTGGCATAACTTTGAATATCTTCTGCTCGATCGAGTCCATTAATGATCTTCCTTGCATTGAAGAAATCTACACTCTGCCCCTTATCTGGATCTCCGATGAAGTGCTTTAAGGCACGACCTGTAAAAGATCCTTGGAACATCCCATAAAACAGGATGATTGCTGCAAACTTGGGATCTTTCACGGCTTCGGGATCTTCTGTGAAATCGGGACTACCAGGATAAAAATGACGCACAACCGGAGTCATCACGGTGTAATTTCTGCGTCCTGTTAGTTGAACGTAACCGCGCCCGTGAAATCTGGCACCATCGCCTGGCTGGTCGTTCCCCAACTCTGGAACGCCTTCCATCAATCGTGTAAAGCGCGCGTCATCCCCAAACTCTGAGATGGGCTGCATGGTGAACGCGGTCTCGTGATATGTTGTGGCAAGCATGTATGCAAGCCAGCTAATACTACGGATATCCCAGTTGGTTTTGAACTCACCTGTCGGCTCAACTGGTGGTGACTCCCAAAAGTTGAGAATCGCTTCTATGCCATCGACCTGAGGTTGACTCAACTTGCCATTGAACAAATCACTACGGACAGAACTGTAAAAAAGATCTCTATTCATCAGAACCCCTATGGAAAATTAATGGTATAAACAATACCGATGGACAAAAATGTTGCCTCAGCAATACCTCTTTTACAAACCTATTGAGCGTGGCTGGCACTGATACTGTCTCGCAAATAGGGATAGAGCGAATTGATGCTCAACTGAATTTTTAGTCGTTGTGAGTCCAACGCTTGAGGAATTAATCAAGCTGGATCAACTGTGCAGCGATCCAACCTTCATCGCGGGAATTTGGAAAAGACACTTTGTACCAGATATATCCACTCTGATCTTGACTTTTTCCCAGAACTTGAACGCGATCGCCGACGTTAACCGTTTGGCTCACGCTATAAGCGGTTCCAGGTCCGGTCCGAACGTTTTTACTCCCTGACTGACCAACAATCGTTCCAAAGTGAGATTGAGAGGTCGTTGAGGCGTTATTCTGCGCTGGACTCTTTTGCCTCACTTCAGTCACGATCATAGATGCCATCTCCCGCAATTCTTGTTTGGTTGCTTTAACGGCGAGGCGTTCTGTCTGATCCAGTACAGTGTCATAAGCAACTTTCCACAGGTTATCATCCGAAATCTGCTGATTACTTTGAAGTGCGGCTAATGCAGCTTCTTTTCCGGATGCCTGAGCTTGTCTCGCTCTTTCACCTGATCTTTCAATTAAGGCTTTCAAGCTTTGACCCGCTTCAGGATGAAGCACTGGTTTTGGAGGCGGATGTTCGATGGCAGAAACCGCCTTTTTGACGATTCCCTCTTCAACTTCCTGTATTGCAGTTTTTCCGACCCTACTACATGAGACTAGTAATATCGCAACGCAAGAGGCGGCACCCATTAGCTTGATAGGGTTACTCATCATCTAAACCTCCGAGGGGTAGATAGAACTGAAGTTTGCTAGGCGAAAACACCCTTAAATGCAATCAATGCACAACTGCTAAAAGACTTTCTAGTTCAACCTGGGTTGCCTCCAGATCAAATAGACTAAGCCCGGTTACATCGATGCTTTCTACAAGCACATTTACATTGCTCACATCAATGAAGCTAATAGTTTCAAAGAAATCATTAAATAGCTCATCTATCAGAACGTCATCCATGGAGCTGTCAGATTGACCAAAGGTGTCAAACTCATCTTCATTCCCGAATAGCACATCCTCATATCGACTAAATAGAGAGATTGCCAGGAAGGTGCCTCTAATGGCAGTGACCAGGAGCCGCCGATTTTGGCTGCGTCGTCGTAGCTCTTGTTCCCGTTTCTTTAGGACAACAAGACTATTCACAACTTGTTCAAGCTTTTGCTGTTTCCGCTGTAGTTCTGTTAAAGCACTAGATGACTTCGCTTGCTTTAATTGCGCCGCTTTTTCAAAAAGTCCTTTAATTTGGTTCGCTGCAACCCACTGTTCACGACCTTGCCGAACCAGCGTGTTGCTTGTTATTTGCCCTGAGGCAACTGCTTGGACAAGATTTGCTGCCGTGATTGGTCCTATTTCTTTTCCGTTCTGCCGGATTCGCCATTCGTCCGCTGCCATGTCTCTCTCCTAACTTCTGAACAAGCTTGTCGTGAATTGCCAATTGGAAGAGAATCAGTCGCACTGTTTGTTGTTTGTTTACAGCGCGATCGACTGATGATTGCTGTAAAAGAACACCCTATGAAGGTTCAGAACATGTCCAAGAAGGTGCCTAACCCGTCTTCAATGTCACCCGGCAGGGCAGTTTCAATTTCTCCAATGACTTCAGGGTCATACTCCAGCCCAACATCTTCGCCTTGAGCCGTATCGATCGCAAAGTCAAAAATGTCTCCGGCTTCCCGTTGCAGAATGTTACCTGTCTCAGAGCCATCCAGAATCCCTAGAGTATTTTCCGCAATGAACTGACCTGGATCTCCATTTAAGGTAGCTTCCACGGCTGATACTTCATCGGAAATCTTGTGGCTTGCAGCTTTAGCGATCTTGTCAAACAGTCCCATTTTAGTGACCTCGTTATATTGTGAATCTAGAACCAACTCTACCCTCCGTGTCCTTTCCTTGGCGGTCGGTAAAAGGTCAGATAAAAGTCAGATGACCTCTGTAAAGTTACTGAAAATTTGTCCGGGTTTCGTCTGGAATCGACAATTCTTCGGTGAATATAATTATCAACCTCTCGCCATTCACCTCAGCCATGACGATCGACGAGACCGTACAAGCGATCGAGCGCCTGCTTCCTCAAGGACACCTGACCAAAATTCAGAAGATTGTTTTGCAGCAGTCTTGGGCAGGGCAATCTTACCTGAAAATAGCTAGAGAGTTTGGCTATGATCCTGGCTACATCAAAGATACGGGTGCCAAACTGTGGCAGCAGATTTCTGTTGCCTTGGGTGAAAAAGTCACCAAGCAAAACTTGACGGGCATTGTGAATCGCGCCGTTTGGCAGGAAAAAACCGTCAACCATACTTCAAAATTCAAAACTCAAAATCGCACTAATTGGGGAGAGGCGAACACTTCGTGGGGCGAAGCCATCGACGTTTCTATTTTTTACGGTCGCACTCAAGAAATCACGACGCTTCAACAGTGGGTTCTTGAAGACCGTTGCCGTTTAGTGACGCTGCTGGGCATGGGCGGAATGGGCAAAACCGCGCTCTCAGTCAAGCTAGCAGAGCAGGTGCAAGGAGAATTTGACTATGTGATTTGGCGATCGCTCCGAGATGCCCCGGCGATCGCAGAGTTGTTAACGGCTCTGATCAAATTTCTCTCACCTCACCAAGATTTACCCCCAGAAACCGGAAACAAAATCTCTCAGCTAATTGAGTTGCTGCGGCGATCGCGCTGTTTGATCATTCTCGACAACTTTGATGCCCTGCTAGAAGGCGGCAAACGAGCGGGAATGTATCGCAATGGCTATCAAGATTATGGAGAACTCCTCAAGCGAGTCGGAGAAATCGCCCATCAAAGCTGCGTAGTGTTGACCAGTCGAGAAAAACCGCAGGAGATCAGCGCCCTTGAGGGCGACAAGTTACCGATTCGTACTTGGTCTTTGGCAGGGGTTGATCCGATCGCCGGACATCACATTTTAGATGCCAAAGGCTTAACGAGTTCAACCATTGACACTGCAAAACTGATCGACCACTATCGAGGCAACCCGCTTGCGCTCAAGATTGCAGCGACCTCGATTCGAGACTTATTCTCAGGTGATATTGGGCAATTTTTAGATCAGGGAACCGTAGTCTTTAATAGCATCGGTAGTTTGTTAGCACAACAAATTGCTCGTTTGTCTGACTTAGAAGCTCAGGTGATGGATTGGTTAGCCATTCATCGCGAACCCGTTTTGCCTTCAGAATTGCGGGCAGACATCGTGCCGGAGTCATCTGGCTCAAAACTGGTCGAAGTGCTGGAGTCATTGCGCGGGCGATCGCTGATTGAAAGCAGCCCGATCGGGTTCACGCTGCAACCTGTGGTGATGGAATATGTCACAGAGCGCTTAATCGAGCAGGTGAGCCATGAGATCATCACTCAATCGCCGCAGCGCCTTCTTAGTCATGCGCTCGTTAAAGCTCAGGCAAAAGACTACATTCGAGACACTCAGATTCGCGTCATTGTCAAACCTGTGATTGAGCGATTGTTGATCACGCTACGAGTGCCCCAGGCGATTGAGCAGCACCTCACTCAACTGCTAGTCAAACTACAAGAATCGGCTGAATCTGGATACGGCGGCGGAAATCTTCTCAATTTGTTCCGTCAGCTTGAAACTGACTTAACGGGCTATGACTTTTCTCAGTTAAAAATTCGTCAAGCCGACTTGCGAGATATTAACTTACATTACGTCAACTTTGCACAAGCAGAATTCATTAACTGTAGTTTTGCCGCCACGTTTGGAGGCATTACCTCAGTTGCCTTTAGCCCCGATGGGCAACGGTTTGCGACCAGCGACACAAACGGTGACATTCAGGCGTGGAGTGTAACAACGGGTCAGCAGTTGATTGCCTATAAAGGTCATAACAGTTGGGTTTGGCGAGTGGCTTTTAGCTCAGATAATCAGGTTTTAGCGAGTTGTGGGCAAGATCACACGATTCGATTGTGGGACACTCATACAGGACAGCCACGAAACGTTTTGCACGGGCACACCAGCATTGTGACTGACATCGCCTTTGCCCCAGACGCACAACAATTGGTCAGCAGCAGCGAAGATCAAACGGTCAAACTGTGGGATGTCGAAACCGGACAATGTTTGAAAACGTTTTTGGGTCATGGGGCTTGTGTTTGGAGCGTGATTTTTCACCCGCACGATCGCACGTTAATCAGCGCTGGAGAAGACAACGCAATCAAGGTGTGGGATATCGCCACAGGGAACTGTTTCAAGACGCTAGTTGGACATCAACAATGGATTAAAACTATTGCCCTCAGTTCTGATGGTCAAACACTTGTGAGCGGCAGTTTTGACAGCACCATCAAGCTGTGGGATCTGAGTACCGAACGTTGTCTTAAAACACTAGTCGGACATCAAGGCGCGATCGTGTCAGTGGCTATCAGTCGTAACGGAAAGATTTTGGCAAGCGGCAGCTATGACCAAACCATCAAGCTGTGGAGTTTACAGACTGGAGAATGTGTCAAGACGCTGCAAAAGCACACCAATCGAGTTTGGTCAGTGGGCTTTCATCCTCAAAAAGACTTGCTTGCCAGTGGTGGAGACGACCACACGGCAAGACTTTGGGATATTTATACTGGGGAATGTGCAAAGACCGTTCAGGGGCACAGTAATTCGATTTATGCGATCGCGTTCAATCCAACCAACTGCCTGCTTGCCAGTGGACACGAAGATCAGACCATTCGGCTATGGCAGGGCGATTTGAAATCGCCGACTCAACCCTTCAAACTCTTGCGCGGACACACAAATCGAGTATTCTCAGTTGCCTTCAGTCCCGACGGAACCGTTTTGGCGAGTGCGAGTCTCGATCGTACCCTCAAGATCTGGAACGTCCACACCGGGAAATGCCTGAACACGCTGCAAGGTCACACGAGTTGGGTGTGGGCAGTTGCCTTTAGTCCCGACGGAACTTTGCTTGCGAGCGCCAGCTATGACCAAACGGTGAAACTCTGGGATGCCCACACGGGCGAATGTTTGCGAACGTTTCAGGGACATACTAGCTCTGTGCTAGCGATCGCCTTCAGCCCTGATGGGCAATGGCTTGCCAGCAGTGGCTATGAGCAAATTATTAAACTCTGGAATGTCTCGACCGGGGAGTGTTTTCAGACCTTAAAGGCGCACACCAACCGGGTTTGGGAGGTCGTCTTCAGTCCTGATGCTCGATCGCTGGCTAGCTGTGGCGATGACCAAACCATCAAACTGTGGGATGTCAAAACTGGAGAGTGTCTTAAAACGCTGCAAGGGCATACGAATCAAGTGCTCTCGATCGTATTTGATCACAAGGGCGGCAGACTCATCAGCAGCAGCGCTGACACTACGATACGAGTATGGGATATGGCGACGGGAGAATGTCTTCACATCTTGCAAGGACATCAGAATTGGGTCTGGTCGCTCACCCTCACCAACGACGATCGGACTCTTCTGAGTGGCAGTCAAGACGAAACGCTTCAATCTTGGGATCTCGCGACGGGAGAGCGTTTGCAATGCCTAAGGGCACCTCGCCCCTATGAAGGAATGAATATTACAGATGCGATCGGACTCACCCCTGCTCAAAAGGCAACCATCGTTTCGTTAGGAGCGATCGGTTCAGCATTTTAACTCAGAGCTGTGTATCGAAAGACACACGCTCTAAATCCATCGCAGTAGCCAAAAATTACCGATTTGAATCTGCCACATTCGCAAGTTGTATTGCCACTCAAACAGAGGCAGTCCTAAGTAGACGGGCATCCAGAAAACGAAAGAAACTAATACGATCGCGACTGTCCACTTTGCTAGATTTCTCAGTCGAGGCGTGTTGCTGCGAAACCAGCGATCGACCAACCAAGCCAACGCCAGCGACGCAAACACCGAAGACCCCATGTAGTGGTAGAGAAACACACAGCGAGTCACGCGCACCCACGGCAAAAGATTGGCGGCGTAGTTGACGACAAGAAATAGTCCGATCCAAACTTCATTGGGTGGCAACAACCCGATTTGCTGATGCGGAATGAGCGTCTCGGTAGAGCTAGTCAGGGAGTTAAAATTCTCGATTAAAATCCAGGTCAGAAGGACGATCGCTCCTGCCGAAAACCACCACAAAAACGGATTGCCGATCGCATGAACATCATAGATCACGCTTCCTGATGTGACGGCTGAAGCAGCGCCACTTGCAGGAATCGGAGCCGTCAAACTGCTCGCAACTTGATAAAAATACGCGACGGGTCGCTGCATCCAGATCCAGCCAACCCAGGTCGAGCAATAGGGGTGAACCGCGGGACCACTGCCCACCCGCTCGTGATATGCCAAAATCTGTTTTTGCACTTCCCAGAACCCAAAGTCGCGGCTGAGATTGAGATGCGGAATCCAAATCAGGCGATAGAAAATGGCGGGAATGGCTCCCAAATGAATCAGCAGATAGAATGGATTGAGACGCGCCAAGCGATAAAGCGGTGTAGGAGTGGCACCTGGGGAACGGGACGATCGCCCGATCATTCTCACAAGCCGAATCGCCCAGGCAATGCCCCACAGCAGATATGCGCCCAACAAAAACCACAAACCATTCCACTTAATCGACGCAGAGGCACCAAAAAACAGTCCCGCAAGCCCCATCCACAGCAGCCACTTCTTGCCTGGGGCATTGAGTGCTTTCAGAAAAAACCACTGCCCCAACAGCCCAAAGATCACCAGATAGACGTTATTAAGCGCATAGCGAGACTCGACGAGAAAGAGTCCATCAGAGGCGGCAAACAGTCCGGCAATCAAGGCATAGCTGCGACGACGACTTAGCTCATAGGCGATCGCCGCTACCACGAGCGGAATAAAGGAGCCTGTCAGCGCATTGAGCCAGCGATAGCTCCAGGTGCTTAGAGACGATCCGGCTAGCGTATTGACCGTATCTTTGCCAATCGGGAGCTGATTGCCCAGCCAAATGCCGATCGCGATCAAATATTTGCTGAGCGGTGGATGCCCGTCAAAAAATGGCGTGTGCGTCAGGTAATTGTGGGCGAACTTGACGTAGTAGACCTCATCAAAAACGAGAGCGTTGAATCGTCCTAGCCCCCAAAACCTCAGGCATAGCGACCCGATCCATACCCCCATCAATCCCAGCCATAGCCAGACTTTGTTTTGCTCGATCGGCTTGATTAACCCACTCATATCGACTATTACGCGCTTCCAAATTTTCAGCATACGTTACTGCAAACTCTAGGCTAAAGTCAGCCGACCGTCCGCGTTATCCTAAAGCAAAACTTATCAATCTTCAACCAACTAGGAACAAAACTAATGAGAGATCGTCTATGGGCTAGGTTGTTCCTTGAAATTAGCCTTGAGCGACTGCCCACTCAAGACTACCCGTGGCTAAACCCGATCGGAGCTATCTGCCATGATTCGTGTATTACTCGTCGATGACCAAAACCTGATTCGTGAAGGCTTAAAGGCTTTGCTCAATCAGGAGCAAGATTTGCAAGTGGTAGGAGACGCAGATACAGAACAAAGCGCTATTGACCAGGTAAAAGAGCTACATCCAGACGTTGTTCTGATTGATCCCTGCTTTGCCAAAACAGAGGGCATCGCCACGACCGAAACTATCTGTCAGCAATTTCCTAACACCCAAGTTTTGATCTTGACTGATTTAGATGACTCAGAATCTGTGACCGCTGCCCTTAGATTTGGGGCAAAGGGCTATCTTCTTAAAGACTTGTGCCCCGATGAATTAGCTGACGCTGTGCGATCGGTTCACAGAGGCTATACCCAACTCAGCCCCGGCATTTTATCCAAACTCTTAGGAACGTTTGACGAATCGGCTCCACTGCCCATTTCTTATGTCAGCAATGCCACCTCAAATGTCGTGGCGTTCAACTCAGCGCAGCGTCGATCGTCGTCTCTCCCACCCGGATTCACCAAACTCACCACCAGAGAACGGCAGGTTTTAAGACTGATTGCGTCTGGCTCAAGCAACAAAGAAATCTCCCGATCACTCGAAATCTCAGAAGGAACGGTCAAAAATCACGTCGCTAGCATTTTGGGACGGCTGAATTTGCGCGATCGCACTCAAGCTGCAATTATCGCCAACTCCGTCATGCCGATGCTCAATTAGCGTGACTAAATACGTCGTCTTCTCAGTTCTGTGGTACAAGAAAGCTCATTAGACCCAAACAAAGCAATCACCACCCAGCTTGAGGAGACGATCGATATGATGATTCACGTAATGCAGGAGATGACAAGCTGGCTCGCTGGCATGACTCACTGGAGCGATGTGCTGCAAACTGTGCACTGGCAGTTGCCTCACGATTGGGTTGTGCTTGCCCAACAGTTTAAAGAAACCGACTTGGGCGGCGATGTCAGCAAAGCTTGGAGCCAGTTTGTTAAAACAGGGCAAGTTTGGGCGTTTTTGGTTGGGCTGATTTTGGGGTACATCGTGAGAGCAATGACTACTTACGGCTAATTGGCTGCTTCCTCATCGATCGCTGACACACCAACTCAGATGGCTAGAATCCGTTTCGGCTCCTCTGGTATAGTCGAGTGTCTATGATCGCCGTCTAGAGAGGATGTCTTTTGACTCACGCCAACCAGACCCCCGAAGCTAACCCTGCCCAAACCTGGAGCCAGCGATTTGAATCAGCCTTGCACCCGGCGATCGCTGAGTTTAACGCCAGCATCAAGTTTGATATTGAACTGATCGAATACGATTTGACTGGCTCTCAGGCACACGCCGAAATGCTAGCAAAAACGGGCATCATTTCACCCGAAGAAGGAGAACAACTGGTTCGGGGGCTTGAGCAAATTCGTCAAGACTATCGTCAGGGCACCTTCAGTCCCGGTACTGATGCGGAGGATGTGCATTTTGCAGTCGAGCGGCGATTGACAGAGTTGGTTGGCGATGTGGGCAAAAAGCTGCACACGGCTCGATCGCGCAACGATCAGGTCGGCACCGATACTCGTCTCTATTTACGCGATCAGATTCAGCAGATCCGCCAGCAGATTCGCCAGTTTCAAGAAGTCTTGCTGAATTTAGCAAGTCAAAACGTGAAGACGCTGATTCCTGGCTACACCCACTTGCAGCGAGCGCAACCGATCAGTTTGGCACATCATCTTCTAGCTTATTTTGAGATGACGCAGCGAGACTGGCAGCGCTTAGGCGAGATTTATCAGCGTGTAAATATTTCTCCACTAGGATCTGGAGCACTTGCCGGAACGACTTTTCCAATCGATCGTCACTTCGCTGCCGAACGGCTAAATTTCAGCAGTGTTTATGCCAATAGCCTCGATGGAGTCAGCGATCGAGACTTTGCGATCGAGTTTCTCTGTGCGGCAAGTCTGATTATGGTGCATCTCAGCCGCTTGTCTGAAGAGGTGATTCTCTGGGCATCACAAGAGTTTAGCTTTGTCAGTCTCACCGATAGCTGCGCAACGGGTTCGAGCATTATGCCGCAGAAGAAAAATCCCGATGTGCCTGAACTGGTGCGCGGCAAAACAGGCAGAGTTTTTGGACACCTTCAGGCGATGCTCGTCTTGATGAAAGGGCTGCCTCTGGCATACAACAAAGATTTGCAAGAAGACAAAGAGGCGTTGTTTGATGGAGTCAAGACCGTTAAAGTTTGTCTCGAAGCGATGACGATTCTGTTTAGCGAAGGGCTAGAGTTTCGCAAGGCGCGCCTGACTGAAGCGGTAAACGAAGATTTTTCTAACGCGACTGATGTGGCAGATTATCTAGCTAAAAAAGGGGTGCCGTTTCGCGAAGCTTATAGTCTGGTCGGAAAGGTGGTCAAAACGTCTTTGGCGGCAAACAAACTGCTCAAAGATTTGACCCTCGACGAATGGAAAGATCTGCATCCTGCCTTTGACGCAGATATCTATGATGCGATCGTGCCTGAACAAGTGGTGTCTGCCCGTAATAGCTATGGTGGCACCGGATTTGAACAGGTGCAAAAAGCCTTGGAAGACGCACAAAAACGAATCAAGATTGAAGGGTGAAGAGAAAATCTGATTATCTTGAGAACTGCGTCGCGATCGCCCATAATCGCGTTGGTGATTATAGGATTGGCTTGTTCATTACCGAGAAAACGATTACGTTTGTTCGTGTCTTGCATTGAAAAGAGATTTACTGCTACTTTCTCTAACTCGACTGCAAACAGCGTCAAGACCTAGCGATCGAGCCTCATCTCCAACCATCTACAATGAGCCTACTCAACCCCGTTAGAAATTTTATGGCTCTGAAAATGGGTGATGCTGCCCCTGATTTTAGTTTGTCTGACACCCACGGCAATCTGGTTCGGCTCTCTGATTTAAGAGGCAAGCGCGTCGTGCTTTTCTTCTATCCGCGTGACAACACACCGGGATGCACTAAAGAAGCCTGTGGTTTTCGAGATGCTTACGCAGATTATCAGGCGCAAGATGCGATCGTATTGGGCATCAGCACCGACGACGCAAAATCTCATGCAAAATTTGTGACGAAATATGAGTTGCCCTTCCCGTTGCTGTGTGATGAAGGCGGAAAAGTGGCGGAAACCTATGAGAGCTATGGCTTGAAGAAGTTTATGGGCAAAGAATATTTGGGAATCAGTAGAAATACGTTTGTAGTCAGTGCGGATGGTACGATCGAGAAAATCTACAAAAAAGTCAAGCCAGACGTTCACGCAACCCAAATTTTGAGTGATTTATCCTGATTGAGAATAAACTCTGAGATTTCTAAGATGAATCACATCGCTGGTTGAAAAAGTGGGTTTCTCGATCGGGCTGTGGTTCGTTTCTGCCTCTCTAATTTTTCGTAACTTTATAATTCATGCATCGGTTGTGGCACTTTACTCAAACTGTTTTAGGGATCATCTTTCGCCATCCCATCACAGGCACTAGCATTATCCCCATCTTGCCAGATGGTCGCATTGTGTTGATCCGTCGTCGCGACAATGGGCTGTGGGGTTTACCAGGCGGCATGGTCGATTGGGGCGAAAATATTTCTACTGCCGTAAGGCGAGAATTGACGGAAGAAACTGGACTAAACGTGACTCAGATTCGTCGCCTCGTGGGAGTTTATTCAGCGCCCGATCGTGACCCACGCATTCACTCTATCTGTGTCGTCGTCGAGGCTGATGTTGAAGGAACGATGCAGATTTGCGATCCGCTTGAGGTCTCTGATGTGCAGGCATTTGACCCCAATTCAATTCCTGAAGGTCGGCTAGCTCATGATCACCGACAGCAGTTGCAAGACTACTTTAAGGGAGAAACCACGCTAGACTGAGCAGTTTTTAATAGATTGGAGTCCCCAAATCCATAAATTCTGGTCAACCCTCATCTGACTGGCAAACTCTAGCGATCGCTGCTGAAGATAGCCGCAGAGAAGATAACCATCGCCTCCAGTGAAGACGACAGCACTTCGAGGAAATCGGGTTTGCCAATCTTCGATAAAACTTTGGATGCCAGACAAAACCGTGTGTAGAATTCCGCTTTGAATCGCTTCGATCGTCGTCATTGCCCAGCGATCGGGCAACGTCATCTCCTCAATCACAGGCAATGCAGACGTTTCTTGCCCCAACATCTGAAACTGTAGCCGCAACCCTGGTAAGATTGCTCCGCCCATGAATCGCTGCTGATCTGCCCCGGTGAACGTCAGGGCCGTGCCCCCATCAATCACTAAAATCGGAGAGCCATAGGTTTCGATCGCGCCCCAAACTGCCAAAGCCCGATCAACACCCAACGTAGAGTAAGTGTTTTGTAGCGGAATCTGACCCAGCCCGATCGTTTTGGCGTGAGGATAAGTCTCCCAAAGATGAGCCTGTTCGGGCACCACTGACGCGATCCAGAGTTGGGGTAACGTCTCCCAAGTGGGTAGATTTGCTGGAGAAACGTCCTCAAAAGTGAACCGACTCTCAATCAGCAACTCAATGGTTTCTATTGAACAATGAGGTGTATTCCAGCTTCGTCGCAACGTGTCATCGGTCATCCAAGCCCAATGCAACCGAGAATTTCCGACATTCAGCGCCAACCAATTTTGAACCATACCAAATTAACCAACAAACCCCGACCCCGTAGAGACGTTTCGGTGAAACGTCTCCCAAACGATCGCGCCACAACCGATCCTCTAATCGCATTCAAACATCGAATAATCGCATTCAAACATCGAAAACGTCTCATCGATCGTCCCACCCTCAATCGCATTCAAAAACCAAAAGGGTTCCCCATACCTTCTATTGCTTTGATAGAGAAAGTTCCAGGTATAAAGTTTTTTAATAGGTACCTTTACTTATTGGAACTTTACAAAACAGGGTTTCTTAAGAGAAGATTAGAATTAGAGGGAAACATAATTTTACAAAACGTTGTAAGGAGGCTGTCATGGTGGCACTCATTGATCGCGCAAGCGCTAGCCAGTCTGGTCGTCCTTCACGACGGCTGACCACTCAAACCGTGGATATCGTAACCGACACAACGACAATACGATCGCTCGATTGGGATCGCGATCGCTTCGACATTGAGTTTGCGCTAGAGAATGGCACTACCTACAATTCTTTCCTGATTCGGGGCGAAAAAATTGCCCTCGTCGATACCTCCCACGAAAAGTTTCGTCAACTCTATCTCGATGCGCTGCAGGGGTTGATTAATCCCGCTGACATCGATTATCTGATTATTAGTCACACCGAACCCGATCACAGTGGATTGGTGAAAGACGTTTTGCAACTCAATCCTGAGATCACAGTAATCGGCGCAAAAGTTGCCATTCAATTTTTAGAAGAACTCGTACATCAGCCATTTAAGCGCCAGGTGGTCAAGAATGGCGATCGCTTGGATCTAGGCAATGGTCACGAGCTAGAGTTTGTCGCCGCGCCCAATTTGCATTGGCCCGACACTATTTTTACGTTTGACCATAAGACTCAAACGCTCTACACCTGTGATGCGTTTGGGATGCACTTTTGCGACGATCACACCTACGACGAAGACCTGGAGTTAATCGAGCATGACTATCACTATTACTACGATTGTTTGATGGGACCGAATGCCCGATCGGTGCTGGCTGCCCTTAAACGCATGGCGGCATTGCCCGAAATCACGACGATCGCCACGGGTCACGGTCCTCTCCTGCGTCACAATCTCAAAGAACTCGTCGGACGCTACCAAGAATGGAGCCAAACTCAGGCGAAAGCGGTGACAACCGTTGGCATATTCTACGTGGCAGAGTACGGCTACAGTGACCAAATCGTGCAAGCGATCGCCAACGGCATTACCAAGACAGGGGTGTTGGTCGAGATGATAGATCTGCGCGTTGCCGACCCTCAAGAAGTGCGAGAACTCGTTGAAACCTCTACAGGTCTGGTGATCGGCATGTCGCCCCAATCGGGAGACTTTGCCGCTAATGCCAAATCTGGACTCAGCACAATTTTTGCCGCGACGACTGCAAAACAGTCTGTCGGCTTGTTTGAGGCAGGCGGCGGCGATGATGAGTCAGTCTATCCCATTCGCAATCAGTTTCAGGAAATCGGGTTAACAGAGGCGTTTCCGCCCATTCAGATTAAAGAATTGCCCAGCGAGGCAACCTATCAACTCTGCGCTGAAGCCGGGACTGACTTAGGACAGTGGCTCACCCGTGATCGCACCGTTAAGCAAATGAAGTCTCTCGACGGTGAACTCGATAAAGCGCTCGGTCGCCTCAGTGGTGGGCTTTATATCATCACGGCTAAAAAGGGCGATATCTCTAGCGCCATGTTAGCGTCTTGGGTGTCTCAAGCCAGCTTTGAGCCATTGGGCATCACGATCGCCGTTGCCAAAGATCGCGCGATCGAGTCGTTCATGCACTTGGGCGATCGCTTTGTGCTCAATGTTTTAGAAGAAGGCAACTATCAAATGTTGATGAAGCACTTCCTCAAGCGATTTGCGCCCGGTGCCGATCGTTTCGCCGATGTAAAAACCTATCCTGCGACCAACGGTTCTCCCATCCTGGCGGACTCTTTGGCATACATTGAGTGCGAAGTCGTCAGTCGTAAGGAATGCAGCGATCACTGGATTGTCTACAGCACGATCAACGCTGGACGAGTCGCCAAATCTGAATCCCTGACTGCCGTTCACCATCGCAAAGTTGGCAACCACTACTAACGTTTTCTCTTCAAACCTATGGTTGACATTAGACCCAAAGACGTTCAAGTTGCGGAAATTGGGGCAGACACACGGGTGCTACGATCGCGCACCTGGGATCGGCTCAAGTTTGAGATTGAATACTCTCGCCAACGAGGAACGACTGCAAATTCCTACCTCATTCAAGGCGAAAAAACGGCGCTCATTGATCCGCCAGGTAGCTCGTTTACGGATATTTTTCTCAAAGAACTGCACGATCACCAGTATTTTCAAAAGCTAGATTATGTAATTTTGGGACACGTCAACCCCAATCGGCTAACTACCCTCAAGCGATTGATAGAGCTTTCGCCCCAGATGACGATCGTCTGTTCAAAACCTGCTGCGATCGCCCTTAAAGCCGCTTTTCCAGAACAAGAACTGCGAATTAATGCCGTTCGAGGTGAAGAAGTTCTCGATCTGGGCAAAGGGCACGAGCTACGATTTGCCTTCGTCCCGACTCCTCGCTGGGTTGACGGACTCTGCACCTTTGACCCCGCAACGCGCATTCTCTACACCGACAAGCTGTTTGGTGCCCATATTTGCGATGACCCTATTCTCGACGAAAGCTGGAAGCAGCTAGACGAAGACCGTCACTACTATTTTGACTGTCTCCATGCGTCGCAGTCACGACAGGTCGAAGCTGCCCTCGACAAACTCTCTGTCTTTCCCGCCAAGATGTATGCCGTAGGTCACGGTCCCTTAGTACGCTACAGTTTGAGCCGCTTTAATCTCGACTATCGGCAGTGGTGTGAGCAGCAAAAAACGCAAGAACTCTCGGTCGTGATTCTCTTTACCTCTGCCTATGGCAACACCGCCACCGCAGGGCAAGCGATCGCTAAAGGACTGACTCAAGCCGAGGTCGCGATCGAGTCGATTAACTGCGAGTTTGCTGACCCGTCTGAAATTGTGGCAGCAATCGAGCAGTGTGATGGCTTTATCATCGGGTCGCCCACCCTTGGCGGTCACGCACCGACCCAAATTCAAACCGCACTGGGGCTAATTCTCTCAACTGCCTCTAAGACAAAACTGGCAGGGGTGTTTGGCTCCTATGGCTGGAGTGGCGAGGCGATCGACCTCCTCGAAAGCAAACTGCAAGATGCTGGATATGGCTTTGGGTTTGACTCAATCCGCGTCAAGTTTAAGCCGAGTGACGAAGTGCTGCAACAGTGTGAAGCCGCAGGTGCCGAGTTTGCTCAAGCGTTGAAACGAGCAAAAAAGGTGCGGGCACCGCGTCAAGTGGCTTCGGCAGGGCAGAGCGATCGCACTGAGCAAGCCCTGGGGCGAGTGGTCGGTTCTCTCTGTGTGGTCACGGCTAAACAGGGTGGCACCGCTACTGGAGTGCTCACCTCTTGGGTGTCGCAAGCAACGTTTAGTCCACCAGGGGTGACTGTCGCGATCGCCAAAGATCGGGCAGATGGTGTGCTTGACCATGCGGGCGATCGATTTGTTCTCAACATTCTCAAAGAAGGGCGAACCCTGAGACGGCACTTTGTCAAACCTGCGGCACCGGGAGAAGATCGATTTGCTGAAATCGAGACCGAGGAAGCGGCAAACGGTTGCCCAGTCTTACTAGATGGGTTAGCGTATCTTGAATGCACAGTGCAGAACCGAATGGAATGTGGCGATCACTGGTTGCTCTATGCAATTGTTGAAAGTGGCAAAGTTTTAGAGCAGAAAGGGGTTACTGCGGTGCATCACCGCAAATCTGGCAGCTTTTACTAACCTCTAACCAACCTGCTGTAGCGATCTGAAAAACCGGAGAAAAGGCACTTTCTTGAATCGAACTTGAGGAGTCGTTTTGAGTTGAGCAATCTGAAATAGTTTGTTCGTTCGAGCCAGATAAGACAAAGACTGATCTGGTTCACCTAGCGATTGCTGACCATATAAGCCCGGTAGCAGCAACACCAGGTCTCGCTTGACTTCTTGCCAATAGAGTTCAGGAAACTGCACATAATCGTAGTCACAGCGACGAAAGATTCGCTGAATGCGCTGATAGCGATTGAGTGACCAGTCTCGCAACATTTGCCAAGATGGATGCAAATCAGGTGCCAAAATAAACGGATAGGACTTTCGCTCTAGCTGTGGCAAATAGTCGTGGAGCCAAAACTCCATCATCGGGCGATAACCCGGATTGTCACAGGCTCGCAGCTCTAGAATTTCAGCGCGGCTGACCTTAAACCGATCGAGCAATTCAGTCGGCAGATAGCAGATTCCCTGTTCGGCATCTTCTCGCAGGTCGCGCAAAATATTGTAAAACTGATCCACTGCCCCAAATGACCCCACCGCTTGCCACTGGTGAGGTTCTAAAAATGGCAGCACTTGAAAAAATGACCCCGCTAACTCTCTGAGCATTGTCTCAAAGTTAGCCATGTGCTTGATCGTCAAACTATCCTGGTGATAGGTGTCAATTGCCGTCAGATATCGATCCCATGACCGAATCGATAGACGACTTACCGGATCAGATTGACCAAACCAGCAATCGCGCATCTGATAAAATTCTTTGCGATGAACGCAACCGGGCTGCACTTGACCCGTCGCCATCATCCATTTCCAGTTGTTATGAAAACGCTGAAACTCTGAGCTAGCTGATTCGAGCAATTCATTCTCGGCAAGTCGATCAGCGAGTCTGATCCAGCCGATTCGCTCAATCCAGGCATCTCTGATAGACGGCTCAAGCTCCATGACCCAAGCCGCGTTATCCTCATCTTTAAGCGCATCATCTGCGATCGCACGATAGTCAGAAGAACATACTAGATGAGCAATAGTCGAGATAGTCATAAAAACGACAAACGTCTATGTGAAATGACTTAGAGCGGGTGATGAATTCATAATTCCCACAATTCCTTGAGATGATCGAAGTAAAATTACGGGATGTTTCAGCCCCTACCGCCGTGAATTGGATCACGATAAAAACGGCTGCCACTCGCTGGGAAGCTGAGTTAATGGAACAGGTTTTGTTGGCACACGACATCCCCGCGAGAATTTTGGATCTCGGCGCAGTCTCCTATTTTGGAGTCGGTAGTTCCACGGCTTTGCAGGTGCAGTCTCAAGACCAGTGGACGGCGAGGCTGTTGCTGAGCGCGATCGACGAAGAATCTACAGAATCTGAAGCAGAATGAGAAACGCTAACCTTGTATAATGAGTGCTGATTCAGTGAAGGTTCATTGACATTTGAGGTTCGATCAACTGGTTCAAACGATGGCGTTGCTGAACAATGCTATGAATTCGCCCCGCAACCCATTACTCTAGGGCACTTCCGGACTTTCAAAGTCCCATAGAATGATGGATTTAGAGGGCTTTCAAGAGTGCAGCTCAACGATTCATATCTGCATTCAGCAATGTCCAAACGAAGAAGCCCGGTGAGAAAAATCTCAACGATGAACAATACGATCAGGCACTTTTTCTAGATCCGACGCTTTGAGAATCCTCTCCTCATTCCCTTTCTCAGCCTGATTGCTCGGACTCTTTATCTCCTCCTCAAAAACATAAATTCTGCTATGTCACTATTTGATTGGTTTGCAAATCGACGAAAATCAGGTTCCACTACCCTAGAAGGACAAGAGCGAGAAATCGCAGACGGGCTATGGACGAAATGTGAAGCCTGTGGAACCTTGACCTATACCAAAGATTTGCGATCGAATCAGATGGTTTGTTTAGAGTGCGATCATCACATTCGGGTGTTTAGCGACGAACGAATTCGTCAAATGATTGATGCCGATACCTGGGTGGCGATCGACGAAGGATTGCAGCCGATCGATCCGCTCAACTTCCGTGCTCGCAAAGCATACGTTGACTATATTCGCGAAACTCAAGAAAAAACACAGCTGACAGACGCGGTGCAGACTGGGCTGGGGCAAATTGAAGGACTTCCGATCGCCCTCGGCGTGATGGATTTCCGGTTTATGGGCGGCAGCATGGGTTCTGTTGTAGGCGAGAAGCTGACTCGACTGATCGAACGCGCCACTCAACAGCGTCTCCCGGTTGTGATTGTTTGCGCGTCGGGTGGAGCCAGAATGCAGGAAGGAATGCTCAGTTTAATGCAGATGGCGAAAATCTCTGGTGCGTTGCAGCGACACCAAGAAAACCGTCTCCTCTATACTCCCGTGCTGACTCATCCCACCACTGGCGGTGTCACCGCTAGTTTTGCGATGCTAGGAGACATCATTTTGGCAGAACCTAAAGCCATGATTGCCTTTGCAGGTCGTCGCGTCGTTGAGCAAACGCTGCGAGAAAAACTCCCCGACGACTTTCAGACTTCTGAATATTTGCTGCAACATGGGCTAGTCGATGCGATCGTCTCTCGCACCCAACTCAAAAAGACCCTCGCTCAACTGATCCGCCTGCATCAGCCCGTTTCTGCAACGTCTCATGTCGTTCAGCGATCGGGCATTAAAGCCCTCACAAAGATTGCGCCCGATTAAGTTTCTAGGCGATGATCCCACGACTCACTATCAATCTCAGAGATTAGCAAAGGATTGGGACATCAACATGATATTGGTATTAAAGAGGGTAATCCTCACCATCAGCAGCCATCGCTTGAGTGCTGAGGTCGCCATCATCGACCCATTTGTTGTGTTGTGATTTCGATAACCGAGCCACCTTTAAGGAGAACCATGCTTAAAAGATACGTCTGGCTTGCCGTAGCCACGATATTCTTTGCGTTTCAAATTTTTGTTCAAGATGTCAGTGCCGCAGAATTGGATAAAGCTATTCGCACAGTACCTCTCAATGAGGGCGGCGACACCACTGTCTTGAACCTCAAACAAGTCAAAGAAGGCAAACGTCTGTTTCAATATGCCTGCGCTCAGTGCCACGCAGGTGGAGTCACCAAAACTGACCCTAACGTCGGTCTTGACCCCGAATCACTGTCACTAGCAACCCCCAACCGCAACAATATCAACTCTCTGGTGGACTATATGAAAAACCCCACCAGCTACGATGGCACCACCGAAATTGCTGAGATGCACCCCAGCCTCAAGAGCAAAGACACCTTCCCCACAATGCGGAACTTGAACAACGATGATCTTGTGGCGATCGCGGGTCATATTCTTCTGCAACCGAAAGTAGTGGGCGACAAGTGGGGCGGAGGCAAAATCTACTACTAAACGGTTGTCCTGACTGACCACTGCTTTTTTCTTGCACAGGGTTATTGAATGCTAAATCGAGTTTCGTGGATTCGAGGCATCGTCTTTTTTACGATCGTCTGGCTAGGAGTGGCGATGGTCAGTTTTCCGGCTCACGCCGCAGATGCCTACATCGCTCGCTATCTGCAAGTGACCGAACCCATTTCTTTAGAGCTGGATGGTCATGGGGGAACCCGATCGTTCAATCTGCAAGAATTGACTGCTGGGAAAAAACTGTTTGAGCAAAACTGCCTGAGCTGTCATGTGGGAGGCGCGACGTTGCCCGACCCCTCGGTGCCTTTGTCGCTAAAAGCTCTACAAGGAGCCACTCCCCCAAGAGACACCATCAATGGTCTGGTCGCTTATTTGCGTCAACCGATAACCTATGATGGCAGCGAAGAAACTTTCTCATGCCGAAAAGTCTCTGAAAATTGGCTCTCACAGGCTGAAGTAGAAACCGTAGCAGGATTTGTCTTACGGGCGGCTCAAAAGGCTCCGGGTTGGGGCACCGAAAAGTTTTAGATTCTTAGCGGTTGGCAGAGCGATCGCCAAGGTTAGGAGATCCACCCTTAGGAAAGTCTCTATCGGGGTAACTACTGGTTTAAAATGTGAAATGATTGGAAAACTAGAATTCCACAGAAAAATATGAAACTTGTTGCTTCTGTTACGCGTAATCTCTCTCTGTTGTTCTGCACGGTTCTGCTGGTGGTGGGAAGCTTCTTCTTAGTTGCTAACCCCGCATCGGCTGAAGCCTACACTGTCAAGATGGGTTCTGCCAAAGGCTTGGTGTTTGATCCTAAAGTGGTCACTGTTAAGCCGGGTGACACTGTTAAGTGGGAAGTGGGCAATCTGCCTCCCCATAACGTCGTCTTTGATGTCAGCAAAATTCCGACTCAAGACAAAGCGTTAGCTGATAGCCTGTCGCACAAAAAGCTAGAAGGCGCTGGTAGCTCCTTTGAGCTAACCATTCCTGCTGACGCTCCGGCAGGTGACTATTCCTACTTCTGTCTGCCTCATCGCGGCGCTGGCATGGTCGGTAAAGTCGTCGTTGCAGCTTAGTTCTGGGTCAAGTTCTCCCTGGTCAAACCGCTGATTAGAAATGCCTGGTAAAGCCCTAGAATGGGGTTATCTATGGATCATTTACAATCTGCGTTTGATAAGGGAGAACTGCTTTGCGGAAATTACTGCCTGCTTTGATGCTGGCGATCGCAGTCTTGACATTTACATTTAGCTATCCTGCTCTAGCCAACAAACCCGACGGACAGCAAATTTTTAACGCTAACTGCTCAGCTTGTCACATTGGCGGCAACAACGTCATTATTGCAAATAAAACTCTGCGAAAAGAAGCGCTAGAGAAATACGGAATGAACTCTCTAGTAGCGATTAAGAATCAAGTAACGAATGGCAAGAATGCTATGCCAGCATTTGGTGGTCGCCTCCAAGACGACGAAATCATTGCAGTAGCAACCTATGTATTAGGTCAAGCTGAGAAAGGTTGGTAATTCGCAAAATTTTCTGACTATAAAGCACCCTCTGATTTTTATCTATCCAATACGCAAAAGTGTGTAGAAGGATTGCTGTGAGGGGGCTGTGGGGTAGAAACGTGAGAGAGTAAAGTCACGACTGAGAATTGGAGGACAAACCGATGCGAGATTGGGCGCGCTAAGAGATCAATCCCCAAGCG
>JBBRPT010000028.1:0-60766 GCA_038227635.1 Leptolyngbyales cyanobacterium | reverse complement strand
TACGGAAACCGTCAATTTCTGAGCAACGAAGCTGGTACAATTCAACTAGGCGCGAAGTTTGGGTGGCGACCCATACAGGCTAGAAACATTGGAAACCTGCCGAGGGTAGAAACATAGCTGAAAAGCTGATGGAGCGCTGATGAAACCGAACTTGCAAAGTCTAGGGTGAAAAGCCTGAATCGCAATCTGCAACCGACTTTGTGTGAGACGGAAGAACAGGTTTTGAAGCTGGTTGCGTCTGCGGCGGGGCACGTCGTGGACGTTAAAGAAGTTGCCGGGTGAGGCGTTCTGGCGGGGATGTGAGGCATGGGTTGCGGAAAGGTCTGTAGGAGGGTTTCCCTCCGTAAGAAACTTTTCAAGATAGAGCATCTAGTTAAGAGCCGAGGAAACAGGAAGGAATCTGCGTCCATACCCGAAGGGTTGGTCGTAGAGGATGTCAATGAAGCCCTGAAATCTTCTTGAAAAACATAGCTCGATAAACGGGTTCTCCTCGCTCCAGCGTCGAGGCTTCTCGCTCGGTTGGGATCGGCATCGGGCTATCAGTCAACCAATCACAGGTCTGACGGTGAAACGCAGGGTGAGCAGCAAAGCGATCGACCATCTCGATCGCCACCTCTTCGATATCAGACTGGACAAACACACGACCGCCATCCCGCAAGTGGAGGGCTAATTCTTCGACAACTTCTGGCTGCACAACTCGCCGCTTTTGATGTTTGCGCTTAAACCACGGATCAGGAAACTGAATCGTTACCTGTTGCAGTGTTCCTGGTTTGAGCGGAGCCAATAGGGCAGGCAGCGAATTGTTGACGTTACAGAATAAATAGTAGAGGTTTTGCAACCCCAACTGATCGCGAAACTCGATCGACTGATCAACCAACGGTTCTCGAATCTCCAATCCTAAAAAGTTCCACTCTGGCTGAATCTGCGCCATTTTGAGCAAAAACCGTCCCCGTCCGCAGCCGATATCTAGATGCAGAGGCAGCGTCACATCAGCATAGACTTTCTCCCAATCAGGCGACTCTGCGGGAGTTTGATATTTTCGACTTAGGGGATTAACGTGCTCACGCACCCGAACGATAGCCAAACGAACCTCCGGGAAAGGATGGAAAAACTGAGACTAGTTTTTTTCTCTCACAATGCCAAACACCGATGTGTAGCCGTGCAAAAACGTAGTGTTGCCAACCGGACCGATTTCACCGCTACCAAAGAAGCCACTCACGGGAACCCGATCGAGATATTGGGCAAAAAGCTGGGTGTCGAAATTGGGTTCGCCATATAGCCCCTCGCCGCGCCCCATGCAGGAAAACATTAAAGCCCCAATCGCCGATGATTGCCCGTCAGTCTCTGTTTGATGGCGTTGCAGCAAGACTTCTAAATCTTCGGCAGAGGTTTGGGCATCACGCAAATGGAACTGGATGCGCTGCCCCGGACGGATGCGATCAGCGATCGCGATCGCGCCCACACGCGGATCAACGCCTAGCAGATTGCGAATCAGGAAGTCGCCTTGCTCTAACCCTTGCTTAAACTCACTCTGCGCCACTCCCACAAAGAGAGAATGTTGCGCCAGATCCCGGTCTTCTTCGCTTAGGGTATCGATCACCTCTCGCAAAATCTCTAACGGAGTACGTTGAGTAGCAACCTTGCGGCTAAACGCTGAGCTTTCTTCTAAACTGTCGCGCTCTTGCAAACCCAGCACAATATTCCGTTCGCCTTCGGTCACCCAATAGGGTTGCCCGATCGGACGGCATCCCTGAGCCACGATTGTTTCTATCACAATATTGCCACTGAGTGCCACCCCAACCGTTCCTTCTCGATAAACGTGACCATCGCAAAACAGCGCGGTTGTGCCACCCATGCGATCAGAACTCGCCAACCCACCGACCTTAGAAGCCCCCGCATAGGCATAGTCTAGCCCTTGCAGTAGGTCGTTGACTTTGGCAGAGAAGGGATCAGCTAAAATGACGAAGTGGGGTTGATCGGCGATCGGCACCCCAACCAACTCAACCCAATCATCCGGCGAACTGTCTAGATCGGGCAACTCTTCGGCCGTTAAATGAAAGGTCTTAATCTTTACTCGTGGAAGCGTCGCCAACGTCAGGCTCAAAGCGGGTTCCCCTTCGACTTCGCGAACCTTACCCCGTTGAGACACGCCGACAATGCCACCCCCACTGCAACCAATTAATGGAATATCTGGCAACCTATCTCTCAGCAGAGGCAGCAGCCGAGAAAATTCACTGGCAAAGGCAGAGGAGATAAAAACAAACCCCAAATCAGCCGGAGTTTCTAACAATGTTTGTGCTTGCTCAACCGCTTCTGTCACGGCTGCCTCAAGCGAGGGGCGTGTCGAGAGGGCACACACCCACTTCATCGAGTCAGGGGTCGGTTCTGTCATAAAATTTCTCCCAGTTACCAGGAACCATCAATTAGCAGGTGCAGAGACGATCGTAGTATCACTAGTTTACTAAACCCCTGCACAGACTGGGACAATCAGCTTGAGAGCATGGGTGCAGCCCATTCCTGCGATCGCAGGAAAAATTTTCTAATGGGGCTTCCCGTAATCACTTGCGGGGGTTTCCGAATGCCCTCTGGTTTGAAAGCAGGTTAAAATATTGAAACATCTATAGTCGTGGGTGCTCTCAGATTTAATAAGTGTTGCATTCGTTGCAGATAGCTGAATCTTAAGAGATTACCCTCGATTGAGAAACAGGACTGCGATCTCCTATATCACTGAGTTTGGTGATATCAGGGGAGCGGCACCCCGAAATCTGACCTGTACTTACTCTCTCAAATTTTTTGAGCCAACTGTTTCAGTATCTCCGTTCCACGAAAGGACGAAAGCATAATTATGAGCGACATCGAAAAGCAGATTGAACAAGAACGTGAAAATGCCCGCGAGGTCTGCGGCATTGACGGCACCGATCCTAAATGTGCGGCTGCATGGGATGCTGTCGAAGAGCTTCAGGCAGAGCGTGCTCACCAACTTCAAACTAAGCCTAAAAACTCTTTAGAGCAGTTTTGTGATGACAATCCTGACGCGCTAGAGTGCCGAGTTTATGACAACTAAACCGCGATCGGATCGATTTTGAATCCATCGTCTAGAATCATTAGACAAGCAATGAAGATTCCCTTTTGTGGTAACCTGATTGCTTGTTTTTTTATGATTCAAGTTAAGCGTGTTGCAATATGCGCTTCATTAACTGCGAACTCACTCTTAACCTATGCAACCCTGGTTTTCTCCGTTTGTTTGGGCTGACTATCGACTCGCGATTCTCTTTTTGGTCATTGTGCCTCTGGCTTTGCTGGTCTGGACATTTGTGCAGAAGGCAGATGCGATGCAGCGACTGCTGGTCATCTACTGGCGAGTTGCAAGCCTGCTGGTAATTACCGTCTATCTATTGATTGGGGCATTACCGATCGCGTTTTTTGCTGGCTGGTTCGCTCGCGTTCTCATCCCGATCTCCCTCTGGTATTGGGCTGATTTAAATGAAGAAATTCGGGAGCAGCAAGCAAGCCCTCTGAAGCTGACGATGACCTCTTGGCGTTGGGCAGTCTCAATCTATTGTGGTCTGAGTGTTTTTGCACAAGTGTCCCTGTTGAGATGCGCCTTGCGAACAAGTGCTCAGATTCAAAACAATGCGGTTTGTCGCACCTGGTTAGAGCCTGCCTGGTTATATCGAGAATATTTTCATGGCTCAACTCAACCTTGGTTTTTAGGATTTTTAGGGATCGCTGGGCTGATTGTCTACACGCTCTACTTCGGCTATTTTGTCTTCTTTAAAGTCGGTAAGCGCAAGCGATCGGCAATGGGCAACTAAGCATCTAAAATTTGGCTCGTAATCTATGGCTGATTCTCTGGGGCGACGGTTAGAACAATACACACTCAAACATCCGAACGAGGTCTTATTGATTTCGATCGAGACAGATGGACAAGCCGACGAAGTAGCGATTTTTAAGGGGTTTTCTAGCTCACTGATGAATCCAACAGCGTTTGATCCTGATGTGCCTGTAGTGTCCGATCAGGCAATAGTTCTCTCGGTCGATCGCCTGCAAAGCCCCTATGACCCTAATGATCCTCACTACATTCAAAGAGGAGTCTCTTGGGGAGAATTTGAAGCTTTCTTGTCGTCACTAGGGGCTTAGAGTAACTTTTTCTAAAGAAATGGTATTCTCCCAATATTGAAGTGTGAGGAGCAGGATTTAGCTATGGTTTCATCGCCCGTAAGGACTCAGCCCGCTAGTCTCTTAATGTCTAATGCCCCTAAGTGGGGCACGATCGTGCTTCCCAATTCAGCCCTGTTTGGCACTGACGGAATTCGAGGTCAGGCGGGAGAGGTGTTGACGGCTCCGTTAGCGCTTCAGATCGGATATTGGGCAGGACAGGTTCTGAAGTCAGCGTCTTCGACGATCGCGCCTGTCATTTTGGGTCAAGATTCTCGCAACTCTAGCAATATGCTGGCGATGGCGCTATCAGCAGGGTTGACAGCAGCCGGGTTAGACGTGTGGGATCTGGGTCTGTGTCCGACTCCGATGGTGGCTCATTTGACGCATCACTGCGGTGCGATCGGGGGCATCATGATTTCTGCGAGTCACAATCCGCCCGAAGATAACGGCATCAAGTTTTTTAATCCCGATGGCACGAAGTTAGCAACGGCACTACAGCAGCAGATTGAGGCAGCGTTGCGAGGTCAGACAGAATTTATTTCTACCACAGTCAACCAGTGGGGGCAGCACTATCACCGCTCAGATCTAGTGACTCACTACGTTGAGGCATTAAAAGCTCCGCTCATGACTCGCCCATCGCAGCCGTTGGCGGGAATGCGAGTCGTGTTAGATCTAGCGTGGGGATCGGCGACACGACTGTCTGCCGAGGTCTTTCAAGCACTAGGAGCCGAGACAATTTGTTTGCACGATCGACCTGATGGCGATCACATTAACGTCAACTGTGGCTCAACGCACTTGGGGTTGCTCAAAGCGGCGGTGCAAGAACACTCAGCAGAGCTGGGATTTGCCTTTGATGGCGATGCTGATCGAGTGCTCGCTGTTGACGGTCAGGGCAGAACCGTTGATGGCGATTACATTCTTTATTTTTGGGGACAACAGCTTCTACGATCGGGGCAACTGCCCGGAAACACGATTGTATCTACGGTCATGTCAAACCTAGGCTTTGAGCGCGCCTGGAACAAGCAGGGTGGTCAACTGATTCGGTCGGCAGTCGGGGATCAATACGTTCATGCAGAAATGATTCGGCGGGGTGCCCAACTGGGTGGAGAGCAGTCAGGACATATTCTATGTCCTCATTACAGCGTTAGTGGAGACGGGTTACTGACTGCCTTGCATTTAGCAGCACTGGTGCAGCAATCGGGCTGCACGCTTGCAGAATTGGTTGATCAGAGCTTTCAGACTTATCCGCAGCGGTTAAAAAACGTGCGGGTTGAAGATCGCGATCGTCGGCTTAATTGGCAATCGTGCGAGGCGGTGCAAACCGCGATCGCGCAGGCGGAAGCAGACATGGGCGATCGAGGGCGCATCCTCGTTCGTGCGTCTGGGACGGAGCCTGTGATTCGCGTCATGGTCGAAGCTGAAACTGATGCCCTAGTCAATCACTGGACAGAGAAACTGGCGGAAATTGTACAGACTCATCTGGCGTGATTTTGCAGTAATAATTCCTTCACACTGGCGTTATTTCAATGCACTTCCAGACCATAATAGGGTCGTCATGTTGGAGATAACCCCCTATGCCCAGAACTCCGAGCGAGTTTGCCGTCCATCTCTTGCTAGAAGGTGGTCATCGCGAAGAAGTGCGGTTTGCCACGATTCAAGATTTTCAAAAGTGGTATAGCGGCGAACTTGTGCCCAAGGCAGCTTCTAGTGACTTTATCAGTGTCCCCATTAAAAATATTCAAGGGGAATATATGGTAGTGCGCCCTTCTACTGTACTGGGGATTCGCGTTGAACCCGTTTATTCAGGCAGCGTCGATCGATATTGAAGGAGCTAGATGATTTAAGCTCGAGTTCATCCATTTGAACTTCGGGTGACTCCTGCGATCGCGTGGATCGCGCTGAAGCAGGTGAACTTTTTTCACTGTCTGGTAACTAATAGATATCCAAACGTCAGCGAACTGATTTGGAACCCTACAATCCGCTTGAATATAGACTTCTAAAAGGCTTCCTGCACGAATCAAAGTTTGATGGGGATCTCCTTAGAAATTCGCCCCTGACCCCCAGTTTTTGTGAACCAGAGTTTCAAAGTCCCGTATTTTGGGGACTTTCTGGAGTCGTGCAGGAAGTCTAAATAATGGTCAAGGTCGGGCTAAGAATCTGTATTGGCGAGATAGGTTTCTAGCGCGGCAGCTACAAGTTCGGTAATCGGTTTGCCCTGAGTCTTAGACGCTTGCTGAAGACGCGCATAAATCTCACGACGAACGCCGACGCGATGACGCGATCGCAGCGTCACTTTGTCCGATTCAGCCGATTCGACCTCTTCAAAATCATTGGTCGAAACTGTCACAACCTCGTCCAAACCATCAGGCTGATAGTTGCTGACAAATTGCCGCAGCGCATCAAACCCGACGCGATCGCAGAAATCCCCAAAGCTTTCGCTCTCGGTGCGTGACTGCTTGAAGTAGACAAAGAGTGGCTCTAGAAAGATTTCTAGGTCGTCAATGTGCAGCTTTTCAACATAGGCACGAGACAGTCGGGTTTGATTGGGGCAAGCGCCCAGCCACATTTGATAAGTGTCGGGTCCATTGCCGACAAAGCCAAGCTCTGCAAGATAGGGACGGGCGCATCCGTTAGGGCATCCCGTCATCCGGATGATAAACGACTCATCAGGCAGCCCAACTTTGATTAGTAATGCTCGGATTCGCTCCAGAATGGACGGAATGACTCGTTCTGATTCGGCAGTTGCGAGTCCGCAAGTGGGCAAAGCCGGACATGCCATCGAGTAACGCAACAGCGTATCGATTTCGTCTTCGCGTTTGATGCCACAGCGAGTCAGAATTTGCTGAATTTCAGACTTTTGAGCCGGATCGATTTCGTAGAGAATCAAATTTTGGCTGGGCGTGACCAGCATCGGCAGGTTGTAGGTCTCGACGATTTCTCGCAGCGCGGTTTTGAGTTGAAACGAGCCTTCGTTTTTGACGCGACCATTTTCGATCGAGATGCCGACAAACAGTTTGCCGTCTCCCTGCTCATGCCAGCCTAAGAAATCCAAATATTTGAATTCAGGTAAGGGCTTGAAGGGTGAGATCGGCTTGCCAAAATACTCTTCGACCTTGGTGCGGAATTTATCAACGCCCCAGTCTTCGATTAGGTATTTCATGCGAGCGTGGCGACGATCGGTGCGATCGCCATAATCGCGCTGAGTGGCTACGATCGCTTTCACCAAACCGTAGACATCATCTTTGGCAACGTAGCCGATCTCATCTGCCAATCGCGGAAAGGTTTCTTCTTTGTTGTGAGTGCGCCCCAAACCACCGCCTGCAAACACGTTGAAGCCTTCTAACTCGCCTTGCTCATCGGTCAAGACAACTAAGCTGACATCCTGTGAATAAAGATCGACGGAGTTATCACCCGGAACCGTGACGCTGATTTTGAACTTACGGGGCAGATAGTGCGTGCCGTAAATCGGTTCTGAATTGTCATGGACGATCGTGCCCGTGCCATTCTTCTGCCGAGCCGCGATCACTTCGGGATTCTCTTCTGCCGAAATCACCTTTTCGCCATCAAGCCAAATCTCATAGTAAGCACCCGTTTGAGGAGTCAGCAGATCGGCAATGGTGTGCGAATATTCGTAGGCGTATTGATAATCAGGGCGGTTACGAAAGGGAGCCGGAGGAGCCATCACATTTCGGTTGACATCGCCGCAAGCGCCCAGCGTGTTGCCCATATTGCGAACGATCGCTGCCAGAGACGCTTTCAAATTCTTTTTAAGAATGCCGTGTAGCTGAAAGCCTTGGCGAGTCGTGGCGCGAATCGTGTGATTGCCATAGTCATCAGAGATGCGATCGAGCGCCAAATAAAGCTCAGGCGGAATAAACCCACCCGGACTGCGGGTTCGCAGCATCATCTGATAGTCTTTTTCTTGACCTTTGGCGCGGTTGTCTCGGTTGTCTTGCTGATAAGACCCGTGAAACTTAAGAATTTGAATCGCGTCTTCAGTGAAGTGCGTTGTGTCTGCTAAAAGCTCAGACGCAACGGGTTCTCGTAAAAAGTCACTGCGATCTTTGAGTCCTTCGACTTTAGAAAGCTTGCGGGTGGTGGAGTCAGGTGTCGAAGATATAACCATTAGACTGCTGCTGCGATCGTTAAAGAGGTCAACAAAGGGTCAGTCATCTCGTTTGCAGTGCAAATGATAGATGACAAAAAACCGGGAGAAGTTTTTATTCCCGGTAAGTCGGTCGGAGTTACGATGATAAGCCCATCGTCTTACCTTCATTCTATGAGCCAATCAGTCGGAAATCTTGGTCACTCTAAAATGTTTTAATACGACGATCGGTCTAACGTCTCTCGACGAAAAACTCTAATGGCTTCTTCAGCCTCAGTCTTAGCCTTCGTGTTGAGTAGTTGAAGGGCTGTGTTAAAGCGATCTCATCTAAAACCTAACTTCGACTTGCGAGTTTGACGAGCTAACAACGCGCATGAATCGAGTTTAGCTGTGTGCAGACTCGTTCATCACAGATTCATTTGCCCATTCCGCTCAACGCGATGGATGGATAGCCGCACTCATGCGAGTGAGGCATCTTTCTGACTTTTGCAAGCAGTCTAACGACTTTCTCGATCGAGGTATCTCTTGAGGAGGAATCCGAAAAGTAGGCAAATCTATGCAGGCTTGAGCCTTCGCTTCAGCGTCCCGTAGAATAAAAGTATATGAAAGTAGGAATTGGTCGAGCTGCTGCAGAATTAGGAGTCTCTCGTGATACCTTGCGCCGTTGGGAAAGCGCTGGCAAGATTGAGGTCGAGCGTTCTCCCTCTGGGCATCGACGCTATGACCTCGCCCAGTTGCGGGGATTAGTGCCAGCTAAATCTTCCTCTAGCCGAGTGACGATCGCCTATGCGCGAGTTTCTAATCAAAACCAAAAGAAGGAACTGAAGCAGCAAGTCAGGGTGCTGGAGTCGTTTTGCATCGAGCAGAGTTGGACGGTTGAGGTGATCCAAGACGTTGGCTCTGGCATGAACTACCGCAAAAGTGGCTTGCGGACTTTGATTCAGCGAATCTGTCAGGGGGATGTCGGACGGTTGGTGATGACTCACCGCGATCGACTTGTGCGTCTGGGCATCGAACTGATTTTCTCGTTGTGCGAACACTTTGGAACGGAGATTGTTGTGATCAATGCAAGTTCCCTGGCTGATTTTGAAGACGAGATTGCAGAGGACGTGATGGAGATTATCACCATCTTCTCTGCTCGACTCTATGGCAGTCGCAACCCAAAAAACAAGGATATTATTCAGCAGCTAATGGCTGTGGCAAAAGAACTGAAATCTTGAGGTTGTCGGGCTGCTTAAGTCTTCTCTAGACCCAATCGTCCAAACGCGACGGAAACGTCAAGTGAAACGCAATCTTGCCGACATTTGCATAGACTTTTATTTTATTCTATAGAATAGTTCGAGGGGAAGAGAGCCGTTGAGAGTTGGCTTGATAGGGTAATGACATCCACTCAAACGCCTCAAAAACGTAAAACTCATGAACATTATTGCTTGGATCATTTTGGGACTCATTGCAGGCGCGATCGCCAAAGCGATTGACCCCGCCGCCCGCAACAGCGGTCTTTTAGGCACGATGCTGCTGGGAATCATTGGAGCATTTGTCGGGGGCACTTTGGTCACGCTGCTAACCACGGGCAAACTCTTGATCACCGCCTCGACGCTGAGTCTTCCCGGCATCCTCGTTGCCGTTTTGGGTGCGATTGTTGCCGTCTTTATCTGGCACAGAATCGCAGGCGCTGCGGCATAACTTTCAGGCAGAGCTGAAGAGTGGCGAGTCATCTTTCAGCTCTGTCTCTGATCTGGATTAAATTCTCGGCTCAATAGGTGTTGTGGGGAGGTGGAGAAAGAAGGAACAGGTTGGTATTCTACCTGCAGGACAATATTGCATCTACTCCAATGCTCAACCTGAACTTAACGTATCTGATGGACGTGCCGAATACTATGAATCTGTGCGCCAGATGCACTGGGAGACGGATATATGCCGTCCCAAATGTGATAGTCCAAACGTCATCAAGCGGGGCAAGGATAACACTCAAGCTGAACGATAACGGTATCACTGTAAGGGGTGCGGTGCTCACTTTGACGACTTGACCGATACGACTTTTGCCGAACACCACCAACTGTTACGGATGTGGATATTGTGTTTATATCTGACGAGACTAAACCTAGCCAATCAGCAGATTGCTCAAGAGCTAGATCTCGATAAGGACGTGGTGCAGGATATGACCACTCAACTGCGTCAGGGAATTGCGTTGAGAAAACCAGCGGTGAGCTTATCGGGTGAGATGGAATGCAATGAGGTCTATGTCACCGCCGGATATAAGGGCAATTCCTGAAACGGTCAGAACAAAGGGGCGCAAAGGACGGCGCAACCGCCTTAAAGGAGTTCGAGGCAGAGGCACACTCGAAATAGAGAAACCGCTGATTTTCGGCATGATTGCACGCGGTGGGCAGGCGGTGATTCGGGTGCTTGAGAATATGCAACAACAGACGATCGAGCCGTCGGTCAAAGCGACGATCGCCACTGATAGTCTGATTTACACCAATGAATATGGTGTCTATAATACCTTGACTGAGGCTATAAGCATAAAACGGTATGTCGTGGAGCGGGTTGATACGTGCGGGATAATGATGGTGATGGCTTTTGTGAGGTTCATGTCAGTACGATGGAGGGCTTTTGGTTGCTCTTGCGCTCCTGACTAAGTCCGCATCGCGGCATCTCTCAGGAAAAGTTACCGCTATATTTGGGGTTCTTCGAGTTCGTTCATAATGCCAAGCGGAGAGGCAAAGCCTTGCTGAGCGCTTTGTTAGAGGCTCTTCTCCCTTAACTCCCTGAATTACCTATTGAGACAAGTCACTTGCTTATGAGGCTTCGACGTAAGTCGAAGCCTACGAGTTAGCGATCGCGTGGCAAATGATCGCTGCCCGGAAAAGCATAGCAGGCAGCGATCGCCCGTTTAAATTTTGCCTAAGTAGTCGCCTTTGCCTAATGCCACGCCACAGTGTCGCAGAATGTCATACGCCGTAGCGACATGAAAATAGACGTTTGGCAAGATGAAGTACAGCAGGTAGGGCAAGCCCTCAAAGGTCAACGTGTCCTGACCCATCGGTAAGGAAATCGACGTTGCCTCAGAGCCGTCGATTTTCTCAGGTGTCAGAGTTTCCAGGTAAGCGACGGTTTTGTGTACCCGATCGATGAGTTCCGCAAACGTCGTTTCATTGTCTTCTAACTTCGGGGCTTCCAATCCCGCCAGCCTTGCCGCTCCCCGTCGAGCAATGTCTGAGGCAATCTGGACTTGTCGTCCCAGCGGAAACATATCGGGATAAAGTCTGCTCTGAATTAGCACGGTTGGATCAACTTTTTGGGCTTCAGCATGGGCTGCGCCTTTCTCCAAGATTGCTGCGAGATTGTTCAGCGATCGGGCTAGCGACGGCACCAGGACTTGATACATCGAAATTGTCATCATTGTTGCTCCTAAAATCACGTCACCAAGCCTATTCTCTCTTAGCCGGAGACATCTAAACTGATGTCCTACTCGACTGCATCTCAACCCCAAGAATGAAACTCCTGATTAGAAGGTTTTAACGGGAAGCTGCTCTAGCCTCTCTGAGCTTGACATCGGGCATTTGACGATTCTCCGCAAGAGGAGATGCTAATCGTGAAACGTTCTCGACTAGCCACGGCATCAGGCGATTGCCCCACACCGCAAGATGACTTTGCCATCCCACTAAAATTTCAGGCGATTCCTTTTCCAGTCCCGCTATCAGGGTCTGAGCTACTTTTTGAGGCGTGGTTGGCATCACCCATCGAAACCACTCGAAGTTCTGTACCATATCCGTGTCTGTGAGAGAGGGCAGCAGGGCGATGACTCGGATATTGTGGGCTGCTAGTTCGCCTCGCAGGGCTTGAGTGAACCCCAGAATCGCAAACTTGGTCGCAGAATAGGTGGCCATCGTCGGGGCGGCGATTTTTCCCATTAGGCTCGAGACATTGACGATCGTGCCTTGGCGCTGCACTGCCATTCGTCGGGCAATTAAACGAGTGATGGTATACATCCCCATGAGGTTTAGAGCAATCTCTTCTTGCATGTGAGGTAGTCGGGCTTGCAAAAAGGGAGTTTGGTGAGCGACCCCCGCACAGTTGACAAGCAGATGAATCGGTCCATGATCACGCCACGCTTGAGCGACTGTAATGTTGACCTCGATCGGGTGAGCCAGATTTAGAGCTAGAGGAACTGCTTCAACGCCTAAAGCTTCGATTTCGGTTGCCACTTCCATTAATCGTGGATGCGTTCGGGCGACTAGGATGAGTCGTTGCGCTCCTTGTCGGGCAAGTTCCAGCGCGATCGCCCGTCCGATGCCACGAGAAGCGCCCGTGACCAGAACGGTTTTTCCTTGAATCTTCATGGTAGAGCCTCCAATATTGAGGTTTTAGAGTGTTCTCAGCCTTTGCTGAATGGGTAGCAGGGGCAAAAAACGAGGGAAGTCTTTGCGGGGATTTGATCTGAGCGACGGTTGCAAAGGCAATCAACTCGGCGCGGTGAATTAATCCTGCAGGACAATTCTGGTATTCAAGGGATTGGGCTAGAGTCAAGGCTGTAAAGCATTTAGATACGACTCCTAGACATAAGAATCAATCCGCAATCTCTTGACCTGCATACCCTAGCAAAGGGATCAACTATCTGCAACAATTATTAATGAAAAGCCTGGATTGTGATATTTCGCCATAAAGCTCTCAGAACCGTTCTTAATTGAGAAGGGCGATCGCTTCTTGCCGTGCTTCGCAGTCGTTGGCTTCTTTGGAGTTTGTGGAACTTGTGCCAATTTCAGGAAAGATGAGAAAGCTTCAACGGTGCGAGGCTATGTGAACGAAGTCATCGTCACACACTGTAGGAATAAAAAAGAGACGATCCTGATGGAAAATGCCATCTAGACTGATGCAGACTAGACCTCCTATGAAAACACCGTTTAGGCGACCGAAGAAGTCAGGGTAGTGGGTTCGAGCGCCACTTTGAATCCCAATCGCTCCAAGCGACGGGTCAACTGCTGAGAGAGTCGCGCTCGGTCTTGCGGATCGAGTGGATTGCTCACGCGTTCGCAATAGGTGGTTTTGTCCTTGAGGATAGGGTACGCAATCACCAACAGAGAGTGAGCAACCGCAACGGCGGCGCGTTTGCTCACTCTGCGGAGTTTGAGCCGATGATACGGATGCCCCAAGGCTGTGTTCCGAGTTCGCCCAGCGGCTTGAGCAGCTTCGACTAATCCAGACTTCAACCAACGGCTGCCTTTGCGCGTTTTGCCCGAATAGCGTTTGCCTGAATAATCAGAGATTAGATGGTTGCGAGTTCAAGCAAGGAGTGCTTGTTGTTAATGGATGTTTACGATCTTTGCATATCGTTATTAAGTTTCGCTGATGAAATCGCCAACAAAAGGTATTTTCCCTGTCCAGAACTCATTCAACTGTCGCCACCATTTTAAGGATTCCGGTCTTAAATACTGGATAAATTCTTCAGTATCTATTCTGCTGTTCTCCCCAGCATTCTGAATCCCTTCTAATGCCCCAATGGTAGCTGCCTCTCTCACATAATCATCGCCCTCAAGATGAAGCCTCTCAATAATCTCAAACACTGCCGGGAATTCATCTATTCGATTGGCTTTAAATATCTCGACGATGTGATTTGCGAATGTACTAAGCTCAACATAAAGCAAATCTTCATTTCCATAAGAAGCGCAATATTCAGTCCACTTTTCAGTAAAAGAGGGACATGCTTCAAGCAAAAGCGGCATGATCTGATCTTTCGTAATCATCTTCATCCCTTTTCAGCGAGTGGCAAGCTGTCCGCCATTTGAATTGCATCAAACAATTAATGACGAGCAGCTTAACAAGTCCATAATCGCTGTTATTGGAAGTCTACACAGTTGAAACTTAAACAGCTGCGAGTTCGGGAGATGGGCGCTTGCTGTTGCGAATGTCGGCGATCGCTGTCTTATAATCTGGCGTGTTGAACACGGCAGAACCTGCCACGATCGCATTGGCACCTGCTTCGATCACTTGCCAGGTGTTGTTTGCCTTCAAGCCACCATCGACTTCGATCCAGGGGTCGAGACCGCGCTCATCGCACATTTGGCGCAACTTGCGGATTTTGGGCACCATCCCAGGAATAAAGCTCTGACCCCCAAAACCAGGGTTGACGCTCATGATCAGCACCAAGTCGCACAAGTCGAGCACATACTCAATCAGTTCTAAAGGGCTGCCAGGATTCAGCACGACACCTGCTTTTTTGCCCAATTCTTTAATCTGCCCCAACGTGCGATGCAGGTGAGGAGACGCATTGTGCTCAGCGTGAACGTAGATGTGATCAGCGCCAGCTTTTGCGAAATCTGCGACATATTTTTCTGGCTCAACGATCATCAGGTGAACATCGAGAGGCTTTTGAGTCACCGGGCGAATCGCTTCTACAATCAAAGGACCGATCGTAATGTTGGGGACAAAGCGACCATCCATCACGTCAACGTGAATCCAGTCAGCTCCGGCTGCATCAACAGCGCGGATTTCATCTCCAAGGCGGCTAAAGTCGGCAGACAAAATCGACGGAGCAATGACGATCGACTTCTGGGTTGTCATGATGGCTTGTACTCTTTGAATGCTTAAATTTGTATTTAGTTTAACAAATTGTGAATATTTTCTTTCATTTTCTAAAGCGAACTTTGCAAAATTTTAGGAATAAATACTTAACGCGATGGGCGACTTTCCTAAAACACCCGCAAAGACTGCCCTCACCCTAGCCCTCTCCCACAGGAGAGGGAACAAGATTTCTAGCGCCCCTCTCCATCGGGAGAGGGGTTGGGGGTGAGGGTAAATTAGTTGCACATCGCGTTACTTAGCTTCTCACCTGGTCACGAGAAGATGGACGTTGGCAAGGGAGCAAATTTTGTGAGACGGATTTATACACGGGTGCTGGCATGTGGCATCACAACCTGGATGGGATTGGCAGGAGGTGTTCGAGGTGCGTCGATCGAGAACTCATCGATCGCTCAAGATGGCATTGATGCTTACAAACTGCAGCAACAGCCCTACGGCTTAACTGGGCGCAAAATCGCGATCGGGCAAGTTGAAATCGGGCGACCCCCAAGGTTTGGCTTAGATAAAGCCGCAAATATGAATCAGGTGGTGTCGATCGTGCAGGCATTCTTTCGAGATCAGTCTGCCAAGCCCAACACCAATCTCGACACTCACGCTGCCCAAGTCGCCAGCATTTTGATCGGCAACAGCAAAGCTTTAAAAGGAGTCGCGCCCAACGCTAGACTCTATTCATCGGCGGCGGCAGTTCCCCGCCAGGGGGGTCAGGTCGAAGAGTGTCTATCTGCTCAATATCTGGCGATGCAAAATGGCGGCGATGTGCGGGCGATTAATTTCAGCTTTGGGGAAGCCCTTCAGCAAGACTCCCGACCTAATGCCAAGCTCGATGGCAATGCGCTACTAACTCAGTGTATCGATTGGTCTGCGCGGGTTCATGACGTGGTTTATGTTGTGGCAGGCAATCAGGGTAAGGGTGGCATTCCAATTCCGACTGACAACTTTAATGGCATGAATATTGCATTCACCACGCGATTGAATGGGGTGTATGCCAAAGTTGACTTTTCTAATATTGGTGATGCAACTCCACGAATCTCAAAGCGCAACGATGGAGTCGAAACCAACCTGGGAGGACGACGGGGGATCTCGATCGTGGCTCCTGGAAATAAGGTATTGGTTGCAAATTTAGAAGGCAAGCAAACGACCTCAGTCGGCACCAGTTTTGCAGCCCCGCACGTCACGGCAACGGTGGCACTCTTGCAAGAGTTTGGAGATCGTCAACTGCGAGCTAGCTGCAAACGCGGCACAGGCTGCACTCTCCCGTGGGGATTAGATGCCCGTCGCCACGAAGTGATGAAAGCTGTGATGATGAATTCGGCTGACAAAATTAAAGATAATGGCAATGGTCAATTTCTAGGAATGACGCGCACAGTCCTGGAGAAAAATAATCAAACTTGGCTAGAGTCGGATGCTTACAAGAACTCTAAAGTGCCGCTCAATATTCAGATGGGGGCGGGACAGTTAAATGCGTTTCGTGCCTATCAGCAATTTAGCCCCGGTGAGTGGAAGCCCAACCAGCCCTTGCCTGCGATCGGGTGGGATTATGGCAAAGTCAGTGCCGAAAATTTGGCGTTTCAAGACTATGTGTTAGAAAAACCGTTGCAGCAGGGCAGTTTTGTGTCGTTAACACTGACGTGGGATCGGCTAGTGGAGTTAGACGATCGCAATCGTAACGGACAGTTTGATGCAGGAGAAGGATTCATCAATCGCGGACTTAACAATCTCGATCTCTATCTAATGCGTGTAGAAGATACCGATATTCACAAGAGTGTTGGGTCATCTACGAGTGATTTGGATAATGTAGAACATATCTTCCATCCAGTTCCCGCAACTGGACGCTACAAAATCCGAGTACAGTTTCGCCAAAAGATCAATCAGTCCATCCAGCCCTATGCCCTTGCTTGGTGGACTGTTCCTTCGTCACCAAAACCGTAACCAACTTTACCGGAAACCGTCAGTACACTAGCGTAGCGAGTAGAGAGAATATTTCGTTATGAGAACACCGATGAGCAAATTTTTATTCACCCGAATTAGCATCGCAGTTTTGGCAGCGATCGTGACTTTAACATCGGTCAGTTGCTCAGGTGCGGCAAGCTCAAACTTGAATCCGAAGCCGTCTCCAACTCCCACCACAAAACCCGTTTCCCCTAAACTCGTGGTCAATCCCAAACTCGTTGAGGCAAACACTCGCTTTAGCTTCAAGCTATTCTCAGAAATTCTTAAACAAGACGGCAAAAAGAATGTGTTTGTGTCGCCTTCGAGCGTCGCGATCGCGCTCTCAATGACCTATAACGGTGCCAAAGGCGAGACTCAGCAAGCGATCGCCAAAGCGCTAGAAATTCAGGGAATGAGCCTATTAGACATCAATCAAGCAAACGCTAATCTCAGAACCAGTCTCGAAAGCAGCGATCCGAATGTGCAGTTGACGATCGCTAATTCACTTTGGGCAAAAAAGGGCGTTGACTTCAAGCCAGAATTTATTCAGCACAATCAAACTTTCTACGCTGCCGAAGTGAAATCACTCGATTTTGCCGATCCGTCAGCCCCGAATCAGATCAATGGCTGGGTAAAAAAGAATACGCAGGGCAAAATTAGTGAGGTCGTCGATCGTATCGATGCCGATCAGGTGATGTTCCTCATCAACGCCATCTATTTCAAAGGCAAATGGATGAATGAGTTTGATAAGAGCCAGACCGCTGACCAGCCGTTCACTCTAGCAGACGGTCGCCAAAAACAGCGCCCGATGATGTCGCAAAGAGGCGATTATCGCTACACCGAAAATCAGCAGTTTCAGGCGGTGAGTCTCCCCTATGGCAAAGGGCGCACCAGCCTCTATGTCTTTCTGCCAAAACCAAATTCCAATCTTGCAGACTTTCAAAAAACGCTGACGGCTGAAAATTGGCAAACCTGGATGAAAACTTTCAGCAAGCGAGAAGGCTCGATTCAGCTTCCGCGCTTCAAGATGGAGTATGAAACCCAACTTAGAAAGTCGCTCTCAGCGTTGGGAATGGGCATCGCGTTCGACCCCTCGAAAGCAGATTTTTCCAATCTCAGCGCGACTTCAACTCGCATTGATGATGTCAAACACAAAACCTTTGTCGAAGTGAACGAAGAAGGCACCGAAGCCGCTGCTGTTACCTCAATTGGGATTCGAGCCACCTCTGCTCAAATGGAGGTCACGCCGTTTTCGATGACGGTCGATCGTCCTTTTTTCTGTGCGATTCGAGACAACAAAACGGGTGAGATTTTATTTATGGGTGCGATCGTCGATCCAACTTAACGCGATGGGCGACTTTCCTAAAACACCCGCAAAGACTGCCCTCACCCTAGCCCTCTCCCACAGGAGAGAGAACAAGATTTCTAGCGCTCATCTTCTGCGGGAGAGGGGTCGGGGGCGAGGGTAAATTAGTTGCACATCGCGTAACTTAATTAAAATTGCTTATCCTTTTCCGATTGAACCAGCTATTCTATTAGCGGAGCGCTTTACATAGGTCAAACCGTTGCACAGGCTCCCCTCTCAGCGGCTAAATCTGGTCATCTCATGCAATCAAATTCTACAGACCGTGATCGTGGCTTCAAATCAGTTTCGTTGCGCCGTTTGTCAACACCCGGTGGTTGGCTTCTAGTGACTGGAGGCACGATCGGACTGCTGTTTTGGAACGGTCGTTTGGTGATAGCAACAGGAGCCGGAATCGCGGTGATGATGCTGGTTTACCTGATTCAAGACGGCAACTGGAAAGCTCCTTGGTTAGATGTGCAGAAGGTTTTGCAAGGTTGGAATCAGCCCTTTCTTTTAGCGGCTGCAAGTGGCGGTGCGGCGACCTTTGGGATCTATTTAGCCGCCTCTCTGTGGGCAGAAGTCGGCAGCCCCTGGATTGCAACCGGAATGCTCTTGCAGCAAGCTGCCACGATCGGAACTTTGGGATTTTTGATCTGGCAAATGCTTAACCGTCAAGAAAGTCGCCCCACCACTCGCTTCAACCAAATTTTAGATGACTTAACTGATAGCGACCCGCTCAAGCGACTGATTGCGGTGCGACGAATGGCTGATGAGGTCGAGCAACAGAGCGATCGTGCCCAAAAACGTCAACTGGCAGATTATTTGCGCGTGATGCTGAGTCGAGAAGACGAGCCGATCGTTCGAGATGCTGTGCTTGATGGTTTGCAGTCTCTCGACATTATTCGCAGCCTTCCTGAGAGTAAAGTGCAGGCGATTAAAACCCCGATCGTGTTTCAGCGTTCTGCAACCAAAACTCGGAGCCGTCATCCTGTGTCTCAAACGGCTGATTGAATGCTCTATTCCGATAGGCAAAGTCCCGTTTGTTGTAGTGAAAGGCACCGCTCAAATTGAGATGATTTTATGACTATTGCGGCAACATTGGAGCAGCTCACAGCTTTGAGCATCGACGATCGAATTAATCTAGTTCAAGCAATTTGGGATAGCATCGCCGCAGAGCAAGCTTATCCTGATCTCACTCAAGAACAACAGCAAGAACTCGATCGCAGAATCACTGCTTATGATGCCAATCCCACTCAGGTCATGACTTGGGAAGAGATCAAAGCGTCGATCAAAGGGTAGCCATGAGCTTCGTGTTAATGTTTCGTCCGGAGCGCCGTTTTCCGTATGCTGTTTATTAGCGGATTGTGTTCGATCGAGTCGTCGTATTAGCCATTCTTTACGGTCGAGGAAATCCAAAAGCGTGGCAAACGCGAACTCGATAACTCAGTCAAAGTCTGAGGTTAGTCTACTCGCAAAAATCCTTAAAAAAGGGCGCATTGTATTGCACCCCAGTTCGTAAGTAATTTGGTTATGAAGTCGTCAAATTCAAAGCTTAATTAGCTTTTGATCTGCACTTCCTTGACTTGCACGTCTTCAACCTTAGCGGCTGGCTCATCTGCGGTTAGCTTTCGAGGAGTCGAGACATTTGCCGACGAGATATCGCTCCAATCAGTATGAAAAACGCCTTCTTTGTCGGTTCGCAGATAGGTGTGAGCGCCAAAATAGTCGCGCTGTGCCTGAGTGAGATTTTGAGGCAACCGATCGCGCCGATAGCTATCAAAATAATCCAACGAGGCGCTAAAGGCAGGAACCGCGATCCCCATCTTCGCCGCTTGTGAAATCACTTCTCGCCAAGATTCTTGCTTGTCCAAAATGGTTTGCTTAAATTCAGGGGCTAACAGCAAGTTTGGCAGATCGGGATTTTCGTTAAAGGCATTCTTGATTTTGTCTAAGAATCTGGCACGAATAATGCAGCCACCCTTCCAGATACGCGCACATTCACTCAAATTGAGAGCATAGTCATACGTCTTAGAAGCCGCACTCAGCAATGCCATCCCCTGTGCATAAGAGCACATCTTGGAGCAATAGAGGGCATCGCGCACCATGTCAATAAAGGCTTTTTTGTCTCCTGTGAACTGAGCGATCGGACCTGCCAAAGACTGAGAAGCCTCCATGCGCTCGGTCTTATAAGACGACATAATGCGAGCCGTAATCGCCGCAATAATGGTCGGAATCGCAACGCCCTGTTCGAGTGAGTCAATCACAGTCCAGCGTCCGGTGCCTTTTTGCCCCGCAGCATCCAGGATCAGCTCTACGATCGGGTGCCCCGTATCAGGATCAATCCGCGTGAAAATATCCGCCGTAATCTCAATTAGATAAGAATTGAGTTCGTCGGTGGTGTTCCACTGAGTAAAGACTTCATTCAACTCATCGTGGTTTAACCCGACAATATTTTTGAGCAGATCGTAAGCTTCTGCAATCAGTTGCATATCGCCATACTCAATGCCGTTGTGCACCATCTTGACATAGTGACCGGCTCCACCCGGACCGATGTAGGTGACGCAAGCTCCATCGTCAACCTGAGCCGCGATTTTAGTCAAGATTGGCTCTAAATATTCGTAAGCCTTCTTGGTGCCTCCAGGCATCAAACTCGGACCATTGAGCGCGCCTTCTTCACCTCCGCTCACCCCCATGCCGATGAACGTAAACTTTGCTTCTTCGAGGTGACGGGCGCGACGAGCCGTGTCACTAAAGAGGGAGTTGCCACCATCGATCATGATGTCGCCTTCATCAAGAAGAGGAGTGAGTTGATCGATCACCGCATCAACGGGGGCACCCGCTTTCACCATAATCAAAATTTTACGAGGACGTTCTAGAGATGCGACGAATTCTTCGATCGTATAGGTCGCAACTACATTTTTGCCCTGCGCCCGTTGTTCCATGAATGCGTCAGTCTTCTCACGGGAACGGTTGTAGACGGAAACGGGGAAGCCATTGCGCTCAACGTTCAGCGCCAGGTTTTCACCCATCACTGCAAGACCGATTACGCCAAAACTTTGTGCCATAAGACTCTCTGCTAACTCTGTGTATGCTGGGGCTGATAATTACTCCACGGTAGCCTGATCCCCAAAAGATAGCCTGGAAGATTAGATTAAGACTCTCGCTTCGGCTGAGATGAAGGAGGAAAAATGAGCGTTATTGCCGGGTATGAATCGGTGAATTGCCCTCACCCTAGCCCTCTCCCGCAGGAGAGGGAACAAGATTTCTAACTCTCCTCTCCTGCAGGAAAGGGGTTGGCGGGGGCTTCGCCCCACTTCGTGAGGAGGGCAATTCATTCCTGCATTCAACAAAGCCGAAAAATGCGTGTGCCAGCACGATCGTTTGAGCAAGCCCTGACAGATTGTATGAAGTTTATGCAAAGCCCAAGGGTGTGAATGATTACTCTATAGCGATAGAGAACTCTAATAGATAAGATTTGGTGATCCCCAGATAGTCTGTCTGCAACTGACATGAAAACTGCAAACCCTGTTCCGCAAGAAGTTGTCCAGCAGGTTGCTGACTACTTTAGTGTCTTAGGTGAGCCGATGCGTCTCCGAATTCTCAATCTGCTGCGAGACGGTGAGAAATGCGTTCAGGATTTAGTTGAAAAAATAGATACGAGTCAGGCAAATGTTTCAAAACATTTGAAAGTGATGTTGCAAGCCGGAATTTTGACCCGCCGCACCAAAGGCACCCTGGCTTACTACAGTATTAAAGACGATTTGACATTTGAGCTTTGCAATTTAGTGTGCGATCGTCTCGCCTGCCGAATCGAAGAACAAGCCAAGTCGTTTCGAGCGTTCAATCTGGCAAGCAAACGATAATCGTCTCACCCAAAGTTCTCTTTTTGGAGGGGATCTTCGACGCTAAAGCACCGATCGCAGGACGTTTAAAGCACGTCCCATCCGTTTGAGTATGAGTGAACCACAAACCTCGAAATTTATCTCACCTCAATTTTGGCAAGCGTCACACCCGTGTAGTAATGTCCCATGATCTGCTGATAGCTCAAACCTTGCTGCGCCATATTATACGCTCCCCATTGGCTCATGCCCAACCCATGACCGAACCCAGACCCATTAACGATGAAGCTAGGTTCTGGTTGATTATCGCTTTTAGAGGCAACCTGATTTGCTTGAGGAGAAATCGAGAAAAAGGTGCTTTTTAAGCCGAGAGCAGATTGGAGCTTTTCGCCACTAATAGTGGTGCTTCCCTTGTCCCCTATTAGTCTCATCGTGACCACTCGATTGCAAGAAGGGGTGCCTCGCTCAATTTTCACCTCATGCACCCGACCCACTTTGGGTGCAAGACTGCTCAACTCGTTCTGGCTCACAGATTTGCTCCACTGATAGACGGGAGCGCCTTGATCATAGTTATCTTTAACCGATCGTAGATAAGGCAACGGCTGCATCCAGACATCTTCAACATTTTCGGTGCAGCCTCCTGACGAAGAGTGAAAGACTGCTTCAACGATTTGCTGCTTATAGGTAAGCACCTGACCTGCCGTTGAATTCACCGCCATCTGAGAGCCACTCGACTCATCTTGAACGCCGCGATAGACCTGCCACTGTGTCGTATCGCCCACGTCATAGACGGCATTAGCTGAATATTGGCGTTTGTGCAGTGCATAAGAACGGGCGACCACAGCTTGAGCCTTGAGTGCCTCTTGAGGCCAATTGCCATTCATCTCGCCGCCCAAAACGCTGTAGAGATATTGCTCTAAATCGACATAGTTGACTGCTGTGAGCCCCTGACCAGCAGGAGCAAGATAAGCGCGACCACGATACCAGCGATCGCCGATCCACACCACTCCGCCGCCCGTTGGTTCGATCCAGAGTCCGCCTGATCTCCAGTTGTTAATCGCGACTCCGCCACCCGACGCTTGAGCCGTAAAGCCGTTCATGCCCTGAATTGCGCCCAGAGAGCGACCGCCTGTATCTTTAATTACGGCATTGGTCGAACTGCCGACGTTAACCTGTCCAACTCCTTGCTTGATTAACACTCTCAGGTCAAGGGCGGCTGATGCGGGCGCGATCGTCACTATCCAAATCAGAGCGGTGAGCCACCAGCCCCGTCCTGTCGTGAATTTTAGTTTAGACAACAGAAATGAGAGGGACGAAGGAGATAGCATAGTCTGAAAAGTCCTAGTAGGTTCAGCCATTACAGATATCGGTGCTGGCAGTGCTAAATCTGGATCATTCGTGCGATCAGATTGCTAACGTTGCTTAATATAGGCGAATTAGCCGGGTGTCGCGCCATCAAGATTTCTTAGCCAATCAGAGCAATTTGACTCAAAGATCCGTAGTTGGAGTCAGAAAGCAGGTCTTTTCGGATACTTCACGCTGCATATAGCGTCATAATGATTCATTAAGTTTAATTCTCAATTTAGAGAAATTCTTAATCATTTTCACTACAGGCTGCTCTGACCTTAATTTGGACGTTAAGTTCTCTAGGTTGTGCCCCAACGATCGAGAGACGAAGTACCATGAAATGAAGTAGTGCCCCGTAGAAAATTAGGTTGATGAGCTTTGCAGATTACGTTTTTAGGAACTAGCTCTGGAGTGCCTACACGGGCGCGCAATGTTTCCTCAGTTGCCCTACGGTTGCCTCAGCGAGCCGAAGTTTGGATGTTTGACTGTGGAGAGGGCACTCAGCACCAATTACTTCGTAGTGATTTGCGGATCAGTCAGATTCGCCGCATCTTTGTCACGCACATGCACGGCGACCACACCTTTGGCTTGATGGGGTTGCTTGCAAGCTGCGGTCTAGCCGGAAACCCGGAGCGCATTGATATCTACGGTCCGCCTGACTTAGATGACTATTTAAGGGCTTGTAGCCGCTACTCTCAAACTCATTTTTCTTATCCGGTTAAGGTGCATACCGTTAAACCAGGCGTGGTGTTTGAAGATGAGGAGTTTTCGGTCAGGTGTGCTCTCCTCAAACATCGAGTTCCTGCCTTTGGCTATCGCATCACTGAAAAAGACCGCCCGGGGCATTTTGACGTCGAGAAAGCCAAAACTCTAGGGATTCCATCGGGTCCTTTGTATGGGCAATTGAAGCGCGGAGAGCGAGTGACTCTTCCTGACGGGCGGCAAATTAACGGCGCAGAGTTATGTGGTCAGATAGAAGTGGGTCGCAAGATAGCCTATTGCACCGATACGGTTTATTGCGAGAGTGCGATCGAGCTAGCCCGTGATGCAGATGTGCTGATTCATGAAGCTACGTTTGCTCATCAAGATGCAGAGTTAGCCTATCAGCGACTTCACTCAACTTCGACAATGGCAGCTCAAGCCGCGCTCACAGCTCACGTTAAGCAGTTGATCATGACGCATTTCAGCCCTCGCTATGCGCCTGGAAACCCGATCGAGCTAAGAAACCTGCTAGAAGAAGCCCGTTCGATCTTTCCAAATACCCAACTTGCGTCCGACTTTTGGACTTACGAGGTTCCCCGGCGAATCGCCAAGGGTGTCCCTGCGAAGGTGTAAAGGCAAACTTTTTACGAGTTACTCGTTTTTTTGAGCCGATCGCGGATTTGCCCGAGCGAGGTTTGGCTGCTAATCGGGTCACGAGGCTGAGGATTGTCGGTATCGGGCCATCCTGGAAGGTCAAAACAGGGGCAATTGTCAGGAGACATCCCAGCCAATATAGTCGGAATAGGCATCGCACACCGGGCACAGTCGCTGATTTCCCAGTGAGGAGACAGCAATTCTGCGATCGTTTGATGGGTGCCCTCAAGATAGCAAGCACCTGATTCGGGCGAGTGAACGATTCGCCAGCAGTCTTCAAATTCTGCACTGTAGCGATCGTCCGCGATAACCGAACCTGGTTGAACCGCGTCTTGTCCGTTGTGAATTAAAACTTTCTTTCCTAATTGAAACCAATAAGCGAGATATTGTCTGACTTTCTGTTCGGATGCCATAGCCTATGGTGAATTAAGTGACGATAGGGTCAATTGATTTCTCTTGATAGGTTCTATGGTACGTCGAGAAAATGCTCTCTTTTGTGAACAAACCTTTAGGGTAGTGGCGTTCCAATCTGACTCAGATTCAAAACATGTCCCCCCGTCACTAGATAGACGGGATCTGCGATCGCACCCACCTGCCGAGTCAGCATTCCTAATCGATCGCGAAAGGTGCGCCCGATCGGATAAGCAGGCACAACGCCCCAACCTGCCTCTTCTGCCACCAAAACCACATCTGATGATGTGTGAATAAGATTTTGCAGTAAGGCTTGTAGAGTTTCTTGCCAGGTTGCCTCATCCTGGTCTAACAGATTTGCCAGCCATGTTCCTAGCGAATCCACTAGCAGACAATTTGCAGAGGTTGCTGATCGCAAAGTCGTAGATAGCTCGATCGGAACGTGCAGCGTCGTCCAATCAGACGGGCGACGGAGGCGATGTTCTTCGATGCGAGCTTGCCACTCTCGATCAGTGGGATCTGTTTGAGCAGTCGCGACATACACAACTGATTTGCCGGATTGAGTGGCTAAATGTTCTGCCCATTCGCTTTTGCCCGATCGAGCAGGTCCCGTGACTAAAATAATTTGGCGTGGCATGGATCAAGCTATAAGTTACGACTTGGGAAAGGTGCGAGATCGCGATGAAATTAGCTAAATTACGCGATGTGCAACTAATTTGCCCTCACCCCCTCTCCCGCAGGAGAGGGGCGCTAGAAGTCTTGTTCCCTCTCCATCGGGAGAGGGCTAGGGTGAGGGCAGTCTTTGCGGATGTTTTAGGAAAGTCGCACATCGCGTTAAATTATCAGGTGATTCATAAGAATTCTTGGTTCAAGCATCCTTCACCCGTGACCCTCCACCTTAAAACGGTTTCTCAATATTTTTGATGCGTTACCTACTTTTGTTGCTGTTGCCCATAGTGGCAATCTCCGCTTGTGACTCCGCTACCCGCAGTCAGACGGCACCGTCTCAGGCTAACTCTCGTCAGCAATCAGCGTCTCGCCCTGCTCACGTCGTCAAAACCCAAACCTTATCACCTCAGCCAATTCGGATTGCTCTTAATCAACTTCCGCTACCCTATGCGAGTGAGAGCGCGTCTAAGTCTCCCAATGTGGTGCCGATTCCACAAGACTCAGTCCTAAAAGTGCCAGCAGGGTTTGTTGTCAACGTCTATGCAGAAGGGCTAGACCGTCCTCGCTGGCTGGCGTTGACTCCTGACGGTGATGTGTTGGTAACCGAGACGCGCCAAAATCGAATTCGACGATTGCGCGACACGAACAGCGACGGCGTTGCGGATGTCAAAGAAACCTTCGCGACTCCTAGTAATGGACTCAACCAGCCCTTTGGCATGGCGTTTGCAGGAAATTCTTTCTTTTTGGGAAACACGGACGCAGTGCTGCGGTTTCCTTATCAAAAAGGTCAAGGGCAATTGACGGGCACAGGTCAGTCGATCGCAAACCTTCCAGCAGAGGGTTATAACAATCACTGGACGCGCAACGTCGTCACCGCACCGAATGGCAAGACGCTTTATGTCTCGATCGGGTCGGGCACCAACGCCAGCGAAGAACCCGCCCCTCGCGCTTCAGTGCAAGTCATGAACTTAGACGGGTCAGATCGTAAAACCTTTGCCTCTGGGGTTCGCAATCCTGTCGGGCTTGACTTTCACCCGCGCACAGGTGAGCTTTACACTACCGTCAATGAACGAGATGGATTAGGCGACAGCTTAGTGCCTGACTATTTGACGCGGCTGAGATCGGGTGAGTTTTATGGTTGGCCCTATGCCTATTTGAGCCGAGATCGACTTGACCCTCGCCTCACCCAAAATGGTAAAAGTCTCCGCCCCGATTTGGTTGCCAAAACCCGCACCCCCGACGTGTTATTTGAAGCTCATTCTGCCGCATTAGGGCTGCGCTTCTATAACGGCAAGACCTTCCCAGAGAAATATCGGAATGGCGCTTTTGTCGCTTTTCGAGGCTCCTGGAATCGTAGTCAAGGCACAGGATACAAAATTGTCTTCGTGCCGTTCAACGTTGAGGGACGATCGCAGGGTTATTACGAAGATTTTCTGACCGGCTTTCTCACCGATCCGACGGTGCCCACCACGTGGGGCAGACCCGTCGGACTGTTGACGCTCCCTGATGGCAGCTTGCTGATCACTGAAGAAGCAAACAACCGCATCTATCGAGTGCAATATCAGGGGTGAGAAAGCGTTTCTGGGGGTGCGATGCTCACTTGATGATCGGGTGTCTGCACCTCTGTTTTAGAAGATGGGGTGATTTGAGAAGAATTCAGATCAATAGCGCCAGGAGTAGCGGGTGGGGCAGATTGTCGAGACAGCCAAAACAGACCTCCTGCCATCAAAGCGGCATAGCCAACATATAGATGCACAGGCTGAACGGCGAGTCCTCGGATGCCGATCGCTTTAGTAGGCGGGTGATACCAAGTCGGCAAAATTGCTTTCTCAGGGTCGGGTTTAGAAAGCGACGCTAATAAGCTAGAACTGTCTATCTCTAAAGCCTTGCAGATGCGTTGAATAAACCCTCGGAGATAAATGTCTTCGGGGAGGTGAGCACCATGCCCGACTTCTAAGGCTTGAATTTGATGCATAGGCACGAGAGTTTTGCTGTGCAGTTGTGACAGAGACATCGATCGAGCTAGACGCGCCTGTTTAATTTGCTCTCCCAGCTTCTGTAACTGATCGGCTCGTTCTTGATCTGCCTGCTCGATCAAGTCTGCGGCTGAGACTTTTCGCCCTTTTGGAGGGGTAAGTTTAGTAGCTGTCTGCTTTGTGATTGATCTGACTTGATCAACGATCGTCGGATCGGTCCTCTCAGAACGGGTTTGCACAGCCTTAACGATCTTGCTAGGAAACTCTGTCACATTACTAGATGAGTGCGAACCTAAAGCCCGCGAAAAAGCTGCTACCGGAAATTCATCTAGCTCTTGTTCGGCTTCCTGAATACCTCCGATGTTAGCCGCTGCTTCACTCTGGCGAACAAAGTGCCGCATCGTTAAACGAATGGCTTCTCTTCCGATCGCTTTCATTAAAAACTGAGCACTTGTTGTACTCTCTGCTGTCGTTGGCTGTGATGCTTCGATCGCGCGACGATAGACCTCGCTGCGATAGAGATCTGCCTCAATTTGACCCAGAACTGTTCGGAGATTCTCTAGAGAAACCTCGATCGTCGTCTTGTTGCCCGGTACACCAAAACAGAATGCGGTATCTTGCGCCAACATCGCCTCATCCTCGCCGTTAAATTAAAACTCAGTAAAACCCTTAATCTTTGAAAGCTCCAGCAGAAGACTGCTTAGATACTTTTTCCATCGAATGAGTACTTAATTCAGGAATAAACGATGAAATCTGGACTATTTTGTACTAAATTTACGCGATGTGCGACTTTCCTAAAACACCCCCAAAGACTGCCCTCACCCTAGCCCTCTCCCGCAGGAGAGAGAACAAGATTTCTAGCGCCCCTCTCCTGCGGGCTACGGTGTACACGTAAGTTGATCGATCTGTCATGGCTGAGGTCTCTCGCCCCCTAAATCCCCCATTCTGGGGCAGAGCTGGTTTATTGAAAAAAGGAAAATGCCTCCAATTCTAATTCTTTCGTTCAACATGGGCGAACACTCATTGACAACTAAACGTAAGAATGAGGGTTGTAGCTTTTTCTCTTCCGAATAAACCAGCCCTGCCATTCTGGGGGACTTTGAGACAAAACGAGGGTTTAGAGGTCAAGCCATTGATCGGGTTCAAAGTCCCCCAATTTTGATGAGTCACTGCGTTGGGCGGGTTCCCCGACTCAAAGCAAGTGACGTAGGGGATTTAGGGGGCTGAAGCCGACTCAAACGAAGTGACGAGGACTTGTTTGTACACGATAGCTCCTGCGGGAGAGGGGTTGGGGGTGAGGGTAAATTAGTTGCACATCGCGTAAATTTTCTACAGCAAAGCCAACCCTTGTTCTTCGAGCTTCAGGAGTTGTTTGTGCTGTGAATTATTCGATTGCTCGAAGATGATAATCTACGCGAGACGATGGGCAAAGCCGGACGGCGACGAGCAATGAAGTTCTTCACTTGGAAGCGAGCGGCTGAAAAAATGCTCGATCGCTACAAAGCGCTTGTGAACGATCGGTCAATAAACGCAGTCACCCTAAGCTAATTCGTTTGCTTTGCGTGCCCATTCAACATCTTTCATAGTGATGCCGCCCGAATCATGAGTCGTGAGGTCGATCGTCACCTGGTTATAGACATTGAACCATTCCGGGTGATGCCCGATCGATTCCGACACTAGCGCGAGGCTTGACATAAACCCAAACGCCTCAACAAACGAAGGAAATTTAAACTGTTTGTGCAGTTTGTCAGATTTGATCGTCCAGCCCTTGAGCTGAGCGAGTTGGACTTCTAGATCCTGAGATGACAGTTTGGAGTCAGTCATTTTTTTCCTCAATGAACGAGCGCCGCAGGTCGCAGAGGAATCTCAATGCGATCGCCAGGTTGAGGTTCTAACACTTGAATATCGAGATTGTGTTCAGCTAGCTTTGCGCGAAACTGATCAGGACTTCCGATCGCTTTCAGCACTGAAATTAACAATCCCTCAAACATAATATCGCCCCCTGCTGCCGTCGGCAGCATCACTTGGGGCTGAACGTCTTGTGCCAGTTTTAATGCGCTTTCACTGCCTCTGATCAGCGAACCCACAAACGGGAGTGCCAAATCGATCAACGGGGTGATGATGACCTCGATCGGAGCATTCTCTTTGAGCATCGGAGCGTGAGACCCATGCGGCTCATAGTAAAGCTTGACTCCGCTCGTTAACTCTTTGAGCAAATAACCATTCTCCTGCACGATCGGACCTAATGGAGAACCCGGAGTTGCCTGAATCGTCAGGTGATCTAACGTGAAGGTCTCACCATGCTTAAGAGCGGTCACTTGAGAAAAACCCAATTGTCTAGCCACGTTTGCGGCGCTGGGAGAGCCGACTACTGGAATAGTCTTATCTAAACGCTTTAACGTCTCTGGGTGAGCGTGGTCTTCTAACCCCTGTGACAGCAAAATCAAGTCTAGAGCATCAGGAATCGTCCGATTTTGATGCCGATAGCCTCTAAACAACCAAGCGAGATTCCCAAAGGTCAACTCTGCAACCAGCCAAGGGTCAAGCAAAATGCGCTTTCCGGCAAGTTCAATTAGCCAGGAGTTGCTGTCTAACCAAGTTAAATACATGATCAAAATCTAGAGGGGCAATGACTTCTAGATTTTAAATGATTGTTATCAAAGATAAACATGTGTGAGACTTACACATCCACTTTGAGGTTTTCGCCCATTGTGACGACGCGATCGCCCTTGATTAGCTTTCGTCCTCGTCGTGTCTCGATCTGCCCATTTACTTTTACTTCTCCGGCTTGAATCAGCACCTTTGCCTGTCCGCCGCTTTCGACAATGCCTTTCATCTTGAGGAATTGGTCGAGTTTAATCTTTTCGTCAGTTGCCATGATGAGCTATTGGATGGTTGATGATCTTCTACGGTAGTCTGCTTCGCGTTCAACTGACAAAATTCACTATCACTTTAAACAATCTGCTCGTTGCCTCGTTAAGATAATTTGATAGGCGGCTCCTCTCACCGTCTTTGAGGTCAACCCTATGGAGTGGATCTGATGCTTAACACTTCATCTGGTGACAGCAATACAGCACCCACTGTCGGACTGCCAGGTGTTTCGTCTGGCACGAGTCAGCTACCATCTCTAGGAAATTTTCAAACACTGTCTGCTTATCGAAGTCGGCTTCGAGTCGAAGAAATGCTGGTCAATCCTTGGCGACATGTTAAGACAGAGACTCGCTCCAATCCTAGACCTGCTTATCTCGATCATGCCGCTCCGTTGTCTCCTCTGCGCGATCGTGATCTGGTTGCGCTTGATGAATTCTTCGATCGCTCTGATATGCCCGGTTTAGAGCAAGACATTAATCATCATTTACTCCGTCTGTTCCCTGAACCTTGCTGGGAAGACAATCTAAGCTTTCTTAAAGTATATCTCTAATAAGTTTTGAGTTTTGAGTTTTGTGTTTTGAGTTTTGAGATGTGACTATTGAAGAACGCGCTTTAGTGACCTTTCCTAACTCAAAATTCTTATGTCTGCATTGCCCGAATTAATCAACGGTTTACCTAATATTTGTGGTCACGAGACAGAAGTAAAAGCCGCACTCCAGCCCGATCGACCTGTGTTTTTGCCAAACACAAATTTGAAATTAGAGTCCCTTTCGGCAACCTTCTCGATCGCGCTGCACATGCACCAGCCAACCATTCCAGCAGGGGCAAATGGGTCACTGATTAATAATTTGCAGCAGATGTTTGAGCATCCCTACGACGGAGATAATCACAATGCGGCTCCGTTTGCCTGGTGCTATTCGCGCATGGGTGACTTCATTCCTGAATTAGTGTCTCAAGGCTGCAATCCACGAGTCATGCTCGACTATTCGGGTAATCTGCTTTGGGGGCTGCGGCAGATGGGGCGCGGCGATGTTTTAGACAACTTAAAGCGCGTTACCTGCGATCGCACTTACCAACCCTATGTCGAGTGGCTAGGGACGATGTGGAGCCATGCTGTGGTGCCCTCGACTCCGATCGCTGATCTCAAACTGCACATTCAGGCGTGGCAACATCATTTTGCCGCCATCTTTGGCTGGGAGGCACTGGCACGAGTCAAGGGGTTCTCGCCGCCAGAGATGCACTTGCCCAATCACCCTGATACGCTTTATACCTTTATTCATGCCCTTAAGGAGTGCGGCTATCGCTGGCTGCTCGTGCAAGAACATTCGGTTGAGACACTGATTGGACACTCTCTAGAGTTTAAGCATCTGCCTCATCGGTTAGTGTCTCGCAACTCTCAAGGTGAGACGGTCAGCATCCCGGTTTTGATTAAAACTCAGGGTTCAGACACAAAACTGGTGGCTCAGATGCAGCCTTACTACGAAGCCAAAACGCTGTCAAAACAAACGATATCTGGAGTGAGCATTCCGGCGATCGTGACTCAAATCGGTGATGGTGAAAACGGCGGCGTGATGATGAATGAGTTTCCGGGCGCGTTTAAACGGGCTTGGCATGAAATCGCCAGCGATCCCACGGTAACCGGAGTGAATGGTACAGAGTATTTAGAACTGATCGCGGCGGCTGGGTGTCGAGAAGACGATTTTCCGACCTGTCAAGCGATCGGGCAGCATTTAATCTGGCAAGAAATCGATTCAGAAACCGTCACGCCTGCGGGAGTGGAGGCAGCGATCGCTCACCTGACCCAAACCCACCCCAACTTTCACATGGACGGAGCATCTTGGACGAATCACCTCAGTTGGGTTGCAGGCTATGAAGAGGTTTTGACCCCGATGAATGACCTCAGCGCGCTCTTTCATAAAACCTTTGATGGGTCTGAAACCGCTCAACCTGATGATTACCGTCAGGCATTGCTCTATAACTTGCTGCTGCAAACGAGTTGCTTCCGCTACTGGGGGCAAGGCACCTGGACAGATTATGCTCAAGAACTTTATCGTCGCGGCAAAACTTTGCTGAAGGGCTAAAAGGAGATCTTTTAAGAAATGTTTTATAACAGGACTGGATGGTTTGTTGTAGCTTGGGAGAAGTCCGCTTGGTTTGGCGTAACCTACGCTTAACGTTCTCCTAAGGATTGGCATGTTTGATTTCACATCTCTGTTTGAGTTTTCTCGGAGTCACTGCGTTGAAATTTGTGCCTTTTTGGTACCAGCAAATCTCTTGGCAACGCTGCGAACGCTGATTTTGACAGGATTGCGTCGTCCCCCTGGTCAGATTTGGGCTGCCAGCACGATCGCGGCTTTTTTTGCAGGAGTAATGGTGCTGCACGTCATGACCTGGTTTTTCGTGGGTGTGGTTATGGCTCCAACGTTTATTTTGCTGGGGTTGGGTAGTATTTGTTTGTCAGTCAATCTTTGGGCAATTTTTGGGCGTGAAAGCTTGGCGCGGCTCCTCGCTGGAGTTTATAAGTTTTGCACCAGAGTAAATTTGCCCACTTTTTTGAATCTGCATGAGTGATCCTCACGACGAAGCCGCCCGATCGCACCCAACCCCCGAACCCTCTGAAGCCGATGACAACTGGATCGAGGACATCGTGCCCGATAGCCAAGATTCTGAAGCGCGGAGTCCCTATGTCAGAAAGGTTGACCCGGCGAGTCCGATCGTGCTCGTTGAAACAGCATTTCTTGCCAGCGCTGCGAGTTTAATCTGGCTCGTCAACTCCTATTTTCCGATGGGACCGATTTTGCAGGTGTTTTTTCCGGTGCCGATCGCGCTGGTTTATCTGCGCTGGGGCAATCGGGCAGCCTGGATGGGGGCTTTGGTGTCGGGTCTGCTGCTGTCAGTGCTGATTGGACCTGTTCGCAGCATTCAGTATGTAGTGCCCTTTGGGGTGATGGGCGTTTTGTTAGGAACACTATGGTATCGCCGTGCAAATTGGGCAACCTCGATCGCGATCGCCACTCTGTTAGGGGTGTTTGGCACCTTCTTTCGCATCGGGCTACTGTCTGTTTTATCAGGTGAGGATCTCTGGCTCTATGGTACTAATCAGATCACTAATCTACTAGAGTGGCTGTTTCTCAAGCTCGGACTGTTGATGCAACCCTCTTTACCTCTAGTGCAGGCAGTCGTCGTTGGAATGATTTTTGTGCAAAACATGGTGTACTTATTTGTGGTGCACATCGTGTCGTGGTTTCTGTGCGATCGTCTTAACACGCCGATTCCTCGCCCGCCTCACTGGGTGCAGGTGCTATTAGACTCTGAATGATTTCTATTTACACGCAACATCGACAAGCCGAGCAATGGCTTCAGCGCTATCGGGGACGATTGCCCCTGTTTGCCTGTGTGTTGGGATTCACTCAAACAGGGCTGATCCCAGGAATTTCTGCGGCAGGGGCAACGCCGAGTGATCGCCAATATACTGCGCTCGCAGATGCTGAGTTTTTGATTAATGGAGTGCAAGCAAAGCCTCGCTACCCATTGCCACCACTGCATGTAGGAGCATCTCCGGTCTTGATTTCTCGCGCTGTCGTTGAAGCACAAGCGATCCCCCTTCGGCTAATCAACGCAGGGTTGCCTCAAAATCCGGCGGTTGAGACGATCGACTTAAAAGGGCATCCCGCCCGATGTTTGAGCACAGGACAAGCGATGGATCGAGCGATCGTCCAGCATCTATTTGAACAAGGATTGCTTTGGGGAGATAAGTTAGCGGCTCAGGTCGCCAATAGTTATTTAATCTTGGGTGAGTGTGTTGTTGGCGGCACCACGACTGCCTTAGCAGTTCTCACAGGCTTGGGGATTGAAGCCTTTGGCAAAGTCAACAGCAGCCACCCGATCTGCAATCACGCTCAAAAATGGGATCTCGTTCAACAGGGACTCAGTGCCCTTCATTCTTCTAGTGATCCCCTTGCGATCGTGGCTGCTGTTGGCGATCCGATGCAAATCGTGGTAGCTGGAATGATGATCGCTGCCAGTCGCACCTGTGGCGTGCTGTTGGCAGGTGGAACGCAGATGTTAGCTGTCTATGCACTGGCACAGGCAATCACTAAAATCTATGGGTTACCTTGGGATCTAGAGCAAATCATAGTAGGCACAACACGCTGGGTTGCAGAAGATCCAAGCGGAGACACGATCGGTTTAGCGCACGATCTCAGACCAGTGTCTTTAATCGCCACTCAACTTAGTTTTGCCACTTCTCATCATCCGCAGCTTCAGTCTTATGAGCGGGGATATGTTAAGGAGGGCGTTGGAGCGGGAGGGTGCGCGATCGCTGCTCACCTCTCCCAAAACTGGGGGCAGACAGAAATTTTAGCAGCGATCGAAGCGTTAGTCGATCGCTATCAAATGACAAGTGATGAACTTAAAAAAGGGAGATAGAGAACCTGTCTCCTTTCACCCCTTTCTTAATGAACTCTCTGTGCCAAAAGCTGTTCTTCTAGAGCAGCAATTCGGTTGTAAGCCGCCGTTAATTGTGCGGTTAGTCGCTGAATCTGAATCTCTGGAGAAAGTGCTTTTTCGCCACTCTGCATCGACGCTTCAGACGCATGATTATCGAGTAGAACGTCTTTATGTTCCATGAATGGGTCAACCCTGCGAGTGCTTTGATAATAACGTCCAGAACTGCCGCTAAACGAGTAAAAACTGCTGCCGTTTCCAGAAGATGACTTCATTTCGGTGACGACTTGAGAGAGGCTTCCTGTTAGCTGTTCGATTAATTGATGTAGCCCATCAATCTTGCCATTCATCGTGTTAATTTGCTTCTGTAGCGTATCCATCTCTTGATCTATTACCGCTTCTTTTATCACTGATTATTTTACGGGCAGCAATCTCATAGGGAGAGGATATTGCTGAATCATTTAACGTTTGCTTATGAGCCAACGTGTGGCAAAAGAGTCAATTAAACCATTGCTTGAAAAGAAAAGCTGCAGACCAAACTATGACAGTCGAATTTTAGATTAAATTCTGCTTTAACTCCACGAGAGATAGCTTTGCATTCAACTGACGTGAACTCGTTATTTTATTCAAAGACTATGAATTAAAAATCAGTGATTTCAAGGGCAGATGTGGGAGTTTTCATCAGCCTCAAAAGGCGGCTCAATAGCTCTTTTCAAACCCTAATTTTTGGTCAAATGGTATGCTTTAAAGGCGACTGCACCAGAATGCTCTCTAGCTGGGTATTTTGGCTAGATTTTGGCAGCGCCCGATCGACCAATTTGAATTAGAGCAAATGCTAACCTTTCAAGAGTTTTTTGCGGCTTGTGCTGGGTTCTGGACTACAGAAAGAACCTATCATTTTGTCCAGACTGGAGAGATTGAGCGGTCTTATACTGAGTTTCAAGTAGATGCGCTGACTGAAGGAGAAAAACAGCGCATTTTGACTCCTAAAGGTCGGGCTTCAGAGGCGTTGCAGGTCGATTTTTCTAAGCTGGCAGACGAGGAGAAATCGTGTCCTGGGTTCGCGATCGCATTCGATACGGTTTCCGACAAAGGCGAACGAGTCGCTATGAGCTTAAACGCGCTGTTTGTTCCCGATCAGTATGTTGATGCCAATGCCCCCTCAGATCTGCTGCTTCCGCTTGCGTCTGAAGTGTCTGACAGCGACGTGATTCGAGGGTTTTATATGCGAGATGAAGGCTATTCAGAATCGGGTTCCATTGGGGGGCGTTTTACCTATCAACCGACTCGCCAAACCTTAGAAATGACCACTCACTACACGCGATCGGTTGCCGTTGATCAAATGCGACTGCTCTCTCCAACGCTGCGGCTACGAACAATTGTGACCTATCAGCGTCCTGATCAAGGGAACACTCCTTCAGTGATGACTTTGGTTGGGTTTGGAGTCGAGCGGAAGAAGTAGGAGGATAGATGGAGCGACGATCGTTTTTGACAGGGGCTGGGGCGCTAGCACTCGGAACGCTGCTGGCAGGGTGTAGTAGCCAAAGTCAAGCAGCCTTAAAGATTCGCTTGCTAAAAAACTCGGTTCCCGCGCAGCTATTGAGTGCCTTTCGGAAAAGCTTGCCGGGTCAGTCAGTCAATCTAGATTTCAAACCAGAAAATCAATTGCAGGTGCTGTTTTCACTCTTGCAAGCCTGGAAGCAACCTCAACCCCAGCCATCTTCGCCACGTGCGATCGAGATTCCTTTTTTCAACCAATCTTCTACTGCCACACCCGCCGATCTCGTCACCTTGGGCGATTACTGGTTAACAACTGCGATTCAACAAAAATTGATCCAGCCTCTCGATCCAACCTCATGGCAGCAGTGGCAGAGATTGCCTGAAAAGTGGCGCACGATCGTGACTCGCAGTGACCAGGGTCTGCCTGATCTCAACGGCAAAGTGTGGGCGGCTCCCTACCGATGGGGTAGCACTGTCATTCTCTATCGCAAGGATATCTTTCGCGACAAGAATCTTCAGCCCCCGACGGATTGGAGTGATTTGTGGCGAAACGATCTGCAAGGGCACATTTCTCTGCTCGATCAGCCGCGCGAAGTGATTGGGCTAACGCTAAAGCGATTGGGCAAATCTTACAACACAATCAACCTGCAAACCGTTCCTCAACTGGAAAGCGACCTGCGATCGCTGCATCAGCAAGTCAAGGTCTATAGCTCTGATAATTATCTGCAACCCTTACTGCTGGGGGATACCTGGGTTGCAGTAGGGTGGTCTACTGATGCCCTGCCGTTGATTCAGCGAAGTCAACTGATCGAGGCAGTCTTTCCCAAATCAGGAACGGCACTGTGGGCAGATCTGTGGGTGCATCCAGCCACGAGTCAGCCAGTGCAAGAAACGCAAGCGCTACTGTCAAAGTGGATTGATTTCTGCTGGTCTCCTGCTATTGCGCCTCAGCTTTCTTTATTAAGTGATGCGGCTTCTCCCATGCTGACCGCGTTGGATGCGACGACGTTTCCCAAAGAGTTACAAAAAAATTCTCTACTCGTGCCCAATGCTGAACCATTGCTCGATCGCAGTGAGTTTCTAGAGCCTTTGCCTACCGCTACGGTTGAATCGTACCGTTCCCTTTGGGAACGACTCCGTCGAGAGAGTTAGAGCGACCTCGAAACCCTGACCTGCCAGACGAGTCAAGCGAAAGATTACAGGTGAGCGGCAAAGAAGCCGGGGACGGTGAAGCCTGGGATAAGTTTGCTGAAGCCACTTTCACACTGCTTTGTCGGTCTTCGAGTTCCCCTGTTCTAAAAATGTCGCTTGCAAAATTACAGGTATAGGCAGCTAGTAGCCCTCCCTGGCGATTAAAGACACGCATATCGTAGCTATAACCACTAGCAACAGTGCCGATCTGGTGCACAAAGTCGTAGCGCTCCAAATAATCTAATAGGCTCCAAGCCTGCTGATTAACGACAAAATCAACTCGGCTAACGCTGCTTTTAGAGTTAGGGCAGGCGAGCCAAGTGTCTAACAACTTACTGCCAAACTGAGATTGAGCCGAGATTTGGTCTCGGGTCAACCAAAAGCTAGGAATGGTGAGGTTCGCCTGAGAGATTGATCGATCAGTGATGCCTGACGTAGATGGGCTGCATTGAGTTAAATCAAGTGGCTCTAGAGAGGGCTGGAGCGCAGATTGATCAGATAAATGGGTGCTGGACGGAATGGTTGCAGAAAATGCTGGCTGGCTGACCTCGATCGCCACCCAGAGCAAACCTGCTCTCATTAGCACTTGTGACCCGATTACGGCTGCTTGCCACGGTTGTTGCCTTGTTCTGCTTTGATTCATGCGCTCAAAACTCGTGTAGAACTATTAACGTAGGAAGAATCTGTCGATCGCCTCACTCAGCCCAGATGACGGACATTTATTTTGTCGTCAAAGGCTATCTCTAGAGTTACGACAGCCCTGCCTCTGTATTTTACAAATGATATTCTCGCTCGTTGGTATAAAAAATGTATCAAACGATGATCAATTCTCTTAATAATTCCTATGAATGACCCTCTGCGTCGGTTAAAGTTTCTTCCCTGGATTCCTTTACTTCAGATCTCGCTGATCAGCGTTTTGATCGTGATCGCTCTCGATGTGCTGCTGACTCGAACTGTGACTGCGGTGCCTGTGATTTTGAATCTGTTGAGCAAGCTGCTGCTATCGCCGATCGGGATTTTAATCGGGCTTGCCATCCCAGTAGGGATTGGTGCCCTCTCGGTAGCAATTTTAGAACGTTGGTTTCAGCAGGTGATAATCACGAATGCAACCTTGTGGGCACTGGTTCCTTGTGTAGCACTCTGGCTGTTTCTCAAATCATTGGTGCCGTTTCCTACAGCACTAGTTCCCGATATCAGCATCGTCTCATTAGTCGGAGTCGTACTCGGTGTCTTCTGGAAAGGACGACCCTATTGGCGATAGATTAGTCTTGCCACAAACGCCGCCCTGGTTTGCCACTCAATCGCTGATGAGTGTCTTTCAACAGAGTTGGAATATCAAGATGTTCTGGGCATCTCGGCAAGCAATCGCCACAATCCGTACAGCGATCAGCTTTCTTGCCTGGAAACCAATGTCCTGCATTTTCAAACATCCGATAGCGGTACTCGCCAAACTCGGTCATATCGTAAGCGATCGCTAAATTTCGCAGCCGCAAAACTTCTGGGATATGAATTTCTTCTGGGCAAGGCAAGCACGCATAACACTGACTGCACAAATCCGTTTTGAGGGTTTTGGTTTGATGAGTGTGCAGACGGGCTAGAGCGCTCTCCACTTCAGCGGTGTGAAAAGTCTCTTGAGGCATCAACGGTAAACTCAGTTCTGTCGGGTTCGATGCGCCAACACTAAGCGTTGTGATAGCCGGATTGCTGAGGAGGAACCGATAGTTCAACTCCAACGGTGAAAAAGGCGCACAGAGGTCGACCAGAGTTGGCGGAGGCGTATAGAGCAACCCCGCTTTATCGGCGGGAGAAATGATAAACACGCCCATGTCATTCTGCTGGGCAAGCTCGATCGCTGCCGCATTGCGTTGAAAGAACAGCGAGTAATGTAAATTGACGAACTCAAAGAGATTCGTGGCGATCGCTGCCAAAATCACCTCTAAAAATCCGTGGGTCGAAAATCCCACATGGCGCACTCGCCCATCTGCTAGCGCTTGTCGCACTGCCTGCATACATCCGTTTTCAGCCTCTACCCAAGCCAAATGCTCCCAGGTGTTTAAGCCATGAATGGCGAGCATATCTAAATAATCAAGGTTCAAGCGCTGCAGCGATTCCTCGATCGCCCGCTCCATCGTTATCGCATCGGCAGTCGGAGCAATCTTGGTCGTGATGTAGAGTTGAGAGCGATCCAGCCCATTTTGCAATGCCGCTCCTAAGAACTCTTCACTTTTGCCATAGCCTCTGGCAGTTTCTAGGTGATTGATTCCTAGCTCGATCGCGCGTCTGACCGTCTGTTCTGCCAAGTCTTGAGATGCCAAGCAGCGCATCATTCCCAATGAGAAAACCGAGAGCGAAAGCTCGGTTTGACCAAAGCGACGATCGCTCACGCTACTGGGCTTCTTCACTGCTAAATCGCCCACGCTGGCTAAAGTCTTCGGGGCTGAGTTGGGCTAAAAACTCTCGGAAAGCTTTGCGTTCTGCTTCATCAGCATCTCGATCAACCGGAATTGAGGCATCAGCAAGGACTTCTTCCATCACCCAAATTGGGCTGTTAGTGCGTAGAGCAATGGCGATCGCATCACTAGGACGGGCATCAATTTCCCGTTTTGCCTCACCCTGGCTCACAATCAACACCGCATAAAATGTATTGTCTTGCAGAGAGTGAATAACGACGCGATCGAGCGCCATATCCCACGACTCCATTAGATTGACAAACAAGTCATGAGTCAAAGGACGCGGAGGTGTTTGATTTTCTAAGACGCTGATGATCGCCTTTGCCTGATCTTGCCCAATATAAATCGGCAGCGCTCGACGGTCAGTGCCATCTTTGAGGAGCACGATCGGGCTACGGGTTGCCGCGTCTAATGCAATTCCAGCGACCTTCATTTCAATCATCGGTATAGCCTCTAGAACACTTGAAGCAGAAGAAACGTTGGATGTGTGGCTTATACAGAGTCAGCCGATCATCTAGCACACCCATCCAGGGGATACTAAAGCAGGGATGTAATACTAAGTATGCCCTGAACTCTGTCCTGATCCTAAATGATCCGCTTACGAATTTGGCAAAATAAAGAAGACTTCTCGTTTCTATCAACTCTCTGCAAGAAAGATTAAGCTTAGGCGAACTTGAACAGCAGACCTTGCTCAGAACCCCATCCTTTATATCCCCTTAAGACTCGTGTTTACAGGACTGATTCAAACCGTTGGCACTCTGCAAACTTTAGGATCTGAACATTTACAGATTGCCTGCTCAGACTCCACATCTGACCTGATTTTAAAGGACTTAGCGATCGGCGATAGTGTTGCTGTCGATGGAGTTTGTCTCACCGTCACCGAACTGATGACCTCGGGTTTTATAGCCGTTGTCTCACCCGAAACCACGGGGCGCACGACGCTTTCTCAGACCACGGGCGGCATCAAGCAGGTGAATTTAGAAACCTCTCTGCGAGTCGGCAGTAAGCTTGGGGGTCACTTTGTCACAGGACACATCGATGGCACTGGAACGCTCAAATCAGCCGTGCAAACCGCAAGCTCGTGGGAGATGACGTTTGCAACTACCAGCGATCGAGTCGCTCGATACATTTTGCCCAAGGGAAGTGTAGCGGTCAACGGCATTAGTCTCACCGTCGCTGACTGTGACCCTGCCGGGTCTTGGTTTACGGTGGCGGTGATTCCTCACACCTATGCGGAGACAAACCTCTGCCACCTCAAACCAGGAAACTGGGTGAATTTGGAGGGCGATATTCTAGGTAAATACGTCGAGAAATTTCTGCGATCGGGATCATCCTCTCCCCTAGCAAATACGCTAGAAATGAGCCTTTCTTCTGACCTGATTAACCCTGCATTTCTTGCAGAACACGGCTACTCATAGGAATTCACGCAGAGTTAAGGACAATCCTCTTCAAGATTTGGCGTTGACTGCCTCCGGCTGACTTGGAGGTTTCTGTGCCGTCTGCAACGACTTCACCAACTGCGCCAGCGAATCTTCTAACTGTGCGCCTGGATCTTGAGCCACCCAGCCTTCGGTCGTCAGTTGACGAAACTCAAAGTGCAGGTGAGGTCCGGTGGAATTGCCTGTGCTGCCGACTCGCCCAATCGCAGTGCCCTGTTTGACAATTTCTCCAGGTTTGACGAAGATTTCCGACAAGTGCCCATAGAGAGTCTGCTGTTTGCCGTTGTCGTGTTCGAGGGCGATCGCTAACCCATATCCGCCAAAGAAATCTGCAAAGACAACTCGACCTGCCAGCGCTGCTACAACTGGAGTTCCCATCGGTGCGCCTAAGTCTGTCCCAGAGTGAAAGCGGGCATCTCCAGTGATAGGATGAACGCGCCAGCCAAAGACTGACGTGATCGCGGCTGGGATCGAGATTGGAAACATCAATCGCAGATTTCCGTTCCCCAAACGACCCAAGGGGCGCACGGTGCGATTGTAATAGTCTTTCACAAAGCCATAAGCAGGAGCCACGATCGCACCACTTGTCACACTTTCTCCCAATCGGTTAGAAGACCATTTTACAGAGGGTGCCGCGCTTACCTGCACAGCCTCATAAGCCTCATCACGTTTGCTCGTCGCGCTTCCATAGCGTGTAGTCGGTGCGCTTGCCGTTACTTGAGGCTGAGTTCCACAGGCTCCCCCCAAGATCGCATGTCCTTGATTGAGGGTGATGTCACAACCCGATGATCGATTGGTAATCACGATCTCGCTAGGTGCCTCATAAGAATCTGAAGGTGCGATCGCAGCAGTCTTATTAGACTTCACCTCAATTTGAACTCGATCAGAGGCAGACGGCTGAGAGACTAACCGTTCTGGAGTAGATAGTGCAGAAGCGTTAGAAGTCACGGGCGAGATCGATGATTCAGACTGGGAGGTTAACTCAAGCGACCTGATCACAAGAGGAGCGCTTGACGGAGCTTGAGCCATCGCTGCCCCACTGCTTAAGATGCCCACTCCACCTAGATAACTCAACCGTCTTAGCCAAGAACGCTGCCCCCAAAGATTCTGTGTGCGGGTAACGTCGGGTTGCTGAGTCATTTCAATCTCCTCATGTACTGATTGCTGCGCTGATAGATGTGACACTTGTCGAGAATGCCCATTGCCGAGTTCCAGTTTAACGGCAGGCAAAAACTACTTGCCTAGACAATAGTATTTCAACCGCTCTGGTTTGTCTCTGCTTGATGGGCAAGTCTACTCCAAACATATTCTTCCAGGTCTTTCTCAGCCAGCCCGGACTTTCTACCACAGTAGCGGGAGTTTTGGCGTTGTTTAATCGAGGTATAAATTTGCCCCCTAGCCCCCAATTCACCAACTCTGAGGGAACCGAACTGCTCACAGTTCATAAAAATTGGGGGATTTATGGGGCTGGCAGTATTGCAATCACTCAACAATTCATACGTTCAGCAACGCCGGGGTTTTCAACCCAACACTCAAGAATCACGATCGGTTGCTAAAGTTAACAAGAACCTCCTCACCCGTAGCCTCTATTAAGAATGCACACTTGGCACTGGCAAACCTGGAATGATTTACCCTACTTGACGTGCAGTTTGTTAGAACCTTGGAAGCATGGCTTTTTTACCCAGCAGTTTGCGCCCCGGTCACCCTTCCAAATCACAGAGGCGTTGTATCCCTTAGCTCAGGCATATCGAGCAAAACAAGTTCATGGCAATCTCGTGTTGGCACCGTCAGAGATGCCCCATTCTTTGAGTGACGAGACTTTACTAGATGCTGATGGACTGATCTCAGAGCAAGCTAATCAAGCAGTTTGGGTTTGCTCTGCCGACTGCACACCCGTACTGATCGCCGATGTCAAAACAGGTCAGGTGGCTGCCATCCATGCAGGGTGGAGAGGGACATCTCAAAAGATTGTGCCCCACGCGATCGCTCGTCTATGCAATCAAGGGAGCCAACTTCAAGATCTGCGGGTTGCGATGGGTCCGGCGATCGCGGGAGAAGTCTACCAAGTGTCTAATCACGTCGCAGTCGAGGTCGGAGCCACGGTGATAAACATCGATTTGGAGCCTTTGAGCATAAGTCTAGAACGGTTATTAGCGTTGCCCAATCCGCCCGTGCTGCCTGACTCGACACCAGGGCGAGTGCGGCTTGATGTGCGGCGAGTCAATGCCTTGCAGCTAGAGCAGTTGGGAATCAGTAACGAACAGGTCGCGATCGCACCTCACTGCACCTATCAAGACCCTGTTAATTTCTTCTCTTATCGACGTGAGAAGTTGAAGAAAGCCCAGTGGTCGGGCATTGTGAGTAGTTGAGGAATGCAGATCCCGGATGGTCTAAATTCCTGTGGCTTAGTTGCCATAATATTTTTCTAGCAGCGATCGCAGCATATCAACCATCGGAACTCCTTCTTCAACGGCTCTAGCTTTGATAGCTTTGTGCAACGGTTTGGCAATGTCTAACGTCAGCCGTTTCATCTTCACAGGCTTCTCGGAGGTCTGCTCTTTAGCCGTCTTTTTAGAAACGGGTTCGGCTTCTTTTTCCACAGGCTCTACTGTCTCACCCGATTCTACAACTTTTGTTTTCGCTGCCTTTTTAGACGCGCGAGGCGCTTCCTCAGCAATGGGTTCTGCGATGGCAACGGGGCTTGCAGTAGTCACTACCGCTTTAAGGGCAGGGCTATTTTCGACCTTACTGTTAGTGGGTGTAAACCCTTGATCGGGCGCTGAGTTGGGTTTGGTTTTTTTTCTAACCATATTCTGCAAATACGATTTAGTGCTTTTACAGAATATCGTATTTACAGAAGCAAGGATAAGTTTATTTGCAAATCGTCAAATTACTTCAGCTTAGGTGAACTGCTGACTCAACGTTACGGGATTGTGGACGGTGATTTTCTTCTTGTGAATGGAGATCATTTTGTCTTGACGTAAATCACCCAACAGCCGAGTCACTGTGACCCGCGTTGAGCCGATCGCCTCGGCAATCGCCTGATGGGATAATTTAAGATCGATCGTGATTCCGTCTTGACCGGGCATACCAAAATCGCGACAGAGAATCAGCAAAAAACTCACCAGTCGCGATCCCATATCTCGATGTGCCAGGGTTTCGATCATCATTTCGGTTTGCAAAATTCGAGATGACAAGCCTCTCAGCATCAACATCGATAGCTCAGGATCGTCTTTGAGCGCTTTTTCGACTTGCTCGATCGGCACCGACAGTAGCTCAGCCGGGGTAAATGCAACAGCATGATAGAAACGATCGGCACGTTGCCCCGTGATTAGGGATAACACCCCAAATACGCTATTTTCGCGCAGTAGAGCGACCGTAATCTCTTCACCCGCTTCATAAACTCTAGAGAGTTTAACTGCCCCTTTTAATAAGAAGTAAACCCGCTCTGCCGGATCGCCTGGAAAAAAAATCGTCTTGCCACGCTCAAACGTCTCTACGACTGGTGGAAAGGCTCCTCCGCCAAGTTGACGAAACATTGTTGCAAGGGGTCGCTCTTTGGTCACTACCATGTCCTTTGTCGTAACTCCTACTTTGGCTCTCTCCACGTCATCAATGGCGCGACTCGTGTAAAACGTTTCTGTGAGAGATTGATGACTTTAGAACACTTAAACTTACTCTCACAGTAGTTTTTGTGCTTAATACTACCTTATTTCTCTTAAAGTCTCTAAATTTTCTAAAAACCAAGTAGAAACCTGCTTTACGTCAAGGTTTCTAAAAACTCGATCGAGATCTTGCCCCTATCTTAGCCCGATTAAATTTAGTCATATCACTTGCCAAGTCAGGTGACTTAACGTTCAATAAGCTAGTTTCTTTTGCCATTTCTTCTATGCCGTTTCATGCCACGCTGACCCAACTGATTGAGGTTCTGGGTGCCACTGCTAAACATTTGACCGATCGCACCCAAATAGCAACGGGCATCACAACCGATAGCCGTCGCGTCAAGCCGGGAGACCTTTTTTTGGCGCTGCGAGGCGAAACGTTTGATGGTCACGAGTTTGTGAGTCAGGCATTAGAGCAAGGCGCGATCGCGGCGATCGTAGATTCTCAATTTCAATTGTCGGATCTGCCGCTGCTCACAGTAGAAGACACGCTTCGGGCTTATCAAGCGATCGGGCACTGGTGGCGACATCAGTTCAACATTCCGGTGATTGCCATCACGGGATCGGTGGGCAAAACCACGACAAAAGAATTGATTGCTGGGGTGCTGTCTCGATTCGGGAACGTTCTCAAAACTCAGGCGAACTATAACAACGAGATTGGCGTTCCTAAAACGCTGCTGGAATTGAGTCAAGAGCATGATTATGCCGTCGTTGAAATGGGGATGCGGGCAAGAGGTGAGATTGCGCTGCTGAGTCAGATTGCGAGTCCGACGATCGCGGTGATCACCAATGTAGGCACGGCGCATATTGGACGGCTGGGATCAAGAGAGGCGATCGCGGAAGCCAAATGTGAACTTCTGGCAGAAATGCCTAAGGATGCGATCGCGATTCTCAATCACGACAACCCTCTATTAATGCAAACGGCTCAGACGGTTTGGCATGGAAAGACTCTTACCTATGGGCTAGAAGGCGGCGACCTGCACGGACAACTCATGAACCCTGAGACGCTCAAAGTTGACGATCAATCCTTTCCTCTGCCACTGCCCGGACAGCACAATGCGTTGAATTATTTGGCAGCCCTAGCTGTGACAAAGACTTTAAGCTTAGAGTGGTCACTTCTCACAGGCGGGTTAGACATTGAATTACCGGGCGGACGATCGCGCAAGTTTGAACTCGCCAACGATATTGTGATTCTCGATGAGACCTACAATGCGGGATTAGAGTCAATGCTGGCGGCGCTGCAATTGTTGGCAGACACGCCTGGAACACGCCATATTGCAGTTCTTGGCACGATGAAAGAGTTAGGAGACTGGTCTGTGCCCTTTCATCAACAAGTTGGGGCAATGGCAAAACAGCTTAATCTCGACGGACTGCTGATATTGGCAGATGAGGCAGAAGCAGAAGCCTTGACGATCGGAGCCGAAGCCCTGCCATCTGAGCAATTTTCGACTCACGAAGCAGTGGTGACTCGACTGAAAGAACTGGTGAGATCGGGCGATCGGCTCTTGTTTAAAGCCTCTCGATCAGTGGGACTCGATCGGGCTGTCGAGCAATTCCGATCTCAATTTCCATAAGCTGAGATCTGGCACCAGAGGCAACATCCCTCGTTTCGATCGGGTTGTTCGTCGCATTCACCCGCCCTGGATTGAAGATTGGGAACCAAAGCTTTTGCCACGTCGTTTCTGTCGGCTTGTGCCCCCTAAATCCCCCATTCTGGGGCAGGGCTGGTTTATTGAAAAAAGGAAAATGCCTCCAATTCTGATTCTTTCGTTCAACATGGGCGAACACTCATTTACAACTAAACGTAAGAATGAGGGTTGTGGATTTTTCTCTTCTGAATAAACCAGCCCTGCCATTCTGGGGGACTTTGAGCAATGCAAGGGTGCTGAAGTTTAAGCTTGTTCTCCGTTCAAAGTCCCTCACTTGTGGGGGATTTAGGGGGCGAAAGAGTTTTGCAACAACCGATCAATCGTCGCCGGACTTCTAATGGCTTCCCACAGTTGCGAGTTTGACACCGCCGTTTTTGGTTCGGCTTTGGGCACTTTTGCGAACGCGATCGCTCTTGCGGGTTCCGCCTGCCATTTCATATTCGCGGCTGTCGTTGCCATATTTGCCGCTTACGCCGTTGAGTAGTTGGTCGAGCAGGTCACCCAGGTCGCGTTCCATTTGGTCGATTTCTTGTTTGGCGATGTCGAGTGTGGCGATCGTGTCGTTGTAGTCGTTTAATTTGGCGTTTAGCTGATCGATTTGCGTGGCAAGGGTTGAAAGATTGCGATCGTTGCCAAAGTTAAGCTGAGGGTCGATGGCTTTGAGCTTCAAGATCCGCAGTTGTCCTTTGTCGAGAATGCGAGAGGTTCGCTGGGCGCGTGGCATAGTAGATGATTCCTTTTAAAGATTCTGTACTGTCCTAGTTTGTCTTTGGTCACTAGAAAATTGGTTGAGTGATTCGCGCAAAGATTGTGTTGTTTATGAGGAGTTTGGCGATCGCGTCTCATGGTTTTCCGTAGGGATGTGACGACAGCGAGTAGTTTTACTCAGAAAATCGCGGTGTTTGTGGCACAGGTTATAACGTTCGTGGTGAAGGTCGGAATGTTCGTGGCGAATGTTGCGGTTTTTACGAAGAACGGCTTAGCGATCGTGACGACAACCTGAACGGATACGACGACAAGCCAAACGGATAGGATGCCACTCGTCTACTTCTCGAATCTCTTTGTCAAACTAGAAACATCCTTCTGACTTCTCAACCCCTTATTCTCACTTCCTATGACTCCTTCCTCTGTTCTTGAACTTATCGATCGTGCCTACACCGAAAACTGGAAAGAGCTTGATCTATCGGGGGAGGAACTCACGGAAGTCCCACTAGAGATTGGGCGGTTGACCCAGTTGGAAAAGCTTTCCCTCCATAACAACCAGATTACTGAGATTCCAGCGGCGATCACCCAACTCACTAATCTCACAACGCTTGACCTCTCTGGCAACCAAATTGTGGAGATTCCTGCGACGATTACCCAACTGACTAATCTCACAGCGCTTAACCTCTCTCTCAACGAAATTACCGAGATTCCAGCCGCGATCGTGCAGCTTACAAATCTCACAGTGCTTGACCTCTTGTGTAACCAAATCACTGAGATTCCAGCCGCGATCACGCAGCTCACCAATCTCACAGTGCTTCACCTCGGTAGCAACAAAATTACCGAGATTCCAGCCGCGATCACGCAGCTTACAAATCTTACGGAGCTTTACCTCTCTCTCAACGAAATTACCGAGATTCCAGCCGCGATCGTGCAGCTTACAAATCTCGCAGTGCTTTACCTCGCTGGCAACCAAATTGCCGAGATTCCAGCCGCGATTGCCCAACTCACTAATCTCACAGCGCTTAACCTTTCTAGCAACGAAATTACCGAGATTCCAGCCGCGATCACGCAGCTTACAAATCTCACAATGCTTGACCTAGAAGATAATCCTATTCAAAACCTGTCGCCTGAAATTATTCGTAAAGGCTGGGGTGAGAACAAACGGGATGACGGTGAACCGCAGGCAATCTTCGCCTACCTCAAATCTGTCTCTAACCGCCCCTTAAATGAATTAAAAATCCTCTTTGTCGGCGAAGGTGATGTCGGCAAAACCTCACTTCTCAAACGACTCACCCAAAACACCTTCAACCCCAACGAACCCAAAACCCCAGGCATCAACATTCAACCCTGGCGACTGCCCAACGGCGACCAATCCATCCAGCTTAATCTCTGGGACTTTGGCGGGCAGCGCGTCATGCACAGCACCCACCAATTCTTCCTCACCAAGCGCAGCCTCTATCTCCTCGTCCTCGACAACCGCAAAAACGAACAGCAAAACCGCGTCGAATATTGGCTCAAGCTAATCGAAACCTACGGCGGCAACTCCCCCGTCATCATCGTCGGCAACTGCTCAGACGAACACCCTCTAGAACTCAAAGCCCGCACCCTCAAAAAGAAATACCCCCAAATCAAACACGTCCTCTCCACCTCCTGCAAAACAGGCGACGGCATCGACCAACTCTGGCAAGCGATCGCCGACCAAATCGACCAAATTCCCCACATCCGCGATCTCTTCCCCCAAGCCTGGTTCGACATCAAAACCCAACTCGAACAGATGCGAACCAGCTACGACTTCATTTCCTACGAAAGATACCAAACCCTCTGCACCACCGCTGACATCGCCACTCCCCAAGACCAAGAAATCCTCGTCGAAGTCCTCCACGACCTCGGCATCGTCCTCAACTACCGCAACGACCCCCGCCTCAGCGAAACCAACGTCCTCAACCCCGAATGGGTCACCAGCGGCGTATACGACATCCTCAACAACCATGACCTCATGGTCAACAAAAAAGGCATCCTCGCCCTCCCCGACCTCAGCACCATCCTCAAACAACCCGATCGCTATCCCCAAAACAAACGCTCCTTCCTCATGCAACTGATGGAGAAGTTTGAACTCTGCTTCCCCCTCGATGGCTACAGCGTCGATCGCTACCTCATCTCTGACCTCTTACCGATCGACGAACCCGACGTAGACACCTACGAAACTGCCCCGATCCACTTCCAATACCACTACGACATCCTCCCCAGCAGCATCATTTCTCGCTTCATCGTCCGCAACCACACCCTTATCTACAAAACCATGCGCTGGCGTAGCGGAGTCGTTCTCACCCTCGACCACAGCAAAGCCCTCGTCCGCGCCGACGAAGAAGACAACATCATCAGCATCAAAGCCCAAGGCTCCCGCGCCAGTGCCCTCCTTAGCACCATCCGCGCCGACTTCACCAAACTCCACACCAACCTAGCCGTCCGAGAACTCCTAGTTATTCGAGAAGTCGTCAACGGCGAACCCACCGGACGAGAAGTGCCCGTCGATTACACCTACCTCTGCGACCTCGAACGCCAACGCACAGTAGAAGCCACTCTCCCCCGCCTCAAAGGAACCTACAACCTCCGCAACCTCCTCGAAGGCGTAGAATCCCAAGCAAATCGCCAAAACAACCTCAAAGACCGCCTCGATCGCAGTGAAAAAACTCGCAGCGATCAACCACTCCGCCCTCTACCTAAACCTCACCAGCGCCCCGGCTTAGTCAAAACAAGTCTCGTCATGCTCATTGTTCTAGGAGTCGTCGCCGCCATCTTTGCCGCGATCGCCCATTACGTCCCCGGATTAAATCTGGTTGTGACCATGATGGCAGTTCTGATCGCTTTCGGTGGAATCGGCATCTTCATCCTGAGAACCACAGGCATCATCGACAACAGCACCTTTCAAGGAACCTTAGATGGCTTCTGGAAAGCCGTCCCCTTCCTCAAAGACCAAGACCCGGAAGATAAGGGCGATCGTAAGCTGCCCCCCGAATCCGATCCAGACGATTAATCGATCTCTCACTCAAATCAGTCACGATGAATTCAGATAATCTCGAAGCCCAAGCCCTAGCAATTCTAGAGTCCCTCAACAGAGTGCCTTTTGACCAATGTTCGCTCATTACCAGAGAGTTCAAAAACCTAACAGCCAATGCCAGCCTCTATGTCATCCGACATCGGGAGTTAGGATTGCTCTATGTGGGAAAGACGCGTTATACGAGAGAACGATTTCGAGGCGGACACAAAGCATTTCTTTGGTCATGGCTAGACTATTACAACCCAGACGATGTGAGGATTCTGATTCACTCCCTCAATTTCATCCAACTCCAAACGCTATCATCACAGTTAGAAGCCATCATGATTGCCGCTGCCAATCCGCCCTACAACGTCAGATATCCAGCGAGGGACTAATGCAAACGATCACCTCCTCATCCCCAGAACAAACCAGCGAACACCTCAACCCAGTTGCTGCCAAAATGATGCTAGCTGCATTCCCCGACCGAATCCAGCGGGCACTCTTAGCCCACGCAACCGAAACCGGATACCCGATCGAGATGGTACTCGAAATGGCGATCGCTGGATTCCTCGACAGCGAGTGTCTCAACTTTACCGACTGCAAACCAGAATATGTTTAAGCGATCGCTCTCTTGAGTTGGCAGCTTTGCGATTTGTTGAAGCGAAAAGGACAACGGCTCAAGCGGAAAAATGCTGCTAGAAAGCGATCGTGAAGACTCGCCCCATTAAGATAGAAGAACGCGATCTCTAATTCCCAGTAGACACCTTACCCACGAAACCTTATGCCCGAAACCAAAACCCAGCCCAGCATTGAAGAGGTCAAGCAGCTTGCCTTCCAACTATCCCCGCCAGATCTCCTCACCCTGCTGACCGACATTCAAGAACGCCTTCACACCACCGACATGATGCAAATCGCCGAAAGTGGCTTCCAAGAGTGGAATGACCCCGAAGAGGATCTCTACAGTGCCGAACCCTAGCCTCAACCAGATCTGGCTTGTCCACTTTCCCTTCTCCGACCTCACCTCCACAAAAGTCAGACCCGCTCTCGTTTTAGCGACCCACAGACAAGACGTAATTATTCTGGGCATTTTCTCTAAAATCCCCACCGGAGAACCCGCTAAAACCTGGATCTTAATCGACTCTAGCCATCCAGACTTTGCTCAAACTGGCTTAATTAAAACCTCCGTACTGCGCGCGGAAAAAATTGCGACTGCCCATCAATCGATCTTCCAGCGACAACTCGGCAGACTTCCAGCAGACCTTCAGGTACAAGTCCCGATCGTGCTAAGAGAGGCTCTTAATCTATCGTAAGAGCGACTCCACAAATGCAAGAGCTACCAGAGCGAGAAGGCAGCGTTCATCTCTTCCACGATCGCGCCACACTCAAAACCGTCGCCCAAGCCATTCTACAAAACGGCGAATTCACAGGCACAATTTGAGGACACGATCGCTCCTTTAGCGGGATGAACTGCGATCGTGCCTTCAAATGATGCGATCGCAAAACAGCGGGTATCTTAAGAGCGGCTCACCTACCTAACCAAAATTGCAGCGATCGCATCCTACAAAATGGCGAATTCACAGCGTTTCCAGTAAAGTCTATTCAAGCATTCCTCTTGCGCTGAAGAAGCCATTCAGCCGTACAAATGTAAAATGAACAAAGGAGGAATATCCCATGACTATCCTTGAACGAATCAACCAAAATCTTTCCCAACTCGACGATCGACAACTTGAGCAAGTCGCTGCTTTCATTGCAACCCTAAAACCGATCGCAAAGCAGAAGAAACGCCTCAGCGACTTTTACGGAGCCTTACCTGCCACTCAACCCTATCCTGGAAGGGAGGCAATCCGCCAAAGCATCGCCACTCATCTTGCCGACAAGCACCACTTAACCGAATCATGAAAGACTTTTGGATCGATGCCAATTTGATCCTCCGCTTTCTCACAGGTGAACCCCAAGACCTCGCCGAACGCGCCCTCCGCTTCATTCAACGGGCAGAGCAAGGAGAAATTACTCTCCGACTCACCCCTCTCGTGATTGCCGAAGTCGTTTGGGTTCTCGGTTCATTCTACAAATATCCCCGTTCCCAAATTGCCGAAACCTTGACTGCATTCTTGGGTGCAGATGGCTTAGTCGTTCAAGAATTGGAAGTATCCCTAGCAGCATTAGAACGCATGGCAAGTGCGAATGTCGATTTCGTCGATGCTTACCTGTCTGAAGTAGCTCGTCGATATGGCGGAACCGTTGCATCTTTCGATCGCGATTTTCGACGACTTGATATCCCCTGGTTTGCACCAGATTAATGCTGTAAAACAAAACTAGCGTACCTCAACTGTGCAGACCGTAAAGCCAGAGTCCGTTTAACTGATTGCTCACTGTGATTGACCTCGTTCAACTAGACTCATCATCAAAATCACGCCAGCACGATCGATTCGTGACCTGACTCTCGACACAAGACACCTTGCCAAACACCTGCCCAACACCCCACAAATGCAAAAGCTCCTAGAGCGAGAAGGCAGCGTCCATCTCTTCCACGATCGAGCCACACTCGAAACCGTTGCCGCAGCCATTTTACAGAACGGCGAATTCACAGGAACCCTACGTGGACACGATCGCTACGGACTCTACTTCGCAGAACCCATTGGCTATCGACTCGACGCAGACGGCAACCAAACCCCGCTTTATTATGGAGAAATGAAGATCAAAGGAGACAAATATCATGTTATCCCCCGCACTCGCCCTAGCCGATAACTGGGACTTCACAGAACTCTGGGTCGATCCAACCGCCTCTCCCCCCTACGTTCTGATCCTGCTCTGCGACGAACAGGAGAACTGTAGCATCTACGACCCAGCACAAAACTATCAAGTTGTCTTTACCGGGTCTTCCTACCAAGCCGCAAAACTCTGGCTCCTCGAAGATGAATACGAGCGAGTTGAAGGACAACTCAGAGCCGAAAAAGTTGCCTAACCCCACCTCGTTGCAATCCAGAATACGTTTAAGCACCTGTTCAGAGTTTACTGCGGTTGCTACGCAGTTTTCCAAGGGGAAATCGCTTCCGCCACCGCCCTCAACAACCCCCACAATCCCGCTGCCGTCGAAGCCTGCGAAGTCTGCCGCAAGCACGTCTGGAACCGAGAGGATCTGGGACTTTAAACTGTAAAGTATCGCAAGTTGCCGAGTTCAATCCAGCCTCTCAGGCTTGCAATCGGCGAAACTTAGCGCCTCTGGGTCAAGAGCAGACGCGATAGCTGACTCCAGCACAGCCTCGATCGGATACTCGATCTCAGTTGATCGCGCATAAAACGCCTCTCGAATATGACGCGGCAACTTTTCTAGAAACGCAGCAGTCTCCGCATCAAGATGTTGAACTTGCTCTGCTGGCTGCATTTCCAGACCGAATTCGCGGGGGTTCATCTATTAGCCTAAAAGTTGACCTCGGCAGGATCAGGCTATCGACTGTTTAAAGCATCTCGATCGCTGGGACTCGATCGTACGATCTAGCAATTTCAATCTCAACTTCTACAAGCCCTACCCCTCTGGGCATATTTCTCCTTCTGACTTGTGGAGGATGCTGAAAGCCGCTCAACTCAGCCATTCTGACTACAAGCGTTGTTTTACACAATTACAGAGCTGTGCTGACGCAATTATTTGATTGCGGGAGCTTGGCAATGGAGAGGAAATTTCTATGTTTCAACTTTCAAAGATTACTTGGGAACTCAGTCAGATTCCCTGGCTGATGCAGGTTCCTGTCGATCGAGGGCTTAACACCCCCGAGCAGGCATCATTAGTATTTTCAGGTCCAAGATTTTTTGTTGCTCTAATCGCAGGATTAGTATTAGCGTTTGCATTTCAAATTTTGTTAACAAACCTGTCCGTCGCGGCAGGTATTTCGTATTTAGGGCGTTCTTCTAACTCTGATCATGACGACTCTCATGAATCAGGTAGCGTTGGTGGAACCGTTCGCAAAATCGAATTTGCTGTCGGACTGTGGACGCTAGTTACCGTCACCATTGCCTTATTTGTCGCGTGTCTGTTGGCGGTAAAATTAAGTCTGCTGTCTAGTGCTGGATTAGGCGCGATCGTTGGCTTAGTGATCTGGGGAGCTTATTTTGTTCTCTTAGTTTGGTTTAGCTCAACTACTGTTGGTTCTCTTGTTGGTTCACTGGTAAACAGTGCCACATCAGGTTTCCAAGCAATTTTGGGCACTGCAACAGCAGCCGTTGGCGCGAAAACAATCAACCAACAAGTGGTGTCTACGGCTGAAGCAGCAGCGGCAGCGGTGCGGCGCGAGTTGGGGAACGCTGTCGATCCGACTCACATTCGCGACTCGATCGAAGACTACCTCGAAAAAGTTCGTCCGCCTCAGTTGGACATGAAACACATTCGCGGCGAGTTTGAGAAGCTGATCAACGACCCAGAATTGCAGTCGATCGCCGGAAGCACCTCACCGACTGAAGTCATCGATCGACTGCGACACATCGATCGCAACACCTTCTTAAATCTGATTAGCAATCGCACTGATCTCTCTAAAAAAGATGCCGGTCGATTGGTTGATCAGTTGGAATCGGTTTGGCAAAAAACCCTGAGTCAGTTTCAGCAACGCAAAGACCCCAATGCCGAGCTGATGGAATATCTAAAAACGGTTCAGCCTGGTGCGGTCAACACCAGTGAGTTAAATGCAAAGCTCGATCGTCTGACCGAAGAAGTTCGTCGCCAAGGGCAAATGCTGCAAAGCCCGCAGCAGTCGGGAATGGCTGCAATGGGTCAGCCTCCTCAACCAGGTCAGCCCAGCCTGATCGATCAAGCGATGCAGTTTGGGATTGGGACGCTCATGAGCACCGTCATGGGACGCACTGACCTCTCTGATATCGATGTCGAAAAGATTTTAGGACAATTCAGAACTGCGAAAGACAAAGTAACTCAAGGGGCAAAGCAAGTCGGTGAAAAAGTGGCTGACAAAGCATCAGACTTTAGCCCCATCAAGGCAGATGTCGAAAACTATCTGCACACCACTTACTCCTGGCACCTAAATCGGGAGACGCTAGAAACCGAGTTTAGAGATGTTCTCTACGATCCTGAAGCAAACCCAGCTTTGGTACGTCGTCAGCTAGAGCAACTAAATCGCGGCGATTTTGTAACACTGCTGACCCAGCGCGGCGATTTGCCTGCTGCCAGAGTTGCAGAGGTTGCAGACCAACTAGAGACGATTCGGACTGCTATTTTAGGCACGGTGCAAACGGCTGATGAGCAAGGTCAGTCTCGAGATGTGCGGAGTCGCTTTGAGAACTATCTGCGATCGACCGACAAATCCGAGCTGAACCCCGATGCGATCGAGCGAGATTTATCTCTGCTGATGCAAGACCCTGAAGCGGGCTTTGATGCGTTACAGAGTCGCTTGAGTCAGTTCGATCGAGATACGGTTGTGCAGCTATTGGCGCAGCGTCCTGATATGTCTCAAGAAGAAGCCGAGCGCGTTGTCAGTCAAGTTGAAGGTGTGCGCGATCGCGTTCTCAACTCGGCAAAAGAGGCTCAAGACCGCATTAAATCTGAAGCCGATGCTCTGCGGATTAGAGTTGAGTCTTATCTGCAAAATACCAACAAAGACGAACTCAACCCTGATGGCATCAAACGCGATTTCAAACTGCTGTTAGACGATCCGCAAGCGGGTGCGTCTGCACTGCGCGGTCGATTGAGTCAGTTCGATCGAGAGACCCTTGTGCAACTCCTTGCCCAGCGCAAAGACATGACTCAAGAAGAAGCCGATCGGGTTGTCAGCCAGCTTGAAGACGTGCGTCACACTATCCTTCACGCGCCGCAAATCGCAGTAGGCAAGGCAAAAGAACAGGTCGATCAAGTCACAACCAAAGTCTCCGACTACCTGAGAGACACTAATCTACAAGAACTCGACCCCGATGGCATCAAGCGCGACTTAAACACGCTCTTGAGCGACCCCAAAGCGGGAGCTTACGCCTTGGGGTCACGGCTTTCTCAGTTCGATCGAGAGACGCTGGTTAAACTGCTTAGCCAACGTCAAGACCTGAGCGAAGAGCAAGTCAATCAAATCATCGATCAAGTTCAAGGATCGCTTCGCAGCATTGCCCGTGCGCCGCGTCGTCTAGCCGCTCGGACTCAACAGCGAGTTATGGACTTTGAATCGACTTTAGAAGGCTACCTCCGCAACACTCACAAAGCGGCACTCAACCCTGAGGGCATCAAGCACGACCTGCAAATCATGCTGCGTGACCCTCGACTAGGCTTGAGCAATTTGGGAACTCGCGTTGCAGACCTTGACCGCCCCACGATCGTGGCACTATTGTCCCAACGCCAAGACATGACCGAAGAAGAAGCTAATCGCGTCGTCGATCAAGTTCTCTCGGTGCGTGACCAGTTTATGGCACAAATTCAAGGCATCCAAGACCGCCTTCAGTCGGTGGTTGACGGCATCTTTGCCAGAATCCGCGACTACTTGAATGGTCTCGATCGTCCCGAACTCAATTACGAAGGCATTCGTCAAGACGTGCGGACGATGTTCCACGATCCTCAAGCTGGCTTTGATGCCATGCGCGATCGTCTCGGCAGCTTTAATCGCGACACGCTAGTAGCGCTTCTTAGCTCTCGTGAAGACATCTCAGAAGCCGATGCCAACCGCGTCATCGACCAAATCGAAGGCGCACGAAATACCGTGTTGCAACGGGCAGAGCGCGTTCAAGAAGAGGCACAACGTCGCCTAGAAGCGGTCAAACGTCAAGCGAAGAAGCAAGCAGAAGAAACCCGCAAAGCCGCCGAGACTGCTGCATGGTGGCTGTTTGGCACTGCCATTGTGTCGGCTGCGGCTTCTGCCATTGCGGGAGCGATCGCCGTTTCCCAGTAGAGGTTCACCGGAATCACAGCACAGCCTCCCAAACTGGGGGGCTTTTTTAATCTCATCAAGGGTAGATTTCCCGCCCTTTGGGGCGTAAGAAGTAATAAAAAGTGGCTGTCTCATACTCCGTTCGCTTGCGGCAGAGCTTTTGATTCTCAGTCGATGTCAGAATAGAGCCAAGAAGTCTCAGAGGACATCGTTATGGTGCAATACAACCCGTTGCCGTCTCTGCCGACCGAAGACGATCTGCCCGACAGTGACGATATGCCCGTGGATAACGAACTTCAAATCCTGATTCCGAGTTTACTGCGAGCCATTCTTGCCCTCCTGTGGGCAGACCGAATGGACTGGTTTTTAGGATTCAACATGGGTGTTTATTATGAAGTTGGGCAACCCGCGATCGTGCCCGATGGCTTTCTCAGCGTAGGTGTTCCTCGGCAAAAACGAGCCAACGGCAGACGCAGTTATGTGATTTGGCAAGAACAAGTTGTTCCTCAGTTTGTCTTGGAATGCGTCTCTCATGCTTACGGCGGCGAGTATGAGACCAAAGCCGCAAAATACGCGCAAATCGGTGTACTCTACTACGTCATCTACAATCCTGAATTCTATCGGCGCAACAAACACGACTCCTTTGAGGTCTATCGTCTCGTCAATGGGCGCTATATGCGACAGTTAGGAAATCCGGTCTGGATGCCCGAATTAGGACTAGGCATCGGGGTCGAGCAAGGAACCTTTGAAGGCTGGACGCAAAACTGGCTGTATTGGTATGACTCCCAGGATCAGCGTCTAGCCACTCCTGATACGATGATTACGCAGGAGCGACAACGGGCAGACCAGGAGCAACAACGCGCAGACGAAGAACGACAACGCGCAGACGAAGAACGACAACGCGCAGACGAAGAACGACAACGCGCAGACCAGGGGCAACAACGCGCGGACGAAGAACGACAGCTAAGAGAAGACTTGCTGAATCGACTGCGTGATCGAGGAATCAACCTTGACGATCTTTAATCGCGCTCCGATCGGGCAAGTTTATTTTATAGAATTGCTTGCCTCGCTATCATTCAGGTAATTGATCAACCTCAATGACCCAAGCGCGATAAAATCAAAACCTTAAAAGAGATTCGGAGGCTGAGATCCTTCGATCGTGGGGAAAGCAACAGTCATGGCGTTAATTGTTCAAAAATACGGGGGAACCTCGGTCGGGTCGGTCGATCGCATTCAAGCCGTCGCCCAGCGAGTCATCAAAACCGTCAATGCCGGAAACTCAGTGGTCGTCGTCGTTTCGGCGATGGGCAAAACGACCGATGGATTGGTCAAGCTTGCTAACGAGATATCGAGCAATCCAAGTCGGCGCGAGATGGATATGCTGCTCTCAACAGGGGAACAAGTGACGATCGCACTCCTCAGCATGGCACTACAAGAACTTGGACAGCTCGCCGTTTCGCTCACAGGCGCACAAGTCGGCATCGTCACTGAAGCGCACCACACCCGCGCCCGAATTCTCAATATCGCCACCGATCGCTTAGAACGCCACCTCAGAAAAGGCGAAGTGGTTGTCGTCGCTGGGTTTCAAGGAGTCAGCCGCACTGAGGATTTAGAAATCACAACCCTGGGTCGAGGCGGCTCCGATACGTCTGCTGTCGCGCTTGCTGCTGCTCTCAAAGCTGACTTTTGCGAGATCTACACCGATGTTCCGGGCATTCTCACCGCCGATCCGCGACTGGTCGAAGATGCTCAATTAATGACTGATATCACCTGCGACGAGATGCTCGAACTCGCCAGCCTAGGGGCAAAAGTGCTGCATCCTCGTGCGGTTGAGATTGCTCGTAATTATGGAATGCCGCTCGTCGTGAGATCGAGCTGGACAGACGATCTGGGAACTTGGGTCACATCCCCAGTGCCGCAGCCTCGATCGTTGGAAGGACTAGAAATCGCCCGTCCCGTAGATGCCGTAGAATTTGACACCGACCAAGCCAAAGTTGCTTTATTGCGAGTGCCCGATCGTCCGGGAGTTGCCTCACGATTATTTGGTGAAATCGCATCTCAGAGTTTAGATGTCGATCTTGTAATTCAATCCATTCACGAAGGCAATACCAACGACATTGCGTTTACCGTTACCAAAAAATCTCTTAACCGTGCAGAAGCGGTTGCGAACGCGATCATTCCAGCATTAACTGCCCATCAGCCATCTAGTTCAGAAAAAGCGCCCGAAGTGATGGTCGAGCCGCAGATCGCCAAAGTCACGATCGCCGGAGCCGGAATGATTGGTCGCCCAGGGGTTGCCGCTCGAATGTTCTCCACGTTAGCAAATGCGGGCATCAACATTCAAATGATTTCGACTTCTGAGGTGAAAGTCAGCTGTGTGATTGATCAACGCGACTATGAGAAGGCGATCGCGACGCTGTGCCAAGCGTTTGACATCACCAGATCAGCCATCGATCGTCAACCCAAACCTCAGGAACCCTCCGCCCATCAAAATCCGGTTCGGGGCGTTGCCCTCGATCTCAAGCAAGCTCAGTTAGCGATTCGTCATGTGCCCGATCGTCCCGGCATGGCGGCGAAGATCTTCCAACTTCTCGCAGACAACAACGTCAGCGTCGATATGATTATTCAGTCTCAGCGTTGTCGGGTGCTAGATGGCGTGATGACTCGCGATATTGCCTTCACTGTCGCCCAAATGGATGCAGAAACCGCTCGGACTGTCTTAGAAAAAGCGGCTCCTGAGCTAGGCTGTGGTGAAATTGCGGTAGACGTGGCGATCGCCAAGGTCAGCATTGTTGGCTCAGAAATGGTTGGTCAGCCCGGGGTCGCCGCCCGGATGTTTGACGCGTTGCACAAGCAAAAAATTAACATTCAAATGATTGCAACGTCTGAGATCAAGGTCAGTTGTGTCGTCGCCGAAGATCAGGGAGTGGCAGCTCTACGGGCAATTCACCACGCTTTTGGTTTAGCAGGAACTCAAACCATTCAGGTCTCAGCATAAATATCTGGGCAATTGATATGTCTACGGAAGTATATTAGGACGTTGTGCAATGTGCGACTTTCCTAAAACACCCCCAAAGACTGCCATCACCCTAGCCCTCTCCCGTAGGCTATCCATTAGGCAGAAGTCGGTAGAACGCAGGCAGGGCTTAGGCATGAGTCGCCAGACGTGCTCCTTCGAGCAAATCATGGAACTTTCCTAGTCCTCGCCAGAGCGTTTTCAATCCGGGTTCTCCATCGTGCTTACGAGC
>JBBRPT010000027.1:0-63266 GCA_038227635.1 Leptolyngbyales cyanobacterium | reverse complement strand
GGGCGCGAGTCAGTTCTCGAACCGTTCGGATGCCTTGATTGCAGATTCGCTCCAACCACTGGCGCTCAGGCTTGGTTAGTGTAATTTCAACTCGCTTCATTCCTCTTTATATGTTGCATTACTTTTGTCTCAGTATACTAGGCTAGCTGATTCACGAAACAAAGATTGAGCGAGCTAAAGTTTGTGCTCAAGGCAATATGCAAGTTTTCCATGGCGGCAATTAACCAAGGCACGCAACTGCGATTATGAGACTCATAGTGGCTGAATAAAATTGAAAACCGTTTTTCTAAATAGGGCTTAACTTTGCGGCAGAGCAGCACAATCTTGAGCAACAGGCTCGTTGTCATCGTCGGACCTAGATTTGAAAGCAGATCTACAAAGACAAAGTGCTGAGGTTGCTGCATGCTTTCGACCACTAAGAAATTGAGTAGTTGACTACAAGTTCTGATGATCAGAAAATCATTTAACGGTTGAAAGTTGCTTTCAGGTAGCGTATTTTCCAGTTGGGTATAAAGCTGTTTGTTGAACTGCCGTTTGCCATAATCAGACTCTATCGATGCAGTGATGTATTGATAAAGATCGTCTTTGAATGCTTTAAATGACTTCGTGTTGCTCGTGTGGGATAGAAAGCGTTGCGCGATGTCTCGGTGGGTGTAAGCCCCCTCAATTTTGCCTGCAAACTGCTGCAGCGCAAATCGCAAATCACGATCGTCAAGTAACGTCGGATTTTTGACCGGTGTAATCAGTCGGGCAGGGACTTGAGTAGGAGTGATAATCGAACAGGGTGTAGCAGCCACACGCATCCCAAAAGAGCGCCTAACTTGATAAGTCACATATTGAGACAGGTCAATTTCATATTGTCTCTGCACCTGAGTTTGAATTTGTCGAATCGCCTCTTGGTGCTCATCAGGGCTGCCTTCACTCACTAGACAATGCTCGTAGAGATAGGGATAGCGACGGATCAGTGTTCCTAAAGGGGACGTTTCGGCGCTGTAGATTTCGGCTCCTTGCATCATCAATTGAGACAGGCGACGCAGCGTCAGATATTGCTCAGTCTCAAGAAATTGTTTAACGAGTTCTCGCAGTTGCTTAACGACGCGAGTGCGAGCATATTCTGTCACCGGTCGGCTAGGCGGCGATGATAGCAGCGCAACTAGCTCAGTAATCGCCATCTGCGACTGTGGTCGAGCTTGCCAACGGTTGATCAAAATGTGGCAGCACCGATTAAGAATAAACTTAAATTCTTGCTCAGCGATTTTTGAGGTGACAACTTTATCGAGATCTGAGAGAACCTGAGGGTCGTAGCTGGTTCCTTCAATAAACAGTGAGCGAAATCGCTCAATCAACTGTCGGGGCGACTCGCATTGCACTCGATCGAGAAAATGGTTGTAGAGTCTTTGCTCTTCTTGAGCGATTTCACGATTGCGATAAGTTGTCCAGGTGCTCATCGGGTGCAGACTCCTATACGTAAATATTGGAGTTTAACGCTGCTCTCACCAACTTCAGGGGTTCTTTAACCGATAGAGGTTTAGATAACGGATTGCACATGATAATAAACCCTTAGGTAAACTGAGTATAAATACGTAGCATCCGTGCTTGGGGCATAGATTTTATCAATAGTATCCGAGCAAGTGAGCCTTTAGGTGTAACTGAAGTCACTTAATCAAAACTAAATACAGTGTCCTCAAGTCACTTCATTAAAGCTTCACATTTTTCTCTAATAGATCCGTAATTTTAGTGATTGACACCGTTCTCCTGCCTAGTCTTCCCACCAAATTGTAGGTTCAATCAGAAGAATGGTTACTTAAGTTACTTTAAGCACATCGTAGGTTCGACAGGCAGCGTGTAGTGTCTAATACAGCTCGTGTAAGCAATATTCCGCAATCAACATCAGAATCCGGAAGATTCGTGGGAACTAGGATGCCAATCGATCTGGAGGCTACTCTTCGACCTGATTGATTCGACGTAGGTTGAGTACATCGGTCATCTTTCTGACTTGAGCGAAGGTGCGCTCTAGCTGGGCATGATCACAGATGTCGATTCCTAAATCGATGACAGCCGTCTGATCAGGAAAGGTTTTGACCTGAGCATTGCGAACGTTAATGTTGTTATCGGTGAGGCGAGACAGGATGTCTTTAAGCACTCCCACTCGATCTATGACATCAATCTGAATGCAAACGGGATAAGTTTGAGGTCGTCCACCATTGCGGCTGACGGGGTTCCAGCTTACAGGAACTAAGCGATCGCCATCCACAGGTTCTAAATTGCTACAGCCCTGACGGTGAATCGAAATGCCGCGATTACTTCGGGTGACAACTCCAATAATGGCTTCACCTGGAACGGGATTGCAGCAGCCCGCGAGGTGATAAAGCAAACCCTCGACTCCTGCAATAGGCGACTTGGCAAAAGTCGCAGGCGGTAACGATCGCAGCGTCTGTGCAGAGGGCAATAAAAGTTGGGGATCAGCCAAAATGCTGTCGGCATCCGAGATTTTGACAAGCGGTTGTTGGGCTTTGACTGCTTCTCGAATGCGGTTGAGCGCCAAGTTAAGGGTCATTTCTCCATAGCCAACCGCAGCTAGCAGATCTTCAACGCTGTGATAGTTACAGCGCTCGGCAGCGACCAGCATTGGTGCGGACTTAAGCAGCGCTTCAAAGCCGTTTTTGCCTAGTTCTTTCTCTAGCATGTCTCGTCCACGCAAGATATTTTCGTCTCGGTGCGATCGCTTATACCATTGCCGAATCCGATTTCGTGCGCCAGAGGTGACGACAAAATTGAGCCAGTCTAAGCTGGGATGAGAAGTTTTTTGAGTCGTGATCTCCACAATGTCGCCATTGTGCAGCGTCGTATCGAGGGTGACCATCCGCCCATTGACTTTGGCACCTGCACAATGATTACCAACTTCGGTGTGAATGCGATAGGCAAAATCAACGGGAGTTGATCGAGAGCTGAGAGAGACGACTTCTCCGCGTGGTGTAAAGACAAAGACATCCCCATCAAATAGGTTGTCTTTGATGCTTTCTAAATATTCTTGAGCATCTTTGAGATCGCTTTGCCAATCGAGTAACTGTCGCAGCCAGGTGAATTTTTCATCAGTGGTCGTCATTGACTGAGTGCTAGAACTGCCTGCTTCTTTATATTTCCAGTGAGCAGCAATTCCATATTCAGCGACATGGTGCATTTCCAACGTCCGAATTTGGACTTCTAGGGGACGACCCGTGCTGCCGATCACGATCGTGTGAAGTGACTGATAACGATTTGATTTAGGAAGCCCAATATAGTCTTTAAAGCGTCCAGGAATAGGACGAAACATATCGTGAACGACGGCTAATGCGCGATAGCACTCATCATTTGTATTGACAATAATCCGAATAGCAGCGACATCATAAATTTGCTCATAGCCTTTCTGCTGACGCTGCATTTTTTGGTAGATGCCATATAGATGCTTGGGGCGACCGCTCACCTCAACGCAATCCACTCCTAATTGAGTCATTCGTTCTTTAAACGCTTGAGCGACTTGAACGAGTTGGCTTTCACGATCGCCCCGCTTCTCTGCAACCAGTTGTCTCACCTCCTGATAAGCATCCGTTTCAAGATACTTAAAGGCGAGGTCTTCTAGCTCCCATTTGAGGTTGCCGATGCCTAGACGGTTGGCGAGAGGTGCAAAGATTTCTCTGGTTTCGAGAGCAATCCGACGACGCTTTTCGTCAGGGAGATGTTCTAGGGTTCGCATATTATGGAGACGATCAGCAAGCTTGACCACAATCACACGAATGTCTTGCGCCATTGCTAAAAACATTCGCCGAAAGTTTTCTGCTTGACGCTCAGTCTTGCTAGAAAAGTTGAATTTAGAGAGTTTGGTGACTCCCTCGACGAGACAGCGCACTTCAGAACCAAACCGCTCTTCAATCTCCTCGGCGGTGACCTCTGTGTCTTCAACCACATCGTGCAAGAAGCCCGCCGCGATCATGATGCTACTGTCACCCAAATCTCGCAGCAACCCTGCAACTGCAACAGGATGGGCGATGTAAGGTTCACCCGATGCTCGATATTGCCCTTCGTGAAGTTGATAGGCGAACTCAAATGCCCGACAAACCAAGTCATCATCTTTAACCGAATCGGGATTGTCTGAATGCGATCGCTGGATCAAACATTCGCGTAACCAATCAGGAAGCGTAATGTCCTTGGTAGGGATGGAAGCTGTTACGTTCATGCTGTCTAGCTCGGAGGGTTGGCGGTGCAGGCACTGAGAGATAACGAATGATTCTACTGTAATTATGTATTTTCGTATACCAATCTCTTAATAAATAAGCGATTGGTCTGGCAGAGAGACTAACTGCCAAACAACGAGGATTAATAATGATTTCTATATCGCAAGCCTGTAAGATTAATCACATCTTAGAGAGACCTGATCGATATCGGGCTAAAGACTGAGATTTGCAGCCAACTTTAGGGTAGTTAGAGCTTTGTTTACGCTCATTCTATCAAGGGGATCACTTTTCTTAACATGAATTCTGGAGGGCAACTCGAATTTTGGCAAGTGAGAAACCCGGACTAGAGTTTAAGTTTCTCAAGCATAATTTACGCGATGTGCGACTTTCCTAAAACACCCGCAAAGACTGCCCTCACCCTAGCCCTCTCCCGCAGGAGAGGGAACAAGATTTCTAGCGCCCCATCGTGCGGGAGAGGGTTAGGGGTGAAGGTAAATTAGTTGCACATCGCGTTAATTTGTAATTTCTTCCTCTTTGAGGAGGGAATGATCAAGCTTCTTGTTTAACTTGAATTCATCACACTTAGGGAACTGATGAGATGAGCCATCCTCAAGCACCTTGGAGTCTGAAGGGGTTTGCGTTTCAGACGCTGCATTTAATTGACATCGCCACAGCATCACCCTTTATTCCACCAGCGTTGGCGATCGTGTCGGCTGCTCCTGGCAAAACCCTGGGAGGCATTTATCTCGCGAGCTATGGGTCTGGCTCTAGTTTGGAGTATAACGAGCTAATTGTGATAGCTGGCGTTGTCAAGCGAGGGCAAGCGATCGGAGCTTGGGTGTCTCATATTTATGTAGACAATCCCGATTCGGTGGCAGGTGGTCGAGAGATCTGGGGAATGCCTAAGGAACTCGCTACCTTTGACTGGCAAGCAGGAGCGCGGCGGGTTGTGGTTCAACAAGACAATCGAGTCCTGTGTTCCTTGAGTTCTAGCTGGCGAGTCAGTCTTTCAAGACAAGCGATCGCGTTTCCAGCCTACAGTTTGCTGAATTCTAACTTTTTGCTATTCAATGCGAGGGCTTCAGCCAACTTTGGCTTGATTGGAGCCACATTAGAAGTGCCAGAGGGTTCTCCATTTAAGCAATTGATTAAAGCAATGCCGATTTCTGCATTTAGTGCAGACTCGCTGGAGCTAAGGGTTGATGCACCAAGAGTTGTTGAATAGCGGTTATTCAAAATTGTCAGCCGCGCCCGGTTGATTTAAAAATTCTTCCGCAGATTTTCCGGCACGGGGCGCAGGAGATTGGGCATCGGGTGGGGGAGAAGATGCTGTCTCAGGCTGAGGCTGAACCGATACTGCTGGATTAGAGCCAATTTTGTCGGATGCAGTCTTAGGACTACTAGCCCCCACGGGAGATTGAGCAACTTGAATGATCGGTTGCCAACTCACATCACCAGAGAGATCAACCTTGACCTGAATAATATCGGGTTGGCTAGGTAACCCTGGCTGAATCGCTTTTGCGTCTGGTTTGTTGGTTCGTTTAAGCACTTTACAGTCAAAGACTTCTCCAGGCTTTGCAGGTCTGAAAGAGTTGCTACCGCAGTCAACGCTTACTTGACCTTCTTTTTTCTGAAGTCCTTCTTGAAAAGTAGTCTGCAGCTTGGACATATTTAGCAGCCCTTTGACGCTGGGAACCTCCCACTGAACGTTGCCCTGCGCGTCTTGCTGTATCACCGCGATCGCCACTCCGGTGCCAGAGTCTAAAACGCCCGTGCACTCAAAGGTCTGACCTGCCATTGGTTTGACATCAGTGGGGCAGATTACCGATTTGAGAGACGTTCCACCCTGTTTGATCACGCTATCTCGAATGGAGTCTTCAATTTTGGCGGTGTCGAGGGTTTTCCCGCAAGACGTTAGCATCATGCAGAAAAGTAGGAGAACAGAAAAGCGATCGAGACGCAGTGCAAGCATAAAATTTGACGCTGGTTTAGCGAGGTAGAAATTTTTGTATGTTTTGAAATGAGCAGATGCCTAATGTAAGTCTGAATGCTTTGAGTAACTTCCACAGAGGCGGGGTGATTTATCCACTCAGATAGTACGCTCATGTGCCAATCTGAGACAAGCCAAAGTACGATTTGTGCCTTGTTTTAAGAACTGATCGCATAGTTTTGCATTTAGATTCCTAGCCATTTTTCCAGGGGGTGATCTGCCCATTTATCTGATGCTGTTCGCATCTAGACTGCGGCATTCTGGAGTGAATGAGTCTTGGAATAAGCATGACAACCTCTTCTGATAGTCCTAGCGTGTTGCTGGAATTTTCTAATCAATTAGCAGATACCGTAGAGCGATCGGCGCGATCGGTCGTTGCGGTGAATGCTCGACGAAAAATGTCTTCAACCGGAGTCTATTGGCGATCGGGAGTCGTCGTCACGGCAGATCACACAGTAAATCGAGACGAGGAAATCAGCGTCACTTTACCCGATGGGCGTAGTGTATCTGCAACGTTGGCAGGACGTGACTCCAGCAGTGATTTGGCATTGCTAAAACTAGAGAATGTCGATTTGCCAACGATTGAGATTAGTGAGTCTTCAGCGCTGCAAATTGGTCAAATTGTACTCGCGATCGCTCGATCAAAAGAGGGTTCAACCAGTGCCAGCATGGGCGTGATTAGCATGATCGGAGGTGCATGGCGCGGTTGGCAAGGCGGACAAATTGATCAATTTATTCGTCCTTCGTTGATGCTCTATCCTGGTTTTTCGGGCAGTCCATTAGTGGATGCAGACGGATGTGTGATTGGCATCAACACCACTGGTCCGCGCCACATGACGCTATCCATCCCATCAGCGACGGTGAATCGAGTTGTCGATCAACTGCTGCAAACAGGACGAGTTGCCCGTGGCTATTTAGGATTGGGAATGCAAGCAGTGCAGTTACCCGACGCGTTATTGCGATCGCTCAAATTAACCCAAAGCGGTGTGATTGTGATTAGCATCGCGCCCGACGCACCAGGAGACCAAGCAGGGGTGTTGATTGGGGATATTATCACGGCGCTGAATGGCACTCCGATCACCGATGTTAGTGATGTGCATCGCTTGCTCGACCCCGATCGAGTTGGTCAACCTCTGACTGCACAAATCATTCGAGGAGGCGCGATGGTTGAGGCGACGATTACGGTTGGCGAACGACCCGGGAGAGAAGGTTGAATGCAGAAAATTCATCAGACTCCGTTGACGAGAGAATTGACGACGATCGCCGAGCATCTACGGCGCTGCACGGTTCAAGTGCGATCGGGCAAATTAGGAGCCGGGTCAGGTGTGATCTGGCATGAAACTGGCGTAATTATCACCAATGCTCATGTGGTGAATGGCACTGAAGTCGAGGTGGAGCTGTTTGATAAAACGGTGTTAGACGCGAGCGTGATTGCTAGAAATGCTCAACGGGATTTGGTCGCGCTTCAAATTCAAGCGAATAATTTGTCAATTGCGAATGTAGGAGACTCCGATCGTTTGCGGGTCGGTGAATTTGTGTTAGCGGTGGGCAATCCGCTTGGATTGGTGGGTGCTGTCACCACGGGAATTATTCACACCATTGGCTCGACACAGCATCGACCGTGGATTCAAGCCGATGTGAGACTAGCTCCGGGCAACTCTGGAGGTGCGCTCGCCAACGCTAAGGGGCAGGTGATTGGCATCAACACCATGATTGTAAATGGCTGCGGATTTGCCATTCCGAGCAATATCGTGCAGCGATTTCTAGAGGATCAGGGCGATCGTCCTTATTTAGGCGTTTCGCTTCAGCCTGTGATGGTGCCCGTCGCTCGCCGACCCGTTTACGGTTTATTGATTACAGCAGTCGAGTCTGACAGCCCTGCTGAGGCGGCTCGTTTGCAAACAGAAGATGTGTTGATTGGAGTTCGAGGCACGTCGTTTCAAACGCCAAACGAGTTGTTTGAGATTCTAGAGCGCTCTCAAACAGGAGACGGATTGCCGTTAACTATTCTCCGAGGAGGACAACGCAGCGTTGTAGAGGTGATTTTATACAGCCGACCAGAAGGAGCCGCAGTATGATCGTCTATCCGTCCTCCCTATGATCCGAGTGTTAGTGGTCGCACCTTCGATCGTCATACGAACTGGGTTAGAAGCGCTGATCACGACCGATCCGCTGATCTCAGTGATCGGCACGTCTGCCAGTCTAGCCGCGGTTGCTCAACCGATCGAGCCATTGCAAGCCGATGTGATTTTGCTCGACTGGAGCGGACAAGATGACGAATCGACTTTAATATCTGACACAAATTTTCAGGCAGCGATCGTGCTGTTAGTTGATGATCTGCCAGAAAGCCTGATCGGAGAATTACTTCGATCTGGAGTGCGGGGAGTCCTCTCGAATCAGGCAACGGCAACTGAAATGGTGGGCGCGATCGCCGCTGTTGCCGCAGGACTCACGGTTCTGCATCCTGACGTGATGGAGACGTTGCTGCTTGTGCTTCCGGCGACGACTCGCCCATTGCCTGAACCTCCAATTCAAGCTTTGACAGGTCGCGAGATTGAAGTGTTAAGAATGCTGGCAGAAGGGCTGGGCAACAAAACGATCGCGCGTCGGCTGACCATTTCTGAACACACAGTTAAGTTTCACATTAGCTCGATTTTCAGCAAGCTTAACGCGTCTAGCCGCACAGAAGCGGTCATTCTCGGTGCTCGACAAGGGTTGATCTTTATTTAATACTCATCCATTTCTTTTAGATTCTAGTTGCCTTAACTATCACTGTGCTGTAGCAGCGTCAGCAGAACAATTATTTCAGCGCAAAGAGCTGATCATAGATGCGATGGATGCGAAATTCTAGACCTGTCTGTTGATTTGCCCAGATCAACCGAATGATCACTACATCTGCGTGGGCGCACCAATCATCATCCACAAGCTGCAGCGGAACGTCGATCGGAAAAATGCGATACCCCGATTTTTGTGCTTTGTGAACCGCATTGAGTTCCAACGGTGATGGAAATTCCGCACGATTCAGCTTCACAATGCTATTTACTTGACACGACATTCCCATAGATTCTCACCTAGATTTGCAGCCGCGAATTTTGCACATAGTAATCTCTGTCTATCACCCGGCTGATCGTTGAGCAGGTGTTTTGAGCAGCTTATTCACCATTGCAGGAATCTCAGACGGACGATTGACCACCGGAATTTTGGCGCGCTTAAACGCATTAACTTTGCTGTCGGCACTGCCAATATCAGGACCAAAATCGGCAATTTGTGAATCAATAATGGCTCCCGCGTGCCCCATGCGTCTACCTCTTGGAGCACTTCGCCCAGCAATATAGGCAATCACAGGTTTATCGATCGCTTCTGCAATATAGTGGGCTGCTGCTTCTTCGCTGTCACCGCCAATCTCACCCACTAAGACGATCACCTCCGTCCTATCGTCTTCGTCGAGAATCTGTAGCCATTGAGGAAATGAAGAGCCAACGATCATGTCACCACCCACGCTGACCCCGATCGATTGTCCTAACCCTGCTTGGGTTAGTGTCCAGGCAACTTCATAGGTCAATGTGCCGCTGCGACTGATTAAACCCACCGATCCAGGAGTATAGAGAGCAGGTGGATGAATGCCCAGCAAAATCTGCCCCGGCACAATAATTCCGGGACTGTTGGGTCCGACCAGCAGCGTTTCGGTGGCTTCGGCTTTGCGGATGAGATGCACCATGTCTAGAGGTGGGATGCCCTGACTGATCAAGATCACCTGCCGAATGCCTGCGGCGATCGCTTCTAATGCAGCATCTAGCGCAGCATAAGGTGGAGTGCAAATGACCGCTGCGTCTACGGTTCCCACGAGCGGAAGCGCTTGCTCTAACATGTCAAACACAGGAATTCCTGCCAGCATTTGCCCCCCAAATCCAGGACTAACGCCAGCCACCACTTGCGTTCCATACCCTTTCATCAAGGGGGCACAAGTCACCCCCAACGGCTCCATAATGCCTTGCACAATCACCTTGCTAGTTGGAGTAAAAATCATAGAGGTTTAAAAGGTAGCTGCTCAATGAGATCGGCGATCGACAGACAATTCAAACCGTTGGGGCAGAAGCGACTTGCAAGGACTATAAACCTTCTGGCTATAGAGTCGCAAGACGGGAGAATCTTGCGGCGTAAGGCTGGGGTGCTAGAGTTTCTAAGCATTAGAACAGAAAACTTGTCCCATCTATCAAAGCGACAGAAACGAGCATTGATTGGTAGCATAGGGGCTACAAAATTATATTTCTGCTGAGTCAACTACAATATGGGAGATTTTCCCCAACCCCCCAACTGCCACTCAGAACTGAACTAGAAGTTCCGTAAAAATACCGAACAGACAGTCCCCTAATCAATGCTTAACAACCAGTTAGGTGGACTTTTTGGTCTGCTTTGTGAAGTTCACGGTTTGAGAAACTGCAATCTCAAGGTCGTCAATGACTAGGGCTTGAGTCGTTGATAACTGTTCTTTTGCCTCTATTAAACAGGAGCCAACTAGTCTAATCACCAATTGAGGCGTGCGAGCAACTCGGCTAACCAAACCTTCATCTCTAGCTTCACTGATGCTCCGCACTTTGCGGCTTTGGCGCTGCAAAAAGCGCACAATCGCCTCTGCAATCTGGTCACACGGCACCGTTCCACTGACCAAATTGATCAACACTACTCTCACTTGCTTGTTTTGAGCGATCGCTTCTAGCCCGTTTTCTAGCCGTTCACCTAGGATATCAGGCATACAGCTATAGTGAGTTTCGCTGCCAATATCCAAGAAGTTGGCGGGCTTGCCTCCTGATTGACACACCAAATCCATCGTCGCCATCGTCAGCCCCGCACCGTTGCAAAGAATCCCAATTTGCCCGTCGGAGTTCAAAGTGGAGACCACTTCTGGAACACGATCAACGGCAATTGGGAAAGCCGCCTCGTCTAAGGCACGAAGGGGATCGGTGGGCGCTTTTGGGTTAAGTGCGGCGAGAGCAGGATGACGGGCAAGGGCATCATCGTTGACGGTTATTTTGCCATCCAGTGCCATCACTTCCCCCGTCGGACTCACCCCAAGGGGATTGATCTCTACTAGATCAAGGTCATTGTCGAGAAACAGTCGATACATTTTTTCGACGATCGCACTCACTGAATTAATGAGCGATCCCTGCAACCCCATCTTTAGCATCAGACGACGGGCATAGAAGGGCGAAAAGTCTTGATCGACGATGACGTGTTTCATTTCGTCGATCGCCGCTTGCACATCTACGCCACCTTTTAATGAGCCTAGCAGCACAGGTCTACGAATCGATTGATTTAGCACCACTGCCAGATAGAGTTCTTGCTGCACGTCATATTTTGCCTCTGCCAGCAGCGCTTTTGGATATTCACCCATGATGGGCAAATTGAAGATAGTTTGAGCCGCCGCCACTGCGTCGATCGTATTCTCGGCAAATCGAACTCCGCCCAAGCGTCCTCGCCCACCCATATAGACTTGAGACTTGAGCACGATCGGATAAGGCAGCTCTAAGCCCTTGATATCTCTGGGACGATCGATGCGCTGCGATGGCAAAACAGGAATGCCCATTTCACGAAAAAGCTCTTTTGCCTGGTATTCGAGTAAGTCCATCACGGGGAGTCTATGTAGGGATGAGGGGTAAAACAGAATGAATGAAAGGCGAGATTGAAATCGACGATTCTACTTATCTTTCCTTGCTCGCCAGTCTTTAGCGACAAGATCAATGCCATAAAATCGTTGCCAAAACTGGTCTACCAGACTGGTCGGCAAAACTTTGGTCATCATGAACAGTAAAAAATCACCGCTGGTTGCGGCAACATAGCGAGGACGAGGATTGCGATCTGTCATGGCTTTAAGAATGACAACTGCCACCTGTTCAGATGTCCAGGCTCGGCTACTGGTCTGCTTTTCTAAATTTTCTAACTTTTTAAAGGCAACTCGATAGGGAGACTGCTCAGGGTTTTGAATCGTGCGATCGACTTCTTTATCTGCCACATCAAAGAACTCTGTACTGACGGGACCTGGCTCAATTACACTGACTCGAATGTTAAAGGGAATTAGCTCTCGCCGTAAAGAATCGCTCACTGCCTCCAGTGCAAACTTAGAGGCACTATATAACCCTCCCAACGGAAAGGCAATTTTGCCTGCGAGGGAACTGACGTTAATAATTCTGCCGCCTCCCTGCTGTCGCATGACAGGAATCAACGCCTGAATCAAGGTGATCGCGCCCAATACATTTACCTGCAGCTGTCGCTGAACGGCATCGGGGGGGATTAGCTCGATCGGTCCCATCTGCCCATAGCCTGCGTTGTTGACCAAAATATCAACGCGACCGAAGCGATCGAGCGTTTTTTTTGCCAGATCGTGCACCTGGTCAACTTGTGCCATATCGGTGGGCACCGTTAGCACCTCTGCCCCAGCTTTGCTGCACTGCTCGCCAACATGGGCGAGTTTCTCGACACTGCGAGCAGCCAAAACTAGACGAATGCCGTGGTAGCGATTGGCTAAAAATCGCGCTAGACCTGCCCCAATCCCGGCAGAGGCACCCGTAATTAAAATAACTTGCTCAGATAAAGGAGAGGTTTGCGGCATGGCTCTAAAAATTGGTCGGGATCAATCAAATAATTATGATCAATAGCAAGGGGGCTTGTCTCTGCTCCGTTGTCATAGTGCGCTTATCGTATCTCAGTCCTGATGTCGGTTTCCTTCTGGGAGTGCGCTTGAACCTAGTTGCTTTAACCGCCTCCATTGCACTGTCACGAACTGTTTGCAGCAACGCAGAAGGCACACCCGGATACTCGAGTCGTAGGTCAGCGTAGAGATCCCGATGTGCCCTGTTTTTGTTGTAAGTACCGTTCGCCAACGCCCAGTCAACGTGTACATTGAATATCTCTGCACATTAAGCCATCAACGGTAGAAATCGTTTAGAGGGCAGATTGACGGGGATGGAAACGGTTCTCATCATGGCTAGACAACACTCAGAAAAACATGGTCAACCGGAACCGTCCATTCGTTGAAGTCGAACGAACTCATGGGATAGGGCTGATAGATGCCACCGTGCAAGCCTTGTCTAGCTGTTACACAGACGCGAGAGCCGTCGCACCATTTGACCCAATACAACCGTCCCGATAGTCGAACGACTCGACCGGGGTGGTAGATATCTTGAGCAGTCGGTTTTGATTTGAAGGCTGAAGGGATGCTGTGTGTGGTGGAACGATTCACAGATGTCGATTTAAGCGGAGTGGAAACCATGAGAAAAATCCCCAAATATATAGTCAGCCCAGCACGACGACTTATTGTGCTCGGCGAGGGTTATTTAGCTGAGATCCTTTTCAGCTTCCTTTTGAATCTCCTCCCACTTCTCGATCTGCTGATCCGCTTCTTCAGGGGTAGCTTCTCGTTTGTCACCGTCTTCCTCAACCACAAACTTGTTTGTTTCGGGGTCAACATAGACTTTAGAGTCTCTGGGATTTGACACGATGCATTTGCTCCTTTGTTGGTTTGTGCAACATGAGGGAAGTCGTCCTGGCGGGGTGTCTTCAGCATCTCGCTAGGCGCATCCTCTCATAATTTTATATGTTTGACCACTACGCACCAATTCATGAAAGCTTTATCATTTTCTCACGCGAAACACTGCCTTGGGTATCACATTGTCTTTTGCCCAAAATATCGCCACCAAGTCTTTTCAGGCGCGACAGAGGTAGAGCTAAAACAGATTATTGGGGAAGCGTGCAAAACCTATGGTTGGACACTACACACCCTTGAGGTGATGCCGGATCACGTTCATATCGTTTGTGCAACTTGATCACACGACCGCACCTGTAGAGGTTGTCAAGACTGTTAAATCGATTTCAGCCGTTAAGCTTTTTACTCAGTTCCTTGATCTGAAGAAGCGCAAGTTTTGGGGGTCTGGAATGTGGTCAAATGGAGCTTACTATGCAGCGGTTGGAGGCGTTTTAAAAGAAGCCGTTAGGAGATACATTGAGGAACAAAAGCTTCGGGGTTGATCTGTTAGCAGCCTGAGAGAGTGGCAATTTCTCACCGTTCGGCATTGGTTAATTGCACAGCGTGCCTCGTGCCCGTGTTTATATCCCCAGGCACGAGGCATAGGGGTTTTACACGCGCTGATAAAATAGAGTGAACCCTTTCACTCTCTGCTCAGTCTAAAGACTATAACTTACCAATCCAGTGGAGGGCTGATCCACAGGTGTTAGCGGCAACGATCGATGTGATAGCGAAAGACTCGTTTACGAACAGTCAGTTTGAGGAGTCAGATCAAGACTTAGTGCGTCGTTGTGTGAGAGGAGATTCCCAGAGCTTTCGTCACCTTTATCAACGCCATCAGAGCCGAGTTAGAGCGATTCTCTATCAGCTTTGTGACCCGACTGCTTTAGATGATTTGGTGCAGGAAGTGTTTCTGCGAGCGTGGAAAGGCTTGCCCAAATTTCGGCAATCTGCTCAATTTTCGACTTGGCTCTACCGCATTGCCTGGAACGTCGCCTCTGATCAACGGCAAACCGCAGCCAAGGGTCGATCGCGGCTCGAAGCGTTGACTCATCAATCTCCAACCCACCAAGACGCGCCTGATCTAATGCACTTACATTATCAAGACTTGGTGCAGCGAGGGCTAAAGACTCTGAGCTTTGACCACCGCAGCATTCTGGTTTTGCACGATTTGGAGAGTGTGCCGCAGAAGGAGATCGCCGAAATTTTAGAGATCCCCGTCGGTACGGTGAAGTCTCGTTTGTTTCATGCCCGTGCTGCAATGCGACAATTTCTCTATCAAGAGGGAGTCCAGCTATGAGTCCGTTTTCTGAAGATGATCAGGATTTAGTCGAGTTTTTGCGCCAGCACCGATCGCCATCGCCTCTTCCTGCCGTGGGGTTAGAGGACGAGATTATGACCTCGATCGCGACTCCCCTCGATCGCTCAACTCCTCGCCGCTGGACTGGTTGGATGGCTGCTCCCGCCTTGGCTGCCAGCTTAATGACTGCAGTTCTCGGTTATCGTGCTCTAGTGCCACCTCAACTGAGTCCGAGCGAGGTTGCAACGTTAGAAGCATTCATCGAAACCAACTGGCATAACACCATTTCTAATCCTTCAGACACCGAGTTGATCTCAATAAACGATGAATGATCACCCTTCTCGCTCTCCTCTTAACTCTCCACTAGTTCGCCGGATCGTGGCGAATACGGCTCTGCTGATTGCTCTTGGAGGAGCGATCGTGCTCAAAGGCAATTATCAAGCAGATGCCAAAATAGAGCCGTCTTTATTGGCGATCGATCCGGTGGCTCAATCGCCTATCCCTCTGCGGCGTGGTATTGGCTGGCTGAGAGATCTCAATCTCAACGCTGATCAGATGCAGAAAATTCAGGCGATTCGTCGTCAATCTAAAGAGCAGATTGACCGTCAGCGTCAAGCCGTTCAGCAGGCGCAACAGGAGCTACAGTCGCTGATGATCAGTGATGCCCCCATCGCTCAAATTCGTGAGAAATATCGTCAAGTCAAAACCCTGCGCGAACAGTTGGCAGATACGCAGTTTGACAGTCTTTTAGACGTGCGGCAGGTGTTAAACCCTGACCAGCGGCGCAAATTTGCCGAACGAATGCAGCGGCGTAGAGACTTTAATGGTAGAGAGCCGCGATCGTAAGTGCCGCAATCATGGGGATCACGATCGGAAGCGCCACCAAAAGCGCCCGTCCGTCAAGACGAAGAGACTGACCATCTGACTTGAGTAGAAAGATCAGAGCCGCAACACCCATCACAACCCAGATGCCACCAAAGATAAAGAAGACCGTATAGGCTGCATCTCCCATTAGAAATTTCCTCACTTAAGAAAGTTTGTGCAATCATGCAGAATGTGAGCGATATCAAGGCAAATGACCAGTTACGTTTATCTGCATGGGTTTGCATCCAGTCCCCGATCGCGTAAAGCACAAGATTTGCACGATCGCTTCACTGCCCTTAATCTCACCCTTCATAGATCTGATCTTAACCAAAATGATTTTACTCACCTGACCTTGACGCGTCAGATCCAGCAAGTGTGGAGTGAGTTACCACCCAATCAGTCGGTCACAGTCATCGGTTCTAGTCTGGGAGGGCTAACCGCTGCTTGGGTTGGAGAGCAATGTCCTCAAGTTGAACGGTTAGTCTTGCTTGCTCCTGCCTTTGGGTTTCTCGCTCACTGGCTGCCTAAACTGGGAGAAGCTCAGTTACAGCGATGGCAATCTGGGCAACCTCTTATGGTTTATCACTACGGGGCAAACCAATTACTGCCCTTAGATTATCAGTTTGTAGTGGACTGCGCTCAGTACGATCGGGCACACCTGCAACGACCCATTCCAACTTTAATTTTGCATGGCATTCAGGATGAGGTGATCCCCATTCAGATCAGCCGAGACTACGCAAAATCACGTCCTTGGGTAGAGTTGGTCGAGCTTAATAGTGATCACTCTTTAATAGACGTAAGCGATTTAATTTGGGGGTCAATCACTCAGTTTTTGAAGTTGTAAAAAATCGTTGGGGACGACTGTGGTTCGTCTGTCCCCTATTGGGTTTAGGTAAGTGGCATGACTACAAAATTTGTAATTAAATAACATCAATTTACTTCATTCTCCTTTGGTTAAACCAATACAATAGTCATCATCACTCGTGTGAAATTAGAAGTTGCGCTCAAAGAAATATTTGCTAATATGCTTAACGATCGCCCTAAATGAATGTCTTCTAGACGTAATTGATTAGGGGTTGAGGAGTCGCAGTCATTCTCTATCTTAAAAGTGACTACTTGAGAATTTGAGTCGAGCATGGTTGAGAGATAGCGGAATTTGTTCTTAGAGTTTATTGATGTGCGATCGCTGGTTTCACTTCCAGCCCGTCTGACCCGATTGTTGTTCCCAAGGAATTTATTATGGTAGAGCCTGAATTGAAACAAGCAGAATATTCCACCAGTGACGCTCCTAGCGTAGTCATTGAGCCAAGCAGCTCCAGCATTAAACTCGACCAAGCGGGCACGTTAGCTCCCCTCTCTACTAGCGAAGGCAACGAGCAGTGGCGAGAAATTGGTGAGAAAGCCTATGGTTTTCTAGCATTGCTTCCCGAATATCTGGGGCGATTCTTTTCTGAATATCGCAAACCGCTTGTGACCCTGGGTTTGATTTTTGGCTCGATCGTGTCGGTCAAACTTACTCTAGCTCTGTTGGGTGCAATTAATGATGTGCCTCTGCTAGAGCCCACGTTTGAGTTAATTGGGTTGGTTTACACCGTTTGGTTTGTCTATCGGTACTTGCTCAAAGCCTCTAACCGTCAAGAGTTGGGTCAAGAGTTTGATAAGCTGAAGTCTCAAGTAGTTGGCAAATAGAGGCAAATTGTTTTTGTCTTAAACACACTGCCCAGGAGAGTCTTGACTCTTGGGCATTTGTTGTAATCGGGTTCTAAACAGGGAGTTTGAGTCGTTGGATTTTGGCAGGAGCCTGTGAGCGTAATTTTGTTTGACTTTGATGGCACGATCGCTGATAGCATCCCCACAGCCATCAAAATTATTAATCGATTAGCAGAAGATTTTGGCTACAAGCGAGTAGATGGAAATGAGATCAGACGATTACAAGATCTCAGCTCTAGAGAAATTGTTAAGCAATCAGAAGTCCCTATTTTTGCATTGCCGTTTTTAGTTCACCGATTTCAGGCAGAATTAAACCGCGAAATTCAAGCTCTGCAGCTCATTCCGGGCATAAGAGAGGCGTTGCTGACGCTGAAAAAACAAGGCGATCGACTGGGTATCGTCTCGTCCAATTCTCAAGAGAATGTCCAAGTCTTTCTCCGTACTCAGGGCTTAGAATCTGTCTTTGACTGGGTTGTGTCAAGTCCCAAGATTTTTGGCAAAAGTCGAGTCATTAAGCGCATCATTCGGCAAAATCGTCTTGATCCTCAAACCGTTTTTTATGTAGGTGACGAAACGAGAGATATCGAAGCGGCAAAAAAAAGCAAGGTGCGCTCGATCGCCGTTAGTTGGGGCTTTAACTCAAAGCAGGTTTTGGCGACCCACAAACCAGATTTTTTGATTCAGCATCCCAAAGAATTTGCAGAGGTTATTCGCCAGGATGAGGAACCCAAAAGTGTTGTGTGCAATACATAACTCTTGAGCGTTTCTATAGTTCCCATTAAAGGAAACCCTGTTCTTGAAATGCCTTCCTAAGATAGAAGTAAGGGCACTTGGACGTTCGTACTCTACAGACAATGCTAAGTGACCAAAACTAGGGAGGATGAAGAAGACTGGTCAAAGCTTACCAACCGCTTGAGCGCAATCATGCCCTCGATCGTGACTGCAAAACTCCCTTCCGTCACGGCTTAGAGCAGCTACACGGTTTTTCTTCTGATGCCCAAGTGATCAAGACGTTTGACGGTTGAACTGAGTTTCAACTCAACATAAATACTTTCTAGGAGCAAATTTCCAATGACAGCAACCAATCATCTGTTAGAAATCAAAGACTACGGTCAAAGCATCTGGATGGATAATTTGAACCGTGATTTGATTCAGTCAGGCGACCTCAAGCGGATGATCGACACCGAAGGTCTGCGAGGCATCACCTCAAATCCAGCAATTTTTGAGAAGGCGATCGTCGGCAACAAAATTTACGACGAAGACATCGAAGCGGGGATCAGAGCCGGAAAACCACTGATGGACATTTACGAATCTCTGGTGTTCAAAGATATTCGCGATGCGTGCGACATCTTTTTGCCCGTCTATGAAGAGTCTGGCGGACTGGATGGCTATATCAGCATCGAAGTGCCTCCGAATATTTCCGAAAATACTGAATCTACGATCGCTGAAGCGCGTCGCTATTACAAAGAGATTGGTCGCCCCAATGTGATGATCAAGATTCCGGGAACGCCAGAAGGATTGCCTGCGGTTGAGCAAGTGATCGCAGACGGAATCAACGTCAACGTGACGCTATTATTCTCAGTGCAAAGCTATATCAACACAGCTTGGGCATATGTTCGGGGTCTAGAAGCGCGAGTCGCTAAAGGTGAAGACATTAGCAAACTTGCCTCCGTTGCGAGTTTCTTCTTAAGCCGAATTGATAGCAACATCGACGATCGGATCGACGCAATTCTCGCCAAAGGGACAGATCACCTTGCTCAAGAGGCAAAACTGAGAGCGATTAAAGGCAAAGTCGCGATCGCCAATGCCAAAGTCGCTTATCAGGAATATAAAAAAGTGATTGGGCACGATCGCTGGTTAGCGCTGAAAGAAAAAGGGGCAAACGTGCAGCGACTTTTGTGGGCAAGCACAGGCACCAAAAACCCCGACTATAGCGATGTCATGTATGTTGATGAATTAGTCGGTGCTGATACAGTCAACACCTTGCCACCTGCTACGATCAAAGCCTGCGAAGACCACTGCAATGTCGATACCCGCATTGAGACCAATGTTGAGGAGGCATACACCTTGATCAACAGTCTTAAAGATCCCGATGTTAATATCAATCTTGCCGAGGTCATGCAAGAGCTTCTTGTAGATGGCATCGACAAATTTATCAAGCCGTTTGAGTCTTTGATGAGTTCACTGCAAGAAAAGATCGATCGTCTAGCCACCGTCAAATAAAAATATTACGGAGGGGTGAAAAAATTACTCCATCCCTCCTTGATCCCTGATCCTCCATTCCTTCCCCCTTTCTCCGCCTATGGTTACTCTGCTCGAAAATCCTCTCCGCGTTGGGCTACAGCAGCAGCGAATGCCCGAACCCAACATTATTGTGTTCTTCGGTGCGTCTGGAGACTTGACCAAGCGTAAACTGGTTCCGGCGCTTTATCACCTTAAGCGAGAGCGGCGACTGCCCCCCGAATTGACGATCGTAGGAGTTGCCCGTCGCCCCTGGAGTGATGACTACTTCCGTGAACAGATGCGCGAGGGCGTAGATCAATTCTCAGACGGCGTAGGATCAGAAGCCGCTTGGGAAGATTTTGCAAAGGGGTTATTCTACTGCCCAGGTGATATTGACAATCCTGAAAGCTATCAAAAGCTCAAGACGCTGCTTGCCGAGCTAGACGAGAAACGCGGCACGCGAGGAAATCGAGTTTTTTATCTCGCGGTTGCCCCTAATTTCTTTCCAGAGGCGATTCGTCAACTCGGCGCGTCCGAGATGCTCAAAGATCCTCAGAAGACTCGATTGGTCATTGAGAAGCCGTTTGGACGCGATTTGAGTTCGGCGCAACGGCTAAATCGAGTAGTCACTCAAGTTTGCAAAGAAGAACAGGTCTATCGAATTGATCACTACCTGGGTAAAGAAACCGTTCAAAACCTACTGGTGTTCCGATTTGCCAATGCCATTTTTGAGCCATTGTGGAATCGTCAATTTGTCGATCACGTTCAAATCACGGTGGCAGAAACCGTTGGCGTTGAAGACCGCGCTGGTTATTATGAATCGGCTGGTGCACTGCGCGACATGGTGCAAAACCACCTGATGCAGCTATTTTGCCTGACCGCCATGGAGCCACCTAATGCTCTAGATGCCGACAGCATCCGCACCGAAAAGGTGAAAGTGATCCAGGCGACCCGTCTAGCAGATGTGAATCATTTAGAATATTCCGCCATTCGAGGTCAATATTCAGCCGGGTGGATGAAGGGTAAGCAGGTTCCTGGCTACCGCGTTGAGCCAGGAGTGAACCCTGACTCGACTACGCCTACCTACGTCGCCATGAAGTTTATGGTCGATAACTGGCGCTGGCAAGGTGTTCCTTTTTATCTGCGAACGGGCAAACGATTGCCTAAAAAGGTGTCTGAGATCTCAATTCAATTCCGCGAAGTGCCGTATCTGATCTTTCAATCGGCTGCCCAGCAAGCCAATACCAACGTGTTGACCATGCGGATTCAGCCTAATGAAGGAATCGCGATGCGGTTTGAGGTCAAAATGCCTGGGGCAGACCTACGATCGCGCTCCGTCGAAATGGACTTCAGCTATGGCAGTTCATTCGGCGTGACTGGGGGCGAGGCATACGATCGTCTCTTGCTCGACTGCATGATGGGCGACCAAACCCTATTTACTCGCTCAGATGAAGTCGAGGCGGCGTGGCGAGTGGTCACCCCCGCTCTCACCGTTTGGGAGTCACCCACCGATCCTGCCACGATTCCTCAATATGAAGCAGGCACTTGGGAACCCTCGGAAGCCGAACTGCTGATCAATCGAGATGGTCGCCGTTGGCGAAGACTGTAACCTTCATCCCTCATCTTTAGATTTATATGGCTACCCACTCCCCTTCTCTAGTTCCTATCCAATCGTTGCAAGCGCCTAAAGATGTCTCCCTGAGCGAGATTGAAGCGGAACTCGCTAAAATCTGGCAAAGCTATGGCACTACGAGCGATGATGGCACCGCTTCTGCAACGAGAGCTGCCACCTTTACCCTCGTTGTCTACGAGCCAGAGGAAACTCAACAACTGCTGGCAGCGTTAAAATTTTATACCGGACCCATTGATGGCATTGGTGGACCTCGCACAGAAGCCGCAATTCGGGCGGCTCAAGCTAATTTAGGGATGAAACTCGACGGTAAAGCAAGCCCAGCTTTATTAGAAAAACTTCGGGAAGCCCTTACCAAAAAAGGCGCGATCATGAACGATGACTCCGGAAATGGCGCATCGAACTATGTGCTGGATGCCGCAGGTGCTGGGATCGCAGACGCGATCGCCACTCAAAACCCCTGCCGCATCATCTCTCTCTTTCCGATCGCTGGAGACGATGAAGGCGTGACGGCTCAAGTATCTGCCTATTGCCCAATCAACAAGCAGAATCGCAGCTCTCTAGTGTGTGGTGAATACATCATGCTCAAGGGAACGGAAAGCGCACTCGAACGAGTGGCGACGATGGTGTCTTCGCTCGTGATGGGTGAGTTACCCAGCATTCTCTGGTGGAAATCAACGCCCAGCACCGATCAAGACTTGTTCGATCTGCTGTCTAAAACCTGCACGGCTGTAGCGGTAGATTCCAGTTATTTCATGACCGATCCCGAAGGCGACTTGTTGAAAGTGGCGCACCTAATTCAAAACCAAGTGCAGGTGTCTGATCTGAATTGGCGACGACTCGCTGCTTGGCAAGAATTAACCGCAGAGGCGTTTGACGCACCAGAACGTAGAGCTGCCATTCGTGAGGTCGATCGAGTTGTGATCGACTATGAAAAAGGCAACTCGACGCAAGCGCTAATGTTCTTAGGCTGGCTGGCAAGTCGGTTAGGCTGGGAGCCTGTGTCTCGATCGAAAGAAGATGACATCTATGAGCTTCAGCGCATTCATTTAACGGCGGCTGATGGGCGGGAGATCGAAGCCGAGCTTGCGGCGATTCCGACGGGTGACACGGGTGAAGTCACGGGAGATTTAGTGAGCTTAAAGCTGACTTCTACAAATCTTAATGCCGATTGCTGCACTGTTCTCTGCTCTGAAACGACAGGCTGTATGCGAATGGAGGCAGGGGGAGGTGCTCAGACGTGCCGCATTAATCAGGTGACCCCTCTTGATGATCAGAAAGCTGAAACACTTTTAGGTGAGCAGCTACAGCGTTTAGGTCAAGATGTGTTGTTTGAGGAAAGCTTAGCAGTGACCGCGAAAATCTTGGCGATCGCCGTCTAGACATCTTCGGGAGCGGGTTTTGATTAATAGTCGTGATTGCGAAATTGTTGGAGACGTTTCACCAGAATGTCTCTGTGTGGGCGATCGAACGGTCGATTGCCCTCTTGGCTGCGACAACCATCCGCTATTCTAGAAAAGAGTCTTCATCAATACAGGGTCAATGCGCCTATGGTCGGATCGGTCGAGCAAATTTCTCAACAGCTGATTGCCTTAGACAAACAAGTTGCTGACATCGGTGAAGAGCTTTACGAAACCTATTCTCATTATTTGATCGCCTTGGGGCAAGCGGTTCGACAGCAGTTAATTTTGTCGTGTTACCACGTCTGCACTGAAAATTATCCGCAGCAGTTTTTGCAGTTGTCGATGAGTCAGCGTCAGGAGTTTCAGCAGTCACTACGAGATTTGGCAACCCAGGTTCAAAAAGAATTACTTGCTCAACTTTACCCGATCGGAGGGGAAGAACTCGCTGAGGAAAATTCTGACGCAGAGGACGAGGAATTTGAGGCTCAAGAGTTTGAGCTAGACCCCGCAGAAAGCTCTCAAAACGAACTTGAATTTCTATTGTCGGCTCCTTCCTCAAAGCCTGCACAGCCCTTGACACCCCTTGATCAATTAGCGCGATGGCAAGAGAATTTGGAGAGAACGATCGTCAAAAAACTTCAAACAACGTCTCATACCGCTAACCTGCTGCTACAACAAACAGAAATTTTGCCCAAACGCTTGCCAGAGCCAGTCTTAAAAGCAGCGGCTAGTGCGGGAGGCAGTGATCCGATCGCCGGAAATGCAAATCTGTTAAACCTGCTCGTCGAAGCTGCGGGTGAGATCTCATCAAAACAGGGCAGGTCTAAAGAACGGGGTGAGCCATTGCATCTAGTGGCGGTTCATCTGCGTCTCTCTGAGATTGAGTTTAACGACTCAACTACAATGGCATGGCGCAACAAACTCCGAGATCTCAAGAAGCGATTTCAGACCTTGGGACGTGACTATCAGAAAAATCATCGCGAACGAGCGATCGCTGAGGCTCAAGACGCGTGGCGATCGACGTGGAGCCATGATTAACCCGCGTCTCTTTCTCAAGGGACTGACCAAAACCGTCTCTCCTTGCCTATCCTAAAGAAGAATAGAGAAAGGAAATCTGCATGGTGGCTAGTCAGAGAATCAAAATTGCGGTGGTCGGAGACATCCATGATCTGTGGGATCAGGAGGATGAAGCTGCACTGAAAGCGCTGGGAGTAGACTTAGTGTTGCTGGTCGGTGACTTTGGTAACGAGTCGGTAGAAGTCGTGCGATCGATTGCCCAGATGAATCTTCCAAAAGCTGCGATTCTCGGCAATCACGATGCTTGGTATAACGCGACCGATTGGGGCATTAAGCAATGCCCTTACGATCGCACCAAAGAAGACCGCGTACAGCAACAAATAGATTTATTGGGTGACGCAAATGTCGGGTATGGCAAGCTTGATTTTCCAGAGTTTCGACTGAGCGTGGTGGGCAGTCGTCCGTTTAGCTGGGGTGGCTCTGTTTGGAAGAACGGCAAATTCTACCGCGATCGCTGCGGGGTGAACAACTTTGACGAATCGGTCGATCGCATCATCGCGGCTGCAAACACGGCGGCTTACGAAACCATAATTTTTGTGGGACATAACGGTCCAACAGGGTTAGGCGATTTGCCCGAAGACCCCTGTGGAAAAGATTGGCAGCCGATCGGCGGTGATCACGGCGATCCTGATTTTGAAGACGCGATCGCTAAGACTCGACTGTTGGGTAAAATGATCCCGCTCGTTACCTTTGGGCACATGCACCACACGCTGCGCCACACTAAGCAGCAACTCCGACGCGCCATTCACACCAGCCCTGAAGGGACGGTTTATTTAAATGCGGCTCGTGTGCCGCGGATTATGCAAAACGAGGGCGATCGCATTAGAAACTTCTCAATCGTGACGCTGCAATTTGGACAGATATCAGACGCGTCGATCGTTTGGGTCAATGAGGCGTTTGACGTGGTGTCTGAGACAGTGCTTTATCGCGCTCAATCGATCGCTCAATCGATCGCGTGAGTGCAACGCTATGCCTCGTCTCCTTGCCAGGTGTTAATCAGGTCATCGAGCGAGATGCCCAAAATTCGAGCCAGCGGTGAAAGCTGTGGGGTTTCAATGTCTTCGCCGCTGCAGATGTTTCGCAGTTCTTTGCGTGAGAGTCGATAAGAATCGCAAAATTTAGCAAATTCTTCGTCGTTGAGGTCAAGATCTCGTTGTCGTCCTTTCAACATTAAACCGATCAACGCCGACCCGCTTGGGGGTCTGATCACTTTGCTGAGATAATCTTGCACTCGTTCATCGACGCGATCGGAGCTGCCTCCTTCACGAGCAACTAAGTCATAACAGGCAAGCTCTAGCGCCTGTTGCAGAGTTTCTATGTAGTTGAGGGATTCGATGATTTGCTTAGCGTAGAGAGGCTGACAAAATCCAACCACTGTGCCCTTATGAGACACGGGAATATAGGCAGGTTGAGCGTTGAGTTGCCAAGACAGAGGCTGATCTTGGGACATAGGAAAGAATCAGGGGTAGAAGAAACCGAATGGACGATTTCATGTTTCCCTAAATCGTGTCGAATAAAACGGTCGTCATGTAACGTTCAGCCCACGCGTCTCCAAAGGCTTTTTCTAAGACTCGACGAGTTTTATCATTTTTCTGTTGACGATCGCAGTAGTAGCGCTGTCTGTCTAAGATTTCTGCCTTGCGCTCTGGAGTGGGTTGAGTCGCGATCGCTCTCTGACAGTGCAGGTCTAAGTAGCTCTCGACTCGCGACGAAAACATCGCCTCTTCTGCCTCATCGCTCGGACGCACAAAGAGACAAAAGCCAGAAAAAATATCACCCCAGTCTGGAAGCTCACGCCGCTGAGTGAAAGTGACTTCAGGCAGAGCCGACAAGTCTGTTTGATAATCAGCAGGGAGAGTCCGATCGGCACTCATTGGAGAGAGGTCGGCGATCGCCATGCCGACTTGTCCCCGTCCGCTCACGAGATCAGCCCCAAACATGGGTAGAGCATAGTCCGATCGCGGAAACATCACGCAATGGAGAATGTCTAACGTTGACCCGACTTTGGCAAGCTCCAGGTGAAGTTTGCGAAATTGGGGAGTCTGATAACAGCGATTTTCGATGGTTAGTTTCTCACCTTCCATACGCCCTTCAACATAGCCCAGATCATCCGGCAGATAGTAAGGTGAAAGATCTAGATGACGGTGCCAGATCGCTTCTATTTTGTCGGCTAAACTGCGAATCAGAGGGTGCTGCTGCTCACGTAAAGAAGGGGTTGAGAGAGGCATATTAAGGAGAAGAATTTTGAATGTCGAAGGTTGAATCGCAATCCAACCTGTTTAAAGGATATCAGCTTAGTTTCTGAATCTCACTCCTAACCCTGGCTGGTTATTGGGCACCACTCTGCCATTTTCAAACACTGCACCGATAAAGGGATCATCCAATAGATTTAAATGGCTGTCCAGATCTAGATGGTCTGCTAAAGGGGACAAATGCGCCAACGCTGTGTTTAATAGAGAACTGTCTGAATAGCAGCCAAACATCACCTTCAGTCCAAACGCCTTTGCGGTATGAATCATTCGCAATGCTTCGGTCAATCCGCCCGATTTGAGAAGTTTGATATTGATGCCGTGAACTCGATCGATGAGCAACGGAATATCTCGACTCGTAAAACAACTTTCATCGACAAAAATTGGCAAAGGAGACTGATAGTAAAGCTTTGCGAGGTCAGCTTCTTGACCTTTGGGCAAGGGTTGCTCGATATAAGTCACTCCCTGATCTGCCAGCCAGAATGACATTTTCAGCGCTGTGTCCACACCCCAGCCGCCGTTGGCATCAACGCTAATTTGCGAAATGTGAGGAGCCGCTTCTTTGACTGCCAGCAGCATTGCTTTATCGGCTGCGATGCCATCAGGGTTGCCGAGTTTGACTTTCAGCGCTTGGATATCTTGAAGGGGGGCAGCGATCGTGCCTTTGCCTAACCAATCCAACGCACGCTGCTTGGCATCTTGGGGCGAACTAATGCCGATCGTCACCGAGGTTGGCGCAATTCGTTCGCGCTCTAACCCCCACAGTTGCCATAGGGGAAGATTTGCCCGTTTGCCCACCCAATCATGAAGCGCCAGATCTAAAGCGGCACAGGCAGCCGAAGGGAGCCGAGTTTCTGTCATCAAGCGATCGATGCGCTGACGTTCTAACGGACTTAAAGCTCTTAGAAGCGGTGCGATCGCTTGCAGAGAGCGGGCGATCGCTTCAGTCGTTTGAGGCTGCCCTCCGACTGAAAATGGCGAGGCTTCTCCCCAGCCTTCAATGCCATCGTGTTCGATTCTGACCCAGATGTTAGTGGTTTGAGCGGTGGTGCCACGGCTGATCGTGAGGGCAAACCGTTTATGCACCGTGAAGGTCTGAATCTGAATCTGCATACCCTTGTGAACACTGGACTAGATGCTTATTGTGAAGTACCTACACTGATGCAAAGCATACAGTCTAGGCTTCCAGTTTCATCGGCTCTAGCCCTCCCTACAGATGCAGTTCAGGTCTTACGAAGCCTCTAGAGGTTTGACGATCAAATCGCCCTGACTCTCGCATACGTCCCGTGACGTTGCTCTGGCAGACTCCCTGCTTCCCAAGGAGTTTAATTTTACTCGCACAACACATCATGGATTTACGGCAATAGCCCACCAGCAAGATATGTTCCTTCCCCAGCTACTTTCTTTCCGTGGCAAGCATATAACTGCTACGTGTCCTATCTGTTCGAGAGCCTGAGCGGGTCAACAACCATTCGTATTATACCACAAACCATGCTCTGTATGCGTTTCACTCGTTCACCGCCTTTCATTTCACGCCAAACGGAAGACCGTTATGGACGTGAGGCTTCCCGTCTAACAAGCTAAAGGACAGCTTGTGATAATTTCAGGATTATTGGTTTTTCAAGCTGACCGAGAAGATTCTAATAAAAAAGGGACGTAATATTTACATCCCTTTAAACAGATTATTTAACAAGTTGAGAATCAGAACTAATCGCGGCTGTTGATCGCAATCAAGAATCTCAAAATAAACACGAATAAATTGATGTAGGTCAAATACATCGACAAAGCGGCAGGAATATATTGATCGTCGCGGTAAGTGCGAGGAAGCACAAAGAAATCAACAACCGCAGCTCCGACAAACAGCAATACGCCAATGCCAGAGATAGCAACTTCTAGAAAACTGGGTGTATAGATCCCAAACACTCGCAGCAATAGCTGACCTATCAAAACCACAAACAGCGCAATTAGCCCAAGCTGTACAGTTTTGGTTAACGCCATGCCGTCTTTATCAGACAGATTAGATCCGATCGACCTGGCTGCAATAAACGTCACGCCACAGCCGAGAGCGGCAAATCCGACTCCGTTAATGCCAACGCCTTGGGTTTGCAGGGCTAAAAACACAATCCCGCTCAAGGTGTAGCCCGACAGCAAACTATAGGTCGCCAGCAGGGGCAGTGCAACGCCTTTATTGCCTTTTTGAGCCACATTAGAGGCGACGAAGAACAGAATCAACTCTAAAATCACTGCCCCAATAAATGTGGGCATAAAGATCTGAGGGTTGTTGGCAATCACCTGCAAGCCGCCAAAAGTGCCCACTGCGGTCAATACAAGCCCGCCACCCAGCAAGGGCAAAGCGTTGGCAATGACGTTTGAGCCGATGATCGACTGGCTTTTTGCATCCCGGATTGCCTGCCGGAAGTTACTGGTATTACTCATGGGGTTTCTCTTACCTATGACAAAAAATATGCTGTACCTTCATTTTCCTTCGGTTTCTAGAAATCGGCTAGAAACTGCCGAAAAAATATGGGCTGTAGGGTTGGAGACGATCGCCCAACCATCAAGCAAATGCTGACGAACCTAAATCAGGTGGCACATCTTGCCAGCGACCCTGACCCACCGCCCGAACCGCTTCTCTGAGCGATACATCCCCGGTATAAAGGGCACGACCGACGATCGCTCCCGTGACTCCCTGCAATTCCAGTGACAATAAGCTCAGTAGATCAGTAACCGAACTCACGCCCCCAGACGCAATAACTGGAATCGAGACCACAGAGGCTAATTCGCGCAGTGCATCTAAGTTGGGACCTTGCATTGTGCCGTCGCGATGAATGTCGGTGTAAATAATTGCAGCCGCGCCTAGTTGCGCCATGCGTTCTGCTAATTCAGTTGCAAGAACTTCTGAGGTTTCTAGCCAACCTTGGGTGGCGACTCGTCCGTTTCGAGCGTCGATGCCGACGATAATTTGTTGAGGAAACTCGCTGCACAGTTGAGCGACAAGTTCAGGATTCTTGACAGCAACGGTGCCTAAAATGGCGCGATCGACTCCAGTTGACAACAGATCGGCGACATTTTGACGATCGCGCAAGCCGCCTCCTACCTGCACCGGGATATCAATCGCACGCACGATCGCCGCAATTGCCTCTAGATTCACCGGATGTCCGGCTTTAGCTCCATCTAAATCGACCAAATGCAGTCGAGTTGCGCCTTCATTAGCCCATTGCTGCGCCATCGCAACAGGATCTTCGTTAAAGACTTCGGCTTGATCATAATCGCCTTGATAGAGACGGACACATTTGCCATTCAGCAGATCGATCGCGGGAATAACGTCCATAAAAACTTGGTGCTTGAGCGTAGAGAGCAAATCTTATTGTCGGTGATGCGATCGCAGATTGATCAACAGAAAGCAGCGATCGCACCCAGTCCAGAATGCGTGTTGTTTTGATCGCGTTCGTCGGTCGAGACTATGACCTCAAAACCTTACATGAGCAACTGCAAGCGGGAGCGACCCTGGCGATTGCAGAAATCGCGAGAATGGGTGGGATTGGCAAGACAGAATTAGTGTGACACTATGCCGATCTCTATATCCACCGACTGTGTCCGGTATGATGAGACAAGACCAGCAACGATCGGAGCATCGAATCTGTGGCAGCACTGCTCGCATCAGAAGACATCAAACAGCAATATCACGATGAATGGTTGTTGATTGCCTACACAGAAATCGATGACAACCTGAACGTGATTCAAGGCGAAGTCTTGGCACATTCCCCAGATGTTGAAACGCTCTATGCACTGCTGCCTCAGTTTAAAGATCAAGCCGTTGCACTAGAGTATGTGGGTGAAATTCCGAAGGATTTGGCGTTTATTCTATGACTCCTCGGATCTATCCCGTGCAGCGATCGGGCAATCTTTTCTTCGTTAAAGCCTCCGTTGGACGGGCAAATGCCAAGCCCAGCATTCTGAGACTTTTAGTCGATACTGGAGCTAGCCAAACCTGCTTACCCGTTACCTTGCTGGCAGACATTGGCTATCCCGTTCAAAAAAATTCACCCAAGACTCCAATCCTGACAGGCAATGGCTTGATTCAAGCCTCAATTGTTCAAATCCCCTGGTTCAATTGTCTGGGACAAAAGGTTGAGCATTACTCAGTTATTGCCCTTGATTTATCTACTGCACGCTACATCAATGGGATTTTAGGAATGGACTTTCTGATCCGCTTTCGTGCCGTGATTGATGTTGGTAAAGCTCAGATTGTTTTGCCTGGATCTTAAGCTCACGTTTAAACCGGATCACCGCAGATTGAAACCATGCTCACGTCAGACTCTCGAATCGCCGTTCTCCTACACGAAGGAATTCGCGGCACGCAAGGCAAAACCGGACTCGCCCTGCTGCGCTATCGACCCGACACGATCGCCGTTGTCATCGATCATCAGTGCGCCGGAGAATCCCTCCCGGCTCTCACCGGAACCTCTTGCAATGCCCCGATCGTAGCGTCTGTCTGCGAAGCGCTCGCTTATCAGCCCACGGTCTTAGCGATCGGCATTGCCCCCTCTGGAGGAGCCTTACCCGATGCGTGGTTAACCGAACTCAACCAAGCCACCGCCGCAGGACTATCGATCATGAACGGGCTTCACACGCAGATGTCCGCCATTCCTCAACTCAACGAGAGTCTGCAAGCAGGGCAGTGGATTTGGGATATTCGCCAAGAACCCGCAGGGCTGAGAGTAGGAAGTGGTGCCGCCCGATCGCTCTCTTGTCTGCGAGTCCTCACGGTGGGCACCGATATGGGCGTAGGCAAGATGGCAACGACCTTAGAACTCGATCGAGTGGCTCAAAAGCGAGGGATGCGATCGAAGTTTCTGGGCACAGGTCAGGCGGGCATCATGATTGCCGGGGATGGCATTCCACTTGATGCGATTCGGGTTGATTTTGCCGCAGGTGCCGTCGAGCAACTCGTCATGCGCTACGGACAGGATTATGAAATTTTGTTGATTGAAGGACAAGGTTCGCTGATGAATCCTGCTTCGACGGCAACATTGCCTCTGATTCGAGGCAGTCAGCCTACCCATCTGATTCTCGTGCATCGAGCCGGACAGACGCACATTCGCACTTTTGCCGATGTGCCAATTCCGTCGCTGCAAGACGTGGTTCACGTCTACGAAACGGTGGCTGCTGCTGGGGGATCATTCGCGCCGACACCCGTAGTCGGAGTTGCCCTAAATACGGCTCATTTAGATGAAGACGCAGCCAAAGCCGCAATCGCTCATGCCCAACAAGAAACTGGACTTCCCTGCACTGATCCAGTTCGGTATGGGGCTGATCTGCTGTTAGATAGCATTCACACGATCGACAAAGCCACTTCCAAGCTTGGGTAACGATGCAATCCAGTTTAGGATCTCCGAGTTGACTTGTTCAGGCGCTTCGTCATGCAAACAGTGACCCGCATTCTCAATCTCGACGACTTTTAGATTGGGACTGTAACGTCCAAACTGAGTTGCCAAACTCGGCGGAATCATTCGATCGTTTTTGCCCCACAGCAACAGCATCGGAATCTGTAATTCGGGCAACGTCTTTTTCACGCTCGGACCAAACTTAGGAGCCACGATCGCCCTGAAGATCGCACAAAATGCCCGTGCCGATCCCCGATCTTCAGCCGCGCCTAGCAAAATCTCAACCAACTCATCCGTCACCGCATCAGAGTTCGCATAAGCCAGCGATGCCCAGCGTTTCACCCCTCCTGGCTTTCGCACTAACTGAAACAGCAGATTCAGCACCAGAGGCGAAGCCACCCAACTCTTAATCGTCGCCACCACCGGACGCAGCGGCTCAGGGATCATCTCCTCTTCGATCGACGGGTCAGGCAAGTTGAGCATCACCAACCCACACACCATATCAGGATGGGATGCCGCCGCCGCCATGCAGACCAAAGAGCCAATTGAGTTGCCAATCAGCACGATCGGCTCTCTCACAAACGTTTTCCAAAAATCGTAAACCTGCTCAACCCAAAGCGCGACATTGTAGGGGGCGATCGCCTTTTCGGATGCCCCAAAGCCCAGCATATCGATCGCATAAACGGTGTGATGCTCACCCAAAACGGATAGATTTTGTCGCCAATGCCCGATCGAGGCTCCAAACCCGTGCAGCAACATCAGCGGAGGTGTTTCCCCAGCCCGATCCGATCGGATGTAGGTATATCGGGTCTGCCACCCGCGCCACACCCAATCTCGCTGACTCCCGACTCGTTGTCGCCAGTGTAAAGAACTTGTCACAATTTCCTCAGCGCTTTCATCCCACCTTTGACTCTATTCTAGGAGGTTTGACAGATGCTCAGAGTAGAGTGCCTTGTGTCGATTGGTTGCGCGTTCCCACTCTTGTCTTCCATCGTTTAGAATTTAAGTTAAGAACTAGAGAGAAATTAGACCAGAGTGAGTAAAATGTCGAATACAGTCCCGAACTGTAGTTTGATATTGATTTTGGTATCAACGGCTAAACCCGGTCTGTTCTGATTTGCTATCGGTCTGATTTTATCGATTGACTAGCTTCTCTACGTTGTTAACCTTACCCTCCACAATAATAATTAATGGCGCCTCTGATTGAGAAAAGACCTAACCGAGACATTCCCGTTATCAATGAACGCATTCGTTTCCCTACCGTTAGAGTCATTGGCTCAGACGGCTCCCAGTTAGGAATCATGTCTTCTCGTGAAGCGATGCAACTTGCCGACGAGAAGGAACTCGACCTGGTTTTGGTCAGTGACAAAGCCGACCCACCCGTATGCAAGATCGTAGACTACGGGAAGCACAAGTTTGAGCAAGAGAAAAAAGCAAAAGAAGCTAAGAAAAAGCAGCACACCGTAGATGTGAAAGAAGTGAAGATGCGCTACAAGATTGAGGAGCACGACTATAATGTGCGAATCAATCAGGCAGAGCGTTTTTTGAAAGCAGGTGATAAGGTAAAAGCCACGATCATGTTTCGGGGTCGCGAGATTCAGCACAGCGATCTGGCAGAAGAGTTGCTCAAGCGCATGGCAACCGATTTGCAAGAAATCGCCGAAGTGCAGCAAGCTCCTAAAAAAGAAGGGCGCAACATGATGATGCTGATGGCTCCTAAAAAGTAGCCCTTTAATTCAGTAATAGGTGAAGGGGAATTAGAGCAGTCTACTCAGGCACTCCGGTTCCCCTTTGTTGCGTAAAGTTATAAATCCTGAGCGATCGAGTCATCAAACACTAGATCACACTGTAACCTGCAGAAATAACCGCGATCGTGCGAACAAATCTTAAAAAATAAATGAATATCAGTTTATAAAACCTAAGCGGGTTTGGGAATCTTATTAGTTAATACTAAATTTAAATATCCACCTCGCCTCAATAGCCATACTCTCTAGATCCCCGATGCTCAAATTTGCACTGGCAGTTTAGTAGGGGCATCCAACGTGACGAGACAGGACATAACGCTGCATGGAATTGATGGATCAGCTCGCTGCCAGAGATCGAATCGGACGGAAGCTTTTGCGATGGATCAACCTTCGCCCAGAAGAGAGCAAACGAACGTTTCTGATGTTTACATTTTACACGATTACCTCGATCGGGTTGATGTGGCTAGAAGCCAGCGCAGTCGGGCTATTTTTAGAACAATATGGGGCAGAGGCTCTACCCAAAATTTATATTGCCAGTTCTGGAATCAGCGTCGGCTTAGGGTTCCTCTACTCCTGGATGCAGCGATTTTTGCCTCTGCGCCGCGTCATCGTTTTGATCGCACTGCTGATGACATTGCCCCTGATCCTATTTTATTGTGGGCTGAGTTTTCCAGAGGTGACGCTGATCAGTGGGGTTGCTGTCTTTAAAACGACCGTGCTGCTGCTGCGGCTGTGGCTAGAAGCGATCTATGTGCTGAATGATCTCAACACCTCGATCGTGGCAAACCAATTATTTAACATCCGTGAGATCAAGCGAACCTATCCCCTAATCAGTAGCGGGGTGCTGCTGGCAGACATTATTAGTGGCTTTTCGTTGCCGATCGTGCTCACCTTGCTGCCGCGATCGCAAGGCTTACCCACCGTGATCCTGCTTTCATTTGGCATGATGATTCTGGGTGCGCTGGTGCTGGCTTATTTAAGTCAAGCGTATCGGCAATCATTTCCCGATCGTGTTCGGCAAGAAAGACCGTCAGATGCCAGCCTCAAGCGGGTTCGTGGAGAAATGAAGGGCTATGTGAGACTGCTAATCATTTTCTTTGTGATGGCTCAAGTGCTCTTGCTCTTAGTCGATTTCCAGTTTCTCAGCCTGCTAGGACAACAACCTGGATACGCATCCCAAGGCAAGATTGCTGGTGATAAGATTGCTAGTTTTCTCGCGGTTCTCAATGGCGTACTGGGCATTTGTGAGCTGGCTGGGCAGTGGATGTTTTCGAGTCGAGTGATTGAGCGGGTCGGCGTGTTTAATACGGTGATGGCGCTGCCGATCGTGGTTATCGTGCTGACGATCGGACTTCTCGTTTGCAGTATTGTCACTCAAGGATGGGTTTTGATCTTCTGGGGCTTAGTCATCCGCAAGTTTCTCTACGAATTGCTGCACTACACGCTATTTGCGAGTGTGAGTCCTGTTTTATTCCAGCCCATTCCAGAGATGCTCAGGGGTGGTCTGCAAGCAAAGGTGCGGGGCGTTGCCGAGCCTCTTGCAACCGGAGGAGCTGGGGTTGTGCTGCTGTTCATGGTCTATTTTCAGCAGGGCAATGGGGTAGGGGTGCTCAACTTCACCATCTTTGCGGTAGTAATTGTGCTGGGGCTATTTTGGCTGTGGACAATTCATCATCTGAAGAAAGACTATCTAAGCTTACTCGTGTTTGATGCGGGACGCGGCAGGCTCAGCGGCTCTGATGTCGATCTACGTGAACTGAGAAGAGCCGTCATTGAGTCATTGGAAAAGCCCGGAGCTGATGCTGATAAGCGATCGTGCATTGAGCTTCTCACTCAAATCGATCTTAAGAACGTCGGCGAGGTGCTGTCTCCGTTGCTCGACAAACTGCCACCTAGTTTGCAGCAAAAGAGCTTAGAAGTGATGCTCAACTATCCCAACTCGGCTTATTTGAGGGAGGTGAGGCAGTTAATCGCTCAAAAACCGACTCCTGAAGTGATGGCGGTTGCACTGCGCTATGTTTGGCTGACGGATGCAAATCCTGATATGCAGCAGCTGCAATCCTATCTGTCTCCAAACATCGACCCGATTATTCGCGGCACGGCGGCTTCATTAATGTTGCGGCGCGGCACACCGACCCAAAAAGCAGAAGCGACCAATTCTCTCAGATTGATGCTGACTCACAAACAGCGACAAGAGCGGGTAATGGGCTGCCGTGCCTTGGGTGAAGCGCTTTACCTACAGGCGCTGAGGCTCTATATTCCCAATCTTTTGCAAGATCGATCGCTGCAAGTTAGATGCGCGGTTTTAGATGCGATCGGAGCCACTCGACTCGAAGAATACTATCCGTCACTGCTAAAGGGTTTGGGCTACAAATCTACACGAGACGCGGCGCAAAAAGCCTTGGTGAAGCTCGAAAACGAGGCTCTGCCGATGTTGGTTCGGTTGGCAGAAGATATGCACCAGTCAGATTTAGTGCGCTGCTATGCTTGGAGTGCGATCGGACACATTGGCACACCAGAAGCGATTGACCTACTGATTTCTCGCTTAAAAACGTCTTGGGGAGAGACTCGCCGTAACATTCTGCGTATTTTGCTCAAAATTCCTCAAGAGCGCGGCATTGAGGTTGTTTTAGATCGGCTAGGTCGGCGGGGAGTTGAGCAACTGATCGACCAGGAGATTATGTTGATTGGTCAAGTCTACGCGGCATTAGTGGATCTTGCACCAGAGCAAATTCAGGGACAAGAAGCGGATTTGCTGCGACGAGCGTTGCGCGATATGCCAACTGATGCGATCGAGCGCTTATTTCTATTGATGAAGTTCCTCTATGATCCGGGAACGATTCAGGTCGCCTCGTTTAACTTACAGTCAGGCTCACTCACTAACCAGGCACAAGGCTTAGAGATTTTAGACAACACTCTTGATATTCCATCTAAACCAGCGCTGCTGGCTCTGCTCGATCGCAACCTCGATCGCGAAAAGCTGCAAAGTCTATCGAGCTTAGTCGCTTATGAGCCGATGAACTCGAACGATCGAGTGCTTCATCTGCTAGATCTGCGTCACTTCTTATCAGATTGGGCATTGGCGTGTTGTTTTCATCTAGCGCGGCATTCTCGCTGTCGGCTCACGAGCGATCAAATTCTGTCTAGCCTCAATCATTCACGAGGCTTTGTCCGGGAAGCAGTGCTCTCTTATCTGCAGCTTGCGTCACCCAGTGCGTTAGCCAGAATTTTACCAACGCTACAAAACGATCCCGATCGGCTGGTTTCGGTACAAGTTAAGCAAATGCTGCAAACGTTGGGACTTGAAAAAATTCCGTTTCCGCATCTCAGTTTGGACGACGACGATATACCGAGCACAGGAGAATTGAGACCCATGTAGCGATCGCCGCAACAGCCCGTAAAATTTGGGAGAGAGCGTTAGCTCACCAAACCCAGCTCTTAACCAAATTCCTGTCTAAGATGTCCGTCTTATAACCCGCTATGCTGAACAGTTTTGAACGATTATTGCTGGTGCGAGGAGTCCCAATTTTTCAGGAACTTCGGGATGACTTTTTGGTGAGATTAGCGTCGATTATGGATGAACACGCGTTTAACCCTAAAGAAGTCATTTTCACTCAAGGGCAAGAAGGACGATCGCTCTATGTGGTGGCAGTTGGACAGGTGCGGGTGCATATTGGCGACCAGGACTTAGTTCTCTTGAAGAAAGGTGAATTTTTTGGGGAGATGTCACTTTTTGACGCAGAGCCACGATCGGCAACGGTGACGGCTATAGAAGCCTGCGATTGTCTGGTGTTGACTCAGCAACAACTCTATGAGGCGATCGACGAAACCCCAGAAATCGCGCTCAATATCATCCGCATTCTCTCTCGCCGGATTCGAGAGATTAACCTCAAGCTCAACGCCAAAGACAACGACCTGGTAAATCTCAAAGTCAAACTGGAGCAAGAACGACAAGTGGTACCGCGATCGCAGAGAATCTAAATTTCAAATGCTAGTGGATTGCTGACAGAAAATTTAGCGTGTTGAAGGGTTCACATAGGCTGGTTAGGGTTGTGAGTTGGAAGAATGCCAGGTTCTAGATGTCGATCGATGCACTTCGTAAGACTTACCAACCGAAACACGCGGCAGGCGATGCTTAAAGCTGCACAGAATCTCCCAGGAAATGGTGCCCAGAGTGTTTGCCCAGTCATCCGCTAAGACTTGCTGGTTGCCGTCTTGTCCGAGCAGCGTGACGACTTCTCCTTCTTGCAGCGCGGGAATGGTGCTGACATCCAGCATGATTTGATCCATTGTGATTGCGCCGATCTGAGGAACTCGCTGCCCTCTCACTAAAACGGTGAGTTGGTTAGAAAGATTGCGGGGCACTCCGTCAGCGTAGCCGATGCCAATTACTGCAATTTGAGTTTCTCGATCGGCAACAAATTTATAGCCATAGCTCACGCCTGTGCCCGGTTGGATAGTTTTGACTTGACTGATTCGCGCCTTGACTTGCATCACAGGTCTAAGGTCTATCAGATCGGACAAGTGCCTAGCTGGATAGAGTCCGTAAATCACCAGTCCGGTTCTCACCAAGTCATAGTGCAGACTGGCATCTGTTAATGTGGCGGCGGAGTTAGCGAGGTGAAACTTAGGAGAATTTGCTGAATTGGTTGAGAACCCACAGGCTTGAATGGCTTGTTCATAGCGGTGCTGCTGTTGACGCATAATCGTGGGATCTGGATCGTCAGCAGTGGCTAGATGAGAATAAATGCTGGCGATCGCCAAATTCGGCAATCTTTGAACAAGCTGCACAAACTCAACCGCGTTTTGCCAGGGAGTTCCCAACCGCGACATCCCGGTGTCTAGTTTGATGTGGACAGGAAGCGGCTGACGCGGCGGAAGTTTGCCCATCGCTTCAGAAAAGACGAGGGCTTGTTTGGGTGTGCAAAGCGTGGGTTGGAGATTCCAGTGGGCGATCGCTCGAATTTGCTCGGCGGTGTGAGTCGCGCCCATGACCAAAATCGGAGCCTCGACTCCTGCCTCTCGAAGTTCGATGCCTTCAGGAATCGTAGCAACGCCTAGCCAGGTTGCGCCTGCTCGCAAAACGGTTTGGGCGACGGTGACGGCTCCATGACCATAGGCATCGGCTTTAACGACCGCCATCAAGTCCGTTTTGGGAGATAGCAAAGCCCGAATCTGCTGAATGTTGTGAGTAAGTGCCGTCAAATCGATCTCAACCCATGCCCGTTCTCGCTGCATCAGGGCAATGCTGGAACTTTGATCCCAACTCAACATACGATTTCACTCCTCTACGCCACTCACTCAACAAGATTATCTCAACTCCAGCGATTTGCAGTTGAATGCGCCACAGCAATTGTTTGATACCCAATTAACCCATGAACGAGATCGCTAACGGATTATCCCAACCCTGTAAAGACGTTTCGGTAGCACGTCTCCCCGCTTTCGCCATGAAAGATCGCATTCACGTTAAATCCGTACTACCATTCGAGCCGAAATAAAAGGACGATCGCTGCCGCAATCATGGCGGTGCCCGTAGACCAACACACGTAGCGATAGCCCCCGGCGATCGTTTTACTAATCATCTCTGAGGTGTCCGCAGTCTGCTGTAGTTTGTGGCAAGCGTAGTAATAATCAGCCACGATCGGAGCCAAGACCAGCAGTGAACCTAGGATGATCACGATCGTGAGAAGAACAAAACCTGGAGTCATCATCAGCGTTGGCAATTAGGGCAGAAATGGGACGATCGTCCTGCTAATTTTGATCGCTGAATGACCGTTTCACAGGTTCGACAGGCTTCTCCATCACGGGCATATACCCAGGCAATGCCGCCATAGTTGCCATTCACGCCTGACACGTCTCGAAAATCGCTGAAAGTGGTGCCTCTAGCGTTAATGCTGTCCTGCAACACGCGAATCACGTTCGATCGTAGCTGCTGAATCTTTGCTGGATTCAAATCGGCACACAGCGTTTGAGGACGAATCCCTGTCAGAAAGAGGGCTTCGTCCGCGTAGATATTGCCGACTCCTGCCACCAAAGACTGATCCAATAGAGCGGTTTTGATCGGACGGCGACGGTTTTTGAGTTGTTGAGTCAAATAACTATCCGAAAACTCGGCTGAGAACGGTTCAGGTCCCAGTTTTTGCAGCCCTGTGATGATGGTTTTAGGATCACGATCGCTCGGCACCCGCCACATTTGTCCAAAGGTGCGCTGATCGACAAATCGCAACTCGCGATCGTCTCCAAAAAACAATCGAACTCGCGTGTGCTTGTGCAGCGGATCGGTTTGATTAAGCCACAAAAGCTGTCCCGTCATTCTTAAATGAACGCCGAGCCATCCGTCACTCAACTCTGCCAGCAGATATTTTCCGTAGCGGTGCCATTCTACGATCGAGGCTCCGTTCAATCCGGTGAGAAAATCGATCGGAGTTGGATAGGCAACCGTCCGATCGAGCAGCACATCGCCACCCTGAATCGGCTGGTTTAACGTGACTTGATTTAGCCCTAATCGAACAGTTTCAACTTCAGGAAGTTCTGGCACAAAAAACCTTAGACCTTGAACAATCGATGCAATGCACCCTTGATCTTTAGTCTAAGGTTTAATCATTAGAGTTTGCCGTTTAGGAAGTTGAAGACTCTAGCGAGCTTCGGTTCCCTGGTTAGCATCTCCTTCTACCACGGTGCTGCCACCCGGTATTTCAGCTTTGTCGCTTTGTCTGCCTGAGACTCCACTTCCCGTTTTGCGAGAAATCGGGTCGATCGGGGTGCTCTTTCCACCCGGCATGGTTGCTGAGGGCTTCTTCTTGGGCGCTTCGACTTCGATCAATTCGCTGACTGCAAAATTATTGGTGTTAACCCCAGAGTAGGCGACCTTTTCAAAGCGGACAATTACAGGATATTTAATGCCACTTTGATCGATGGAGGCAACAGTGCCGAGGTCTTGAAACCAATAGGACTCTTTGCGAAGAACGCGAACTTTAGAACCACGCTGAACCATGAGTGTTCTTTTCCTTTTTCTATCAAACTTGAACTCACCCAGCCTAATGACACTCACTCTACTATGAGTGGAAACGCTTCTCTCCTAAAGACAAACGGGTTGAAACAATCTGAAACAATTTCGATAGATGTTAATCTCCGTAAGTGCGTCCGCGCCACTGAGTTGGTTGTTGAGTCGAAGAGAGAAAAATCCGCAAGACGGCAAGAGGGTCAGCGATCGGAGATAGCCAAAATATCCAGGCAGATTTGGCTTGAGAGCGATCGTAGGATGCCGCGATCGCCCAATTCAATGCGATCCGAATTGCGACCAAAAAGCCATTTAATCCCAACGCGATCAGCGCCGGAATGGTCGTATTTCCGCCCGCGACGAGCAGGGCTGACAGCAGCAACATTGGCACCGGCAACCCCTGTACTGAGAGCAAAAACCACAAATCGCCCCAGATTTGACCTTTAGAAGCGGCATCTTTGAGATCGAGTGATCGCCCCCATTCTTTCCAGGTTTCTGCCATGCCCTCATACATTCGCACTCGAAGAATCTTTGCCCCATCCATAAAGCCGACCTTGGCACCGCTGGCGGCGGCAAATCGAGCCAGCGTGACATCATCACAAAACGAGCCGCGAGCGCTGGTGTAGCCGTCTAGTTTAACGAGGAGCGATCGACGACAAAAGAAACACTGACCATTTGCCATAACTCGCTCTGGAGGGTTATCTTTCTCTCCAGCCGCCCCAAATCGATAAACTAGGGTCATCAGCAAAGCAGGCTGAAGCCAAAGCTCACCAGGATATTTGAGAACAAACTGTGGAGATAGTGAGATCAGATCATAGTTTTCTGAGCAAGCCGTCTCGATTAAACTGGCGACCAACCCAGGATGCGGCTGAGTATCTGCATCGATGCCTAGGATCCACTCGCTGCGATCGGAGCTTGCCAAAAAGCCAGAATGTAGTGCCCAGGGGCGACCAATCCATCCCGATGGCAACGGATCGTCGTTGATCAAACGAAACCGAGGATCGGTTTTTTGAGCCTCTTTCACTAGGTCAGGAGTGCCGTCTTGAGAATGACTATCCACTACGATAATCTCTCGGACTTCGTAACTTTGGCGACTCAGCCCTTCTAGACAAGGCTTGATACGATCGGCTTCGTTCAAAGTCGGGACGATAACACTGACCACTCCAAACGAGTCAGGAGCCGCCGATCGAGGGTTGAGAGGAGGATGACGAGTGGGTCCCTTGAGCAACCTTGACAGCAAAATTGCCACGGCTGGCACTTGAATCAGCAGCAAGACTAAAAACCCGACATCTTGACCCAAAAATGCGTCCTGAGTGCTGACCAATCCCAATCCGTCTATTCCTAATTGCAGCAAACTCGTCAATCCTCTAAACCTTTGTGAGTGATAATCGGTCGTTTATTTTTCAGAAACGCCAACCGGAACGATCGGAGGCTCCTCTAATGCTCTAACTTGCAAGACGGTTTCTAACTGAGCCATCGTTGCGTTGGATTTTGCGATCCACCAGAGGGCGATCGCAGGAACGACTCCTAAAAATGCACTCAATGCCGTGGGAATCCAAAATCGCGCATCCAGTTGAGCGACGGTGATCACGGCTCCAAACGCAAAATTAATCAGATACACCGCGAGGGGAACGGTGAGTTGACGGCGGCTAAGATTGAGCGGCGCTTTTCCCCAAAACAGGGATGCGACAGTCATAAACACGGCTCCCGTCCCAAACCAGCCCGACAAATTGCGGTAGGGCATTCCAAAAAAGGCACCGAGTTGTTTAAACTCCCAAAACGGATAAGGAGTTTGGCTCATAGCAGGGTCAAGCACAAAATCCCAGGCAGTCAGCATGAGAGAGCCGACAGCGATCGCTCCAACTAAACGCGCCCAAACTGGGAGCCTGATGCTTTCTAACCCGGCTCGTGCCAACATATAGCAAGCCAGCCCCAAATAGAACCACGAGAGAGGAATGGTGAAGGGCACTAGCCCCGCAATTTTGTAGCCCAATCCGCTCAGATAGCCATATTCGCCAAACGGAAACCCCGTACTTGTGCCTAACAATTCGCTGCCGAGCGAGAGCACGATCGCCGGAATCATAAACGTCAGCCAGCGCTGTAACCCGAGAACTTGGTAAGCGTAAACCGCCATCGTGATAGCACCCAGCAGAATGTAAACGACCCCTCCGCCTGACATGCTCAAACCAAACGCTGACTGACCAAATGACGGCAGTGCCAAAATAAAATCGGGGTTGGGCAGCACTAACAGTAACCCTGCCAGCCCAAATGCCAATGCCACTGTATGACCAGTTAGGCAGAATCGCTCAATCGCCATCAGTTGCTTCATAGGGACTCCTCAGAAAATGTGGCATTGATAAATGCCTGATATAAGTTTACAAATCTTTAATCAAAAACTCGCACCAGGTTACTGCTTTTTTCACATTTCTGGGAAATCAGCCAAACGTCATCGATCTTAAGAAGGAAATATCAGAGCATCGCGTCCTCATAAAATAGAGAACTAGGAATTGGTTAGGCTGTTAATCCTACAACAATCTTCTACTCGATCCGATCCCTAACCCGTTGAGATTGCTGCTAAGATCCGCTAGATATTCCTCGCAGTTGCGGATTGGAATTAGACTCCTCACTTTGAAACTTGTAGCTGAATGACTCAACTGAACAGCGTGTTCACCCTCTTCTTAAGTTTGTTAGTGGAAGCAATTCCCTTCTTATTGCTGGGGGTGTTGTTTTCTGGTCTGCTGCAATTTTTTGTGGATGAGCGGCGGCTGTTGGCGATTTTGCCTAAAAACCCTCTGCTAGGGGCGTTTGCCGGAAGTTGTATCGGTTTTTTGTTTCCCGTCTGCGAGTGTGGCAATATACCTGTGGCAAGACGGCTACTGATGCAAGGCGCTCCAGTTTCGGTGGCGATCGGGTTTCTCCTTGCCGCTCCGACCATTAACCCAATCGTTTTTTGGGCAACCTGGACAGCCTTTCGAGATCAGCCAGAAATCGTGTTTTTGCGGATCGGCTTCTCACTGGCGATCGCGACCCTCATCGGGTTTATTTTTAGTGTCCAAGCAGATCTGCGTCCATTGCTTCAGCCTGGAGTCGCCTCTGCAATCACGATGCGGCAACAACCTTATGACTCAACCCCGTCTTTGCTGCAATCGGGTACTTATTTTTTAGGACAATCAGCTAAACCCTTGATTACCGACCCATCTGAGCTACAGGCGGCAATGATGGCAACGGTGTCGAAGCCCATGAGCTTCCGGCTACGATTACTGCTTGAGAACACCGTGCAGGAGATGCGCGAGTTGGGAAGCGTGTTGATTTTAGGCAGCGCGATCGCGGCTCTCGTGCAAGTCTTTGTGCCTCGTGATTTGATTCTTAGTTTGGGTCAAAGTCCAATCACGTCGATTTTAGCGATGATGCTGTTGGCGGGGGTGGTTTCTATTTGCTCAACGGTGGATTCATTTTTTGCACTCTCGTTTGCTTCGACGTTTACGAGTGGTTCTCTCGTCGCCTTTTTAGTGTTTGGTCCGATGATTGACTTAAAAGGTGTGGGGCTGATGCTGTCGATTTTTAAGCCGAGAGCCATCTTCTATCTGTTTGCTTTAGCGGCTCAGTTAACGTTTGTTTTGACGCTATTCATCAATTTGTACATTAGTTAATGATTCATGGCTCGTACCTCTATCCGCTCATTTTTGCCCTGGTTGGATGTGTTGGCGATCGCCGCTTGGGGCGTTTTGCTGCTCTATTATTGGCTGTCTGAAAAGCTCTTTTTGCTGATCCATCCCAACTACATTGGGTTGACTGTGGCGGCAGGAGTCTTTCTATTATTAGTGAGCGGATTAAAAGGACTATTTTTGCTGCGATCGAGCCGAAGTCGTCGAGCCTCTACGCCGATGCAGCACATGAGCTTATTTCCGCCCGGATTAGGGAGTTTGCTATTATTGGCAGTCGCGATCGCTGGATTATTGATTACGCCGCGTGCATTTGCGAGTCAGACCGCGCTCGATCGAGGCGTGACGGATGCAATTACATTAACGCGGGTGAAACCCCAATCGTTTCGAGCTTCGACCCGCACTGAAGACAAAAGCCTAATCGACTGGATTCGGACACTTCAGGTCTACCCCGAACCCGATGCTTACACCGGACAAAAGGCAAAGGTGCAAGGCTTTGTTGTCTATCCACCTAATTTGTCAGAGAACTATTTGCTGCTGACCCGATTTGTGATTACATGCTGCGCGGCAGATGCTTACCCCGTGAGTTTGCCTGTGAAGTTGATGAAGGGCGATCGTAAGTCTTATTCACCCGACAGTTGGCTAGAAATTGAAGGGCAAATGCTGACAGAAACATTGGATAACAAGCGACAGTTAACGCTTCAAGCAACCTCCTTAAAGTCAATCCCAGAGCCAAAGAATCCTTACAACTATTAAAGCTGGTCAAAACGGCTTAAACCCGTCTTTAGGTAGAGGAATCTCCCATTCGGTGTGTCAAATATCCAACTAATTAGAGTCTTAAAACTGTCTCTGCAAGGCTCTTCAATCAACTTAGACTGCTCGAAAAATAACTTAACTAAGTGCGGCTTTAACGCCATCCTTCTAATGACTAAACTCCTTACTCTGTCTCAGGTTGAGATTCTGAGAAAGAGGAGTCAGTCATTTAAGATTCGTTAAGTTCTTATAGAAATGTAAATGAATATCACAACAACCTAATAATTGGGCACTGAGTTTTTATCAGTAGCAACAGGCTGAAACGCTCTTAGAGCTTCAGTTTTAAGCCTTTTGACTAAGTATTAAGCAGCGCGATCGAATCACCTTTATAGAGTCACTTAAAATCAGAAATTTCTGGTTAAGTCTGTAAACTTTAATAAACTTATATTCACTTCTGAGACTGCTTTCCTTATACTGAAATTCACGCAAGCGAGCCGCGGGGATCGCTACAAAGCTTTTTCAAAACTATCAATAAACCCTTAGCTCTAGGAAAGAGAATTATGGCACTAGTTCAAAGTCAGCCTTTCAAAAACCTCTATTTCTTAGTCGCCCTCAAAAGCTTTTTGATTTGGACTTTTACTCTCACAGTTTGCATGATTGTGGTTGGTTTTCCAGCGCTTGTTTTAGTCGTTTCGGTCGGTGCTTTAATGGCAGTCACCTTGCACGCCATCATGCCATTTAGTGCCGTTTTATTAATCGCAGTTGGGCTAATCGGGATTCACGCGATCGGCATTATGCTGGCTGCTGCATTCATGACTGCTAATGGCATTCATCCTCAAGAAGTCGAGTGGTTACGTTGGCTTAATGGTCAAGCCGATCCTCTGCATACCTCTGTTTATGCAGCTTGCCCATTGACCTGTGAAATCAATTCTTAACCTCAAAACTTAGCCAATTAGAAAGGCAAAATAATTACACTTTTCGAGCTTGATTAAACATCGGTGAAATAGTCCTACTTAACCAGCTCAAGCTGGTTTTTTATTGATTGAACGATCGAGAAAATCGGATTTAGTGGCTCGATCGTCGAACAGAATTTTTAATCGCTATAGAAAGGCAATCAACCCAAACTCTTGAGACAAGTTTCAAAAAACTTGATTAGTAGGGCTTCTGGCTTTATGGTTCAGAAGTTAGAGGATCACTGAATAGACCGTATATCCTCTCCTTTCTGACAGGTGACTCGAAAAAATCTTATGCTGAATCCTATTCCTATTTGCATCATTGTCGGCACTCGCCCCGAAGCTATTAAAATGGCTCCGGTTATTCAGGCGTTTCAACAGTCTTCGAGATTTGACACTCAAATTGTTTTGACGGGTCAACATCGCGAAATGGTTGATCAAGTGATGCAGTTGTTTAATCTTACGCCCCATCATGACTTGGCGATTATGCAGCCCAAGCAGACGTTGACCGATATCACCTGCTGGGCGATGCGAGGTTTGGAAGAGTTATTTCAAAAAATTCAGCCCAAGATGGTGTTAGTGCAAGGAGATACCACAACAGCACTGGCAGCAGCGATCGCAGCATTTTATCAAAAAATTCCGGTAGGGCACGTTGAAGCAGGGTTGCGAACCAAAGATTTATTTAATCCCTATCCTGAAGAAGCAAATCGGCGGCTGATCTCACAGGTGACTCAGCTTCACTTTGCGCCGACTTCTGTATCGGTTGAGCATTTACGGCGATCGAGCGTTCTGGGCGAAGTTCATCAAACGGGCAACACGGTCATTGATGCCCTACTCAAAGTGGCAGAACGACAGCCTCCTTGTGAGATTCCAGGGCTGGATTGGAGCCGATATCGGACAATCTTAGCCACGGTGCATCGACGAGAAAACTGGGGCAAACCCCTGAACGACATCGCTCAAGGCTTTTTAGACGTGCTGAACAGATTTGATGACGTTGCCCTGCTGCTGCCGTTACATCGCAATCCTACCGTTCGCGAGCCGTTGACCGCTAGATTAGGGAGCCATCCGCGAGTCTTTCTCACCGAGCCGCTCGATTATACTGATTTAGTGGGAGCGATGCAGCGCTGTTATTTGCTGTTGACAGACTCAGGCGGCATTCAAGAAGAAGCGCCGAGCCTAGGTAAACCTGTTCTTGTGCTGCGAGAAACCACCGAACGCCCCGAAGCCATCACCGCCGGAACCGCCAAGCTGATTGGCACTAAACCTGATGACATTCTCAAAGAAGCCTCAACCCTATTGAGTAATCCAGTCGCTTATCAAGCTATGGCAAATGCAGTCAGCCCGTTTGGAGATGGTTTTGCATCCGATCGGATTGTGCAGATCGTCGAAAAATATCTGCATGATCAGGAATGAAGTAATTGCTAGGGCGTGTTTTAACACACTCTCACTTCAATTCTGTTCCGCCTCAGATGAAGAATGTTAGAGCACGTCCTAAATTTATTCCTCATTCTTCTGGCGAATCTGGATGGTCGATTTTGGCTTGATCGAGCAGACTTTTTTTAGATTCTTTAAGCTGTTGCCAAAGGTTCTTGATCTCTTTGTATGCTTCTCCTGGCGGAATTTTACCTCCAGTTTCCAGCCCACAGAGCAGCGACACGCGTTGAGCAAATTCTTGCAGGTTAGCGTTAAAGGCTAGATGCTCTGGCGTAAACTCGCCTCGGTAACGTCCGATCGGGTAGAGAAACCCCTCTTTGCTTTTATCTGTGTTGTCTGCCACAAGCTTTCCTGAGTAAACAAGGTAGTCAAAAACTCAAAAAGTCGCTTTACGATAACGACTTCCCTATTATTCCTATCTTAAACTTACTGATTTGAAAAGACAGATTAGAGAGATTGACGAGTTATTCAAGTTAGGATTTTGGTCACACTAATCATTGTGTCCATGTTTTAACTGCTCGGATATGCGATCGGATCACGCTGAGAAGCGATTTTTGCCAAATGTTTCGGTGATTGTGCCCATCTACAACGGTGAGGCAGACTTAGTTGATTTGCTCGACTGTTTGAGAAGGCAGACTTATCCGACTGATCAAGTCGAATATTGCTTAGTTGATAACGGAAGTCACGATCGTACGCCTGAAATTCTCAAGTCTGCAGGTCAAGCAGGCTTTACCGTTCATGCATTGAGTGAGCCTCACATTCAAAGTTCTTATGCGACTCGTAACGTAGGAATTCGAGCCGCGACGGGGGAAATCTTGGCGTTTACTGATGCCGATTGTCGCCCAAACCCAAACTGGTTAGAAGACTTGATTGCACCCTTTGAAGAGTCGGGTGTGGGGTTGGTGGCGGGAGAAATCAAAGCCCTTCCGGGTGACACCTTGCTAGAACACCATGCCGATCGTCAGGAAACTCTTTCGCAGAAACACACGTTGGCGCATCCGTTTTGCCCCTATGGACAGACCGCAAATCTGGCAGTCCGGCATCAGGTGTTTGAGCAGGTAGGATTATTCCGTCCGTATTTGACAACGGGCGGCGACGCAGATATCTGTTGGCGAATTTTGCGCGAAACCTCCTGGCAAATGCGGTTTGCAGAACAGGCGATCGTGCGCCATCGTCATCGCGCTACATGGGCAGAGCTTCATAGCCAGTGGCAGAGATATGGACGATCGAACCGCTATCTCCACGATTTGCATGGAGTAGAGTTGATGCGCGATCTTAGCCTGAGAGACTATGGCTACCGTCTATCTCGGTGGTTGTTTAAAGAATTCCCGATCGCCACGGTTCGGACGTTACAACAAAAAGGAACCCTAGCAGATATGTTAAGCACTCCAATCGGACTGACTTGCGCTCATGCCCGTGCAACCGGGCAACGACAAGCCCAACTACCCCCATCAGCCCAACAGATCGAGTGGCTCAATTAAGCCTCTATTGCCGATTCCATTCTTAATGAACGTTTGATCATGCTACTCACGCTGTTAACTCTTGGCGCGATCGCGCTGGCTGGTTTAATCATTTACTGGTCTCAAGCCTCAAATCGCTCTCGTCGGTCATCGTCTCCCCGTCGATCGAAGAAGCGACCTCCCAAGAGAATCATGACGTTACTCAACGGAGACGCAGCGACCGCACAGCGATTATTTGAGGCGGCACAGATGCGAAACCCTTGTGAGTCTGATCAGTGGTGCTGGGAGAAGGTGTTGTGGGACCTAGAACGCGATCGTCGTCGCTGGTAGGTCTAAGACAACACCTGCACTTTTGAGGCAGACTCCTTGGCTCGATCGCGAGCTTCTTCCACGGTTTCTCCGATCGCCAATGCCACTCCCATTCGTCGATTGGCATAGCTTTTAGGCTTGCCAAACAGTCGCAGTTTGCTGGTCGGTACGGTCAGCGCTTCATTTACCCCAGCAAATTTTGGGCAATCAGTGGGTTCGGTTCCTAAAATCACGGCTGATGCGCCGGGTTTGATTAAATCAATGCTGCCGATCGGAAGCCCCGCGATCGCTCTAACGTGTAGCTCAAATTCTGACATGGTTTGGCTGACCATCGTCACCATGCCCGTATCGTGGGGGCGCGGACTCACTTCGCTAAAATAAACGGTCTGATCTCCTGTCGGATCGCCTTGAATAAACAACTCGACTCCAAACAGCCCCCAACCGCCGAGAGATTCGGTAATCTTCGCCGCCATTTCTTGACATTTAGTTAAAGTCGCAATTGGGAGCGCACAGGGTTGCCACGATTCGCGATAGTCGCCCTTAATTTGGATGTGCCCGATCGGAGGACAGAAATGAGTGCCATCGATCGCCCGAACTGTGAGCAGCGTAATCTCGGTGTGAAAATCGATAAAGCCTTCAACAATTACCCGATCGTTTTGAGTTCGCCCTTTGGCGTGGGCATAGTCCCAAGCAGGTAACAGATCCGTTTCTGTCTTCACCATGCTTTGACCCTTGCCAGACGAACTCATGACGGGCTTAACAACGCAGGGCAGTCCAACAGCAGCGATCGCCGATCGATAGTCTGCTTCGGTGTCGGCAAAACGGTAGGGCGAAGTCGCCAAACCCAGCGTTTCTGCCGCTAGTCGCCGGATGCCTTCGCGATTCATGGTCAAAAACGTTGCTTGCGCGGTGGGAATGACTCGCCACCCTGAGTTTTCTAGTTCGATCAGCGTGGAAGTGGCGATCGCTTCGACCTCCGGGACGATTAAATGGGGTCGCTCTTGTTCGACGACGGTTCGTAAAGCAGCGCCATCGAGCATATTAAGGACGTGCGATCGATGAGCAATCTGCATTGCAGGTGCATTCGCGTAAGAATCAACCGCAATCACTTCAATGCCTAGCTGCATGGCGGCGATCGCGACTTCTCGACCCAGTTCTCCTGAGCCTAGTAATAATAATCGTTGAGCATCAGGAGTGAGCGGGGTGCCCCAAACAGTCCAGGGAGGTGCAGCAGGTTTCATGACAGTCGATCGCGGATTCGTCGTGGATTATCATAGAGCATTTGCTCGGTCAAGCTATGGTTTCTCCCTTCAGACTGTCTGAAGTTTGATCGCAGCGATCGGATAGAAAACCCTTCAAGAAACGCTTATTCTGGAGTCGTATCTCTAGAAAAGGCTCGATATGAGAATCAAAGAATGGCTGCTTCTCATCGTCTTATCAGGATTGTGGGGCGGTTCCTTCTTCTTTATCAAGATCGCACTTGTAGATCTACCGCCTTTAACGATCGTGTTAGGTCGAGTGACCTTAGCCGCGATCGTCCTCACAATCTTTGTCTCCTCAAGCGGACAGAAATTGCCCACTTCACTAAAGCTATGGCGAGCTTTTTTCGTGATGGGGGCATTAAACACCCTGATTCCGTTCAGTTTAATTGTCTGGGGAGAAACTAAAGTCAGCAGCAGTCTTGCCTCTGTTCTCAATGCGATGACTCCAGTGTTTACCGTTTTATTAGCGCATCTATTCACTCGTGAAGAACGTTTGACGTTTAATCGAGCGATCGGAGTCGCATTCAGCTTTTGTGGCGTTGTTGTATTGATTGGTTTTGATGTTTTGCAAGGAATGCAACTACAAAGCTTGGGACAGTTTGCTGTGATGGGTGCTGCCTTCTGCTACGGGTGTGCTGGAATCTATGGTCGTCGTTTTAGAGAACTACCTGCTGCGGTTACAGCAACTGGAATGCTTTATGTAACGATCGTGATGCTGCTACCATTAACGTTCGCATTAGAGCATTCTTGGACATTAAAGCCTACTAATATAACATTAAGTGCACTATTCGCGTTAGGATTCTTTTGTACCGCAATTGCATATTTGATTTACTTTCATCTACTTGCGGTTGCAGGTGCCACTAACGCTTCGTTGGTTACATTTCTCATTCCAATCAGTGCATTACTACTCGGTGTGTTCATTCTTCATGAACAACTGTATTGGAATACGTTTGCAGGAATGATATTGATTTTTGTCGGACTAACCGCGATCGACGGACGATTGCTCAAAACATCGTGCATCAACTAGAAGACATTCGCTATACGATCGTCCAATCTCCTCTCGACTTTTTACTGATCGCAGCCACCGATCGAGGCTTATGCAGCATCCAACTTGGAGACTCGATCGCAGACCTTGAAGCCCAACTCTGCACTGAATTCCGTCAGGCTGCAATTCGGCAAACCGATGACCTTCAAGACTGGATGCAAGCGATCGTGAATTATTTGAGCGGTCATTTTCCCCTACCCGATCTACCCTGTGATGTAAGGGCAACTGCCTTTCAGATTCAAGTTTGGGACGCTCTTAAAAAGATTCCGATCGGAACCACGGTTCATTACAGTGACGTTGCTGGCACGATCAGACAGCCGACTTCAGTTCGGGCAGTGGCTCGTGCCTGTGCAACTAACCCGATCGCGCTTTTGGTTCCCTGTCACCGAGTTACACCCAAATCGGGTGGGCTAGGCGGTTATCGTTGGGGGGTCGATCGTAAACGCGCCCTTCTTGACTTGGAGAAATCAATGTAATAGGAGAAAACTGAGGTCGTCATCATAGGACAAAAACTAGTCTGATTGAAAGTCGCACAGTACAATCGCACCATACTCAATCCCCAAGACCGGGTACATGGCTCAAAATCCTTTCGACCAGTTATCCAAGCAATATTTGGAGGAGTTCCTTACTCCCATTGGCACCGTCCAACGACAATACGAAATTCCAGGAGAAGCCAAATTTGTGGATGTTTGGTTTGTGCCCAATCGAGATGCAACCCAAGCAGACGATTTGGGGCTGTTGGGACGCATGGTACAGCAGCCCTGTCTTCTCGAACCATATCGCAATGTTCCGACTCGAACCGAGGTGAGGATATCGGTGATGAAATTAGTCTGGATACAGGAAGATGAACGGCGCAAAGCCCAGCGAGATGAACTGCCAGAAGACGATTTACCGATACTTTGGATTCTGGCTGTCACGACCTCAAATCCTCTGTTAGAGGAAGCAGAAGGCAGAGTCAAAGCGGATTGGATGCCAGGTGTCTATTTTCTATCCAACATCTTTAAGAGCGCGATCGTGGCAATTGATCAACTGCCCGAAACGGAAGAAACCTTATGGCTGAGGGTGCTGGGGCGAGACGGGACACAGGAGCGGGCGATTCGAGAGGTGTTGGCACTGCCCATGAGTCATCCGCGACGAAACACTATTTTGCGAATGCTATCGAACTGGAAGATTAGAATTGACTTAGGCGACCTTGCAAACTTTAGTGGACAGGAGGCGATCATGGCGTTTTCAGAAGCATTTTTGGAATGGGAGCGGCAGACTGAGGAAAGAGGAAAGCAGGTGGCACGGCAAGAAACGATGCAAACGATCGCGCTTAGATTACTTGAGCAAGGACTCTCGATCGAAGCAATCGCTCAAGCCACAGAACTGTCAATCTCAGAAATCCAAACGCTTCAATCTCGGCAGCAGTAACGATCTTGGAGGGAGAAACTCGCTTATGGCTACATCCTTACTTTTCTCAAGGAAATCATATAAGTTCTGAATCTATAATTCTTCTCCATCTTGTCCAAGACATCAGCAGTCCAACTATCGTATCAATAGAACTTTTTAATCGGTGAGGCTGCCACTCAACAGTAGAATAGTCACTAGATTCGTCCTCTGGCGCATCCTCATTCTTCGCCGTTGAAGGTTGAGTTTATTAGAAGTAAAACTATTATCGTTATCTCAGGCAGCACCAAACCAAGGGACAGAGCGTAAATCTATGGCACTGATCACAACAGGCGGACAACTGATTCGAGACTTAGAAAAATTTGGGGCGATCGGCGCATACGTCCCCCTAGAGGGCGGATTTGAAGGACGCTATCGCCGACGAATTCGGGCATCAGGCTACACCTCTCTCAGCATCACCGCACGAGGCTTAGGCGATGTCGCCATGTATTTGACAGGCGTTCACGGCGTTCGTCCTCCTCACTTGGGCAAGAAAAGTTCGGGTTCGGGCGCAGCCGTGGGCTACACCTACTTTATCCCCCCGATCGTCAACACTCAAATTGAAAATCTGCCTCCCAAATCAAAAGGCTTGCTGCTGTGGATCATTGAAGGACACATTCTTTCTAACCAAGAGCTAGAATTCCTGGCAAACTTACCCTCTTTAGAACCTCGCCTCAAAATCGTGATCGAAGTCGGAGGAGAGCGCTACTTCCGATGGACTCCGCTTAAAGAGGTCGTCGCGGCGGCATAACATCAAAAAATCATTGATTTTACCGATCCCATCTTCCCCACAAAGAGAGTGGGATCATTTCCTGGTATGAAAATTTTGCTATTCGGCTCGTAATTTTCTGACTGGCGTACTAGCATAGATGGGTGACTGACTTCTTAAACCCTCTATGCTCACTCAAGGAAGGTCACTGGTTCAAGCTCATCTGCGGAGCGAGTTCCCATCACCTTCCTGCCATTCGGAGTCTTACGCTCGCCTACGCGATCGCGGGTGCAGACTGCATTGATGTCGCCGCTGACCCTGCGATCATTTCGACTGCACGTGAAGCCTTAGCCGTGGCAAGCAATCTGGCTGAAGAGGCGCAACAAAAAGGATTTGCCGCTAAAAACTCACCCTGGCTAATGGTCAGCCTCAACGATGGAGAAGACCCCCATTTTAGAAAGGCTGAGTTTAACGCTGCCAACTGTCCGATCGACTGCTCAAAACCTTGCGAGTCGATTTGTCCGGCTAACGCGATCGTCTTCGATCGTCCAGACCATTTTTCTGGAGTAATCGATAATCTCTGCTACGGCTGCGGTCGCTGTTTGCCGATTTGCCCCATCCAGCACATTTCTACTCGCTCTTATGTCTACACCCCAGAGGTCATTTCTCCGCTTATTTTACAAGCTGGAATAGACGCGATCGAGATTCACACTCAACCCGGACGGTTAGCTGACTTTAAACGGCTGTGGAGCGCGATCGCCCCACAAGTTCACCATCTCAAACTGATCGCCATTAGCTGCCCAGACGGTGAAGATCTCATTGATTATTTATGGGCACTGCACGAGATTATCTCGCCGCTTCCCTGTCAGATTATTTGGCAAGCCGACGGTCGTCCGATGAGTGGTGACATTGGCATAGGAGCCACACGAGCTTGCGTCAAGTTGGGTCAAAAAGTTCTCGCCGCAAGACTACCTGGATTTGTGCAGCTAGCTGGAGGAACCAATTATTACACTGTCCCTAAACTCAAGACTTTAGGCTTACTGAAGAATAAAAGTAGTACAATAGTATCAGAATTAATTTCGGGTGTCGCCTATGGAAGCTATGCCCGAAGCTTGCTTTTGCCCATTCTCAGTCAACTAGACGCGATGGAGAGTCAGCCCTTGAATGTTGCTAAAACGATGTATCACTCCAGTCTTTCCCCTGGCGCTGCATCACGACCAAATCAGCTTTCACCAACCCACCTCGAAACCAGTCCTGCTTTGTTATGGGGCGCGGTCGAGTTAGCCGATCGGCTAGTCTCTCAGTTAAAATTCTCTGTCGGCAGAAATCAGGATTTTAATCGATGACTTAAGTGCTCCAGAATACATCTACTCCAGTCAAAAACTCTCTACGCTAGCTGACAGGCTGCCCACCTCCACTTTTCTAAAGCTGTTTCACAAATTCTCATGGTGAATCGTAGCGATATCAACTTCTCTGACCCCTTACCCAGCGCTGAATCGTCTCAACCTTTAGCGTCTGTAAGCCAATCTCAACTCGACTCCCGTTCCGCCGCTGCTGCCGAAAGCCCTGTTGTAATGACTATGCAAAACACGGATGATCTCGACAAACTTCTAGGCATTCTACCCAATGCGATCCGAGTGCAGTTAGAAAACCATCCTCAGATTGACAGCCTCGTCGAAGTCGTGATGGATCTAGGACGACGACCCGAAGCTCGGTTTCCTGGCAAAGCAGAATATCTGTCTGAAACTCCCATCACTCAAGCTGATTTGAATGACAGCATCGCCAGAGTCGGCGATTTTGGCGGAGACAACCGTGCCGGAATCGAGCGCACTCTGCACCGGATTAGCGCCATCCGCAACCGTCGAGGCGAAGTGATTGGGTTAACCTGCCGCGTTGGTCGGGCGATTTTTGGCACGATCGGCATGATTCGCGATTTGGTCGAAAGTGGGCGCTCGATTCTGATGCTCGGTCGCCCTGGAGTCGGTAAAACCACCGCCTTGCGAGAAATTGCGCGAGTGTTGGCAGACGAGTTAGAAAAGCGTGTCGTAATCATCGACACCTCAAACGAGATTGCAGGCGATGGAGACGTGCCTCACCCCGCGATCGGACGTGCTCGCAGAATGCAAGTTTCTCGCCCTGAGTTTCAGCACCAGGTCATGATCGAAGCGGTCGAAAATCACATGCCAGAAGTCATCGTGATTGATGAGATCGGCACTGAATTAGAAGCCTTGGCAGCCCGTACGATCGCTGAGCGAGGCGTTCAACTCGTTGGCACAGCTCACGGAAACCAGCTAGAAAACCTGATTAAAAACCCGACGCTTTCCGATCTGGTGGGCGGCATTCAGTCCGTGACGTTGGGAGACGAGGAGGCGAGACGAAGGGGCAGCCAAAAGAGCGTGTTAGAACGCAAAGCCCCACCTACGTTTGACATCGCAGTTGAGATGACCGAGCGTCAGAAATGGGTCGTCCACGAACAGGTGACTGAAACGATCGACCTGCTGCTGCGCGGCAGAAAGCCCAATTCTGAAGTCAGAACTGTCAACGATGACGGAGAAGTGACCGTAACACACGAGTCGTTGAGCAGCCCAGAGACCACGGGACGGACTCGATCGAATGGCGTTCGCAATAATCCGCTTTCGATCGCGCCCACGTCATCGCAAGAAGGATTTTTTACGCCGCCGCCTCAAGGGCGTGGATGGCGATCGTCAGGCAAACTCAAACCAATCCAAGCAGCCGCTCTCACGCCTGAACAGCAGACCTTTGAGCAAATGCTGGATGCGTCTCTCAATCGAACCTTTGATGCGCGGGACGATGGATTGCAAAGCCTCCAAGATTCTGAGACTGGAGAATATATTCCTGGACCCAATGGAGAAGACCTGCCGCTGCACATTTACCCTTATGGGGTGAGTCGGCATCAGTTAGATCAAGTCGTTCGCACCTTGAATCTTCCCATCGTGTTGACGAAGGACATTGATCATGCAGATGCGGTTTTGGCTCTGCGATCGCACGTCAAAAATCATTCCAAACTGCGCCATTTGGCAAAATCTCGTCAGATTCCGATTCACACTCTCAAAGCTAGTAGTGTGCCGCAAATCGCTCATTCTTTGCGCCGACTGTTAAACATGGATGACCCTGCCATGCCTGATGCAGCCGAGCTAGAGTTATTTGTGCGCGGAGACAGTGAAGACGAGCTTGAGGCACTCGAAGAAGCCAGACTCGCGGTTGAGCAAATTGTTATCCCCAAAGGGCAACCCGTCGAACTCTTACCGCGCTCTGGGCTAGTTCGCAAAATGCAGCATGAACTGGTCGAGCATTATCGTCTGCAATCTCGCAGCTTTGGCGACGAACCTAACCGCAGACTGCGGATTTATCCAGCATAAACCTGCATAAAGAGTTTTGAGGGTTGAGTCTGATCTTAGGCAACTCACTGCTAGACTCAAAATTCTCACAGATTGCTGCCTGAGCAGTTCAACCCCTCAATTCTTAATTCTTGCCATGCTTTTCATTCGGTCTGACCTTTCCCAGCTTGCAGCTTATAACACTCAGCACAGCGACGAGTTTCACCAAACAGCGATCGACCGACTTGATGTCAACGAAAGTCCCTATGATTTGCCCGATGAACTCAAGCAAAAACTAAGCTGGGCTTACCAGCAAACGATCGAGAACAATCGCTACCCCGATGGGGGATATGAAGGGCTGAAAACTGCGATCGCTGGCTATGTTAATGAGTCGTCTAACTCACTATTCACGGCGGATAATCTCTCGATCGGCAATGGCTCGGATGAGTTAATTCGCTCTTTGCTGATCGCGACGTGCATTGGGGGAGAAGGCTCAATCCTAGTGGCTAACCCAACGTTTTCAATGTATAGAATTTTGGCAAAGACGTTAGGAATTCCGGTCGTCACGATCGCACGTTCTCTGGTTAGCTTTGAAATGGACTTAACGGCGGCTCAAGCCGCGATCGCTCAGACTCAAACCCCACCGATTCGAGCCGTTTTTGTCGTTCACCCCAACTCACCCACCGGAAACGCCCTGACTGAGGCAGAGTTAACCTGGCTACGAAATCTTCCTCAAACAATTTTGGTCGTGATCGATGAGGCATATTTTGAGTTTAGTCAGACGACAGTCGCAGCCGAACTCGCCCACCATCCAAATTGGGTGATTTTACGAACCTTCTCAAAGGCATTTCGACTCGCTGCTCATCGAGTTGGGTATGCGATCGCTCATCCTGAATTGATCACAGCCTTAGAAAAAGTTCGCCTTCCTTATAATCTTCCTAGCTTTACCCAGGCGGCGGCTTTGGTGGCGATCGCTCACCGCCATGAGCTGCTGTCTATCATTCCTTCAATGCTGACCGAACGGACTCGGCTCATTCAAGCATTTTCTCAACGTCCAGAATTTCAGGTTTGGGAGAGTGCTGCAAACTTTGTCTACTTGCGGCTGAAAGGAATGGACTCTAATTCAAGACTGGCTACAATCTGTCAAACACTCAAAGAGCAAGGAACCTTAATTCGACACACAGGAAATGGGCTGCGAATTTCGATCGGCACTCCCGAAGAAAATCAGCGAACCATTGAGCGATTCAACACGCTCAATTTTTAGGCTTGTCCACCTCTAAACTGCTCGAACCTCGACGCACCATTTGCACCGTGTGGGGAAGAACTCCAACCAGTCGCTCAAATGCCTCATCGGGCAATCGTGCTGTTGCCTCTGCTCCAAAATAATTCTCAAACTGATTCAAAATCATCTGAACACGCTGCAATGGCGCAGGGTTGTCTGTGAGTTGCTGAGTGAGCCTAATCCATTGCCTTCTAATTAGATATGCTTTTTGCCGTTCTTCCTGATTTTCGGGAGAGAGTAGAGACAGATCGCCAACTGGCAACACTCCTTCACAATTTAAGTCAAAAAAGCTTCCAACCGCGGCACCCGGACCTGCAAACTCAGCGTGAAACTTTTTATAAATAATTAGCCCATTGCGTCGGCGACTGTTGACGACTAGCAGTTTTCCATCGTTTAGCTGAGTTAAAATATCGGACACGATCGTGGATTCAACAATGCTCTGATGATTTAGGCTCTCATTTTTCATACCGTCAAAGCCTTGAAAGCGGGTAACATGGCTATGGCTGATTAAAAAGCGGTTTGCCATGAAACACTGCGGTTAACCTGGTGAAAAATGGTTCACGTCTAGCCTTTATCAGTCATTGCTCAGAGCACAAGCCTAAGATTCGTCGTCTAACTTTAAAGAAGCTGATCCGTCGTCAGGGTGCAAGCCAATTTAATGCCATAACCTGACTTTTCAACCGCTCACATGGTAATAATCTTCGATCATCAACAACCAGCCTTGCCACTATATTCTATGGCAATGCGTTGGAATCAGGATAATTCGTTGAAGAGTTTGAAGCAGTCGTGAAGAGAACTCAGATTTTAACCAATCTTTTAGTGAAGTCTTGATCAGACGAGCGCTTTATAAGGGGTGCCCATATCATCTCTTACCCTGGTAAACCAAGCAGAGTTTTGTGGGGTCATTTAGGGCTGTTAGTTCCTAAGACTATGCCCTGCAAGTTACATCGAATGTCAAAGCCTAGGTAAATGGCAAGTGTTTGATGACACCTCTGAGAATGAAGCCTGGAATCTAAGCGATCGCTATCGAGATATCTTGCTCTTGACTTCAAGATCCCAAAAGGCTTTGCTCTAGAGCGCTAGAGATTTGTTATCACGCCCTACGCTTCTCAGGAATTGTCCATCCTAGTCGGGTCGGCTGCTCATAAATTCGTTTTAGCGTGTTTACATCTCGCGGCGAGATCAGAGGCGGGTTGCGAACCTGAGAGAAATACAAGGCATCGGTTTGCAAAGAACTGTGTCCCCAAATTCCCAAAGCGTGACCTAACTCATGACGAGCTGACGCTAACACATAGGATTCTGCCTGATTGGGCTGCACGACGACTGTGCAGCGATGTGCCAAACGGGTCGAACCATCCGCCACGGGTTGGTCATAAAGCTCATAGCGAGTTTCAGCCGCCCGAATTCGCTGAGGAGCCAAAGGCTTTCCGGGTGTAGTGCGAATGGGTAAGAACGATCGACGCACTGTAATATCAGCGTCCTCCACCTGATCAATCACCTGCAAAGGAAGATAAACCGTCCACTCTTGCACGGCTTGTGACACTGCCCTGATCCAAGCTTGAGCACGAACAGGATTGGCGGCTTCTGACCTCTCGATCGACTGCACATAAACCTTAACGGGAAATTGCGACCACACCAAATAGTCCGGCTGAGTTTTTTGAACTCGATCGAAATAGTCTCCATGCTTTGCCAGGTCTTTCCACTCTGCCAAGGCGGGTGGAAGAGGGTGGACGTTGAGCGCTGGAAGGGCACCCTGGGCGATCGCAGAAACCTGTCCATAAAGCAACATTAGCAAGACACACCCAAACCCGCAAATCACTGCGAGAGGGTGCGTTTTGCCCAAACGTACATTTCGGTTAGCCAAGGGTTATCGACCTAGCCAACCAGCACTAAGCACGATCGTCAGCCCGATAAAGAGAATAGTGAGCGTCCAAGTCACGCGGTTGAGAGTCGTCTCAGCACTTTTGGTGCTTGTAAACAACTGAGCTTGTCCACCTAACCCACTTAAGCCATCTCCCTTAGGGCTGTGCAGCAACACGAGAACAATAATTCCCACTGCACAAACCATCCAAACCGTCTTTAAAACTACAATCAATGTCATGGTGACAAGCCTAACTAAAAATGAGCAGAGTTGAGTTTTGAAGTCAATCCGTTCAAAACCCAACGCTTATTCTCGCATTATCGCGCAATCTTAACCGGAGTTCGATTTGCCCGCACGTCAAATTCAGCAGACTCAACCAGCGATCGACCCGTCATCTCAGTCGGCTGCGGCAACCGCAAAATGTCTAAAATCGTCGGCGCGATATCTGCTAATCGCCCATCTTCTTTGAGAGAAACGTCTGTTCCATGTCCAGGAATTTTCAGTCCTTCTCCTTCAACTAGGATAAACGGCACCGGATTGGTGGTGTGAGCTGTCCAGGGGTTGCCGTTTTCGTCCCACATCATCTCGGCGTTGCCGTGGTCAGCGATGATGATCGCGGTGCCTCCAGCGCGGTTGATCTGTTCTAATAAGCGACCCAAACAGCGATCGACCGCTTCGAGTGCCGTCACGGTTGCATCCATCTGTCCGGTGTGCCCTACCATATCGGGATTGGCATAATTGATGACAACTAGTGAGTAGATGCGCTTCTCGATCGCCGCGATCGCTACATCCGTCACCGCCTCAGCCGACATTGCCGGAGCGCTATCGTAAGTCATCACCATCGGACTCGGCACCAATTCGCGATCTTCACCAGGGAATGGCTCTTCTAAGCCACCATTAAAGAAGTAAGTAACATGGGCATATTTTTCGGTTTCGGCGGCGCGGAATTGACGCAATCCATGACGGGAGACCACTTCGCCCAAAATGTTGTTCAAGTTCTGAGGCTCAAACGCGACGAGAACGGGAAGTGACGCATCGTATTGTGTAAAGGTCACAAACGGCAGGGGACGAATCTGCTCTCGCTCAAAGCCCTTAAACTTGGGATCGACCAACGCTTGGGTCAGTTGACGGGCACGATCGGGACGGAAGTTAAAGAAAATCACCCCATCTCCAGGTTTGATTGCCCCCGGTGCAACACGAGTCGGGATCACAAATTCATCTGTTTTGCCCTCAGCATAGGAGGCTTTTAGCACATCTAGCGCCGATCGACCATCGCCTTCGCCATCCTGAGTCATCACGTCATACGCCAGTTGTACGCGATCCCATCGGTGGTCGCGATCAAGACCGTAGTAGCGACCGCTAAGAGTGACGATGCGACCTGTGCCGATGCGATCGCAATAGGTTTGCAGCCGTCCGATCGCGTCTGCGCCTTCAGTGGTCTGAGTGTCTCGCCCATCGGTGATGGCGTGGATGCATACATCTTGAATCCCTTGCTCTTTTGCCAAATCAAGCAAGCCAAATAAATGACTGAGGTGAGAATGCACCCCACCATCCGAACACAACCCAATCAAGTGCAGTTTCCCTTGGTGACGCTGCACTTCTTGGCAGACTTTCACTAACTTGGGGTTGCTCAACAAACTGCGATCTTCAACTGCATCTGAAATTCGCACTAGCTCTTGAGGAACGACTCTGCCAGCCCCAATGTTGAGATGACCCACTTCTGAGTTGCCCATTTGACCGTCTGGCAACCCAACATCTTTGCCAGCGGTGCGAATCAACGTGTGAGGATATGCCGCCCACAGACTATTCATCACTGGCGTTTTAGCGGCAGCAATGGCGTTCCCGTCTGTTTCTTCGCGGTAACCCCAACCGTCTAAGATAACCAGCACTACAGGAGAGACAGGCACCTGCGCCATATAAAATGCCCTTCTAATGAACAATTTCTTCTGAAGATCATACCATCACTATCGAGATGGTTAAGACGCGTCGCTTTTCAGCACACAACGACTAGATATCAGGCATCATCTCACCCTTCCTTGCCTTTTTAACTGACTTAACGGCTTTTCTGGGCTTTCTTTGTCTTTTCCTTTTCTTTTTGTTTTTCTCGCTTTGATTCAACTTTGGCGACTTTTTCGGCTTCGATCGCTGCTAACTCGGCTTTCTCTTTTTCTTCGGCAACTTTGTCGAGGTAGTAGTGATAATCGCCGCGATAGAGCCGCAGTTCACCATCTCGGATCTCGACGATTTTGTTGACCGTTTGAGAGATGAAATAGCGATCGTGCGAGACGATAATCACGCTGCCATCATAGTTTTGAATGGCTTCTTCGAGCATTTCTTTGGCTGGAATATCCAAGTGATTGGTCGGCTCATCCAGAATCAGCAGATTGGCGGGACGAAGCAGCATTTTCGCCAAAGCCAGCCGCGCTTTTTCGCCTCCACTCAAGGCTTCTACCTTCTTAAAGACCGTATCGCCACTGAACAAAAAACGTCCTAAAAGCGTCCGAACTTCTTCATTCGTCCACTTAGGAACTTCATCATGAATGGTTTCGATCACCGTTCTGTCTAAGTCGAGCGCTTCAGCCTGATTTTGCTCAAAATAGCTAGGAATGACGTTATGATCCCCTAACTTAATGCTGCCATCTGTGGGCTTTTCTGCACCCGTGATTAAGTGCAACAACGTCGATTTGCCTGCGCCATTGGGTCCGAGAAAGGCAATGCGATCGCCCCGCTCAATCACCAAATCCGCTCCCAAAAACAGGATCTTTTCGCCGTAAGTGTGAACCAGATTGTCGATCGTCACGACTTCTCGCCCACTCCGAGGTGCTGGCGGAAAGCGAAAATGCAGCCCTCGCACATCACTATCGGGGGCTTCAATGCGCTCGATTTTGTCTAGTTGCTTCTCGCGGCTTTTTGCCTGGGTGCTGCGAGTGGCGCTGGCACGGAAGCGATCGACAAAGGTTTGTTGTTTCTCTAGTTCTTTTTGCTGACGCTCAAAGGCACTCATCTGAGCATCTCGCTGTTCTTGCTTTTGCAGTAAATAAGCAGAGTAGTTGCCGAGATAGGTGGTCGAAATGCCACGTTCTGTTTCGACAATTTGGGTGCAAAGCCGATCGAGAAATTCGCGGTCATGCGAGACGATCACCATTGGGGTTGACAGACCTTTGAGGTAGGTTTCTAGCCACTCGATCGTTTCTAAATCCAGATGGTTGGTCGGCTCGTCGAGCAGCAGCAAATCGGGCTTTTGTAGCAGAATTTTGCCTAAACTCATTCGCATTTGCCACCCACCACTGAAGGCGCTGACTAAGCGATCGCCATCCTCACTCTCAAAGCCCAAATCGGGCATGATTTTCTCGATTCGGGCATCTAGTCCATAGCCATCCATGCCTTCAAATCGTCGTTGCAGCTTGTCCATTTTGTGGATCAGCTTGTCTAACTCTTCAGTGTTAGCAGTTTCCATGTCGC
>JBBRPT010000026.1:0-63398 GCA_038227635.1 Leptolyngbyales cyanobacterium | reverse complement strand
TCGAGAAGTCGGGCGGGTCAACGACCACTTGTACTATACCAGTTTTCCTGGCTTCGCTTGTAAGAGATAGTTCATGGCGGTGCTGATGATTCTCTCGTCAAACATTGTTTACCATCGCACCGCCATGAACGCGCCTTTCATGTCACGCCAAACAGAAGACCGTTATGGACGTGAGGCTTCCCGTCTAACAAGCTAACCTTCTGTTACCGGATTCTGCTTCTTAACAGGTTTGGGTAACGGGTCTTTCCGCGCAGGTGCAGGACTAGGACTACTCGCCCCCGCATTAGGAGTCGGTCGCGGACTCCGATTAAAGCTGCCCCCGGGACGAGGGGCAAACTCTCGTCTAGGACGATCGCCTTGATCGAATGAAGATTTAGACCGCTTTTTAGGCGGAATCATCCCGATCGGACTGCTTTGATGAATCACCAAATTATCGCCCTGCCGACGAACTTGCAGATCCCAGAAGTAGCCGACGACTTTTCCAGTTAAGCTGCCTTCGAGCTTGAGTTTAAAAGACTTGATGCGATCGCCATCTTTTTTGCGAGGAGCTTGCTGAATTTTAACCACGATCGAGTTATCTTCTGGCGATTGAAAAATCACCTCTCCTCGAATCGAAAAGTAATCATCATCGACTTCAGAAGAGGGCTGATAAGAGAGGTTCGTCTTCTCTTCACCTGCCTCGTCAGACTCTGATTTGTTCAACTTTTCTGGCTCCCACACTCCGACAATTTGAGCGTGCAAGTCTTGCTCTTTCTCACGAGTGCGAGGATAGACCACCCACAGATGGTCTTGCTCTAAGTCAAGATGATTTCTCACCAGGCTCATCACCCGACCCAACAGCACCGCCTGAATATCAGTGCCGTCATTCGTCGTCAAAGTTCCGCGTGTAAACTGCTCGTCTTCGGCTTTATAACGACCTCGCAGTAGCCCGATCGCCCGATACTGCATGGGTTCACTCGGTGCCGGAATCGGCTGCTGGCGTAAGCCATCCAATTCGGCTTGAGTTGGGGCTGTCACGTCTGGGGTTGCAGTCGGGACGGTCGGTGCAGGTGTAGCAGCAACAGGCTCAGCTTTGTTAGGCTCACTGACTTCTGACGGTGTAGCAGGTCGAGCGACAGGGCGCATCAATGGGCGCTGCAAGGGCAGTGAGTCTGAGCTATTGGCTGGTTCAGACTGACTATTGTCGATCGCACCTGCTTGGTGGTTGGTTGCCCACTCATCGGGTTGAGATTGCTGGGATGAGGGAGGCTTAGGGGGTTGAAGAGGGCGGTTAGGCAAGGGACTCATAGGCTATCATCGTCACAGGCTGAGGGTAGAGAACGGCAGTCAGACTATTGTACTGAATGCATTCGGACTGAAGGCAAATCCGAAAGCTTTCAACCGTTTCACGAGAAAAACATTCGGTCGTTGCTTTCCGACTCGATCAATTCGCAATTTGAAGGTCTTACCAGGTTTCGCCCTAAATCAAGGTTGACCCTTAGACTCATTCTTAGCATCTAGGTCACAAGTGCAGCAATAGCAACATGCCTATGATACTGATTTCTTAAAGACTCCAAACCAACGCTTTAGTAGCAATCTTAAGATTGCCCTAATTTTTAATGATTTTATAGATAGCTTCGTTAAGTATCTATGACACTGTTAAGTAACGAAGTGTAAACTATGAGTAGTAACCGTTATTAATCTCTGAGATGTAAAAATCGGCAGACTTACCGTGAACCCTTCAGGTCAAACGACCGTCAAGTTTTTTAGGGTAAGGCTTCACTCATAGCTGGCTATCGATGCGCTTCATTTTTTCATTCCTTGTCCTAATTTCAGGACTCTACCGATGCAAATTCATTTGTTTGGCAAAGTTGGTAAAAAGCCCGCTGCGTGGCTAATTGGACTGCTAGCAGCCGGAGCGATCGCTGTGCCCGCAATCACCTACAGGGTTCTGAAAGGAGGAACTCCAAAGCAAGATATAACTGAGCTAACAGTGCCTGTGAAGTCAGAAACTGTAACCGTGCGAATTACGGCAAGTGGCACGATCGCGCCCGTTCAAACCGTCAACCTGAGTCCTAAAACTTCTGGACGAATCGCTGAACTATTGGTTGAGCAAGGCGATCGTGTGCAGGCAGGGCAAGCGATCGCCCGGATGGAAAGTTCTGAGTTGCAAGCTCAACGTGCTCAAGCTGTCGCTAATCTGCAAGAGGCACAGCAGCGACTCGCCCAACTGCAAGCCGGAACGCGAGTCGAAGAAGTCAGGCAAGCCGAATCTGAGGTGGCTCGTGCGAGAGGAGAAATCGATCGTGTGCGCGGACAGGTGGCGGATGCTCAATCGTTACTAGAGTTTTCAAGATCGCAAACTCGCCGCCAGCAAGAGCTTGCAGGTCAAGGGGCAATCTCGACCAATTCGTTAGAAGAATTTTTGCGGAAAGAGCAGAACGCCAAGCAAACCCTCAATCAGGCGCAGGCACAACTCAGCCAATCTCAAGCGCAATACAATCAGACCGTTCAGCAGCTAGAGCAGCGTCGCAACGGCTCGACTCGTGAGGAAATCGGTCAAGCAGAGGCACGAGTCGCATCGGTGGTGGCTCAGGTGACGCAAGTTGACACCAACATTGGAGACACGGTGATTCGTGCGCCCTTCGCCGGACTGATCACGCAGCGATATGCCAGCGTTGGGGCATTTGTCACCCCGACAACTTCTGCCTCATCGACAACTTCGGCGACCTCGACCTCGATCGTGGCGCTTGCGAGCAATCTCGAAGTGCTGGCAAAGGTTCCAGAAATTGATATTGGGCAAATCAAGCCCGGTCAAGCAGTTGAGGTGAAGGTCGATGCGTTTCCTGAACAGACATTTAAGGGACGAGTTCGGTTGATCTCACCTGAAGCAGTGGTTGAGCGAGATGTCACGGCATTTCAGGTACGAATCCAACTGCTATCAGGTCGAGAAAAACTCAAATCGGGCATGAATGCGGATCTGAGTTTTTTGGGCAACCAGCTTAAATCAGCGATGCTCTTGCCAACTGTGGCGATCGTCACCAAACGAGGAAAGACGGGTGTACTGGTTCCTGACTCAAAAAAACAGCCTCAATTCAAACCTGTGACGATCGGCACTACTCTCAACAATCAAACCCAAATTACAGAAGGCGTGCAGCCGGGGGAGCAAGTGTTTGTGCAGCTCCCAGATGGCAAGAAGCTTGACGAAATCATCAAAGACAAACCGGGAGCCACTAAAAATAACAATTAAAGGTGCATCGCAATGGATTGGTTAGAAAGCGGAAAGATGGCAGTCAAAACGCTAACAGCGAATAAACTGCGAACAAGTTTAACCATGCTAGGAATGATTATCGGCAACGCCTCAGTGATTGCCATGATTGGGATTGGGCAAGGTGCACAAAGATTAGCATCAGAACAGTTTGAGTCGTTAGGTCCCAATGTTTTGTTTGTGTCTCCTGGCTCTAGTCAAGCCAGACAACGAACGACAAATTTACCCAGAACGCTGGTCTGGGATGATGCCAAAGCGATCGCGTCTCAGGTGCCCTCAGTCGAAGGAGTCGCGGCTCAACGTCAGGCACAACTGCCCCTTATTTATGGCGGGCGGAATCGCAGTTCTTTAATCACCGGAACCACGCCAGAGTTTCTCTCGGTGCGTGACTTTAATGTTGCCAAAGGTCGCTTTCTCACTAATCTGGATCTAGAGCGAAATAGGCGAGTTGCGGTGTTGGGGTCTCAGATCGCGACTGACTTTTTTGCTGGAAAAGACCCGATCGGGCAGCAAATTCGCATTCGCAATGTCAGCTTTGAAGTGATCGGGATCATGCAGTCGAAAGGCTCCTTTTTGGGCACCAATCAAGACGATGGGGTTTATATTCCTCTCACGACGACGGCTAGTGTCTTAACCGGACGAACTTCTCCCTATGGCTTAGATGTCTCGATTATCTCAATTTCAGCTAAGAATGAAGCGAGTGTGCCTGCCGCCGAGTTTCAAATCACAAATCTGCTGAGGCTGCGTCACAAGATTATCAATGAAGATGATTTCACCGTTCAAACTCAAAAAGATATTCTCCGCATCGTTGGCACGATCACAGGCGGATTGACAGCGATGCTGGCGGCGATCGCCGGAGTTTCTCTCTTAGTCGGCGGCATCGGCATCATGAATATCATGCTGGTCTCAGTGAGCGAACGCACTCAAGAAATCGGGTTGCGGAAGGCGATCGGAGCCGCAGAAAACGACATTCTGGTTCAGTTTATGATTGAGGCGGTGTTGCTCTCAGCCGCAGGGGGCGTGATCGGTACGGCGGTTGGAGTCGGCGGCATTCTATTAGTCGGAGCCTTTTCACCGTTGAGTGCCAGCGTTTCACCCGTCGCGATCGCCCTTGCTGTCAGCGTGTCTGGCTCGATCGGGCTAATCTTTGGCGTGATTCCGGCGAGACAAGCAGCAAAACTTGACCCGATCGTTGCACTCAGAAGCGCTTGACCTCACTACGATTAATTCTTTGCCATGCCAAATCCTATTATTATTCGTCTCGAAGAAATCACCAAAGTTTACGGCGCTGGAGAAACCGAAGTTCATGCGTTGGCGGGTGTCGATTTGAGGGTCGAACAGGGTGAATATTGCGCCATTATGGGTGCGTCTGGGTCAGGCAAATCCACCATGATGAATATTATTGGATGCCTCGATCGTCCCACCTCTGGACGCTACTATCTAGACGGCGCAGATGTTTCCCAAATCGCTGACAAACAGCTAGCCCACACCCGCAACTTAAAGCTGGGGTTTGTGTTTCAACAGTTTCACTTGTTACCGCAGCTATCGGCTTTAGAAAATGTCATGCTGCCGATGGTCTATGCCAACGTTCCGAGCGATGAGCGACGCAAACGGGCAACCGAGGCTCTGATTCGCGTCGGGTTAGAAAACCGACTCAACAATCGACCGAATCAATTATCGGGAGGACAACAGCAGAGAGTCGCGATCGCCCGCGCGATCGTCAATAACCCTGTTCTTTTGTTAGCAGATGAGCCGACCGGGGCGCTAGACTCTCAAACGACCAAAGAAATTCTGGCAATCTTCACCGAACTCAATGCGATCGGCATGACGGTCGTGATGGTGACGCACGAACCCGATGTAGCGCGATGCACCGATCGAGTTATCTGGTTTAAAGATGGTCAGGTGATGCAGCCCTATCTTTCACCTGCCGATCTGGGAACGGTGACAGCAGCTTGATTTTTCAAAACTTACCAACAGCCTGAACCCGAATTAATTGAGACCGATCGACCACTCGCCAGCCCTAGCGTCAACTGATTGCACGACGACTGATGGTAAAAAGGCACACCATGGTTCGCAAAACCTCGAATGTACGTAGTTTGACGGGGAGGCACCACAATCACCGTTTGGGGATAGCCAATTGAAGGGGTAGAGACAAACCCAAAACTGTCGTAGGTAACGGTCGGCGCAACAATAATGATGGCTTGGGAATTGCCAAACTGATCAATATAGTTCGTTTGGGAGTAAACCGGGGTGTAAGTGGTTGGAGTCGGGACAGCTTTGACAGGAGCACCGCCAATATCACCCGGGGATGCGATCGCGCCTCCTCCCCCGATCGAGATCGCAGAAACCGATACCGCAATCATCAAAAACAGACGTTTTAGCATAGCCTTTAGTGGTGTAGACAATGATATTGAGTGACTGCACCCTAGTTTGAATTTAGCGCGATTCAGCAATCAGTGCCACTGACTTAGTGCGTAGTTCTAACTTGGCTATGACACCGAGCTAACTCAAAAAACTTTATATTCCTCGTGCCTTCTAGAAATCAGCTGTCGTGAAGAACTTCATCGAATTCGACTTCTAACCGAGTAGTCATCAGGTGATTCACCTTTGCAGATCACCTGCAATATCCGAAAGCTCACAACTAGCCTAAATCTTCTTCAGACAAATGAGCAATTCGCATCAAAGCTTTCAAGGTTCCAAGTTTCAAATCTTGATTACGGTGAACAGGGATAGATAAGATTTGGTTTACTTCAGGGTTTTCATAGATGTGATGGCTGCCCGTCACTCTCCGCAAAACCCAACCTCTCTGCTCTATAACCTTGCATAGTCGCTTGCCAGAAATGGACTTCATACAGCAATTTCAATGACTCGATCTGTAGACTTGATGGCATCACGACTATTGGCAACATCAAGCCACCCCTCGATCGCGTCTTTTAAATTAGCAGTCACTTCCTCGATCGAGTCACCCTCAGTGATACAGCCGGGAAGCGCAGGAACCTCTGCCCAATAGCCTCCTTCTTCTGCTGAATGAATAATGGCTCTGATTTTCATGCGCGAACCTAGCTACTTGTTGAAAATGTACTAATAATCAGACCTTTGGCTTTCACCACCAAATTATCTGAATCCGTGTCGGGAACCCGTATCATCATTATCACTAAATATTTCTTGTTCTTAAAGGCAATTTTTTGATAACTTTACCAACACCGTAATCACAGGCAAGATACCAGCCTGATTTAGAAATCTTTCTAGAGCTGGTTAGGTACTCCTCTTTAGACCTGTATCCAGCGATACCTAGTTCACTAACTATTGTCAAAGTTAACGTAGAGTTTTTAGTTATCTTTAAACCCACAATTCCTTGCTCCTAATCTTCTACTTTTAGGGAACTTCATAAGTATTCTTTGTAATCCCTAAAAAGTTCTATATTCTGGTCTGACATATCACTAGAGTCTCTACATTTATCATTTTTAACAGCTTTTCTAATCAAGATCTTTCTAACTGGTGGTTGAAGGTCAAACTTCCATGTATTGCCAGTGCGCGTTGGACATTCATAAGAATAATACGTTAAAGATTAAAACCGAAGCTGATTGAAGTTACTAATTAAGCTAAATTTAGGTCTATTAAATATATATTTCTCGTAAATAGACATCTTCGTTGCGAGAAAGGAACGTTAAATTAATCTTTGAATCCAAAAAATTCTCTCTTTTAAGGAAGGCGCTGTATTCTACATCTAGGCTGAGCTTTGGTCTTCTAACCTTTTCTCTAAAAGTATAATATGCAATAAGAGAGGTAAGAGTTTAAATCAGAATCTTCAACGAGAAATCAATCAGAGGAATTGGATCTAAATTAATAATCTGACTGCTTAAACCACTCAAAAACTTAAGAATTTCTTGCATTGTAATTTTCTAAAAAATTTAGAATCCTGGGTTTAACACGTTAATGTAATTGCTTCATAAATTAACTTTACGGTAAGCTACTTTTGCTTGCCCAAGAAATGTGAAACGACCCAACTTTACTTAGATAGAAATGTGCTCTCAAGTTTGCAGTGTGACCTGAATTTTCAAAATTCCTGAACTGCCATCTTTGCCGTTGCCATCCTCTAGCGGTTGCTGTTGACGATCGGACGTTGCTCGCGCCAGTAATGTATATTTTCCAGGCTGTTGAGGCTTCCAGAGATAGCGCCATAGAGTCCACTCATGGGGTGAATTGGGGCGGTTTTGATTCGCTTGACTCCAGGAACTACCGTTGTCGGTGCTGACCTCGATCGCTTGAATCGAACTGGAGCGATCGAGCGCGACTCCCGCCAACAAAATGCCGTTTTGCCAACCCTTATCTCCGTCTCGACTGACATTGACTTGGTGCTGACGGTTCCACACGCGAGTGTCTTGCACCTGCCGCATCAGCGCATGAGTCGGAATTTCTGCCGTGTTTGACCAGCCTTGATTCTCCCAAAATCCCGTTTTTGGCTTGGTGATCGCTTCGATTTCGACAATCCACTTGGGTTGTTTTTGCCCATAGTATCCGGGCACAATCAGCCGCATCGGGAAGCCGTGAGCAGTCGTCAAAGGCTCTTTATTCATTTGATGGACAAGGCGCACATCGGCTCGCATTACATCGTCTATAGGCAGAGTTGTCTCATACCAATCAGATCCCTTGAGCGCAAATTCTTGCACATCCGGGTGAATGCCTGCTTGCTTTAAAAAGGGCAGAAGTGGGGTTCCTGTCCAAAGGGCATTGCCGATCAGATTACCGCCCGCAGGGTTGCCAATGCACTCCATCGTCAGGTGAAAGTCTTCTTGCGGCGCTTGCAAAATATTCTCAAGTGTCAAATTTAGAGGCTTTTCGACGGCTCCCTTGATTTTGAGTCGCCACTTGTCTGCTTTCACCGTGGAAGGCAGCGCATAAGACTGAACATAAAACTCCTCTAGCGGCGTGATCAGATGATCCGGCAACGGGGTTTCTGGATTCAGCAGACTCAAGAGAAAGAGCGGATCGATCGTCCTGCCCTGACAGCCCCCAATCAAGCTAGCTGCAATCAGTCCACCAGAGGTTTGGAGAAGGTGTTTAAGAAGTTCTCGACGATTCACAAGTTAGAAAGGCGACACGATGTTTATTGATTGTCCAACATCCTGAGCAGAACTGGGTCGATCGCTGAACTGCCTACAATCTGCTCATTTTTAGAGGGTGGAATGCTAAATTTGTAAGGCGCATTTCCGGTCGGTCGCTTAAAATACTGCACTCACACGTTTGCCCCTACTGCTATGCACTCACCACTTCCTGATGGCACCGTGATTCAAAACCGATATCGCATCGAGCGCGTGTTGGGGCACGGAGGATTTGGCAGAACCTACCTGGCGATCGACACCAATCGATTTAATGAGCTGTGTGTGCTCAAAGAATTTGCGCCTCAGGATCAAAGTGCTGCAAATCTGCGAAAGGCAGAAGATTTATTTACACGCGAGGCAGGCGTACTCTATCAGCTTCGCCATCCTCAGATTCCTCGCTTTCGAGAAATGTTTCGCGTGCATTATCTCGATCGAGAACTCCTCTTTCTCGCCCAAGACTATGTTGAAGGCACAACCTACGAAGCCTTGATGGATTCACGCCAGGGGCAGGGCTTTAGCGAGGCAGAAATTCTGCAACTCCTGCATCAGATTTTGCCTGTGTTGACCTACGTTCACAGCGCTGGAATTGTGCATCGAGACATTGCACCTGACAACATCATTCTACGATCGCCCGATCAAAAACCTGTCCTAATTGATTTTGGGGTCGTCAAAGCCCTCGCCACCAAACTCGCTCAACCCACCAACCACACCCTCGTCGGCAAACCGGGTTACGCCTCTCCTGAGCAACTCCAGGCAGGCACCGCAAATCCGAGTAGTGATTTATATGCGCTGGCAGTCACCTGTGTCGTGCTGCTGACGGGACGAGATCCCAAATCGCTCTATGACCCAGTAGCACTGACGTGGATCTGGCAGCGCCATGTCACGGTAAATCCTGAATTAGCGTTTGTTCTCAATCGTCTGTTGAGTTACAAACCCAGCGATCGCTATCCCTCAGCAAACGATGTGTTGGCAGTTCTTTCGCCTATTCAGATCCAATCTGCTTCGGTTGCTCAACCTGCATTGACCGCACCAACCTCCCTGACTCAGCAGAATACGCTGGCGCTAGTAGGGCGCAGACGAGCAACGACTGTGGTGAAGGCGAGACCCTCTGGACAAGTCGCTCCCCAAAAGTCTCAACGATCGCCCCTCAATGCCATTTTCTATTCCCCAGTCTGGCTTGTTAAAGGAACGGCTTACCTGATCGGAGCCGTCTTGCGGGGAGTCTTCGGACTCATCAGATTTACGGTGTTTGGAACCGTTAAACTGGTCTATCGACTCGTGATTTTCGGATTTGTGATTGCCCTAGTGACGTGGGCAGTTCCTCAAATTTTGGCGTTAGTTCCCAACATTGCACCCGCGTTAAAACTCGCTCAAGGTTCAAAGCCTCAAACTGATCAGCCTCAAGGCATCGACCTAGAAACTCGCTGTAAAGAATTGGGGCTTGATTACGCTGCTTTTGTGAGATCGGTGAATGACCAGTTCTACACCCGATATCCTGACCAAAAGGGCAAGCTCTTAAGCAATGACGAAAAAGATAAAGGGATGCGAGATGAATGGAATGCGATCGCCGACGAGTTACTAAAAAAATCGGCAAAGGGGGACGATTCTCACGATCGCAATTTCTTCAAAAAAGTCGCTGAATCTGAGTGAAATCACCCTCCCGATCCACCTACCGTGTACACACAAGTCCTTGTAGCTTTGTTTGAGTCGGCTTATGCCCCTAAATTCCCTACGTCACTTGCTTTAAGTCGGGGAACCCGCCCAACGCAGTGACTCATCAAAATTGGGGGACTTTGAACCCGATCAATGGCTTGACCTCTAAACCCTCGTTTGATCTCAAAATCCCCCAAAATGGCAGGGCTGGTTTATTGGTAAGAGAAAAATACATAGTCCCCATTCTGACGTTCGTCTTTAGAGGGTATTCGACCACGCTGAACGGAAGAATCAGGGTTGGAGATATTTTCCTTTCTTGAATAAACCAGCCCTGCCCCAGAATGGGGGATTTAGGGGGCGAAAATCTCTGCGGTGACAGGATCAGAAGACTTGTGTGTACACGGTAGCCCAAAAGGAGAGGGGACAAGAGTTCTGGTTCCCTTCTCCTTGGGGAGACGGGTTGGCGAGGGCTTCGCCCCACTTCATGAGAAGGGCATTTCATATCTGCATTCAGCACCGCCCTTTACTCCTTTCAGCAGATTTGAGCAAAATTCTTGATCAAATGTCACTGCCAGCGATCGGAGTGAGTATAATTTCTAGACTGGATATTAAACTTTGTATGAAAATTAGCTCTGACTTTACTTTTGAGATATTCTCTCTTAGGCATTATCGTTAGAGCAAGTCTGCTCAGCTAGCGATTACACGTCATCAAAATCAGCCTTATCTTCACTGACTATTCAAAGGGTGCATTTACAGTCAATCGTCTGTTTTGATCGACATCAGCAAGAAAGCTATGACTCAACCCGTCACCAATTCAAAACCCCTCCTTGATCCTTTGCAAGATAACGACGATCGTCACTCTCGGCAACAACAAGCTGATGCGCTACCTGAGCCATTTCGGGTCGAGTCTTACGCCGATCGCTTGATGAATGACTTATTTGGCGATGTCGAGAGCTTGCTTGACGGTGCCGTTCCACCATCTGATCCGGTGCGAGTTGAAGCGCCCGCTCCTAGACCCAAACTCAACCTTGCCCCACCCCCTTTATCCTCTGGGTTGCTTTCCCGTTCTCATGGGCAGTTTGACCCCAAGAGTGACGATCTGACGCTACCTGACCTTGGCGAACTGACTCACCCTCAGCCTCCCTCCCAGCGCATTAGTGGCTTCACTCGGTTTTTAATGGTGACAGGGTGCACCTCTGCTGTAGCAGCGTTAGCGGTCTGGCTCATCACTAGTGGAGTTGCGAGTCGATTGATCACCGCCTTCATGCAACAGCCAGACGTGGTTGCTCCGGTACCTGTGGCGCAGGCTCCTCAAGTGGATACAAATCCCCAGTTTTCAGAGTATGTGCAGCGATCGCTCGAAGCCATCGATCGCAAAGCCACAACCGGAAAATCAGAAGGATTGCCCACCGCTCCTTATAACAGCGGGTTGCCTACGGTTCCGGTGCCTGCCAATCAGCCTCCGCTGCGATCAACCCTCACCCTACCGAAAACACCTCCGATCGTGGTCACCATGCCACAAGCTCCGGCAACCGTTGACCCCTCACGCCGAGAGCTAAACCAAATCTTGGGTCGGCTTGCCAGTGTCTTAGAACGTCTCTCTCCGACCGCAAACCGCCCTGCGGCTCTGCAACCTGCCGCTCCAACAACACCTCAAACCAACTCCCAACCTGCTGCCCCTCAGCGCACGTTAGTCGGTGTATTGGAAGGTTCTGATCCGTCTCGATCAGCGGCTCTGTTTGAGGTGAACGGTATCACTCAACGCTATTATGTCGGTGAAAGCATTGGGTCGAGTGGGTGGAGCTTGGTAGAAGTGGCTAAACAATATGTCACTGTGCGCCGTAATGGAGAAGTTAGAACGATCTCCGCAGGTCAAAAACTCTAGAATAGCGATTAGTGAGTAGTTGATCGGGTGCGATCGCTGGTCATTATTCATATATTTAGGAGCTGTGATTATGGGTCTGTTTGATGATTTGAGCCAGTTTCTCGAAGCTCGACTCGATGAGTTTTTGCGGAATAATCCTCATTTAGAGCTACAGGCTCTAGAAGAAAAGTTGCGCGAACAGGAGCAAGAAACGCGGCGGCTAATGGCAGACTTACAGCTTAAAGAAAAGCAACTCCAAGACGATATCTTGGCAACGGCACAAGAAATTCAGCGTTGGCACACTCGCATTGAGAAAGCAAAGTCTGCTGGGAGGTTGGATCTTGCAGAACCTGCACAAGCCCATGAGGCAGGTCTTTTGAGAGAGGGCAACCAAAAATGGGGACAGATGGAAATTCTCAAACAGCGTCTCAAGCAAACTGACGAGTTGCAGCAGCAAATTCAGACTCGTCGCCAAGAAGTGCAAACCAAACTTACCGAAGCGCAGGCAGCTCGTGCGTCTCAGACAGAGACCCGTTGGGCAGTCAATGGCTGGAATCAAGATCAAAATGCGTCCTATATTCACAGTTCGGCTGACCCGCTTGAGCAAGAGTTTAAGCGCTGGGAAGCACAAGAGGAGCTTGAGCAGATGAAGCGAAAGATGGGGCGATAGCGGTCAGACTATCTTCATACCTCTATTCAGTCACTCTTGAATGGCTGTGAGAGTTTGAGCGCTGCGAACCTAGATAAGAATTGAGTGAGTTAAAAATATTCTTTGGGAACTTTAGAAATTAGGGATATCTTTAGGCACGATCGCTCCCATAAATTGCAATAGATGACAGGAATCCTCGATCGTCTATTGCATCTGAGTGGCACTTCACATCATTTAGGCTTCAGAAAAATGTACGGTAACCTCAGCGTCAAGACCAGAAAGATTAGAAATTTAGTTGGCTTTTTGGTTGCCATCTTGATATCAGCTACGATTACGTATCGAATCCATCCTTCTGTAGCGGTGCCGTCCCCTCAAGTAAAGCTAGTCAATCTTCATTCTGTGAACCCGAACATTAAGCTTGATATTCGATATGCGACTGTAAACAATTTCACAAAACAGAAGCTTTATCGTCAGGCGCGTTGTCTCTTAAAACCCAACGTTGCCAATAAACTATCGCATGTGCAAACCGATTTAGAAGCGCAAGGGTTGAGCTTGAAAGTATACGATTGCTACCGTCCTCTGTCGGTGCAAAAACTAATGTGGAAACTGGTGCCAGACGATCGCTATGTGGCTAATCCTACGAGAGGCTCACGTCACAACCGCGGAGCTGCGGTAGATGTGACGCTAGTTGATAAGTCTGGCAAAGAATTAGAGATGCCTACTGGGTTTGATGACTTTAGCGATCGTGCTCACCGTGACTACAACAATCTCAGTAAATTGGCAAAAGAAAATCGTCAGAAACTTGAAGTCGCAATGGTAAAACAGGGCTTTGTGCCTTTGCAAACAGAGTGGTGGCACTTTGATGACAAAGACTGGCAACAGTCTCCATTATTGGATGTGCCGTTTGAGGCGATTCCTTAAATGTTTCTAATTCATCCTCCTATTATTACTGCCCTCTCTTTTCAGGGGGTTCATGAATCATTGCAAGACTTTTTGAGATCAATTCAAGACTTTGGTGCAGCGAGTGCGATCGTATTTATCAGTGCTTATCTGTTGCTAACAGTTCTGTTTATTCCAGGCACTATTTTAACCTTAAGCTCTGGTGTGATCTTTGGGGTTGTCTATGGCTCTATCTATACCTTTATTGGAGCAACCCTTGGAGCGATCGCAGCATTTCTCATCGGACGGTATTTTGTTCGTGATTGGGTCGCTAGAAAGATCGAGAGTAATTCTAAATTTAATGCAATCGACATAGCTGTTGCTAAAGAAGGGTTAAAAATAGTCTTTTTGACTCGTCTATCGCCTGCTTTCCCGTTCGTCCTGTTGAACTACGCGTTTGGTGTCACCAAAGTTTCGCTTCAAGACTACATCGTAGGCTGTGTGGGAATGATTCCGGGGACGGTTCTGTATGTTTATATCGGTTCTCTTGCAGGCAATCTCGCCACGATCGACTCAGCAGATCCGTCCACTCAAACGGCTCAATGGAGCCTCCGCATCATTGGATTGATTGCCACGATTGCTGTGACGATTTATGTGACTCGCATTGCCCGAAACGCATTAGATCAAAGCGCTTCGCCCAGAGAGAGTGCCACTACCTACGGTTGTGACGAATAGAAGTCTGAACAAACTATCTTGATACCTGCTTCATCCTTCATCCTTTCCTCTCTCCCCTTTGTTAAGCTGGAATCGCTGTCAGACCCCAGACAATGCACAGACTTCTCACCGGATCGCTGAGCGTTGATCGATTGAACTTGACGATCGCCGATCTGCCTCCTGCCCTAAATGGCACCACGATCGTGCAGCTTTCAGACTTGCACTATGATGGCAAGCGCTTATCTGACACCCTATTGAGTCAAGCGATCGAGGCAACCAATCGGGCAAACCCTGACTTAATTGTCCTAACGGGTGACTTTGTAACGGACGACCCGGCTCCAATTCACCCACTTGTTCTGCACCTCAAACACCTTCAAAGTCGCGCCGGAATCTGTGCGATTTTGGGCAACCATGATTTGTATCGTCGCTCTAGTCGATCAATCATCACCGATGCCCTTCACAGCATTGATATTCCTGTTTTGTGGGATGAAATAATCTATCCTCTCGGTGACGGACTGGCGATCGTGGGATTGCCCGAATATTGGTCACCAGACTTTAGAGCATCGAGAATTCTCGATCGAGTTCCCTCCAATGTGCCGCGCATCGTCCTGGCTCACAATCCCGATTGCGCTGAGACGCTGCAGCAGTGGCGAGTCGATCTGCAACTGTCTGGGCATACCCATGGCGGTCAAATTGTGATCCCTGGAGTGGGTAACGTTTCGGCGCTGTCTGCTAACCTCTACAGCCGCCTCCCAACCCGAACTCGGAACCGGGTGCCTTTTTTGAGATCGTGCTATCGCGTCATGAAGCACTGGGAATGGTCAAACGGCTTATATCAGGTTGGAAACAATCGCCTCTATGTGAATCGAGGTTTGGGCACTTACCTGCCCGGACGATTGTTTTGTCCACCAGAAGTCACGATAATTACGTTGGTCAGAAACCTCTACGGCAAAGTGTCAGTTGATGGAATTCGACCGACTTTCAATTAAGCCGCTAGTATCTCTCTAACGGTTCGGTCATGGCTGCCATCGTATCCAACAATTCCTCTAAGATTGAGAGAAGATTGTGTTACACGATCGGGGCAGGAATTCTCAAATACTTCGCAAATGTACCGTTATTAAACGTCAAATCAGTGCAGAGCGAGAATTCTCGACATTGGCAAAAAAAGCACGTCATGCAAGGCGCAGAATTGTTGGCGACGACCCGATCGCCGATTTTCCAATCCGTCATGCCTGCGCCAAGTGCCACGATTTGCCCGGCGGCTTCGTGTCCGAACACAGTCGGCGGCTTGAGCATTTTGGCGTGTCCACCGCGTCGCCAAACCTTTAAGTCTGTCCCGCAAGTGGTGGCGGCTCCGACTTCGATCACAACGTCCCCAACCGCAGGAGTCGGATCAGGGACGGGGTTTCTAACCGAAGGTCTTCTTGACCATAGAGAAGGGCTGCTAACACCGCGATCGTCCTGAACTCAATTTCTCCCAAATCTTACAAGTGTTTGAGTCGAAGATTCTTGATCGACCACCACCTAAATTTTGTGAGACAACCCGTTTGCCGCTCTGTAGTGAGAAGGACGATTCGCAGGAGACGGTATGTTTAATCTGGGCTTGGACAGAAGTGGTTATTGTTGGAGTCGTCGCCCTTTTGATTTTTGGTCCCAAAAAGATCCCCGAACTTGGTGGCGCATTTGGTAAAACGCTACGAAGCTTTAAAGAAGGTATGACCAAAGCTGAAGAAGAATCTGATAAGCCCGATCACGACTACGACGGTTAACCGAGATCTTGCGTTCGAGAAGATAATGAGTTCGCATTATCACATTGATGTCCCACAATGCACCTTATAAGGAAATCTAATAGCTGAGCGCGGTAACTTTATAAAAATTTACATAAAGTAAAGATGAAGGTCTTATAAAGTTTTTGTCTATGCTTCCCCAACTGTCAGAGCCTCGAATGCATTGGGTTCGCTGGGTCTTGACCCTTGCATGGATTTCGGTCATCGCCTCTCTGATCTATGACCCCTGGACATCAGCTTTAACGGAGCCAAATCACCCGTGGAGTTCGTTTCGGCTGTCCGATGCCTGCGTCCAAGTTCAAGATCAGTGTCTATCTAACAAGCCTTACCCCTTGGGCACGACACTCTTCTGGGGAATGATTGTTCCTGCCTCGGTCTTTATTTTGCTGGTGTTTGGACATGAGTTGTGGCGGCGGATTTGTCCGCTGTCTTTTTTGTCTCAAATTCTTCGTGCGTTGGGCTGGCAGCGACAATTTAAACGAGAGAACCAGAAAACGGGTAAAGTCCGCTATGAGTTGGCAAAGGTTAGTCCAGATTCGTGGCTAGGCAAACACTATCTCTATGTGCAGTTTGGCTGGCTGTTTGTCGGACTGTGCGGACGGATTTTATTCTTTGATGCCGATCGGCGTGTCCTGGCAGGTTGGTTGCTGTTTACGATCGCCGCCGCTATCCTAGTCGGCTATCTCTATGGAGGCAAGTCTTGGTGTCAATATTTTTGCCCAATGGCACCCGTTCAGAGCATTTATAGTGAGCCGGGAGGCTTGTTGAGCAGCAAAGCTCACATGAGTGAGCAAACGATCACACAATCTATGTGTCGGACTGTGTTGCCCGATGGTAAAGAGCAAAGTGCTTGTGTCGCGTGTCAAAATCCTTGTATTGATATTGATTCTGAACGAACTTATTGGGATGGCTTAAACAAGCCCCAAGCGTCGTTTTTGCGATATGGCTATGCGGGCTTAGTCGTTGGCTATTTTGTTTACTACTATTTGTATGCAGGCAACTGGAACTATTATTTCTCTGGTGCGTGGTTAAGACAGCCCGATCAGCTTGCCACTCTTTTGAATCCAGGACTTTATTTGTTTGGGCAGGCAATCAACATTCCCAAATTGGTTGCCGTCCCTCTCGTGCTGGGTGGGTTTACGGCGCTCGGGTATAGATTGGGGCGCTCGATCGAGAACCGAGCAAAATCCTACAGTCGTCAGCATCAATTGAACCTGACAGACGACACCATTCGCCATCGCGTCTTTAGCCTCTGCACCTTTGCAGTCTTCAATTTCTTCTTCATTTTTGGGGGAGGTTCGCTGATTTCGATCCTGCCCCTATCTGTGCAGTATCTCTATGATGTCTGTCTCGTCTTACTGAGTACGCTCTGGCTTCGCAAAACCTGGCAGCGCAGTCCCGATCTCTACTCCCGCGAAAACCTCGCTGGTCGATTTCGCAAACAACTGGAGAAGCTGCAGCTTAATGTCTCCGAGTTCCTGGAGGGGCGCTCTCTCAATGACCTTAATATTCATGAAGTCTATGTGTTAGCCAAAGTTCTTCCGGGCTTTACCCGCGAAAAGCGTCACCAGGCATACAGAGGAGTCGTGCGAGAAGCCCTAGAAGAAGGCTATGTCAACTACTCTAGTAGTCTGGAAGTGTTGCAGCAGATGCGGCAAGAGTTGAGCATCACCGATGATGAACACCGCATCGTCTTAGAAGAGTTGGGCATTGAAGATCCAGAATTATTGAATCCCAATCGTCAACGCAGCTTAGAAAATCAGATCCGCTTGAGTGGCTATCAAAAGTCGTTAGAGCGATTAATGGCGCTGCAAAAAAATCAGCCCGATCGGAGTAACTTTGAGCGAGAGTCAGCCGAAATTCGCTCGTTGCGCCGCGAATATTCCATCACTGCCCAGGAAGAAGAGTGGATTGTCGGCGGATTTTCTGCCACGGGAGGCAGTGTCCAAAAAGCAGAGTTTTTGCTGGCTCGACTGCCTGATTTGATTGCTTGCTATCGAGTTTTAAATCAGCCTCTGCTTCGCGATTACCGGGCGATCCTAACGCTGCTGAGAGAAAATATTCGTCACAAAAAAGAACTGCTGGTGAGAACGGTTTTGGAAACGCTGGCGGCGTTGCAGACTGATCCCAGTGCGTTAACGCTAGCGATGTCTCTAAAGCAATCTTCTCCCACAATTTTGCTGGAGCTTTTAGACTGCGAAAATTGGCGCGATCGCTTACCTCCCGAAATCATTCAAATGCTCACTCAGATGGGAGACACCCCGATCGCGTGTTCTCTAGAATCTTCTCCTCAGGAGGTTTTGAGTCACTTAGAAGTCCTGCTCCAGGATCAAAATCCCCTCATTCAGGCAGCGACGCTCTATGTGATTTCTCAACTGGATGCAGAACGCAGTCAAGCGATCGCTCGCGATCAGCGCCATGAGTCAACGCCGCCTCTAGTGCGAGAGACTGCTGAACAGCTTTTATCGTTACCGACTCCGCACCCACCTCTGACGGAATTTGCGACTCTAGAGAAATTGGTTTACTTGTTTAACAGCGACTTTTTTCATCGAATGCAGAGTGAGACGCTGATTGCCATTGCCCATCGTGCCGAGGTGAGAACCTACTCGATCGGAGACGTGATCACTGAGGCAGGCGACACCTGTAGAGAGTTGCTGCTGCTTATAGAAGGCGATGCCAATATTCACTATCACCTTGCTGATCAGGTTCGCGTTGAGCGCTTTTACCCTGGGCAGACGCTAGATGAGCTAGAGATTTTAGCGCACAGCAGCTCAGAAAACACGATCGTCGCAGACAGTAAAGCAACCAGAATTTTAGCGATCTCGGTCGATGCCTTTGATGACTTACTCGATCAAGACCCTGATTTTGCACGACGGGTTTTAGAGCTAGAAAGTCGGCAACTCCAGCGACTGATGCGATTGGTGCCATCTCGCCAGCTCGAAAACCTGCAAAGACCTCCGACTGCTTCTGATATAGCCGGAAGTTTGAGTTAGCTGCCCGTGGTCATCCCGCTCAACCTGATCGTTCGGCTTTAACTTGGGCACAATAAGCGCGGTCTAACGTTAGACCCAGCAAACACTCAGTAGAAAAATTATGCCTAAGCGTCGGTTTCCTAGCGGAAGAAGTCAAAGTCAAGTCGCCTTAGAGCCAGAAGTTGCGATCGCCGCGATCACGATTTTCTCTGCCTTATCAGATGGCGATGGTATCAACGAAGACGAATGTGGGACTCTATACGAAATGCTCTCTGGCATTGGGTTAGCCTTGTATGAAGTGATGCGCGAGATCAAACAAACGATCGTCTTTGCACTAGATTTAGACTTGGATGACTTTAAATAATCGCTCTTTCTCACGAGTTTTATCTCGGTTCACGGTAATATTTTTCGAGTTCTGGGATGCCTTGTAGGGGATTGCGAGCTTGGTAGTCTTTGTGTTGTCCGTAAAACCAGAGGAAGGCGCAGGGTAGAACGATCGTGCCCCACAGCAGAGCCACCTGCCACACAGAGAGAAAGTTTAGGAATGCAAGGGTTGAATAGCAAACGGTGATGGGCAGCCAACAAAACAATGGGAATGCCAACGCTGCAAAAAATCTTCGATAATCTGGTTCATTTTTTGTTTTGTACCACAAATGAACTCCAGAACTAACGCCACTAATAGCGTAACTACCAGCACCAACACCAGAAATGAAACTAGGAATGAGATCAGAAATACCCCTAGAAATAACACCAAGAACAGAAACCCCAAAAGCACCGATAAGAACAGCATCCGAATTTCTACCATTCTTTGTGATTTCAAACAATGTCTCAATTCCAGCCCAAACTAGACGCTGTGTATAAAATCGACGTAATTCAATTAAGAATGTAACCACGCCGAATAGACCAAAGTTGACAAAGAGATCGGGGGCAAACTGTTCTTCAATCAACAGTCCGGACAATTTTAAATCGCTGACGGTAGAATGCAGGTTTCAGCTTTCTCAATGAAGTCATACACAACGGTAGAATGCGGGTTTTAGCTTCTGCTTCAAAAATTGTCCGGAGTATTGATCTCTCGCAGTACGATCGTGGGCAATCCTGAAACCGTCCGAAATTGACTGTCGTTCGTCAGAAAGATAGTGCATCCCTCGTTCAAAGCAGTCGCCGCATGAATTGCATCTGGCGTTTTCAAGTTTGTTGTTGCCCGTTGCCGAGCTGCACCCCGCAATACAGTCTGGTCGATCGGTATCAGCCGAATATTAGAAGACCGTAAGAACTGCTCATAAGTACTAACTAGATCCGCATTGGCATCACGGAGCGGCACTACCAATACTTCCATAAGAGTCAATTCACTGCTGATAATCTCGACCTGCTTTGCGTGAACCATCGCCCACAAAGGCTGGAGCAGCCCATAATAATCTGGGTTCACCTCGATCGTGTAAATAAAAATTGAGGTGTCTGCGTACACAACTGCCGATGCTGGAATACTTAATTGTCCCACGCCTCCCGCTCCGATCGAATTTGCTGATCAATATCCTCAGCCGTTCGGAAAGCATAGCGTTTACGAGCCTGCTCGATTACATCCAGAACATTATTCTGAGAAACCGAAGCCTTTTGCGGCAGAACAACAAACACATCTACCTCGTCACCTTCAGAGCCAGATGGCAATTGAATCTCAATCTTGTTACCTGGCAGCACTTTTGTGGTTGTTTTGAAAGCAGCTTGCATAATGACCATTCCAAATCAGCTTCTACAGAAATCTTAAGTCAGGTTGCACAACCTTGGGGCTAGAGATCGCCGCCGCCAAATCGGTAGCCTTTGCCATACACTGTTGAGATCAGAGGCGTTTCTCCTTCAGACTCAATTTTGCGCCGCAGTAGGCGAATCTGGGCCGCTAGCGCGTTGCTGGTCGGCTTTTCACTATCGCTCCAGAGGTGTTGATAGATTTGGTCATGGGTCAGCAGTTGATTGGGCTGCCGCATAAAACACGCCAGCAGTTGGCTTTCTTTCTCAGAAAGCTCGATCGCGCGTCTTTTGCGATAAGCGATTTGATTTTGAGAATCTAGCTCTAAGTCATCGACGCGGAGACGCAAATCAGGAGCCGATTCTAACGAGGCGGGACGACGCAATAAAGCTCTGACTCGTGCCAATAATTCTCTTAGCTCAAAGGGTTTGATTAAATAGTCATCGGCTCCAGCGTCAAGTCCTTGCACGCGATCATCGATCGTGTCTTTAGCTGTCAAAAACAAAACTGGAGTGGTGTCGCCGCGCGATCGTAGCCGCTGACAAAGATCGAGTCCTGACTCGTGGGGCAACATCCAATCTAAAATGAGCAAGTCATAGTGGTTTTGCTCGACCAGCAGTGCCCCTTGGCGACCATCGTGTGCTACATCCACGGTGTAGCCCTCGCGCATCAGTAAGCGACTCAGGGGGTCAGCCATTTCGATTTCGTCATCGACTAAGAGAATCTGCATAAGAGAAGAGGAGGGACGAAGGATAGATTAGGCTACGGGTCGCTCAACCTTCTATTCTTTATTTTAGAACTGATTTTCAATTCCTTTTCGCCCCTTACTCTTCCCATGATCACCGTCGCATTACCCAAAGGTGCTTTGCTCAAAGACAGCATTCGACTGCTGCAAGCGATCGGGCTTGACTTTAGCGCCTTTCTAGAGTCGGGCAACCGTCAACTGCAAATCACCGATCCCACAAACACCGCAAAAGCACTGCTGGTTAGAAATTCTGATGTGTCTGTCTACGTCGAATATGGTCAGGCACAGTTGGGCGTAGTCGGCTATGACGTGCTGCGCGAAAAAAGCGCCAATGTCGCTCAATTAGTCGATTTGGGGTTTGGGCATTGCCGCATGTCGGTAGCGGTGAAGGCATCGAGTCCTTACCGATCGAGCCTCGAACTTCCGCTCAACGGGCGAGTCGCCTCTAAATTTGTTCGCTGTGCTTACGATTATTTTCAAAGCTTAGATCTGCCTGTGGAGATCATTCCACTCTCTGGCTCGGTGGAGTTGGGTCCGATCACAGGCATGTCGGAAGCGATCGTCGATTTAGTCGCCACGGGCAATACGCTGCGAGAAAACGGCTTGATTGAAATCGATGTGCTGTTTCAAAGTACAGCTCGGTTGATCGCGCATCCTCTTAGCTATCGCCTGGATACCGATGGGTTGTGCAACTGCATCGAGCAGATTCGTCAGCAGGTGAGTCAACCCGTGTTGAATGCCTAATATTCGTTAAGCTTAGACAGCTATCTGCCCAGGGCTTGTGCGATCGTGCCGCAGGCTTTTTATCCAACCATCATGACAAACCCTCTCGCTGATCGCCCCGATCGCCGCCCTAAAGAAACCGATTGGCGACTCTTTTTGCGGCTGGTTCCCTACGCTAAAAAAAATGCGCGGCTGTTGTTGCTGTCAATGGTGTTTTTGGTGCCATCGGCGATCGCCAATGCCCTTCAGCCGATTTTGATTGGTCAAACAGTCTCGCTGCTCAAGCGTGAATCTACGAGCATCGGCTTTTTTGGCATTCAACTTGACTTGCTTAGAGGTCGATCGCTGACGGATGGACTCAATTTTTTGGCGAGTTTGCTGTTAGCCACGATTTTGACTCGACTGATTTTAGACGGGACTCAGAGCTATCTCGTGCAAAAAGTCGGACAGCGCATCACCGCAGGCATCCGCAGTGATTTGTTTGATCATGTTACGTCGCTGGCGGTGAGATTCTTCGATCGCACTCCGGTCGGACGTTTGATCACGCGTCTCACCAGTGATGTTGAAGCCCTAGGAGAAGTCTTCTCGACGGGCGCGATCGGAGTCGTCAATGACTTGTTCTCGATTCTTGTCATCACGGTGATTATGTTTTCGCGACAGTGGCAACTGGCGACCCTGCTCGTGTTGATGCTGTTGCCTGTGACAGGGCTGATTATTTATTTTCAGCAGCAATATCGCAAAGCGAACTATAGAGCAAGAGAAGAATTATCGTCGCTCAACTCGATGTTGCAGGAGAATATTACGGGGATCGGAGTCGTTCAGCTATTTCGACGCGAGCAATTCAACGGCGAATTATTTCGCACGGTCAACAAGCGCTACATTCACGAGGTCGATCGGACAATTTTTCACGACTCTGCCGTATCTGCCACGCTGGAATGGATTTCTCTCGTCGCGATTTCGGGGGTTTTGGGCGTTGGCGGCTGGCTCGTGATGAATCGACAGCTCGATTTTGGGCTGCTGTCTACATTCATCTTGTTTGCTCAACGCTTATTTGATCCCCTGCGTCAGTTCGCTGAAAAATTCACCGCGATTCAAGCTGGGTTCACCGCAGTTGAGCGAGTCAGCGACATTATGAACGAACCGATCGAGATTCGCGATCCCGAAAAAGCGCACGAGAGTAAGGGAGCCAATTTAACGCCCAAAACGCCCGATGCTCCCGGCGAGATCCGGTTTGAGCACGTCTGGTTTGCCTACAAGCAAGATGACTATGTTCTCAAAGATTTAGATTTCACGATTCGCCCTGGTGAGAAAGTCGCTCTGGTTGGACCGACCGGAGCCGGAAAAAGCTCCATCATTCGCCTCTTAAGTCGCCTCTATGAGCCAACCAACGGGCGCATCCTACTCGACGGGGTGGATATTCGCCAATTGCCCCAAGCAGAACTGCGGCGACGGATGGCAATCATTTTGCAAGACGGGTTTTTGTTTGCTGGCGATGTCAAAAGCAACATCACGTTAGGAGAAACCTACACGTTTGATCAGATTCGATCAGCGGCTGAAAACACCAATGTGGCAAGCTTAATCGAGCGGTTGCCCCAAGGCTACAATACGATGCTGCGTGAACGGGGCACCAATCTGTCGGGCGGACAAAAACAACTGCTGGCGTTTGCCCGGGCTGCGATTCGCGATCCCCAAATCTTGGTTCTTGATGAAGCGACAGCAAACCTAGATGTGGGCACTGAATCGCTGATTCAAGAAGCCCTAGAACGCCTGTTAGAAGCCCGTACTGCCATTATTATTGCTCACCGACTTTCGACAATTCGGAATGTCGATCGCATCTTGGTTCTCAAGCGAGGGCAACTGGTTGAGTCAGGCAGTCACGAAGCCCTGCTGCAGCAAGGCGGACTTTATGCAAGTCTCTATCAATTGCAAATGTTAGAAAGCTGATTTTCTTAGATGGCTCCTAACCCTGCTCTTTTGCCTGCATGAATTGCTCAATATCTGCTACGGCTTGCTCTAGTGTATCGAGATTAATGTCTATCGAAGTCTTAGGCGGGTGCTCAATGACCGCTTTGACGACTTCCGGTTCAGGAGTGGCAACGTGACCTGCTCCAGAGCAGAGGGTTTCTTGCAGTTTATCGAGCGATTCCATAAATGCTCTTGCGGCGGCACGTCGCGCGTCTTGCTGTTGCAGATCCATCATGCTTGACTCCAAATTCAAGGATCAAAACCCTAGACCGATTGGGCTTAAATCAGGTCAACTATCAAAACAGCGATCGCCGACTCAGCCTTCAGGTTTTGTTGATCACGGTTTCATCGGGCATCTACCCAGATCAGAGTGCCCAATCTAAATTAAATCGTTTCATCATGATTCAGACTTCGCTGTTGATAATACCTTCATACCGCTTGATTGTCTTCTGAATTTGGGCTTTTTTCACGCGCCCTTGCTCGAAAGGTTGTCTGATCAACCCTCATCAGACGAGAATAAATAGGGCAATCACCAGCACCGGGAGGCAGATGTGACAGACGGATTTGATTACGATTTGGTAATTATTGGCGCAGGCGTTGGCGGGCATGGTGCGGCTCTCCATGCGGTTGATTGTGGGCTAAAAACCGCCATTATCGAGGCGGCAGACATGGGCGGCACCTGCGTTAACCGAGGGTGCATTCCGTCTAAGGCGCTGTTAGCGGCAGCGGGTCGGGTGCGAGAACTCCGCAACGCTCATCACTTAAAGTCATTGGGGATTCAAGTCGGCAATGTCTCGTTCGATCGAGGCGCGATCGCCACTCATGCGGGCAACATGGTCGCTAAACAGCAAGATGGGTTAGTCAACAGCCTCAAGCGGGTTGGAGTCGAGGTCATTCACGGTTGGGGGCGCGTGGCAGGATCGCAAAAAGTGTCCGTCACCACTGATGCAGGTGAGAAAATCATCACGGCGAAAGACATTATTCTCGCACCGGGATCGGTACCCTTTGTGCCTCCTGGCGCACAAATTGACGGCAAAACCGTATTTACAAGTGACGATGCGATCAGGCTAGAGACGTTGCCCCCGTGGATTGCGATCGTCGGCAGCGGCTACATCGGACTCGAATTTGCCGATGTCTACACAGCTCTTGGCTGCGAGGTGACGATGATCGAAGCGCTCGATCAGCTCATGCCGGGATTCGACCCTGACATCGCAAAGCTCGCACAACGAATTCTGATCGCCCCTCGCGACATCGAAACTAAGGTCGGAATGCTGGCGATGAAGGTCACTCCGGGTTCGCCCGTGGTGATTGAGCTTGCCGATGCCAAAACTAAGGAAATTGTCGAAGTTCTCGAAGTTGATGCGTGTTTGATCGCGACGGGTCGAATTCCGGTTGCGAAAGAGATGGGGTTAGAATCGGTCAGCGTCGAGCTAGATCGACGGGGCTATATTCCCGTTAACGATCGCTTAGCGGTTCTCTCAGCCGGAGAACCTGTTCCGCACCTCTGGGCGATCGGAGACGCAACGGGCAAAATGATGCTGGCTCATGCGGCTTCTGCCCAGGGCGTGATCGCCGTTGAGAATATGTGCGGACGCGATCGCGAAGTAGACTATCGCAGCATTCCAGCCGCCGCCTTTACGCATCCTGAAATTAGCTTTGTGGGCATGACCGAACCTGCCGCTCAGGAATTAGGCAAAGCTGAAGGGTTTGAAGTGTCTGCGGTGCGGACTCACTTTAAAGGCAACGCCAAAGCGCTGGCTGAAGGCGAAGTTGATGGAATCGCCAAACTGATCTATCGATCGGACACCGGAGAAGTCTTAGGCGCTCATATTATTGGACTCCACGCCGCAGACTTGATTCAGGAGGCAGCAAACGCGATCGCGAATCGTCAATCGGTGCGATCGTTGGCGTTTTTAGTCCACACTCACCCCACGCTGTCTGAGATTCTAGACGAAGCCTACAAACGAGCCGCCATTCACTGATTTGTGAGAACGATGGATGGCTAGAGAATCATTCGATGTCGTTCAGACCGTCTCTAGCCCTATCATTCAAAACTCAGAACTAGTGAGGAATTGCGTTACTCTACTAGTAAGGGTTTGCGTTGGTCAACTCTGGTCAAACTGGCTAGAGTTTGACTCGACTCAAGATCCGATGGACTTTAAGTTTCTTATGCGTTTCCTGGCTACCCTAATGGAGATTCGTCGTCGTCAGCCTAATCCCGCCATCACGATTCCTCAAATTCGCTATCAGACAACGGTTCCTGATTCTGCTCCGCGTCACATCTTAGAGGAGATCGTTTGGGAGAAAGAAGCCGAAGTCGCTAAGATGCGCGATCGCCTCCCGTTGATGGAATTGCAGAAAAAAATGCAGACGATCGCGCCAACCCGCGATTTTGTGGCAGCTCTACGCCTAGGAAAAACTCACCCAGCGGTGATCGCAGAAGTGAAGAAGGCATCGCCCAGCAAAGGGGTGATTCGAGAAGATTTTGATGCGGTGGCGATCGCTCAATCCTATCTCTCAGGAGGAGCATCTTGTCTGTCTGTTCTCACTGATAAAAAGTTTTTTCAAGGCAGCTTTGAAAATCTTTCCCGCATTCGTGCCGTGGTCGATTTGCCTCTGCTGTGTAAAGATTTCATCATCTACCCCTACCAGATGTATTGGGCGCGGCTGCAAGGAGCCGACGCTGTTTTGCTAATTGCGGCGATTTTGCCTGACAAAGACTTGCAGTATTTCTTGAAAATCGTCAAAGCGCTGGGTATGGTGGCTCTGATCGAGGTGCACACGCTTGAAGAACTCGATCGAGTTCTCTCTCTCGACGGTGTGACAATGGTGGGCATCAACAATCGCAATCTCAAAGACTTCTCAGTGGATCTCGACACTACTCAACATTTGCTAGCGGCGCGAGGCGCTCAACTTGCAGAAAAGGAGATTTTAGTCGTCAGCGAATCAGGGCTGCACACTTCTGCCGATCTCGATCTGGTGATGAACGCGGGTGCTCAAGCAGTTCTCGTGGGAGAATCATTAATCAGACAGCCCGACCCAGGTCAGGCGATCGCGCGGTTGGTGACTCGCTAAGCTGATGGTTTCGTCGATCATTTTTTCTTTAGCTAGGTTTGCGTTACATGGAGCCGATTCCTCTTCCTTCGCATATTCACTATGAGTTATTGCTGCAACTGTTAGAGCGACAGACAATGTTTGCAGTGACTCAAAAAAGACATCAGCGAGACCAAGTTCAACAACTGATCATCACCCTGCGAAAAGCCTATTCTCAACAAAAACAGTTAGAAGAAGACTGTCAGCGCAGTCGATTAGATGTCGAATACCGCTGGTCACTTAACAGCCTCGAAGCGCCTCCAAACGTTGAAAAAACTGCAAATATCTCTCAAGAGCCAAAGGTTTCGTGACCTTGTGCGTCTGAGCAATCCTTTAATTCGTGGCTAATAGTTCTGATTTTGCGTCTACTATAGAAAGCTAAGTCTCAATCTCTTTGAGGAGATTGGGTTTTGGAGGTTCCGAGTGTCTGAACCTAACGCTAACCAGAGTCCAAAGGGGTCGGATCAGCTAGCCGATAATTCTGCAGCGCTAAAAAATTCTGTGGGGTCTGATGCGCTAAACTCGCCACTAGACCCTATGCAAGCCAAAATCCGTAGTCAAAGCGAGCGGATTCAGGACTTGGAGTTAGCGCTCGATCAATCGATTTCTAACCTCAACGAGCTACGATTGCAAATCGTCGATCAGCGATTCTTAGAAGAGCATCTTGCATCGACTGAAGAGATTGCCAACGTTCAGCAGCAGGCGATTAGTCAGCTAAAGCGACAGTTTGCCGAAAAACAAGCTGCTCAAGAGCAGCAAATTCATCAGGCGCAGATGCGAGAGCAAGACTATCAGAAGTTGCTTGAAGCTGCCGAACTCTTTGCCCAAAGTCAACATACTGAGTTGCAGCGATTAAGAGCACAGGTCACGCCCGATCGCTCAGATGCGTCTGAGCAAATGCGCCTAGCTTCTCAAATCGATCAGCAGCAGGGGTTAGAGTTAGAAGCCCAAGAATTGACCGTCCCCAGTTTGGCAGTAAATGTAGAATTACAACTGCAAGAAGCCCAGAAACAGATTCGACGGCTGTATCGAGAGCTCAACGATCGACACACTGCGATTAATGAGCTAGAAGCCCGATTAGAAGGAGACGTTGCGATTGATCCGCCTCTGAATTCCTCGACTTCGATCCCTTTAGACTCTGCTCAAAATTCGCTGCAAAAGATTGAGGAATTGGAGTCTCAAATCGTTAAACAAGTAGCAAATCAAGCACTTTTGCAACAAGCCTGTCGCGAGCTAGAACTCGATCGTGAACAAAATCAAACCCGCATTGCTGAATTAGAGCGCCAAGCCGCCGAAATGCAGGAGCAAATTCTCAGTCAAGCCCAGCAAGCCAGCGAATATGAAACCGCTGTGCAGCACTGGAAAGATCGCTTTTACACGACTCAAGATAAAGTTGTGCAGATCAAAGACCTCTTAGAAAGCGGCTCTCCTGATCTGCCACCAGAGCTAGTAGACCTATTTGCGGCAATTCAAGCGACCTCTACGATCGGCAGCGAACCTCCTCTAAAAGCGAGCGGTAGAGCTGATTCCTTTAACGAGGATCTCAAGATTGACTTACCCGACTTTTTGACTCGTCGCCGCATCTATCGAAATCGATCTTAGAAGGCTTTTTTCCTGACGTTTGATCACAAAAATTAATTTCCAATTGGATTAAACCCGATCAGGGATGACTTGTGTAATCCTGGATCATGCACAAAAAATTGCATCCTCACCCCTAAAAGGACACTCTCATGGACGATAAGTTAATGCTGATGATTCCGGGTCCGACTCCTGTACCGGAGCAGGTTTTGCTAGCGATGGCAAAGCATCCGATCGGGCATCGCAGCGCTGACTTTGGCAAAATTATGGCAGAAGTCACCGCTAATTTAAAATGGCTTCACCAAACGCAAAATGATGTGCTGATTCTCACTGCTAGCGGCACGGGCGTAATGGAAGCTGGGATGATTAATTTTCTCAGCCCGGGCGATCGGGTATTGGTTGGCTCGAATGGCAAGTTTGGGGAGCGCTGGGCAGAAGTCACCGATGCCTATGGACTCAAAACCGAGCGCATCACGGCTGAGTGGGGCAAACCTCTCGACCCTGAGCAGTTCCGGGTGGCGCTAGAGGCGGACACTGACAAGCAAATTAAAGCCGTCGTCATTACCCACAGCGAAACTTCAACAGGTGTGCTCAATGACTTGGAAACAATCAATCGTCACGTCAAAGCCCACGGTGAAGCGCTGATTATCGTCGATACGGTAACGAGCTTGGGTGCGACAAACGTTCCGGTAGATGCTTGGGGCTTAGATGTGGTAGCATCCGGTTCGCAAAAAGGCTACATGATTCCGCCTGGACTGGGATTTGTGGCGGTCAGCGCCAAAGCCTGGGAGGCATACAAAACCGCAAAACTGCCACGCTATTATTTAGATTTGGGCAAATATCGCAAAGATGCCGCCAAAAATACGACTCCGTTCACGCCGCCGATTAACCTATTCTTTGCGTTGCAAGCGTCGCTAAGAATGATGCAGGCAGAGGGTTTAGAAAATATTTTTGCGCGTCACCATCGTCTATTGGCAGCGACTCGCGCCGCCGTGAAAGCAATAGGAATGCCGTTGTTTGCAGCAGATGACTGTGCAAGTCCGGCGATTACGGCGGTGATGCCGAGCGGTGTAGATGCCGAACAAATTCGATCGGTGATGAAAAAGCGCTTCGATATCGTCTTAGCAGGCGGACAAGATCACGTCAAGGGCAAGATTTTTCGGATTGGTCACTTAGGCTTTGTCAGCGATCGAGATGTGCTAACGGCGATCGCGTCTCTAGAAGCCACCCTACAAGAATTGGGTCATGAAGGGTTTACATCGGGTGCTGGAGTTGCGGCGGCAGCCAAGGTATTCGCGTCTTAGAGAGTGAATTAATTCAATCCACTAAAAAACCGGGAGAACTGATGAGGTTTTCCCGGTTTTTCCATGAATCCTAGTAGGTTTCAACGTGCCAGCGACCTGCTTTCTTCATCGCCCGTTGGAACTCCTTCCACTCAACGCCCACCTTTGAAGCCTCAGCCGAGAGAGCTGCATCAATGCCGTCCTCCATGCCTTTGAGACCGCAAATATAGGTATGCGTCTTTTCATCCTGCATCATCTGCCACAGTTCAGCCGCGTGTTCAGCCACCCGGTCTTGAATATACATTCTGCCACCATCTTTGTTCTTCTGCTCACGGCTGATTGCATTGGTGAGACGGAAGTGGTCAGGATACTTCTGTTGAATTTCCTCCAACTCTTCTTTATACAGAATGTTTGCTGTCATGGGAATGCCGAAAATTAGCCATGCAAACCCGTTGAACTGGTAGTCGGGGTTGGCAGCTTTCTCGTTATCCTTAAACATCCGCCACAGATAAGCACGCATCGGCGCGATCCCTGTTCCGGTTGCCATCATGATCACTTTGGCTTCTGGGTCGGTTGGCAGCAGCATTTCCTTGCCCGTCGGACCTGTGATTTTGATATCGTCTCCTGGTTCTAGACCACAGAGATAGGTTGAGCAAACGCCATAGACCATTTCGCCTGTTTCAGGATGCTTATACTCTAACTGCCGAACGCAGAGAGAGACGGTCTTGTCATCGACTTGATCGCCGTGACGAGTCGAGGCGATCGAATAGAGCCTGAGTTTTTCAGGTTTGCCGTTTTTGTCAGTGCCTGGAGGGATAATGCCGATGCTTTGTCCCTCCAGATACCGCAAATCGCCGCCAGAGATGTCGAACTTAAGGTGACGAACTGTACCGATTCCGCCTTCGCCGACGAGTTCCTCGTTAGACATACATTTACCGACGTAAGGACTTGCGGGTCGGTAAATATTTACGGGAATGTCTGTCGCCACAGCAGCCTTTGCTTGAGTCATTGGCTTTGTCTTTGCTCCTGCTTGAATGCCCTGTGTATCAGTTTGCTGCTTAACTTCAGTTGCAGACTGTTCCAGGGTAACTTTTCCCGTTAAGCTACCATTAACATCTAAGGGTTGAATGCTGACAATTTTGCCGCCCATGCGCGTAATGCGCTGCATAAATCCATTCATCCGGGTGTAGGGCACCGTGACAAATGTGCTGCCACTTTGTCGAATGGGATAACTCATCTGGTCATTTTCTTGGCTCTGACGCAGACCCACCACTTCATACCGAAACACGCGGCTGCCTGAGGGTGTGTTGCCAGCACCTGTTGCGCTTGAATTGAACATCGCTTTGAATCTCTCCGACCTAACTCAACTTAATATTTTGCTGCAAGGTGCCCCTTCTACCAAATTGGGCGACAAATTGCTCCTCTTATTCACTCTACAGATTTAGGGAGACTTGGCGATCGCTAAAATCATAAATTTCCAATCAAGTCCGCCCCTCTGAAGATAGAAAAATACACCTCTCTACTAAAGTGATAGTAGTTCACAAATTTTAGATTTGCTTAAGGCTTGTGAGGGGGATCACGATTTGGTAAGATCTGCCCTAGCGGGTAGTCCCAAACACTTCACTTCAAGACCTTGAGCTTAACAAGGCTATTGAAGTAGGCGGCGTTCATTCTTTAGAATGACTGCATTTTGCTTGAGCAAGTCGTCAAAGCTCCGGCTGACTCAAGAACCCAATTAGTAGAAAACTTTTTGTTTTAGAGGAAACCTATGATCAGTAAGCCAGACCGCGTGGTTCTAATTGGGGTTGCCGGAGACTCCGGGTGCGGTAAATCTACGTTTCTGCGCCGATTGACCGATCTGTTTGGGGAAGATTTCGTCACTGTCATCTGCCTAGACGATTACCACAGTCTGGATCGCAAGCAGCGCAAAGAAACTGGAATCACGGCACTAGATCCCAGAGCCAACAATTTTGAACTGATGTATGAGCAGATGAAAGCGCTCAAAAACGGGGAAAGGATTAACAAGCCCATCTACAACCACGAGACGGGTCTTCTCGATCCTCCTGAGATTGTTGAACCCAATCACATTATCGTGATTGAAGGGTTACACCCACTTTACGATGAACGAGTTCGCAACCTGCTAGACTTTAGCGTCTATCTCGACATCAGTGATGAAGTCAAAATCGCCTGGAAGATTCAGCGCGACATGGCGGAGCGAGGTCACACCTATGAAGACGTGTTAGCACAGATCAACGCCCGCAAACCTGACTTTGAGGCATATATTGACCCTCAAAAAGGATTTGCCGATGTCGTGGTGCAAGTGTTGCCGACGCAGTTAATCAAGAATGACCAAGAGCGGAAAGTGCTGCGGGTGCAGATGATTCAGCGGGATGAAGTGGAGGGCTTTGAGCCAGCCTACCTGTTTGATGAAGGCTCTGAAATTCACTGGACTCCTTGTGGACGCAAGCTGACCTGTTCCTATCCTGGAATCAAGATGTACTATGGTCCCGATTCTTACTACGGTCATAGTGTGTCGGTTCTCGAAGTTGATGGTCAATTTGACAAGCTCGAAGAAGTGATCTACATCGAACAGCACTTGAGCAAAACCTCCGCGAAATATAACGGTGAGTTGACTGAGCTGTTGCTCAAGCACCGTGAATATCCGGGTTCTAACAACGGGACGGGCTTATTTCAAGTGTTAGTTGGTCTGAAAATGCGAGCGACCTATGAGCGACTGATTGCTAAAGAGAAAGTCGCGGTTAACGCTTAATTCTTGAATTAGCTCTGACGATCGGGGATGCCATCAGCGTCCCTTTTCTGTGTGATTGGCTCTCTAAATCAGTCCAATAAGATCTCCTGGGGAATTCAACCGAAGTTAGTGACGTGCTTTGACCTTATAATTGCTTAAGATTTGAATTTAATCGTCAGCCTCCGATCGCTTCAAACCCTCTTTTAACGTCACTCATTAACAAAAATGGTTGTCAATCGAGTGAATAGAACAAATAGCCGAAGCGGTGCCAGCAATCGGAGTGCAAAACCCAATGCCGTCTCTACAAACGGTAAATCGAGCGACAGCGTTATCCCAGACATCACTGACTCCACAAAGGAAGAAACCATGAGCGCAGACGTTATTGACGTGACTCCCGAAGCTGAGAAGAAAGCCGAGAAAAAAGGGGCGATCGCACTCCACAAACAGCCCAGTCTCTCTGTTTGGAATCGTCCGGTCATGTCCAGCGACATCGAGATCGCTGGCACGATTCAAGACGGGGGCATTCGCCCGATCGGAGCCAGTCATCTAGAAATTGTAGGCACTCTGCTGACCAATCGCCCGATTATGGCAAGTCACCTTCGCATTTTTGAGATGGTTGACAAGCGTCCGGTCTTTTGTGACGAGATCAAAATGCTTGAAAGTGAAGGTCTCTATGGCAGACCTGTGATGGCAAGCGATCCAGATTTGATGAACGACAACATGGGGTTTGGGCAACGTCCGATCGCGTCTAACAATGTCGATGATGCTCCTGCTTTAATGGGCTTTATTGACTAAATCAGGCATCAAGGTTGACTAAATTGATTGGCGGGTGCTTCTTTTGAGAGGCACCCATTTTTATATCCTCAAAATTCACTTTATGCCCCGGTCGTGTGAACGTTTATCATTGACAAATAAGCGCCCCCTCTAGTCCCAACGTTTCCCCAATGACTGCAACGATCGCTAATCTGCCCAGCCACTATGACTCTGCTGCTTCAGAAGCCAAGTGGCAGACGTTTTGGGAAGACAATCAGGTCTTTAAAGCCGACCCTAACGCCCCCGGTGAGCCTTACTGTGTCGTGATTCCGCCTCCCAATGTCACGGGCAGCCTTCATATGGGTCATGCCTTTGAGACAGCGTTGATTGACGCACTCGTGCGATATCACCGAATGTGTGGCTACAACACGCTCTGGCTACCGGGAACTGACCACGCCAGCATTGCGGTACAAACCATTCTTGAAAAGCAACTCAAGGCAGAGGGGAAGACTCGGCAAGAGTTGGGACGCGAGCAGTTTCTAGAACGGGCTTGGAAATGGAAAGCCGAATCGGGAGGTACGATCGTCAATCAACTTCGACGACTGGGTGTTTCGGTAGACTGGTCGAGAGAACGCTTTACGATGGATGAAGGGCTGTCAAAAGCTGTACTAGATGCATTCATCAAGCTCTATGACGAGAAGCTGATCTATCGAGGTAATTATCTCGTGAACTGGTGCCCTGCTAGTCAATCTGCGGTGTCTGACTTAGAAGTTGAAAATCAAGAAGTCAACGGGCATTTGTGGCATTTTCGCTATCCGCTAGCGCAGAGCGATGGCTATGTGGAGGTCGCCACGACTCGACCAGAGACGATGTTGGGAGACACGGCTGTTGCCGTGAATCCGAAGGACGATCGCTATCAGCATCTAATCGGTCAAACGGTTCTGCTGCCGCTCGTGGGGCGAGAGATTCCAATTATCGGCGACGAGTTTGTTGATCCCACGTTTGGGACGGGATGCGTCAAGGTGACCCCTGCCCACGACCCCAATGATTTTGAGATGGGCAAGCGGAATAACCTGCAGTTCATCAACATTATGAACAAAGACGGCACTCTCAATGAGAACGCCGGAGAGTTTCAAGGGCAAGACCGCTTTGTGGCGCGTAAAAACGTCGTTAAACGGCTTGAAGAAGAAGGACTGCTGGGCGAAATTGAGGACTATAAGCACACGGTTCCCTACAGTGATCGTGGTAAAGTTCCTGTCGAACCTCTGCTCTCGACGCAATGGTTCGTTAAAATCAAACCCCTGTCTGAGCCTGCCCTTGGCGACCTCGATCAAAAGAACTCGCCTGACTTTGTGCCCGATCGCTGGACAAAAGTTTATCGCGATTGGCTCGTGAGCTTAAAAGACTGGTGCATCTCTCGGCAACTTTGGTGGGGGCATCAAATTCCCGCCTGGTATGCTGTTAGCGAGACGGGAGGTGTGATCACCGACACGACCCCATTTATGGTGGCGCGAAGTGAGGCAGAGGCGAGAGAGAAAGCGATCGCTCTGTTTGGCAAAAACGTTCAGCTTGAGCAAGATCCCGACGTGCTGGATACGTGGTTTTCGTCTGGCTTATGGCCTTTCTCAACCTTGGGCTGGTCTGACGAAACGCCCGATTTTAAGCGCTACTATCCTACTGCGACGCTGGTGACAGGCTTTGACATCATCTTCTTTTGGGTTGCCCGCATGACGATGATGGCAAAGCACTTTACTGGAGAAATGCCCTTCAAAACCGTCTACATTCACGGGTTAGTGCGGGATGAAAATAACAAGAAGATGTCTAAGTCTTCTAACAACGGCATCGATCCGCTGATTTTGATTGACAAATATGGCACGGATGCTCTGCGCTATACTCTCGTGCGTGAAGTGACGGGGGCAGGTCAAGACATTCGACTGGAATATAACCGCAAAACGGACGAATCCGCCTCGGTTGAAGCATCTCGTAATTTCACCAACAAGCTGTGGAACGCCTCTCGATTTGTGTTGATGAATCTAGATGGCAAGACCCCCGAACAGTTGGGATTGCCTGACAGAGATCAGTTGGAACTGAGCGATCGCTGGATTCTGTCCCGATTTCATCAAGTCACTCAGCAAATTCGCGATCAGGTCGATCACTACGGCTTGGGCGAAGCTGCCAAATTGTTGTACGAGTTTATCTGGGGCGACTTCTGCGACTGGTATATCGAACTCGTCAAATCTCGTTTGCAGAGTGACGATGCCTCTTCACGCAAATCTGCTCAGCAAACGCTCGCCTACGTCTTAGAAGGGACTCTAAAGCTGCTCCACCCCTTTATGCCCCACATCACTGAAGAGATTTGGCATACAGTCACCCAAACTGAGGAAACCTCCGGCAAGACCTTGGCGCTACAGACTTATCCAATCCCTGATTCTGAGCTGATTGACCCTGATCTAGAGCAGCAGTTTGATCTCCTGATTGGCACCATTCGCACGATTCGGAATCTGCGAGCCGAGGCAGACATCAAGCCCGGAGCCAGAATTGAGGCAATCCTGCAAACCGAGAGCGAGAAGGAAGAACACATTCTCAAGTCAGGTCAGCCTTACATTCAGGATCTAGCAAAGGTGCAAACCCTGAGAATCAATCAACCTCAGACTCAGCAAGCGCTTCCAGAGGTCAGTGCATCTTCTGAGACTGATTTTATTAGCTCGATCGCTACGTTCCTATCCGACCATCAGCGCGTCTTACTGACGATCGGCTTCATTCTGTTGACGTTAATCACGCTCAAGATCTGTGCAGGCTTTTTAGAAGCCGTTCACGAAATTCCGCTGCTGCCAACCTTTTTAGAACTCGTGGGGATTGGCTACACCGTCTGGTTTACTAAACAGAAACTTTGGCAAGTGGGCGATCGCCAGCAGCTATTCAGCCAGATTGAGCAGTTCAAAACCGAAGTAGTTGGGGAACCGCACCTAGACGCACACGAACCGACTAGAGTTTTGTTGCCCAGAGAAGACTCAACCCAGATGAGCGTTGGCGTAGTTGGAACCGTGCGAGTCGCCATTCCTCTCGCAGGCTTGATTGATTTGGTCGCGCTCAAAGCAAAAACCGAGAAAGATTTGAAAAAAGTAGAGACTGAAATTCAAGCCTTGTCGGGACGGTTGAGTAACACTAAATTTGTCGATAAAGCTCCTCCCGATGTCGTTCAAACGGCACGAGAAGCGTTATTGGAATTCGAGACGCAAGCCGAGATTCTACGGACGCGGCTTGATCGTTTAGGTTGAATTTAAGGAGGCATTTAGCAAAACTACTGAATCCATTCCTTTCTTTCCTCAATATTATTTCTATTCCCGTACTATTACGGGCTATCGCACCCGCTTGAGAAGCGCTATGTTATTGGAATGGGACTACCCTTTTTTGAGAGCACCTAGCTATCAGGCAGATAGACAGCCAACGAGTTGCTGGTTACTTGCTCACTAGACAAGGGTGATCCTAATCGCGATTTTCAGTAGAGACAAGTAGAGAGAAACGGTCATGCTGCACTTGGCTCAAGTCCATCAGAAAAGCTATGCAGGCAAAGCAGGATTGCGCTTGCTGGCGACTCAAAAAGCCGAAAACGCTTGGACAGTCGCCACTGAAGAAGAATTTGTCCTCTCTACTAAAGCCAGTGACTATGGTGAGAGCGCCCTAGTGCTGGTTGAGTTATCGCCCACTCAACAAATTCTCAGCATTCAAGATGCCAAAGGCTGGGTCTTAAAGCTCATCGAAGACTATTTAGTGAACGGCATTACTCCTGCCTTTCTTGAGCAAGAAACCGAGCGTGCAGAGCGATGGCGACAGTCGCTGACCCTTCAAAGTCAAGAACTCGATCGCCGCACGTTAGAACTAGAAGCCCGTCGAGAACAGATTCAGACTCTTGAAGAAAACCTGAAGCGTGAAAAAAAGCAATTTGAGCTTCACTCCTCTGAATTTGAAGCGAGAAACCAAGATCTCGATTGTCGCGCCTTAGATTAGAAGCTCAATGTTTGCCAACCCGCACTGACCAAAAGCGCCATCATCGTAGAGACGTTCAAGCGTAACGTCTCTTTTCTCCACCTAATTCTTAACCCCTTGCGGCAGGTAGAGCAGGGCGCGAAATCGGGTAGGTGTTCTCTGCAATTTGAGAAGATGGCTGATCGGTCAACAAGAAATCTCGCAGGAGTCGAACGGCGAACTTTTGCGCCAACCCTCCGACAATTTTTTGTCCCATTTTTTGGGTCTCTGGTTTTGCCAGAAGACGCGGCAGCAACGACAACAGCTTGCCCTGATCAAACCCGCGAGTTTCTTGCAGAATGTTCCAGATGCGTTTGACGTGCTCTAAGGTCTGCTGATTTTCAGATAGCGTTACCGGACGCTCAATCGTCCAGCCCACCTGTTCACGGAATCGGTAACTCACACTTTGCCAAACGCTTTGACCGAGTGAATCTAACCCTTTGATAATCTCATTGACCAGATTGGCGCGAATGAACTCGCCCCGTTCTGAAAACAAGAAATCAACTGCTTGGTCAAGGGCTTGCTCTAGGTCATAGTCTTGATTGCTGCGGGCGTTTCGCAACAGATTTTCTAATCGATTCCATCGAAAGCTACCATCTTTAAACAGCAAATCTCTCAATGATTCTCGAAGCTCAGGAGATTGATCCGTCAGCAATCGCTTTGCAACGTAAGGATATGCTTTGCTCAACACCTTGAACTCAGGGTCAACGTGGATGGCAATGCCCTCTAGAGTAACGAGCGATCGAATAATCAACGCATAATAAGCAGGAACCGTAAACGGATATTCATACATCAACGCTGAAAGCTGATCGGTAATGCTCTTGATGTTGATTTCGGCAACGCTGGCTCCTAACGCATTGTTAAAAACACTCGCAAAGGCAGGAATGATCGGCGTAAGGTCAGTGTCAGGAGTCAAAAACTCCAGCTTCACATAGTCATGTGCCAATCCGTCAAAGTCTCGATTGACCAGATGAACGATCGCTTCAATCAATCCATAGCGTTGATAAGGCTTGACCTCGCTCATCATGCCAAAGTCTAAATAAGCCAACCTGCCATCGGGCATTGCCAACAAATTGCCAGGGTGAGGGTCAGCGTGAAAGAAGCCATGCTCTAAAAGCTGGCGCAGCGAACACTGTACGCCTACGTCAATCAAGTGAGTTGCGTCAATGCCTTGTTCTCGAATTTTGTCGAGTTCGGTTAGCTTGGTGCCTGTAATCCACTCCATCGTCAAGACACGTCGCCCCGTGTAGCGCCAATAGATTTTAGGAACGTAGATTTCAGGCAGATATCCATAGAGCGTGGCAAACCGCTCGGCGTTCCGCCCTTCCTGGTTATAATCTGTCTCTTCAAAAATGCGAGTGGCGAGTTCGTCTGCGATCGCGACCAGATTGCTCCGCACTCGCTTGATGTTATTCATCGCCCAAGCCGCAATCTTTCGCAGAATGTACATATCGACAGCAATGCTTTCAGCTAAACCGGGACGCTGGACTTTTACAGCCACCTCTTCGCCCGTCTTGAGTTTGCCTTTATAGACTTGACCGAGAGACGCAGCGGCGATCGGCATCGGACTCAGTTCCGCATAGACTTCACTGGGATCAGCACCCAATTCTTCACGAATGAACTGAAAGGCAATCTCATTGGGAAACGGAGGTAACTGATCTTGAAGTTTGGTCAGTTCTTCTAAATAAGTCGGAGGCACCAAATCTGGACGGGTAGAGAGCGCTTGTCCAATTTTGATGAATGCGGGTCCCAGTTTGGTCAGCATTTTGCGAAGCTGGATCGCCTGCCCCTTTTGAGCACGATCGCTGCCACCCGTCACGCGATCCCACCACAGGCGAAACGCAAACCAGACAAACGGTAAAAAGATGTTTAAAGTTCTTGCAAACACCTTAAAGGGTTGTCTGCCGTAGCGAGCCGCGATCTCATCGGGGTCATAGTGAATGCTGGGAGCTGTTTGCTCAGAGGACACGTCACCCATCAGACTCTCAGATTCATTCTCGATTGTGACGGTTGATAAGTCCGCCATTGCTCGATCGACATCCTCAGTCGTGTACCTTGAGTCAATTGTCGTGATAGAAGCAGACTTATCGTTCATGACGTTCATGCAGTGAAACCGGATTGAGACGGTATGTAAAATATTGTAACAATAACCTTACAGAGTTCCCTCTCTTTTCAGTTAATCATTTCTTTAATAATCGCGGACGAGCTATGAGAGATAGATTTCCGAACGATTGAGTAGAGATTCCTTCAACGCGCTTATTTGCTCTATTCAAAATAGTTCTGTTCGATTGGGTTGTCCTCAACATAAAGCATGAAAAAAGGTTGCTTTTAACAGTTTGACGATTAAAATAGGACAAATTTACTATTGAAAGCACGAAAAAGAAACCCTCATCAGTTCGCTGACCGCTAACATTGAATTGAGCACCTTCACGGATGTTTTCTTTGTTATTCAAATCATCAAGCAAGACTAAACTTTTCTTCTAAATCTGGCGATCGCCGGACTTTTTTCAATCAACCGCGTCTCACTCCTCAGCTTGAAATTTGCCCATGTTGCTGTCTCTGCAAATCGAAAACTTTGCCTTAATCGATCGTCTAGAGCTGGACTTTGGCTCAGGCTTACACGTCTTGACAGGTGAAACGGGCGCAGGGAAATCGATTATTTTAGACGCGATCGATGCTGCTCTAGGAGGCAAAGTCACCAGTCGAGCGGTTCGCACTGGGGCAGAACGCGCCTCAGTTGAGGCAACCTTTCGGATTGATTCTGCCATGAAAGACTGGCTAGAAGTCGAGCAAATCGATCCCTTAGACGGTTCTCTATTGGTATGCACTCGCGAAATCGTTGCCAGTGGCGGCGGACAGCGCAATCGATCGCGTATCAACGGCGTGCTGGTCAATAAACAGCAGATGGAATCGTTGCGCGATCGCCTAGTCGAAATCACGGCTCAGGGGCAGACCGTGCAATTAGGGCAGCCGAGTCTTCAGCGAGATTGGCTAGACAGCTATGGGGGAGCGGCTCTGCTCAGACAACGCGATCGTGTGAGCCAAGCGTTGTCTGTTTATCAGCAAGCGTCTCAGGCACTCGAAAAGCGTCGCCACTCTGAGCAGCAACGCCTTCAACAGCTTGATCTGTTTGAATATCAACTCCGAGAACTCAATGTTGCCAATCTCAGCGACCCCGATGAGGTTGATCAGCTAGAACAGGAGCGAAACCGTCTCGGTCACAGCGTCGAATTGCAGCAGCAAAGCTACCAGGCATATCAGGCACTCTATCAAAACGAAAATGGCGAGGATGCCTGTTCTGACCTCTTGGGTAAAGCCCAGTCACTCTTGACAGATATGTTGCGCTATGACGAGCAGATCCAGCCGATTTTGGAGCTTGTCACATCAGCCCTGGCGCAGGTCGAAGAAGCTGGACAAGAGATCAATGCCTATGGAGACGGGCTAGAAACCGACCCTCAGCGGCTGCAAGAAGTTGAAGAACGCATCGTTGAACTCAAGCAGATCTGCCGCAAATACGGTCCGAGTTTGGCGGATGCGATCGCGCTTCAGCAATCACTCCAAGCCGAACTAGAAGGACTCACTGGAGCCGGACAATCGCTCGAAGAACTCGAACAAGCTGCCCACGATCGAAAAGCTGAACTAATAGACGTGTGTGCGACATTAACTCACCTTCGTCAAACTGCCGCTAAAGACTTAGAAAATCGGCTCGTGGCAGAGCTAAAACCCTTAGCGATGGAAAAAGTTCAGTTTCAAGTCGGGATCACGCCCGTCTCGCCCACCTCGGCAGGAGCCGATCGCATCACTTATCTATTTAGCCCCAACCCAGGCGAACCCTTGCAGTCTCTCACTGAGACTGCCTCTGGTGGTGAGATGAGCCGATTTCTATTGGCGTTACAGGCTTGCTTTTCGCAAGTCGATTCGGTAGGGACTTTAGTTTTTGACGAGATTGATGTGGGCGTTTCGGGTCGGGTTGCCCAAGCGATCGCTGAAAAACTGCATCATCTTAGCCGTCACCATCAAGTTCTCTGTGTAACCCACCAGCCGATCGTGGCAGCGATGGCAGATCACCATTTTCATGTCGATAAACAGGTCATTGATTTCAACGGCAACGGGCAGGCGGCAAAAGGCAAGAAGCGGAAGGCAAAAGACGCATCGGTTGGGGAAAATGGGTCGGCGGTAGATACGCCTGAGATTCGGACGGTGGTGCGGGTAAGTGCCCTCGATCGTCAACAGCGGCGAGAAGAATTAGCACAGCTCGCGGGCGGACATTCCAGTGACTCGACCAGTGGCTCTAGCGAAGACGCGGCTTCTGTCTTTGCAGAATCTCTCCTTGCTCAAGCAGCCAGCCTCCGAGAAACTAGATTGGTTCAAGTTGACAACCCCACGCCTGAGCCAGCGCAAAAATCTCGATCAACCCGGTCAAAAACTGTAAAAAAACCTTGAGCTACGCGGTGTTCAACCAATTTTCCTTCATCCCAACCGTTCTCTCTGAAGCGCAGGGCTTTCGGACATTTTTGATTCCTTTTCCCATTGGGAGATTCTAGTGAAGGCAGTCTCTGTAGGTCTTTTAGGAAAGCTGCAAAAAACCTTGAATCAGTTGAGTCAATCCTGATGACTTAGATTGGACGCTGCGGTAGGTCGCTTCAACCATAGAGCAGATCGCCTCACAAACCGGGGCGGTAGCAGGGTCATCAACAACCACTTCATGAAGTGCTGCTGAGTGAGTCTATTAGAGAGAATGCGAGGATTCAGACGAATCGCTGTCCATAGCTTCTGTCCGCCGAGCTTGACTTGAGCCCCGCCTTTGACGTCAGATAAAATCAGCCCTGTTAGATATTGATAAACATTGGCTAAACTTCGATTTTTTAGCTGCTGAAGCTTTTGAGGAACCGTTTCAAATACTCGATCGATCACCATCACGTTATATTTCTCTGTCACGTCAATCTGAGCAGAGAGTGCGGTTGAAGAGTGACGGTAGAAAATTTGATGTTTTGGAACCAGCACAAATGCCCACTGAGCCGCTAATCGTAGCCAATATTCCCAATCTTCAGCCGAGACTAACGCTGGGTCAAATCCGCCTACTGACTCAATTGCGGCTCTGCGAACCAGCAGATTTGATCCACTGGTTATAAAGTTACTCAACAGTAGGTCAGGGTAGACATTTCCTCGAGAATGTATGGAGCCACCCTCATGAATTGCTCTTCCGTCTTGACTCATGTGCATTGTCCAACTGTAAGCAGCCCCCGCTTCAGGATTCTTTTGCAGCGCTTCTAGCTGAAGTTCTAGTTTGTCGGCTGTCCATAAATCATCAGCATCTAGAAACGCAATAAAGGCTCCTGATGCGTGAGCGATGCCTCGATTGCGGGCAACTGATACACCACTATTATTCTCATAAGAAAACAGCCGCAAGCGATCATCCGTGATTGTCCCAACTAACTCTGCCGTATCGTCACTTGAGCCATCGTCGATCACAATCAGCTCAAAGTCAGCAAAAGTTTGCTGACGGGCTGACTCGATCGTCTCCACGATCGTCTTCTCAGCGTTGTAGGCAGGAATCACTATGGAAATTGTCGGCATAATATGCTAAAAATCTTTACAAATCATAAACGTCGGTAAAACTCTCGTCAATCCGCGCGTTGAAGGGTGTTTTCAGAGTCTAATAGAGCCAATAAAGTTAGCGATTCCCCTATCAGTAGTATCTCACGCAAACCTCCCTCTACCTTTCTACCTAGGCAGCAGGGGTTATGTTTTTCCTTTACTGTCTAAGAAAATACTCAGTAAATTCCTCTTGGTTATCAACCTCTGCCCTTTTGTAGCTCTTGATCGTTGAGAAAGTTGATGTAATTCGGCACAAAGATCTCGGAAGAGGGAATCATGAGAGCAGCCAGACCTTGAATTAAGCGAGCCAGACTCTTAAGTAGACGGAGACAACAGCAAGCATCTTTGCTTAAAGCCGCTGAAGTATAGTGAGTGCCTGCAAGCCAAAATGTCAACAAACAATCGATGTCAAAGTGCTCAAACGCCGAGACAAGGCTTCTCACTTGGTAGAAATTGGTACATCTAGTCTCTGGTCATCGTGTCAGAATCGTCCTAGATTGAACGTGTCTTGTAAACTCCGATCGTGGCTCACGATCGATTGCTCCGCTGCTAGTTCAGACAGAAGAAATTCCTTTAGCTTCTCACTGAAATCGTTATGACCCCTGCATCTCCCCATTTACCTAACCGAAATTCTAGTGATGGCGTTAAGGATGCGGCTATTACAAATAGTCCTACTCCGCTGATTAGCGCTCGCAATTCTGGCTCGTCAGCTGCTACAAACCGCTATGACGGTGATGCCGCTTGGAGTAGCACGATCGTAGAACCCTCTTCGTTTGGAATTGCCCCTCACATCCCGTCTGAGTCCGCTTTGGTAGCATCTAACAAGAGTTCGCTGTCAGCACCCAAAGGTAAGTTTGCTTCCTTCCTTGCCCCGTTGACTCAAGAGAAGTTTAAAGAGGTTGTTCACGAGGTTGAGCAAAAGCTGAGAATTGTTAACCAAACCCTCTCAATGCTTGATGCACAGGGGTTTGAAACCATCTTAGAAGAGATGCTCAACTCGATCACAACTAAAACCGGAGAGTTGCTCAACGCCGATCGTGCCACTATTTATTTGCTAGACGAAGAGAAAAACGAGCTTTACACTACCATCGCTGAGGGGAATGAGGGACGCAGCCTTGAAATTCGATTTCCCGCCGATCAGGGCATTGCTGGAGAAGCCGCTACCTTTAAACGGGGAATTAATATTCACTACGACTTTTTTAATGATCCTCGATCGGCGCAAGCAAAAATTCAGTATCAGAAGACGGGATATCGCGCCTACACGATGCTGACGTTGCCCCTGCTCAACGACGATGGAGATCTGGTAGCAGTGATTCAACTGATCAATAAGCTCAAGCCAGGGTGCGATCGCTCGACTCCTCTAGACGAGCGAATTGATCTTGATGGCTTCACCCACCACGATGAGCAGCTTTTTATCGAATTTGCTCCTTCTATTCGATTGATTCTAGAGTCGTCTCGATCGTTTTATATTGCAACCCAAAAACAACGGGCAGCCAACGCGCTAATTAAAGCAACCCAATCGCTCAGTCAAAGCAGCTTGGACTTAGACGACACCCTTAAACGGGTCATGGATGAAGCCAAAAAATTAATGAACGCTAGCCGCAGCACCCTTTGGCTAATTGATCGGGAGCGAAGCGAAATCTGGACTCGTGTGGTGATGGCAGATGGAGACTTAAGAGAGCTGCGCTTTCCGATCGGGGTCGGTTTTGCAGGTCAAGTTGCTGCCTCTGGTGAAGTCATCAACATCCCCTTTGATCTCTACGAGCACGAGGGAGCCGAAACCGCAAAACAAACCGATCAAGCCACAGGTTATCGAACATGTAGCCTTCTGTGTATGCCAATTCGCAATGCAGATGGGGATTTGATTGGTGTTACCCAACTGGTGAACAAAACCAAACAAGGAGACTTTCTCGCTTACAATCCAAGCCACTGGCCCGCAGCACCTGAATGCTGGAAAGCCAGCTTTAATCGAAGCGATCAGGAGTTTATGACGACCTTCAACATCCAAGCGGGGGTCGCTCTGCAAAATGCCAAACTGTTTGAGACCGTCAAACAGCAAGAGCAGATGCAGCGAGACATTCTACGATCGCTCTCCAATGGCGTGATCTCCACAGATAAAGAGGGTCACATCATCGCTGCCAACGAAAGCGCCAAAAAGCTATTGGGCTTAGATAGCGATGAGTCTCTAGAAGGGCGGTTAATCTCACAGCTAGTGCAAATGGAGAAAGGAGATTTCTCGAAGTGGTTTGGTATGGCGCTAAACGACAAAAATCGCCAGCAGTATTATCCTGATCAGACGCTACAACCCGCAAAAGGAGCAGAACAACACAGCATTAATTTATCTATTAATACGATCGCTGATGCCAATGACAGCAAAAAAATCTCTGGTGCGCTCGTCGTCATGGATGACATTAGCGATGAAAAGCGACTCAAAAGCACGATGTATCGCTACATGACTCAAGAGCTGGCAGAACAGTTGTTAGAGAACCCCGATGCTGCCAAGATGGGGGGCGATCGTAAAGAAGTCTCGGTCTTGTTCTCTGACATTCGCAGCTATACGACGCTCACTGAAACCCTAGCGGCTGAAGAAGTTGTCGAACTGCTCAACCAATATTTTGAATCGATGGTCGATGCCGTGTTTGCCCACAAAGGCATTCTCGACAAATACATCGGCGACGCGATTATGGCGGTTTTCGGCTCGCCTTTACCCCTGGCTGAGCACGAGTGGATGGCGGTGCAAACGGCAGTTGAGATGCGTCATCGACTCACCGACTTCAATGCGAAACGTCAGTCGGAAGATAAGAAGACGATCAAAATCGGCATTGGCATCAACTCTGACACCGTCATCAGTGGCAACATCGGCTGTAGCAAACGCATGGAGTTTACGGCGATCGGAGATGGGGTCAATCTCGGCGCTCGGCTCGAAGGAGCCACCAAGCTCTATGGCACAGATATTGTGATTAGTCAGAGCACCTGTCGCCCTGTGCGCGATCGTATTTGGACACGCGAACTTGACTTCATCAAAGTCAAAGGCAAAAGCAACCCGGTTGCCATCTATGAATTAGTGGGACTGAGATCAGAAACCGTTTCTGACCAAAAGCAGCAGGTGATCGAGCACTACGAGAAAGCCCGACAGCACTATTTGAATCGCAAGTTTGCGCTGGCGATCGCTGAATTTGCAACCGTTCTAGAAATTGACAGCTCAGACAAGGCGGCAGCATTGCACATGGAGCGCTGTCAACACTGGCTTAAAAATCCTCCGATCGGCGAGTGGGATGGAGCATGGGCGTTAACCGAAAAATAGGGATTACTATAGGGAAGAATGAAAGTTTGATGTACTGACTTGAATCCTTCAGCGGCAGTGTTATCCTTGACCCAGAGTAATGGGTCGGCGTTGATCTGAATTCTTGGCGCTCGACAACTTACTCTAGGTCTAACGCCCTTCGCTATTTCTAGAACGCAGTTTTCTAGGCTAGCTCAAAACGATTCACCATAATCTTTATATGTCTGACTCAGAGCAACTCATGAATATAAATAACGGCATAACCTCAGCGGAACGCAACACTCTCGCTGAACAGCCTGAAGGAACTTTGAATGATGCTCATCATCTAAAGAGCCTCATTTCTACTAATCTCAGTCACAACAAAAAAGCAGTCATTGAGCGACTGATTGCGCTTCATCTCTCTCCTGATTGAGATTTTTGGCGTTGCTGACTGCAGATATGAATTGCCCTCCTCACGAAGTGGGGCGAAGCCCTCGCCAACCCCTCTCCTGCAGGAGAGGAGCGCTAGAAATCTTGTTCCCTCTCCTGCGGGAGAAGGCTAGGGTGAGGGCAAAATCCGTGTTTCATAGATCAATTCAGCAACGCCAGATTTTTCAATCTTCCTTCAATGGTTAGCCTGGTTGAGTCTATCAATCTCTTAGCGCATTGCGAAATCTAGCCGCAGTGCTCTGTAGTGTTACCTGAATGCAGTACCTCGTCTCTAGATGGTCTCAGTTAGGTAAAAAGATGATGACCAAAGACAAATCTCTCCAGCTTCTTCGAGAATTGATCGAGCGTATCGAGACCGCTGACACAGATGATTTCTTTGACTTAGCTCAGATTGCAGGGTTAAATCCGCTCCAAGATTTTTCTGAAGCAAATCTAAGCGCAGTCGATTTACGTTCTAAAAACATGTCAGGCGCTGATTTAGTAGCCGCCAATTTGGCGGGTGCTCATTTGATTAACACCAACTTCACCAGTGCAAATCTGATTAGTGCTAACCTTGCTAGCTCGATTTTAATCAATGCCACGCTCACTGAGGCATCATTGATTGGTGTAGATTTGACTGCTGCAAACCTGATGAAAGCAACGCTCGCTAGCGCCAATCTCACAGGTGCAACGCTGGTCAATGCAAATCTCAGCTATGCCGATGTTCGTCGCAGCACGCTTATTGGAGCTAAACTTAGCGGCGCAAATCTGAGCGAGGCAAACTTTGGTCACGCCGATTTGCGTCGTGCGATTTTAGTCGATAGTGATTTGAGTGGTGCCAGTCTCTATGGCGCAGATCTGAGCAGTGCTGATTTGCGAGGAGCTGTTCTGATTGACACTGACCTGATTGGGGCAAGAGTCGAGAGAACTGTGTTTGGACAAAACGCGGAATTCTCTAGAGATTTGCGGCGTGATCTGAGACAACGAGGTGCAATCTTAGACGCGTGAGCGTCAGCAAGTCAAAATAAAAGCCCAATCGAGAAAGCTTATTCTCCGTTGGGCTTAACAGCACATAACAAGAGCTAATGTGATTGACGTAGAGAGTAGTCTACCAGTCTGAAAACCGCTTTTTGGGGGGGAGTTCGCCCTCATAGGGTTGAGTGCCGGTAGGTGGATAGGCATCATCATTTAGCCCAAAGATGCGGGTCAGGGCACCAGAAACATAGGTAATAACGTCGTCAATTAGTTTGGGAAGGCGCATAAAATTCACCTCTAAACCAGGTAGGTTGTGTGGAGAGCAAACGGTTGATGTAGCGTGTTTGTAGTGCTCTTGCTTCTATATGAAGATTATGCAGGATTTCCTTGATTTTGCGATCGTAAAGACTTAATTGTTTAGACTCTCTCTTAACCTATTTTTAATAGCGATTAGCTATCAGAGTTGCGCGAGTCGATCGCGGTTTTTAGCAATTCCCTCTCGCTTAAGACAGACGTTTTTGATAAAAAATACTAAAAATATAACGTTCAGAGGCTGAAAACGTAAGTGAAAATGACCCTTCTGGAAAGTTATTGTCATATTGACAGGAATAAACAACTTTTTACTTGCCTACTTTTGGTTCTTTTGACTATAATTCAGAAAGCTTCCATCACCACACACGACATCTAGCCAATTTAAGGAGAATCGAGTGGAAGACGTAGAACTGACTCTAACGCCAGACGATTACAGCCTTCTCACTGATCTCTATCAACTGACGATGGCAGCCTGTTATGTCGGAGAAAATCTAGACCAGCGTCGTGCCAGTTTTGAGATTACCGTTCGTCGATTGCCGCATCGGTATGGATATTTGATTGCGATGGGGCTTGCTCAAGCTTTGGACTATTTAGAGAAATTTCGATTCAGTGCTGCTCAAATTGCTGCCCTTCAGTCAATGGGCATTTTTGCTCATGCGCCGACCCAGTTTTGGACTCTGCTGCGAGAAGCTCGATTTAAGGGCGATGTATGGGCGGTGCAAGAAGGAACCGCCATTTTCGCTAACGAACCTTTGTTGCGGGTCGAAGCCCCTCTCTGGCAGGCGCAACTCGTCGAAACTTATTTATTGAATACGCTGAACTATCAAACGTTGGTCGCGACTCGATCGGCGCGAATGCGGGACGTAGCCGGAAACGATGCAACCCTACTAGAGTTTGGCACTCGCAGAGCCTTCAGTCCCCAAGGTGCTTTGTGGGCGGCTCGTGCAGCCCTCGCAGCCGGATTAGATGCCACCTCTAATGTGTTAGCTGCTGTCAAACTAGGACGCACGCCGTCTGGAACGATGGCACATGCGCTCGTGATGGCATTGAGTGCGACAGAAGGTACAGAAGCAGAGGCATTTACGGCATTTCATCGCTACTTTCCGGGTGCGCCGCTGTTGATTGACACCTATGACACGATCGCCGCTGCCCACGCATTATCCGATCAAATTAAAGCGGGGAACCTCCAGCTATCGGGGGTGCGAATCGATTCCGGTGATCTGGGGTTGCTGTCTCAGCAGGTGCGGGCGATCTTGCCCGGAGTTCCCATCATCGCAAGCGGTGACTTAGATGAATGGAAGATTGCTGAACTCAAGGCGGCAGGAGCCTGCATTGATGGCTATGGCATTGGAACGCAACTCGTGACAGGCTCCCCAGTCAATGGAGTTTATAAACTCGTGGAGATTGATGGCATTCCGGTGATGAAAGAGTCTCCCGGAAAGCTCACCTATCCAGGACGAAAGCAAGTGTTCCGTCGTGTTGAAAACGGAATCGTGCTGCACGATCGCTTAGGTTTAGTTAGCGAAACCTCTGCATCTGAACAGCCCTTGATGCAGCTTGTTTTCAAACAGGGGCAGCGAGTGCAAGAATCAGACAGTTTAGGCACGATCTCTGAACGAACCCGTGCGTCTGTCACCAGTTTGCCTCCCTCAGTTCGAGATATCAATCAGCCCGAGTCGATTCCGTTAGATCTGTCTGATGATCTGTCTGCTTTGATCCAAAAAACTCGACGAAAAATAGCCGAGTCCTGAGTGAATGTTCCTAGATTCAAGATTCTCCTTCACCCATCTAACCTTATGTTGAAAGTCGCTTTGTTTGGCACCAGCGCTGACCCACCCACAAGAGGACATCTTGCCATTTTGTGCTGGCTCTCTCAGCACTTCGATCAAGTCGCGGTGTGGGCATCTGACAACCCATTTAAGTCTCACCAAACAGCGTTAGACCACCGGACGGAAATGCTGAGATTGCTGATTAGTGATTTAGACTTACCCCACCCTAACATTCAGGTCTATCCAGAGTTGAGCAATTCTCGCACCGTGATTACGGTAGAACGGGCGCAGGAACGCTGGCAGAGTGCAGAATTCACGCTGGTCGTCGGGTCTGATTTAGTGCGTCAACTGCCGAAATGGTTTCGGGCGAAGGACTTGCTCGATCAAGTCAAGCTCTTAGTGGTGCCCCGACCTGGATACTCAATCTCAGACAGCGAATTAGACCTGTTAAGGCAGATGGGAGTCGATGTGACGATCGCGGATCTCAATGCTCCAAACGTCTCGTCTACCGCCTATCGTGAACAGGGAGAAACCGAAGGGGTGACTTCTCCGATTCAGGCTTATATCGATCGGGAGCAACTATACAGATGTCACGCACGCAGAGAAAAATTGCCCACTTATTAGAAGGAGAGGCGTTAGCAGATTTTAGAGTGGGGGTTGATAACGCAATCTTCTCAGTTGATACAGCACTCAATCGGCTGCTAGTGCTGCTGGTGATGCGCCAAGAAGAACCTTTTTTGGGACAGTGGAGTCTACCTGGAACGCTAGTCAGGCAGGGCGAATCGCTAGAGAGTGCTGCCTATCGAATTTTGGCTGAAAAGATTCGGGCACGAAACCTCTATTTGGAGCAACTTTACACCTTTGGCGGTCCAAATCGTGATCCGCGTGAGGCGGATGACAGTTATGGAGTCCGTTATCTGTCGGTCAGTTATTTTGCGTTGGTGCGCTATGCCGAAGCCGAACTGATTGCTGACGGCGTGAGTGGCATTGCCTGGTATCCCTTAGATCAGTTGCCGCAGTTGGCGTTTGACCACAACACGATTTTGGAATATGGACATTGCCGACTCAAAAACAAGTTGGAATATAGTCCGGTTGCGTTTGATGTGTTGCCTGAAGTGTTTACGCTGAGTGATTTGTTCCAGCTTTATACAACAGTGCTGGGAGACAATTTCTCAGATTATTCAAACTTTCGATCGCGTCTGCTCAAGCTAGGCTTTCTTAGAGACACGGGAATCAAAGCCTCACGGGGGGCGGGTCGTCCGGCAAGTCTCTATCGATTCGACGCAGAAGCCTTTGCGCCTTTAAAGGACAAACCACTGGTATTTATTTGACGGCTCAGGTAAGAAAGGAGGCTGACAGTGAAGATTGCGATCGCTCAACTCAACCCGACGATCGGGGATTTAGACGGAAATGCTCAACGAATCTTGCAAGCCGCGCAGCGAGCCGCGAATGAAGGAGTGCGATTGCTCCTTACGCCAGAGTTGTCGTTGTGCGGATATCCGCCGCGCGATTTGTTGCTTGATCCCAGTTTTGTCGAGACGATGACCCAGACGCTGTTGAGGTTGGCTGAAGCGTTGCCGCCCGGTGTTGCGGTTTTAGTCGGAACAGTAGAGCCGAATCCTCGATCGCATCAAAATGGGGGCAAACCTTTATTCAATAGCGTTGCCCTTTTAGAACAGGGAACCATTCGTCAAATCTTTCACAAACGTCTGTTGCCCACCTATGACGTGTTTGATGAAGACCGCTATTTTGAACCTGGAAACGAGCCAAACCAATTCACCTTAGAGCATTTGGGGCAGTCAGTTCGGATTGGTGTCACCATTTGTGAAGACCTTTGGAACGATGAAGAGTTTTGGGGCAAACGAACGTATACGCTGAACCCGATCGCCGATCTGGCTCAACAGGGCGTTGATTTCACGATTAATCTCTCGGCATCTCCTTATACCGTCGGTAAGCGACGACTGCGAGAAGCGATGCTGCAACATGGAGCCATCCGATTTGATCAGCCGATCGTCTATGCCAATCAAGTCGGCGGCAATGACGATTTGATTTTTGACGGGAACAGTGTCGCGGTCGATCGCCACGGAAATCTAGTGTGTCGTGCCCATGCCTTTGATGAAGATTGGGTGGCGATCGACTACAATCCCGACACTCAAGATTTTCTGCCTAGCTCGATCGCGCCTGCTCTCGATTGTGACGAAGCCGAAATTTGGGCAGCGCTGGTGATGGGCATGCGGGACTATGCGCGCAAGTGTGGCTTTTCTAAAGTCGTGTTGGGGTTAAGTGGCGGCATTGATTCGGCGTTGGTTGCCGCGATCGCTGCCTCTGCTCTCGGTGCTGAAAATGTGTTGGGTGTCTTAATGCCGTCGCCCTACAGTTCTGATCACTCGGTGGACGATGCGTTGGAACTCGCCAAAAATATTGGGATCAAAACTCAGACATTGGCGATCGCGAATCTCATGCAGCGTTATGACAAAACCCTAGAAGATTTGTTTAACGGGACAGAGTTTGGCATTGCAGAAGAGAATCTTCAGTCTCGAATTCGGGGCACGTTGTTGATGGCAATCTCCAACAAATTCGGCTATCTGCTGCTTTCTACGGGCAACAAATCTGAGATGGCGGTCGGCTACTGCACTTTATATGGCGACATGAATGGGGGACTTGCCGCGATCGCCGATGTTCCCAAAACCCGCGTCTACTCCATTTGTAAATGGCTCGGTTCTAACATCATTCCTGCCAACATTGTCACCAAAGCGCCGAGTGCTGAGTTAAAGCCTGGTCAGGTGGATCAAGACTCGCTGCCCGCTTACGAGATTTTGGACGACATTCTCGATCGTCTAATTCATCAACATCAGTCCGCTACCGAAATGGTTGCTGCTGGGCATGAGCAAGTTATTGTCGATCGCATTATCAAACTCGTAACCATTGCAGAATTCAAGCGTCGTCAGGCACCACCGGGACTAAAAATCACCGACCGCGCTTTTGGTACGGGCTGGAGAATGCCGATCGCCACTAAATGGATTGCTCGAACCGCGAGAGCGATCTCGACTGATCCTGCGAAACAACCCTCTCAGCCTGTTTGATTTAGAGACTATTCAAAGATTGCTTTACTATCCCAAGAGGTAATCGGCGGCTCCCTAACGCCCAACTTTCTAGAGTTGAATGGTGATTTTGTTGTGCAATTCCTCCACTTGAATCAGTGAACCATTTCCCAGAACAATGTTGAACTTCGCTAGCGATCGTTCAGCTTGATATCCTGGCAAAACTCGGACGATTTGATACTCAGTCGTCAAGTCGCTCGTGCCATCCCATTTGATTAATGCCAGTTGATTGGACGCAATCTCACTCAGGTGTGAAACAAAGTCTTCAATAGAATCGCCAACGCTCGGAATAATGCCAGACGACATGAAGATATAACGCCCTTGCAAATCTAAAGTAACACTGGCTCGATAACGTTTTTCGGTTGAGCATCGCAACTCAACGGTGAACGAAATCGAGCTAGGAATCACAGTCCTAACTCTCATAGTGTTTTGTCCTCTCGGTTAATTCAAAGAGGACAAGGACACTGATTTCTCAGACATTCGGTAGAGGAGAAGAACGATCGAGCAAATTCAGCAGGTTCAAGCGTCGATCAACGAGCCATGACGCTACAAATTCAAAGAGTTGCAGAACTTCCAATTTACGCTCTTACTGACCTGCTTTTAGAAAGCTCAAGCAATGGCTTCAACGCAATTCGTCGTCTGATCTCTGACTGAACTGCTGGAACCAACTGCTTCGATCGTCCCGGAGAAGCTTTATTTCTAGCTCAATACGGCGATCGCACCATCGGAACGTGCGGGCTAAATCTTGACCCTTACGCCCAAGCTGCGACGGTTGGACGAATCCGACGGTTGTATGTTTTGACAGACTGTCGACGGCAAGGAGTGGGTCGCGCCTTGGTTGAGCACGTGATTGCCGAAGCGGGTAATCACTTCGAGCGGCTGCATCTTCGGACAGACACCTCGATCGGAGACTTGTTTTATCGATCGCTCAAGTTCACTCCTGATCTCAGCCACGAAACTGTGACCCACACTCTACAGTTGTCAACCTACGGCACTGACGATAGACACTGTAGACGATCACTTCCCAGTGTAAGAATTTGTAATAAAAACGCTCATCAAATCAGATTAACGTAACAAAAGATGCGGACTTTACCGATTTCGGATTTTGAATTCGAGAGCTTTGTGTCTTCTGAATTCAAAGTCTAGATTCGATTGACCTTTGAGGCTTGACACGCCAGCAAACTACTTTAGTGTTGGGAAGTTTAGAATGAGCAGTAATTTAGCAACGAAACTCCGCGAGGGCACCAAGAAAGCGCACACAATGGCGGAGAACACAGGATTTATCTCCTGTTTCTTAAAGGGCACGGTTGAGAAGAATTCTTACCGCAAATTGGTGGCAAATCTCTATTTCGTTTATTCAGCGATGGAAGAAGAGATGCACAATCACCGTGAGCATCCCGTTCTTGGCAAACTCTACTTTCCAGAGCTAGACCGCAAGGCTAGTCTAGAACAAGACCTCGCCTATTATTTTGGCGCAAACTGGAAGGCAGAAGTTGCCCCGTCTGAAGCGACCAAGTTCTACATTCAACGCATTCACGACATTGCTCAGACTCAGCCAGAGTTGCTGATTGCTCACCTCTACACTCGCTATATGGGCGATCTGTCAGGCGGACAAATTCTGAGAAAGATTGCTCAAAATGCCATGAATTTGTCTGATGAAGAAGGATTAGCGTTTTACTCATTTAAGCAAATTCCTGACGAAAAAGCATTTAAAGCCATGTATCGTCAACGGCTGAATGAAGTTGAAGTCGATGACGCAATGGACGATCGCATCGTCGATGAAGCCAACGATGCGTTTGGTCTAAACATGAAGATGTTCCAAGAGCTAGAAGGGAATTTGGTTAAAGCGATCGGGGTTCAGCTATTTAATTTGCTGACTCGCAAACGCACCCGTGGCGCTACCGAGATGGCAACGGTTGAATAACTGTTCGCTTACCATTTCTCCACCAATCACGTTATTTTGAATCCTGGTGGCTTGATGATTTTCTAATCGAAAACCCTTAAGCCGCCAGGATTCCAGTTTGAAAGGAGACAGTATGGCTGCAAAGATTCCGGTTACGGTGATCACGGGCTTTTTAGGGAGTGGTAAAACGACTCTCATTCGTAACCTGCTCCAAAATAATCAGGGCAGACGCATCGCTGTTTTGGTCAACGAGTTTGGCGAATTGGGGATCGATGGAGACTTATTGAAGTCGTGCGAAGTCTGCTCAGACGATCAAGTAGAGCCGCAATCTAATATTGTTGAACTGACCAACGGTTGCCTGTGCTGCACTGTCCAGGAAGAATTTTTGCCCACGATGCTAGAACTTCTCAAGCGCAGAGACAGCCTTGATTGCATTCTGATTGAGACATCTGGATTGGCGCTTCCTAAACCATTGATTAAAGCCTTTCGTTGGCATGAGATTCGCAACGCGGCGACAGTGGACGGAGTGATTACGATCGTTGATTGCGAAGCCGTTTCGACGGGCACGTTGGCAAGCGATCTACAAGCGGTTGAGGCACAGAGGCAGGCTGACCCCAATCTCGATCACGAAACGCCGCTTCAAGAACTTTTTGAAGACCAGCTTGCCTGCGCGGATCTCGTGATTCTCAACAAGACCGATTTAGTGGATGACAGCGTTCACGCTCAAGTCAAAGAGCTGGTGCAGCGCGAGCTTTCTAGAGCGGTGAAAATCGTCTCAAACGGTCGAAGTCAAACGCTCGACTCTGATGTGTTGCTCGGCTTTAATGCTGCGGTTGAGGATGACCTAGAAGCCCGTCCGAGTCATCACGATTTTGAGGAAGACCACGATCACGACGATCAGATTGTCTCGACCCATGTCATCTTAGATCGAGCCTTTGACCCATCGCAGTTAAAAGCGCGGCTAGAAGCGTTGGTGCAAGAGCAAGAAATCTACCGTGTGAAGGGGTTTGTTGCCGTTCCTAATAAGTCAATGCGGTTGGTCATGCAGGGAGTAGGATCACGGTTTGAGCAGTTTTACGATCGTCCCTGGCAGCCCGAAGAAGTGAGACAAACTCGATTAGTTTTCATCGGTCGAGATTTGAGTCATGAGGCGATCGAGTCTCAATTAGTCGCGTTACCTAGCTAGAGAAGAATAGTCTGCCCTTGGTTATGAAGCGGCTAAGGGCGCTTATTGTTGCAACGAACTCAGGTCACCAGAGGGTTTCACCACATTCATCAACGAGATAGCAAAGTGAGCGAAATCTCAATCCAACAAGCTGATCGTAAAGTGGATTAATCTTGCACATTGGAGGAATGTGTGCGATCTTGCGACCGAAAAGATTAATGTCACGCTCAAACGGACATTGAGCTGGGATCATTTGGCAGATGAGATGGGCGAGCTTTTGATCGTGAATTTCAACCCCATCTAACCACTGACGAATTGGGCTTAGTAAATCAAAACGAGGCGAGTTTGACTGATCAGAATGCAGCGATGAAAAAGTCAGTTCTGTATTGGACATAACGCTACCTTTGTGGTCTAGTTGAGTCAATCTTTCTGCGTTCATGTGTTGAGACCGTGATTAATGATTGACTCGTGTCTCACTAACAAGATACATATAGGAAGCTGGGTTTCCGTAAAGATAGGAATAGAATTGCCGAGCCATTGATTAAAGTTCAGTAAACTGTCTGAACTCAAGGCACCCAGGATATCCTCCATGTAAGGGATGTAGTTTTTCTTAACTTTGATCTAGCCCTGGATCAAAACTGTCTAACCTCATCCTTATTTATATTAATAAAAGCTCTTATCAAAACTTAACACTACCCAAAAGGGTAGTTATTCTTTGGGATCAAAAATACCTATCTCTTTCGATATTCATCTTTCGGCATAAACAAAAGAATCTGCAAAACACAAGTTCAAATTTGTGATTTTGACTACCAACATCATGTGTTTCTGATCACAAATTAAGGCCGTTTTATAACCCTAAATCGACTGCGACCCGATGGGCACAAGCAAATCCAGAAAAAGCCACCGCATTTAAGCCCTGACCCGGAAACGTGCTGTCACCCACACAATAGAGATTCGCGATCGCTGTTCGGTTAAACGGCATTCCTAACAGTCCAGGCAACTTGCGGGCGGGGATCGGACCATAGGTGCCGTTATCGCGTCCTAAAAATCGACGATGCGTTCTGGGAGTGCCGACTTCTTGATAATCTAAGTGCTGGCTGAGATGCGGGAAAATGGTTTCTAAGCGATCGATGACTCGCTTTGCCGCCGCCTCTTTTTTGACTTCATACTCGCTAGGCGATAGATTTTGCCAATGCTCCATCCAACTTGGTGTAAAGGTGTGAATGATCTGACACCCGTCGGGCGCAAGACTCGGATCGAGCAACGTTGGAATCGAGACAAAAATAGTGCCTTGCTCGGCTTCCATCGTGTCCCAGTTTTCTAACAAAATGTGGTGGCATTCTGTCCCGATCGGCAGGGCTTCTGATTTAACCCCTAAATGCAGACTGAGAAAACTCGGTGACTGCTGATAGCGCTGCTGCCACTTCTTTTCAGCGTTGGGCATCTCAGACGAGGGAACAAGTTTCTCGAAGGTATCCCAGCGAGTCGCGTTAGAAATAATTCGCTTGGCTCGATAGGTTTTGCCAGATGCGAGAGTGACTCCCACAGCGCGTCCATTTTCTAGCAAAATCTGGGTGACTCTGGCTTTATACTCAATTCGACTTCCCGCTTTTTCTAAGCCTTCTACCAGCTTTTGAGCGATTTGCCCGACTCCGCCTTTGGGATAATTGATGCCGCCATAGTGACGATCGCTAAACACCATTCCCGCGTTGATCATCGGGGTCTTATCGGCTGGAACCACCGACCAGCAATAGCACTCCATGTCGATAAACTTTAGCAACGCGGGATCTTTAATAAATCGACACGCAATATCTCCGGCGTTTTGGGGCAAATATTTTACCAACCCCAAACAGGCAAGCGGATGCTGGAAAAACACCCGCGTCAGATAGCCCAACTCCTCTAGCGACAGCAAATCCATCACGTTGAGGCAGTTAAACACTTTCCAACACTCGTCATAAAACTGCCGAATTCCCTTCTCTTCGTGGGGAAATTGTTCAATTAGTTCTTGTAAAAACTTTTCATAATCCTTGTGGACTTTTAGCTCTAATCCATTGGGCAAGTGATAGTGAATCTGTACCGGATCGGGAATGGTTTCGATGCTCATATTGACGGCATCTAGCGCACGAGTCAGCAGATTTGTCGTGCCCTGTTTGCCAAAGCCAAAAATCATTGATGCCCCGACATCAAAGCGATAGCCCGATTCACCATTTTCGGACGATCGCTCAAAATAACCCGCACTGCCTCCAGGAATCAAATAGCGTTCTAACACTAAAACGCTGGCTCCTTTAGCGGCAAGTTGAGTGGCGGTGACTAACCCACCAATGCCAGAACCGATGACGATCGCGTCATACTCTGCGGGATATTGAGAAGAAGTTGAGACGGAAGCCATGAAAGAATGATGATAATGCCACTGCTCTTCAGTGTATCGGAGTTGAGGGCACGGTAGGAGATGGGTGATATGAACCGTCTTTGCGATTGGTATGAAATAAACAGAAGAATCAGCCTGAAATTGCCGTCTCGCTCTTCCACCAAGTTCTCTAGAAGGAGTACACAACTAGGATTTTCAGGGCGTTATGAGAGAGTGCGCTATCTACTTCATCAAGCACGTATCGAGTTCTACATATTGAGCAAACACACCATCAATACTGGACAATTTTGCTTGGTACACTAGTGCAGTCGCGATAATCAAGCGATCGAAGGGATTACGTGGATTGGGGATAAATTGACCGCTTGGTAAGCGATTTTGGCAGTTAGCGGAAACAGTACGATGCCAGATGGTTTCAACGCTTCCTCAAACCGTTGATCGATCGCACGAGGCAGTTCTAGTCTTCCTCGCTGTTGAGCTAAGGCGATTTCGTAGCAGGACACAGGGGCGACACCCACCTCGATAGCAGTTTCAAGGATTTGATTTTCCCCACAAATCCAAAGAATCATAGACACATGATGTTTTGAATCAACAAGATTTGACATTTTTCTTGTCTAACTTATTGTTTGTTGCTCAATTATTAACCCGGCAATGTCAGTTAAGAAAAGGAATTGCGACTTTTCAAGAGTGTCAGCCTCAAGAATGCAGAGTCTCTGTTATTGCCGATTTAATAGCAGGTCACTGTCAGCTCGATTATACAGAAGCCTGCAATGTAGAACCTTTCTTTTACATCAGTCAGGCTCTTAATCGCAGCCATTGATTGACCCTCCCGATCGAGAACCTGTCTCTGCAACAATCACTGAAATCATCAAAGCGTTCATCGTCATGCTATCTCAGCATTAAAAAACGGACGCAAAACTCATTCATTCTACGTCCGCGCCGATTCCTCTAGAGAGGAGAACACTGTAGAGAACTATAAACCTAGTTGAGAATCAATGTCAATACTACTGCTAATTATTCTCAATAAATAACCAGAGAAATTTTTTCGGCTAGATTTAATAGAATCTTTTTATCCACAACCTGCTGAGATTGCCTGAAACATCGGCAGGAAGAGAGTATGATGATGCAAACTTTTGACCTGCTGAGGTTGCTCGATCGCTTATGACTCTTCAACTGCGTGTCTACGTTCCGCCTCACCCCCTGATCAAACACTGGTTGGGCGTAGCCCGTGATGCGGCTACTCCTTCTGCCCTCTTTCGCAGTGCCATGACTGAGTTAGGGCGATGGCTCACCTACGAAGCAATCCGTGAATGGCTCCCGACGATGGAAACGACGGTTGAGACTCCGCTGTCACCCTGTCCTGCGACGTTTATTAATCCCGAAGTGCCGATCGTGGTGGTTCCGATTCTTCGCGCCGGACTCGCCCTGCTCGATGGAGCGCAAGGAATTCTCCCCCTAGCCTCGATTTATCACCTTGGACTCGTGCGAAATGAGGAAACTTTAGAGGCGAGTTGTTACCTCAATCGTCTTCCTGACCAGATCAGTCCGCAAACTCATGTGTTGATCACCGACCCGATGCTGGCGACCGGAGGAACCACGATCGCGGCGATGGAAGAATTGACCAAACGAGGTGTCGATCCCGCATTGGTGAGAATTGTGGCGGTTGTGGCGGCACCTCCAGCGCTGCAAAAGTTGAGTGTTGCTTATCCCAGCTTGAATATTTATACGGCGGCGATCGACGAAGGGCTAAATGAAAAAGGCTTTATCGTCCCCGGGTTGGGCGACGCGGGCGATCGCACATTTGGCACCTGATTCTGAGGTGAATCGAGTTATCGTTTTGGTCGAACGGCGTTAAGCTGAAGGTGCGACTCAGTTGAAGTGAGCAGTATGAGTGATGGGTCAACAAGATAATTTTTCAGGTGGCTTTGTGGTTGGGGCGATTTTAGGAGGTGTCATTGGAGGCGTACTAGGGTCTCTATTAACAGCTCAGCGGCTAGAAGGCGTGACTGAAGAACCCCTGTTAAAGCCTGAAAATGGCAAAAAAAAGCGATCGATTCGTGGCTCTGCTGAGCAAAATATAGAACTATCCCGACGCAGCCTAGAAGACAAGATCGCTCAACTCAATGATGCGATCGACGATGTCAGACAACAGTTAGGCAATGTGAATGGACGGGCAACCGAGGTCGATCGAGAACGGTCATTGACCGAGGAGCCATAGCGCTAGAATGCTTCGTGAGAGCGACCACAAGCGCGTGAAGATCGTTTAAACTGTGTACAAATCATAAAGACCCCTAGACCCTAACAAGGAATCTGCAACACTATGGATAGTCCTTTGCAACTGCTTATCAGCACTATTAGTGGCTTTGTTGGCATTTATTTAGTGCTGCTATTTATTCGGATTTTGTTAAGTTGGTTTCCTACGATTGACTGGCTCAACCCTCCCTTCTCGATTTTGAGTCAACTCACTGATCCCTACTTGAATATTTTTCGATCGTTTATTCCTCCCCTCGGCGGACTCGACTTCTCGGCGATTTTGGCGATTTTAGCGCTGCAATTACTCAAAAGTGCACTGGAACAGGTTCAAGTTTCAGTAGCGCTGCAGAATTCGCTGCTTGGCTAATCGTGGGTTGAAGGGGTTACTAATAGAGATAGAGGACGATCGCTTAGTATGCGTTTCGTCCTCTGTTTTTTGGCGAGACTTGCCCCCTTTAGTTTTCTTTATAAACGCTAAGATCAAGGAGTAATCTTGATTTGAGTTCTTCTGTGACTAAGCCCCGAATTCTCGTTTGGTATCGCAACGATCTCCGCTTGCACGACCATGAGCCGCTCGCAAAAGCGTTGAAGGCTGGAGGCGATGTGATTCCGGCTTATTGTTTTGACCCTAGACAATCGGGGAAGACTTCTCATGGATTTCCTAAGACGGGATCGTTTCGTGCTCAGTTTTTGCTTGAGAGCATTGTAGATTTGCAGGAGTCATTGAGAGCGATCGGCAGCGATCTGATCCTGCGCCAAGGATTTCCCGAAGAGATCATTCCCGCTCTGGCGCAAGAATTAGGAGTTACAACCGTTCGGTTTTATCGCGAAACTACGTCAGAAGAGTTGGCAGTAGAGACAGCACTTGAGAAGACGTTGCAAGAAGCAAATATCTCGGCGATCGCCTCATGGGGTCACACTCTTTATCACCCTGATGATTTGCCTTTTGACATTCAAGACGTTCCTGAACTCTTTACTCGGTTTCGCAAAGAGGTCGAAAAAGAGGTCAAGGTCTACGAAGCTTTTCCCACACCTCGATCGCTGCCTGCATTGCCTGATATCGAAGCGGGCAAGTTGCCCACCCTGTCGGATTTTGGGCTAGACGCTCCCGTCTCTGACCCGCGTGGGGTTATTGCTTTCAAAGGTGGAGAAACGGCAGGTATTGCTAGACTAGACCATTATTTTTGGCAGCACGATCATCTGAAGGTTTACAAAGAAACTCGCAACGGAATGCTGGGGGCAGATTATTCATCAAAATTCTCACCTTGGCTGGCGTTAGGATGTCTATCACCTCGCTACATCTACTGGCATGTGCAGGATTATGAGTCTCAGCGAACTAAGAATGACTCAACGTATTGGCTGATTTTTGAGTTGCTGTGGCGCGATTATTTTCGATTTATCTGTGCCAAGCATGGGGCGCGAATTTTTAGACGATCGGGCTTACAAGGAGTCTCGCTTCCCTGGAAAGAAGACTGGGAGCGGTTTGATCTCTGGCGCGAAGGCAAAACCGGATTTCCGCTCGTGGATGCCAATATGCGAGAACTGGCAGCAACGGGCTTTATGTCTAATCGTGGGCGGCAAAACGTTGCGAGTTTTCTCACCAAAAACTTGGGCATCAATTGGCAAATGGGAGCCGAGTGGTTTGAGTCACTGCTGATTGACTATGACGTGTGCAGCAATTGGGCAAACTGGAACTATACGGCAGGTGTGGGAAACGATGCCCGTGGATTCCGGTTTTTTAACATCACCAAACAAGCCAAAGATTACGATCTGCAAGGCGACTATGTGAAGCATTGGCTTCCTGAACTGGTGGCTCTGCCTGCGTCTAAAGTCCATGAACCCTGGAAGCTTTTGCCCGTCGAACAACAGCGATTTGGGATGAGATTAGGCGTTGACTATCCCCATCCCGTAGTCGATTTGTTTAAGTCGGCGGAGGCAAACGAGAAGCTTTACAATGCGGCGTTCTCGATCGCAGGCACGCAAACCAACCCCAAGTTAAAGGGCAGACGATGACGTGATCTCGTCATACCACCCCGCGTAGGGTGTATTTTTAACCAGTTTGCGGTTGTAGTCAGGTGCGTCATCCGTCCACCAGACGGCACCCCGCTCGCCGAGTGCAACTTTGGCAGCATCGACGTGTTGGCGTGCCTCATTTAAGGCACTCTCATCGTCGTTCTCTATGGCTTGTCTAACGGCTCGACGAGCGCTCATCAGGTCTTTGACGAGGCTCGATCGTTCCTCCTCGCTTAGCTTGGGGTTAGAACATCGCCAGAGTCGCCCTTTGACTATAAAATAGCGCCCGTCTGGGGTTTGAGGATACTGCATGGCTTTAAGTTCAAGGTGAAAAAAGATTTTCGCAGGTTTTCCCGGATGGCATCTCTCCTTTAGGGAATAGAGGAATGGTAGATGCACCCTGATTATTCACCCCGGCTTCACGGCTGGGGTTTTTTGTTTTAAAGGTGGAGGATTGGAGCGAACCATCCGTAGATAGAACCAATAATAAAGTTATCCAATGCCGTAGAGACGTTCCGGTGGAACGTCTAAGACTTTGCCGTGACCAATAATGGGTCGCCTTCAAATATTAAATTCACGGATGAATGCAATCGATCGCGCATTTACCTGATGGCATAGAGACGTTCCACCGAAACGTCTCTACCTGATTTTGCTATGACCCACGATCGGATACGTTCAAAAATAACATCGGCATTGGTAAGGCACGATCGCGCATTTACCCGATGGCATA